>CAWEEC010000127.1:0-9228 GCA_963807785.1 uncultured Gammaproteobacteria bacterium | reverse complement strand
TATACTTCTGCAGCAACCACGCCGCTGCAAGAATGCGCTTACAGTCATCTAATGCTGATTAATAATGGCAGACATCGATCAAACCGAAAAAACCGAGTCACAGCTCAAGGCCCTGTATGAAGCGCTTGAGGCCGGCACCATGCAGCATGCACGCCGCATGCTCAATGAGCTGAGACCGGCTGAAATAGCGGATCTGCTTGAGTCCCTGCCCTATACCGAACGCAATCTCTTGTGGGACCTGGTTAGCCCCGACAAAGAAGGTGTTGTTCTGCTTGAAGTCGGAGATGAAGTCCGCACAACACTGATTCGTGACATGCCTCTAGAAGACCTGGTGAACGCCACCGAGGACATGGCCGTCGACGACCTTGCTGACCTCATACAGTCATTGCCGGACAAGGTAACCGGCGAGGTACTCACATCATTAGATACACAGCGCAGAGGGCGCCTGGAAACGGTTCTTTCCTACCCGAAAGACAGTGCCGGCGGCTTGATGGACACGGACACCGACTCCATAACCGTGCGTTCCGAAGTGACGCTTGAAGTTGTGTTACGCAATCTGCAACGCCTGGGCAAGTTACCCAGCAATGCCGACAACCTTATCGTTACCGCCCACGACAACCGATACATTGGCGTACTGCCATTAACAACTTTAGTTACCTCGGATCCTCAGTTGTACGTTGCTGATGTAATGAGCCGCGAAATCGAGGCCATACCCGCCGAAACTGAAGATGATAGCGTGGCCAGAATATTTGAAGACAACGACCTGTTGTCCGCACCTGTTGTAGATGAACAGATGAGGCTGCTTGGCCGAATCACTGTCGATGATGTTGTCGATGTTATTCGCGATGAAGGCGATCACTCTGTGATGAGCATGGCTGGTCTGACCGAGGATGAAGACCTGTTCGCACCGGTAGTACCAAGCTCACGTCGACGGGCGCTGTGGCTGGGGATCAATTTGATCACCGCGTTCATGGCATCATGGGTGGTGTCGAACTTTGAAGGCACGCTGGAAAAAGTAGTTGCCATTGCCGTGTTAATGAATGTTGTCGCCAGCATGGGAGGCATCGCCGGCACACAGACGCTGACCCTGGTCACCCGCGGCCTGGCACTGGGTCAGGTCAGCCGGGCAAATCGCAACTGGTTGATATCAAAAGAACTCATCGTCGGGTTGTTCAACGGAATCGTCTGGGCGCTGGTTGTCGGTGGCATCGCCTTCTTATGGTTTAATGAACTCGATATAGGCATAGTCATCGCAGCTGCAATGATCATCAACCTGGTTGTTGCTGCTTTTTCCGGTGCCGTGATTCCATTGATACTCAGAAAACTGGGCATTGATCCAGCAATCGCCGGCAGCGTCGTTGTCACCACCGTCACCGACATCGTCGGCCTGTTCGTCTTCCTCGGACTGGCGACGATCTTCCTGCTCTAGTTAAAACCTCAACGCAAAGACGCTAAGACGCAAAGACCGCAGAGGCTTTTTGGTCCACAGATGAACGCAGATAAACACAGATATTAAAGATGTTATTTGTCCGCGAAAAACGCAAAGGACGCAAAAATGCTAAATCTTTTAATTATGTTATGTCTTATTCGCGTCCTTTGCGCTTTTCGCGGACCATTATTTTTTTCCTATTTGTACACAAAGGCACTGGACTCCTGCCTCCGCAAGGAGCGACATAAATATCATTCGTGTTTATCTGCGTTCATCTGTGGACTATGTTTTTTCTCTGCGTCCTTTGCACCTTCGCGCCCTTGCGTTAAATATTTAACGTTTCTTGTTCGCCGCGATACGCAGACGCAGGGCATTGAGTTTGATGAAGCCCTCGGCGTCTTTCTGGTCATAGGCACCCGCATCATCTTCAAAGGTTGCAATGTCTTCATCAAACAACGAATCATCGGACCTGCGGCCGACGACTTCGACATTGCCTTTATACAGCTTGAGCCGAACATCGCCGTTTACCGTTGCCTGCGAGGCATCGATCATCTGCTGCATCATTTCACGTTCGGGACTCCACCAGTAGCCGTTATAAACCAGCTCGGCATAACGCGGCATGAGCTCATCCTTGAGGTGTGCAACTTCGCGATCAAGCGTTAATGATTCCATGGCACGATGCGCCTTGAGCATGATGGTGCCTCCCGGCGTTTCATAGCAACCGCGTGACTTCATACCCACATAACGGTTCTCAACCATATCAAGGCGGCCGATGCCGTTTTCACCCGCAACCTTGTTAAGCAGTGTTAACACTCCAGCAGCAGTCATTGGATTACCATCGATGGCAACGATGTCACCCTTGTTATAACTGAGTTCGATATAGGTCGGCTTGTCCGGCGCACGCTCTGGTGACACGGTCCAGCGCCACATTTCTTCTTCCGGCTCCGCCCATGGGTCCTCGAGCACGCCGCCTTCATAGGAAATGTGCAATAAATTCGCATCCATGGAATACGGTGACTTTTTGCCCTTGTTGAAATCAACAGCGATGCCATGCTGCTCTGCATAGGCCATTAATTTTTCACGCGAAAGCAGGTCCCATTCACGCCACGGCGCAATGATATGCACGCCCGGCTTGAGCGCATAGGCGCCAAGTTCGAAGCGCACCTGGTCGTTACCCTTGCCGGTAGCACCGTGAGAAATCGCATCGGCGCCGGTTTCATTGGCAATTTCAATCAGGCGCTTGGCAATCAGCGGGCGTGCAATCGAGGTACCGAGCAGGTACTCGCCTTCATAAATAGCATTAGCGCGAAACATCGGGAACACGTAATCGCGCACGAATTCTTCGCGCAGGTCCTCGATATAGATTTCCTTAACGCCCGCCGCCTCGGCTTTGGCACGTGCCGGCTCCACCTCTTCGCCCTGACCAATGTCCGCGGTAAATGTCACCACTTCACAACCATAGGTGTCTTCCAGCCATTTCAATATCACGGAGGTATCCAGACCACCCGAGTAGGCAAGCACGGCTTTTTTAATGGAAGATTTGTTGGCAGACATTCATGGCCCTCCAGTCGAGTTTCTATTACAGGGGCGGGATTATACAGCGGGATAACAGTGAATAGTTAACAGATAGCAGTGAACAGTGAAAAGTGAACAACGATAACGGAAACTACTCACTGCAATATCACCTATATATCGTTTCAGTTTAACCACATGTCATTTACTGCGTAAGCTTTTGATTATTAATTACCCACTCTCCACTGTCCACTGTTCACTGTTATCTGCTCACTGCTTTTTTGGTTCGACTATATCGCGTTTAGCTTCTATAATTCCGCTTCCTGCCAGCATTGAACCGCCGAAAAATGTCCGGATAAGCCCGCTGGTTAACTATAAAAACTAAAGAATTTCGTAGAAATCGCCGGCAAATAAACTGAACGTGCAGCGATTTGTACAAAACATGTGAGAGATACATGACTGAGCAACACGATATCGACCCCCAGGAAACGCAGGAATGGCTGGACGCACTCGATGCGGTTATCGCAAATGAGGGTCTGGAACGCGCGCACTTTCTGCTCGAAAAGCTGATCGACGATGCGCGTCGCTCGGGCGCCAACCTGCCGTTCAGCAATGTCACCGCCTACCTCAACACCATCCCGACGCATATGCAGGAACAGCATCCGGGTGACACATCGGTCGAACGCCGCATCAAGTCGCTGGTGCGCTGGAATGCACTGGCCATGGTGGTGCGCGCCAACAAGGAAAGCTCGGAACTCGGCGGCCACATCGCCAGCTTCGCCTCGGCGGCCACACTCTACGATGTCGGCCTCAATCATTTTTTTCGCGCGCCCAGCCATGAGCATGGTGGCGACCTGGTTTTCATTCAGGGCCATTCGGCACCCGGAATATACGCGCGCGCCTACCTCGAAGGCCGCCTGAACGAAGATCAACTCGATAAATTCCGCCAGGAAGTCGACGGTGACGGCCTGTCTTCCTACCCGCACCCCTGGTTGATGCCGGATTTCTGGCAGTTCCCCACGGTATCGATGGGACTGGGCCCGATCATGGCAATATACCAGGCCCGCTTCATGAAATACCTGCAGGACCGCGGTATCGCCAACACCACCAACAGAAAGGTGTGGGCCTTCTGCGGTGACGGTGAAATGGACGAACCGGAATCCCTGGGCGCGATCTCGCTGGGCGGCCGCGAAAAACTCGACAACCTGGTTTTTGTCATCAACTGCAACCTGCAGCGCCTCGATGGCCCGGTGCGCGGCAATGGCAAGATCATCCAGGAACTCGAGTCCGTGTTCCGCGGCGCCGGCTGGAATGTGATCAAGGTCGTCTGGGGCGGCTACTGGGACCCGTTGCTCGCCAGGGATAAAGACGGCCTGCTGCGCAAGCGCATGGAAGAAGCGGTCGATGGCGACTACCAGAACTACAAGTCCAAGGACGGCGCCTATGTGCGCGAGCACTTCTTCGGCAAGTATCCTGAATTGAAAGCCATGGTTGCAACCATGTCGGATGAAGATATCTGGCGACTGAACCGTGGCGGCCATGATCCGCACAAGGTCTATGCCGCCTATGCAGCCGCGATGAAACACACCGGCCAGCCAACCGTGATCCTGACCAAGACCGTTAAAGGCTACGGTATGGGCCTGGCCGGTGAAGGCCAGAACATCACGCATTCGCAGAAGAAAATGGACATCGATGCGCTCAAGGCTTTCCGCCAGCGTTTCGACATTCCGTTATCCGAGGAACAGGTCGAGAAAGCGGAATACTACCGCCCGGCGGAAGACAGCGAAGAAATACGGTACCTGAAAGACCGCCGCAAGGCCCTCGGCGGTTACCTGCCCACACGCCAGCACCTTGCCGCACCGCTGGAAATACCCGATCTCGATATTCTTCAAGGCCATGCTGGAAAGTTCCGGCGAACGCGAACTGTCGACCACGATGGCATTCGTGCGCATGCTGACAGCACTGGCGCGCGACAAAAAAATCGGCAAATACGTCGTTCCGATCGTGCCCGATGAAGCACGCACCTTCGGCATGGAAGGCATGTTCCGCCAGCTCGGCATCTATTCCTCAGTCGGTCAGCTGTATGAGCCGCAGGACAGGGAACAGGTCATGTTCTACAAGGAAGACAAGAGCGGCCAGATTCTGGAAGAAGGCATTAACGAGGCCGGCGCCATGTCATCCTGGATCGCGGCCGCAACGGCCTACAGTTCGCATGGCGTCAACATGATTCCGTTCTACATTTATTACTCCATGTTCGGTTTCCAGCGTATCGGCGACCTGGCATGGGCGGCCGGCGATATGCAGGCGCGCGGCTTTCTGATTGGCGGTACCGCCGGTCGCACCACGCTTGCCGGTGAAGGCCTGCAGCACCAGGATGGCCACGGCTTGCTGGTCGCTTCCACGATTCCGAACTGTATCGCCTACGATCCCTGTTTTGCCTACGAGATGGCCGTCATCATTCACGATGGCATGCGCCGCATGATGCAGGACCAGGAAAACGTCTATTACTACGTCACCGCGATGAACGAAAACTACGTTCAACCGGCAATGCCGAAGGGCGTTGAAAAAGGCATCGTTAATGGCATGTACCGCTTCAGTGAAGATACCGCTAAAAAAGGCGAGCCCAAAGTACAACTGTTCGGCAGCGGCACGATTCTGCGCGAAGTCATCGATGCCGCAGAAAAACTGAAGAACGACTGGGGCGTTAGCGCTGATGTCTGGAGCGTGACCAGCTACAACGAACTGGCACGCGAAGCACGCGACTGCGAACGCTGGAACATGCTCAACCCTGAAAAGAAAACGCGCGTCAGCTATGTAGAGCAGCAGTTGAAGGACTGCGAAGGCCCGGTGATTTCATCATCCGACTACGTGCGCAATGTCGCTGAACAAATCCGTAATTTTGTACCCGCCACATACACGGTCCTGGGTACTGACGGCTTTGGCCGCTCGGATACACGCAAGCAACTGCGCAAGCACTTTGAGGTCAATAGCAACTACGTCACCGTGGCAGCATTGAAAACACTGGCCGATGAAGGCACCATCCCTGCCTCCAAAGTAAAGGATGCCATCAAGAAGTACGGCATCCGCATCAGCAAACCAAACCCGCTAAAGGCTTAACAGGAATCAGACAATGGCAGATGTAAAAGACATTCTTGTTCCTGATATAGGCGACTTCGAAGGCGTAGAAGTCATCGAGATCATGGTATCGCCAGGCGACACCATCAGTGTCGAGGACCCGCTGGTATCGCTCGAATCCGACAAGGCGGCAATGGAGATTCCTTCGCCCGATGCCGGTACCGTTAAAGAAGTAAAAGTCAGCATCGGTGACAAGGTCTCCCAGGGCGACCTGCTGGTTACCATGGAAGTTTCCGAGACCGAAGCCGCGCCTGTTGCCGAAGTAACGGCCGATGAGCCTGAACAGGCAGCTCCGGTACCAGCCGTAGAGCCTGAAAAACCGGCAGCGCCTGCCCCGGCTAAAGCCCCCGCACACAGGCCCCCGCCTGTTGCACCGACCCCGGTCGATGAGGCCGGTTTCCGCAAGGCCCACGCCAGCCCTTCGGTACGTAAATTCGCCCGCGAGCTCGGTGCCGACCTGGGGCAAATCACCGGCAGCGGCAACAAAGGCCGCATCCTGAAAGAAGACGTAAAAGCCTTTGTGAAAAAGGCACTGACATCAGGCAGTACCGGTGGCCTCGGTGTCGCGCCCATGCCTGAAATCGATTTCAGCCAGTTTGGCGACATCGAAACACAACCGCTGACCAAGATAAACAAGCTGACCGGCCAGTTCCTGCACCGCAACTGGGTGACTGTGCCGCATGTCACCCAGTTTGATGAAGCCGATATCACCGAACTGGAAAACTTCCGCAAACAGCTCAACGAAGAACATAAAAACGAAGGCATACGCGTCACCGTGCTTGCATTCCTGATGAAAGCACTGGTCTCCGCGCTGAAAGAATACCCGCGCTTCAACTCTTCGCTGGATGCGACCGGTGAAAACCTGATATTGAAAAAATACATCCATATCGGTGTCGCAGTCGATACACCCGATGGTCTGGTGGTTCCGGTTATACGTGACTGTGATCGCAAGTCACTGATCGAACTTGCCAATGAACTGATTGAAGCCAGCGTCAAGGCACGAGACAAGAAACTGTCACCCGCCGACATGTCCGGTGGCTGCATCAGCATCTCCAGCCTGGGCGGTATCGGTGGTACTGCGTTCACACCGATCGTGAATGCACCTGAAGTGGCGATACTCGGTGTGTCACGCGCACAAATGAAACCGGTCTACAAAGACGGTGAATTTGTACCACGCCTGATTCTGCCGTTATCGCTATCATACGATCACCGCGTCATCGATGGCGCCGATGGTGCGCGCTTTACCTCGTTCCTGAACAAGGTGCTGTCCGATACGCGCCGGCTATTATTGTGATTTCATGTAGGAGCGGCTTTAGCCGCGAAGTTGACTCAATCAGGTTCGCGGCTAAAGCCGCTCCTACGTACACATACTGTAGAATTGATATATGAGCAAAATTGTAAAAGTTGAAGTCCCTGACATCGGCGATTTCACCAACGTCGACATCATTGAAGTACTGGTTGCACCGGGCGATCAAATCGCAGCTGAAGATGCACTGATCACGCTCGAATCCGACAAGGCCACCATCGAAATTCCTTCTCCGCAGGCCGGCACCGTCAAGGAAGTGCTGGTTAAAGTTAATGACAAGGTTTCCCAGGGTGACGTGATCCTGACGATGGAACTGTCAGTCGCAGACACTCCAGCAACTAAAGCACCTGAAGAAAAATCCGTCCTGGCTGCAGAACAACCACAAGCGAGCCAACCCCTGTACCCGCGGCAAAAACAGCACCCGCGGGTAGCAGCGACATGCACGCAGAAGTCGTCGTGCTGGGTTCAGGCCCCGGTGGCTACACCGCCGCCTTCCGTGCTGCCGACCTGGGCAAGCAGGTCATCCTGATCGAAAAGTACGACACCATTGGCGGCGTTTGCCTCAACGTTGGCTGCATACCTTCCAAGGCATTACTGCACACCGCACAGATCATCAACGAAGCCGAAGAAATGACCGCGCACGGCGTCACCTTCGGCAAGCCGAAAATAGACCTCAACAAGCTCGCCGGCTTCAAGAACAAGGTCATCGGTCAGCTCACCGGCGGACTCGCCGGACTGGCAAAAAAGCGCAAGGTGCAAATCGTCACCGGTGTTGGAAAATTTACTTCACCGAAAACCATTGAAGTGAACGGTAAAGACGGCACCACAATCATTTCGTTTGATGATGCCATTATTGCCGCCGGCTCAACGGTGATGCGCATACCCGGATTCCCTTACGATGACGAGCGCCTGATGGATTCAACCGGCGCACTCGAACTGGCAGACATCCCCAAACGTCTGCTCGTCATCGGCGGCGGCATCATCGGTCTGGAAATGGCCACCGTATACGATGCACTCGGTTCCAGCGTATCGATTGTCGAACTTTCGCCCGGCCTGATTCCCGGTTGCGACCGCGACCTGGTGCGCCCGCTGGAAAAACGCGTGAAGAAACGCTACGAGAACATCTGGCTAAACGCCAAAGTCACCGATATCAAGGCACTAAAGAGCGGCCTCAAGGTCAGCTTCGAAGGCAAAGGCGCGCCTGAAACCGATACCTTTGACCGTGTCCTGCTCGCCGTCGGCCGCAGCCCCAATGGCAAGACATCGGTGCCGAAAATGCCGGCGTTATCGTCGATGAACGCGGCTTCATTCCGGTCGACAAACAGCAGAAAACCAACGTTGCCAATATATACGCTATCGGCGACATCGTCGGCCAACCGATGCTGGCGCATAAAGCCACGCACGAAGGCAAAACCGCGGCAGAAGTCATCAGCGGCATGAAATCCTACTTCGACGCCAAGACCATTCCATCGGTCGCCTATACCGACCCTGAAGTTGCATGGATGGGCATCACCGAAGAACAGGCAAAGGCCGAAGGCATCGAATATTCCAAAGGCGTTTTCCCATGGGCCGCCAGCGGACGTTCACTCAGCATCGGCCGCAACGAGGGCCTGACCAAGGTACTGTTCGAAAAAGACAGCCACAGGATTATCGGCGCCGGCATGGTCGGAACCAATGCCGGTGAACTCATCGCCGAAGCCGTACTCGCGCTGGAGATGGGCGCCGATGTTGAAGACATCGCACTCACCGTACACCCTCATCCGACGCTGTCTGAAACATTCAACTTCGCTGCCGAAGTCGCCGAAGGTACCTGTACCGATATTTATATACCCCGACGTTAATATCA
>CAWEEC010000126.1:0-3816 GCA_963807785.1 uncultured Gammaproteobacteria bacterium | reverse complement strand
GAAGCAAGCGTTTGTGCCAGTGAGTCATGTAATTCATTAGCGATGATATTTCGTTCGTTCTGTATTAGTCGCTGCCGGCTCTCCGAATCCTCGATGAATTTATCCAGTGCCTGGCCCAGGTGTTCACCCGCTGTTATCCATAGTTTATGTGTCTCCGCAGGCAGCTGTTGATTATCTTTCGTATATATATTGATGACGCCAAGCGTGCGCACGTAATATCGCACTGGCACTGCATAAATAGTCAGTGATTCATCTTTAATAATTTCGCGTAGAAAAGCTTCATGGCTCTCACCAATGACTTTGCTTGAACGACTGAACATGGAACCATCGATGGGGGTTTTGTGGTATTTATTGAGCCGATGTTTGCTAATACCAGAACTGGAAACAATTTCCATCCAGCCATCATCTGTCAGCAGGCGTATCAGGCTCGCAGTTACAGCTATTTCCCTGGTAAATACATCGATAAAGTCAGACAACAACTCCTGGCGGGTGCGAGCAGCATTAATTGTGCTACTGATTTTATACAACGCGATTAAAGAATCGTTGCTCCAGTTTGTTTTGATGCTGTCCACGAAAAGCGGGCTGTTATTAAGGTTAAAGAGTCTGGATGGGCCTGAGAGTGGTGATCCACGTATCAGTTTCCCTGCGGTGGTGTATAAGCCGGGTCATTAGGGTTCATGAATATGAACTGTTGTTTGCCGGGTTCGAGTTCAACGAAATCTAGTACCGTGTCTTTGAGCAATTCGGCACTTACCGGGGAGACAACAATCTCTACATCTTCCGAAGTGACCGAGATATCATCTTCCTTGCTGTCATCAAAGCCCATGCCATAGTGAATACTGTCATCTTCATTCCTGGTGGCGGCAATACGTAATGGCATACCCTCTGATTTGCCTTGCTTGGCAGACAATTTGATCTGCCTGGCAGCTTGTTCAGTTACTTTAATCATTTTAACTTCACTTCTGTTTTTTTAGATTTGCATTGACGTACAAATTCGACAAAACGAACAACCCAGTTATTATTTCTCGTATTGCGTTGATGTGTGTAGCAGGCGAGCATGTTTTTGTGAATATAGCCATCATGTTTGCCGTCTATACCGCTACCACGCAGCACCTGAAATGCAAATCTAGCATCTTTAGGCAAATTTATAAATCGGGAATAATGGAATTCGTGTGCCGCGAGCGTTTGACCGCTTGTAGCCGGCCAGATGCCGTCTGCTGTTTCGCGTAGCTGAACATAACCACGCCCCTGTGGTTTCGGTTCCATTAGTATATCGGCGGGTATGGCGCCGACCATCTCGTGTTTTTCATTATTCCACTGGATTGAGCGCGCCAGGTACATCAGGCCGCCGCATTCGGCGTATACCGGTAAACCCTCATCCACGGCATGTGCCAGCTGCTGCCTGAAACTTTTGTTGCTCTCAAGCGCACCCATGTGCGTTTCGGGAAATCCCCCGCCAATAAAAAGGCCATCAACCTGGGGCAGGGTGGTTTCAGCCATGTTATCAATGCGTACCAGCCTGGCGCCGGCATCGCTGAAAGCGTCAATGTCGTCCGGGTAATAGAAGCCGAAGGCGGCGTTCTCGACGATGCCGATAGTTACATCAGTATCGACGGCGGCTGCCTGCTCAGCAACCGCCCGTTTGCTGGGTGCATCATCGTGGGCAATCTTGAGCAGGGCATCCAGGTCGACCTGCTCCTGAATGGCCATTCGTAAGGCATTGATTTTATTCTGGCACGAGGTGTCCTCATGGCTCGGCACCAGGCCCAGGTGACGTTCTTCGATGTCCAGTGCCGGGTTGTAGTGCACAGCGCCGATTACATCGACGTCAGTGTAATGTTCAATCACCTTGCGTAACTTGTCTTCGTGCCTGTAACCACCAAGATTATTCAGTATAACGCCCTTGATACTGATTTCCCTGTCAAAAGCCTGGTAGCCAAGAATCAGTGGTGCCACACCGCGGGTCATGCCGCGGGCATCGAGCACCAGTACGACAGGGGTCTGCAGTAGTTTGGCCAGGGCTGCATTACTGTTGCTGCCTTCAAGATCAAGACCATCATACAGACCTTTGTTACCTTCAATGATCGAGATGTCAGCATCAGCGGAATGTTTGTCATACAACTCGAGAATTTCATCACGTTCCATGGTGTAGAAATCGAGGTTATAGCAGCTTCTTGCTGCAGCCTTGGCCAGCCAGTGCGGGTCTATATAATCCGGACCTTTTTTGTAGGGTTGTACAGCCAATCCACGTGCGTGCAATGCAGCGCACAATCCGATTGTGATTGATGTTTTACCGGATGATTTGCGTGCGGCGGATATAAATAAGCGAGACATTGGTTTGTATCGCTCTTAGCATGAATAATGATTGAGGATAAAGATCAAGCGTATGTTGCGTAAACCGCGTAATACATAATTAGTTATTCACTATTTTAATTATTCACTGCTTACTTGTTGTCCGCCAGGCTGGTTGGCAGGAATGGCAAAACCTTGATGACAAATGCAACGATAACGAGTGCAACTGCCATGCCGCCAAGTCCCAGTGCGATTTCGTACATCGACGGTGTATAGTCATTGATCACGCCATCGAAAAACGAACTGGTGACTTCATAGCCCGGGAATATTTCCAGCGGATAAGCCTGCCCACCAATGATCACGGTGTACATGGTACTCAGGCCGCCGAGAATTATCAGGGTGCATATGACTGACAGTGTCTTACGGCAGTTCCTTACGCCAGGCGCATAGATCAAGGCCAGTGGTAACAGTCCGCCCAGGATAATCTGTCCAATCCAGAAAACCTTGGTGAACTGGCCGCCTTCAATCAGAATGAATTTTTCAACACCGTGGTGTTCCGTAATATACAGATTGGTCAGGTGATAAACGACGATGAAATACAGCACTGCTGCAACGAATACACCCAGCAGGTTGCGCAGGCGTGACAGGATCTCGTCACCAAGTTCGCGACCTGTCCAGTGATAGGATGCCATCAGTACCAGGATGAAAATAGCGAGGCCGAATGAGAACGACATAATAATAAACATCGGTGCCATCAAGGCAGCATCGTAAGCAGAGCGCGCAACCAGGAAACCGAAGATTGATCCGGTACCGGTTGTCAGTATCAGGCGCCAGACAAATGCAGCCAAACCAGCCGACTTTTTAAACTTGTACATGTTGTGGTCCATCATGAACCAGATATAAACGCCGACGATTGCAAAAAATCCGATATAGAGGATGATGTTCCAGGCAAAGATTGACTTGAAGTTATAGTAGGTCATCGCAACGATGAGACGGTCAGGACGTCCGAGATCTAGCAACAGCACAACAAGACCGCCTGCGAGCAGGGCAATGGCCAACAGGCCTGAAAGTCGTGCTAGCGGTTCATACTCTTCTTTTCTGAATACCGAAGCAATCGAAGCGACGTTTAATGCGCCGGATGCAGCTACGATCAGGAATACGGCAAAAACGTGAGGCATGCCCCAAACGATCTGGTTGGTCATGCCGGTAACGTAGTGGCCATGGTGCTCCATATACCAGACAGCTAGTAAGCCAACCAGCATTACCAGGCCAAAGCCACCAAGCAGGCCATAATAAGCGAGGCTGTTACCTTCAATTGCTGTGTATTCGATCTTTTTCATTTTGAAACGTCTCTGAGAATCTTATAAACCCTGGTAGCGAACAGCTGTGTTCAGCTGCAGATCGGCGCGAAGCTGTTTGCCGCCATGTTTTTGCAGTTCTTTCGATATCGCGCTATTCGGGTCATTAATGTCACCGAACATCATGGCATTGTGCTTGCCCTTGCTGCAGGCTTCAACACATGCC
>CAWEEC010000125.1:0-42463 GCA_963807785.1 uncultured Gammaproteobacteria bacterium | reverse complement strand
TAACTCGGGATATCCGACGGGGTTAATGATATTAGCAGCGAGACGTGGCAGTTTTCATTTTTCAATAATAACTTTATTTCCCATGCAGGCGCCTGGCCATAACGGCATTTTTCACCAGCACAGTCCGGCAGGGATACGAATTCAACTCTTGCCCAGCAATCCCCTGGTTATTAAAGCTCGTTCAGGATTCGCTCACGCGTAGTGTTATACTCCTGTTTGGTGATAATCCCTTTCTCATATAACGCCTCGAGTTCTTCCAGTCTTTTTTCAGTCGCACTGAGGGGTAGCACAACAGGTGTTACCACCGACTTTGTTTTTTCTAGCGCGGTCGCTGTTGATCTTTCAGGCGTGCTCGGTTCACTACATTTCAGCTCGGCATGAATCGGCTTACTCAGAATGTAATCATTAACCTTTAATGCAAACTCCTCGCAGCCATTCATTTTCACCTTGAGCACACCCTGGGCCTGGTACATCGCATCACGCCATCCAGCGGGGAAGGCCTTGTAAGGCTCATAATGCAATGGAGTTACTCCCAGTTTGAGTTCATTTGCATACACTGTCGCGCCGGATGGAGTCGATGTCACATTGGCTGGTGACGGCTGCTTTACCGAAGAACCTGAACACGCCTGCATCAATGAAATTGCAATAATAATCATTGCAGTTGCTTTAAACATGACGACCTCTAAAGCTTATAACTTTAGTAATTGTGATCTGACCTGCGTTAATTATTAATCACAGATATGACGATCCATACTTTCTTTGTCCAGTCCGGTGAAAGACATCTTTGGTATCGCATCCTTCATCATTTCGCCGCACTTTCTCATTGTTTTCATAGTCGTGTCGTTTGTGATCTCTTTAGCAAATGAAATGGCTTTTTTCTGCGCCTGGTCACGTTTTCCACTGGCGCATAAAGATTTCAGCTCAGACTCCATCTGACGTGAACGTTGCTCAAGTGCTTTCAGGTCTTTCTGATCAACGTTTTCCATACAGGTTTGCATTTTCTCCATCTGCTGCATCATCTTCTGCATATCAGCCTCGTTCATGCCCTGGTAATTAACTGCAAAGGCCGCAACCGGTGTCGACAGAAATAATAATATTATGAACTTTTTCATCACGTATCCTCCATTAGAAAATATTATGAAAATCGGTGACAATCGAGCTGACAATCAATTATCTCCGATTCTTATTTACTGATCCTTTCTGTATGCTGATATCGTTGCCTAATCGTCCAACCTGAATCCAATCTTGATGGTTACCTGCCAGTGCTTGATTGCGCCGTCGTCGATATAACCACGCGTATCAATCACTTCGAACCAGTCCATATGCTTGACTGTCTTACCCGCTTTTACGATCGCGTTGTTAATGGCCTCGTCGGATCCAACATCAGAACTGCCTGTTATTTCAATGTGTTTATATATATGGTCACTCATGTCATTCTCCGGTATTAAAAACTCAGGTCATAGCCGAGGATCAATAGCTCATGGCCAATCAAACACATACTCTAACATGTGCGAATAGCGGATAAACAGGGACTGCTGAATCATTATCAGGTAACGGGTAAAACAGGAGCGGATCACGTTTTATCTGGTATTTTTTGTTCTCAAGCATCTAAGGTAACAATACCTGGCTTTTATAGATATTGAATGTCTCGGCTGTAGCAGCAGCTTCATACTGACTCAGTAAAACACCACCGACCAGTCCTTGATAAGCTGCACAGGCACCGTTGTGTGTACCCGCCTCACCATCAATGCGTGCTACTTCGACCAGCTGGCCATTATTTCGGCGCAGCTGATTACTGTTCACATCACTGAACTCATACACTCGACAACCGTTGTATCGATTATCCGTGGTGGTATCCACCGGCGTGACCAGCAGGTACGTGCTGCCGTTTTGTTCCATCAGCGCCGGTGCCTGGTAGTGGTCATCACCCGTCGCGGCCTGTGCATCTGCAGGTGTGAGCAGGCGCCCGAGGTATTCCCAACTGGCTGCACTGGTCATGTCGCACGGGCTACTGCAGCGAAAATAAACCAGGTATTCGGTAATCGGCATGGTAGTGGCATCAGCACAGAAAATAGCCAGATACACTGCTGAGCTGGTTGCGTGCAAGCCGGGCTCGGCAAATACACATAGACCCAACTCAGCCAGGTTAGCCCCGCCCAGCGCCCGGGTTAAATCCGTGTTTAACTGGATTGCCGGCACACCGCCCGTGGGTGAGAACACCGGTGCTGCGGTAATACTGCTATCCGCCTGGAGTCCTGCGCCACCAAATAACTTAACCGGCGTTGCCGCCTCCAAAGCCATTGGTGTTGGTGCCATTTTCATCGCAATCCAGCCATAATCAGCGAAATATGAAGTCAGGTTTGCATTCAGATACTGGAACCAGATCAACTTCCAGCGCTCTGCCACAGGTGCTGAAGGATCATACATTAATGAAGATGTTTCACTTTGCCAGATACCCTGGCTGTTGGTGGGAATACTGGCCGTGGGATGCGATTCTGTCAGCGGCCCCAGCAAGATTTCCACTTTAGGCGCTACCACCACACCAGCATCCTGCCAGCTGATACCATTATCATCGGAAAAGGCCAGGCGAATAGACACCGCCCAGTAAAGCGAAGCAGGATAATAACTCGACGTATCCACCGATGAATAACTCATCCATAAACGACTGGTTGCGGGATCACGCGTCACGGAGGGATCAAAAATACCCAGATCACCGGCGCCACTGAATATCACACGTTCGGGTGCAGGCGCAGGTATTGTAGAAGCATCATCGCTACTGCAGGAAGACAGGATAGCAAGCAGAAACAGGGCTGTGAGGAGTGATTTCATCTTTTACATTAGCTGTAATAGTCAGGATTTGATCTGACAGTCAGTGTCATATTAACTCAAACTCAGACCATGATTATTTATCAGTACACTCGGGATTGGCCATATAAACAAAGGCTATAAATATTTACTCTCGCAGAGGCGCAGCGCACGCAGAGAAAAACGGTATTTTTAATGAAAAAAAACAGGCATCACCTCTGCGTTCTCTGCGTCTCTGCGAGAAATAGGATATTACACCTCCTACATAGGTTGTTTCCGCTTATACGAATATCGACAACAAATGTCAGATCAAGTCTGAACTCCTACACATTAGCAAGCGGAAATAATCGTATTCAATCGAATTTGGCCCTGTTTATCTGCCCCAGCTTCATTTGTATAATTATTTAATCGTTTTTCTTGCGCCGGTCTTTGGTCACCAGTCTTCTATCAAGCGTATATCGGCGGGACAGGCCCTGATAACTGGTATCATATTTTCCCCTGCGATCACTCTGATACCTGCGATCGAGATTCATTTTACGCGTTGGCGTCTTGGAGGCTATACCATCCTGCAGGCGTCGACGAAGTTTAGACCCCTTAGCGCTATCTTTCTCCACCGTCTGGTCGGCAATGGTAGCTTCAGCATCATTGCCTGAGGAGTCTTTATTCATATTGCGTGGTATTTCTATCCATATATAGAGTTAAGCATAAAAACAGAAGTTTATTACCCTCACCAGAACCACCAGCCGGAATTTAATTCGTCTTCACAGCGCGCAAGCTGCGTGTGATAGGTTTTAGCGAGCTTGTCGACTTTTTTGGCCACTTTGATCAGCCAGGGTTTTTTATTATAGGTTTTACGCTTATAACCCCCGTGGCCTTCATGGTAAGCAAGATACTGGTTATACGCATCCCATTTAGAAATCTTCAACTCATCATAACTCAGCTTTCCGTACCAACCGATAAAATCTACAGCATCATCAAAATCATCGCGATCCGCACCCTGGTTGTTCGTTGATTTCATATACCAGTCCCAGGTTTCGTCCTTGACCTGTGCATAGCCATAAGCCGATGATTTACGCCCTACAGGAATGATCCATAAAAAATATTCCATTTCTGTTTTGGCGTCATACTTGAATCGCGACTCCTGGTGGATGATGGCGAGCTGTACATGAATCGGAACACCCCAGCGCTCGAAACTGTCTTTGGCATCATCGTACCAGTCATCTTTTTCCCTGAATATTTCACAGCTGTCCTTAATATTTGTTGGTGGCGTACTCGAACAGGCCGCCAGCAAAGCACTACATATTAATAGCATCGCTTTTAGCATGGGTCAAATAGTGAAATCACCGGGTGCCTGTGTTACTGAAGCTACTCATAAAAACAGGGTCATTATAAACCGGGTCAAAGAACAATATGCTCCGATAGTAGAAACGATTGCTTTCTTACCCCTGCTTTGTGTTACATGTCTACTGATAGATAACACCGTTATGTTTAAGCCAGCCACCCACATGCTTGCCCACAGGATCATGATGCGTCCAGTGAACCACACCGCCCCTGGAGCCCCACTCGTACTCTCCGTAAAACTCAACGGTATCACCCACCTGTAATGATTCAATACGTGGTGCTAAATCTATGTTGTGGGATATCAGCAAGGTATTGCCAGATGAAAGTCTGAGAATGAATTTTTGATGCTGGCTTCCATCTGTATCGTCGGCCAATGTGCGAATAACAGTGCCCGAGCCGCCGACCTGTACATCGCTTTGCCGGTTCTCATACGCACTGGTGAGTACATTGCTCACTTGTTGCGCCTTGTTCGGTATGAGTCTGTAAGAAATCAGGGCTTTGCTGCAGGACCCCGTAGAGTGATATTCCAATGACAACAAGAATCAGTGACTTTGTTCTACTTTGCATATCAAGCTGGTGAATAAATAAATATGGGACTGATTTGTTTTCTCGCTTCTGATCTTTTATTCCAGCTCTATCTGTCCTGAAATCGATACCTGTATGGTTTGCTCACCGCCTTCGATTGATGGCGCCGCCACCTTGCTGGCCATGGCAGCCACTTCGTAGTTGCGTCGTGCATAGTGGTTGACTGAGGTAGACACGTTGATATCGACTATTTTGTAATTCTTTCGCCCGAGCTGCCGGGTAATATTTTTTGCACGTTGTTCAAATACCTTCAAGGCCTCACCGATTAATTCGTCATCGGTAGTGTTTTTTAATTCGGGTGAAACTGCAAAGTTAATTCCCTGCAGGGCCAGTGTCTGTTGCAGGTCTCCGAGTATCCCGCTCATCAATGTCATGTCCTGGGATTCGAGACGAATATTCTGCCTGACGCGCCAGCCGGTGATCTTGTTCTTGTGATACACCGGGTTGGTACTGTAACTATTGGTCTGAAGCTTGATAGCATCATGCTGTTTAACGAGCTTGATAGCCTCGCTGATACGCTTGTTGACAAGGTTTGCCAGTTGAACCGAATCACTGCCCTCTTCCTGTGCGTATAAAGTCGCAATTACGGTATCATTTTCGATCTGGGTCTGGGCACTGGCGCTCAAATGAACGCGATCGTAATTGTCAGTGGGTTCGTGGGCTATTGCGAACACGGGAAGTGCAATTAACAGGGGTACAATCAGGAATTTCATGGTAAGTCTCATATATGTTAATTTCATTCATAATTGTGAGCAGTGTATACGTCGATAGTTCCAGAATCGATGACTGGGCTAGTAAGTAGCTTAAGAAATCAGGCCCTTTATAGAGTCCAAGCAGTGACAAGACCCGACTCAGTATGGTTCAGTCTGTCACCTGGTTTTTATTTAATTTTCAACTCCCGGTATCCGTTACTGAGCCTTGTTCAATAACAGATCGGCCAGATGTCGAGAGACGCGCCTGGGTTTGCTGTGTGCACTGTTGGTCATCACAACTATACCTAGACGATCGGCTGACCTGGGATACAGATACAGCAGTGCACGGCTATTATCATGCTTGCCCTCATGCCAGACATGGCTGTTGTTAAACGCGTGATTGATGCCATAGCCATAGGTCCTGTTTCCAGCCACGCTGGTCCACAGAGCGCTCCGTATTGTTGAGCAGCCTGCCTTGAAGCAGCGCGTTGGCAAATATGGCCAGGTCGATAATGTTGGACTCCCAACCGCCTCCCGGCAGTTTCCAGGCTGCATTACCGGTAATTACAGGCTGCAATAAATGATGTTCCTGATCGAATCCGGCTCGCGTGCCGGTGGCCTGTCGCAGGGAATACATGCCCAGCGGTGTCTTGATCCTGTCTCTCACCCAGCTCGAATAGCTGGTACCTGACCCGCCCTCGATAGCAGAACCCAGCAGGCTGAATCCAAACGTTGAGTACTTGTAACGGGTTCCAGGATCGAAACAGAGCTTCTGATCCCTGAAAACAGCAACAGCCTGTTTTGCGTTGTAGTACCTACTGGTGTGTTTACTTCGGGCGTAGCCGGGCGAATGGTTGTGGTAACAGTTTTTTCTGCTGGTGTAATGAATGATGCCGGAACGGTTCGACAATAAATGCCTGATGCGAATCTCACCCTTGTTACCGTATTCAGGCCAGTAGCTCACATGTTGCGTTACTTTATCGTTCAGACTGAAGGCTGGATTCTGTTCTGCGAGTTTCAGGGCAGCGACAGCCGTGAGTGTTTTTGAAATCGAACCCCAGCGGAAAATAGTTTGCGTTGTGACCGGTACCCGGTGCGCCAGGTCAGCATGACCATAGCCCCTGGCATAGTAAATGTTTCCATTTTTGACGATCGCTAGCGCCATGCCCACGATGTTTTGTCTGGCCATCTCATCGAGCACAACTGCATCGATCTGTTCGGCAGTTTGGGCAAGCACAGCCGTACTCGCGAACACTGCCATACACAAACTTGTTATCGCTGCATAAAACATCTGCCAGGTTCGACAAGTTTTAATTGATCAGCATCCCATACTGGATTCTCTATCGTCACCAACCCCTATTATTCTACTGCCTCAGGTAACGGTGGGATTCAGGCTGGGCAGGCTGGTGGCACGGATATCCCAGTGTCTGCGTCGCAGCCCGGCGAAAACACGCGGCCGCACCTGGTGCTTGAATTCCTTTTTCCAGGTATCGAAATCCTGGATGGTATGACCAGCAAACAAGGCCGCTTCGAGTTCGCCCAGCAGCGAACGGATCTTGTCCGCATCGGCGCCAGGATGTATTTCGATGATGTACTCTGCCAGTTTCGACATCGGCAGGTGTGCCGGCAACTCCAGGCGACGATTGATCAGGAAGCGCAGCACCTGGCTCCAGTCATCCGCATCCTGTTCTTCATCGGCACTGCGAACACAGAACCACAGGCGTGCGGACCGGGGCAGGCTGTCGGCAACTTTACGCCGTATACGGTGCAGGTTGCGCTGCGGCGACAGGCGTATCAGCAGTGCCGCCAGGTGTCGATGCGCCGGCCGACTGACGCGGTATAACCACTGCCAGAACCGATTGCTGGAATGCTGCAGGCCCGGTGCCAGGCGAGGCCAGAACCGGCCCAGCAGGAAAGCAATGACCAGCAGGCTTAGCCACATCAGCAAAGATCCCGTGATCTCGCCCAGCTCCCGGCCTACGTTCAGCCCTTGCTCGCCCGGTCGGCGATCACGTTCATTCAGCAGGCGGCCGGGCAGGACCGCGGTTTCCTTGCGCTGACGCCCCACGTTCCACCAGTCGACCCGCAGTGCCGGGATTTCCACCGAGTTGCCCTGCTGTGGCACCAGGGTGAAGCGGTCCGTGCGGGTGCCGACGAGTCTACCCTGCTTGGAGATGGTACCCGTGTACTCGGACTTCTCCCGGTACAGGCGGTGTCCAGGGGCCTGGAGCTGTGCTTCAAGTGATGGCAGCTGGGCACCGGACATACCCACTGCCCGCTGTTCGACGGTCAGGGTCAGTGGATCGCCCTCACCGATCTGCTCGTCATTACTCAGGCTGGCACTCAATTCCAGCTCGTGCAGAGGCAGCCAGGGCTGCACACTGGGTTCCGGGTCCGAAACCATCAGCTGCAGCGGCAGGCTGGCAACTGCGTCATAACTTATTTCACTGGAGCCACTGCCGTACATGATGCCGGTGACGTGTACCGACACCAGTTCAATACGCCCGCTGCGCAACGGCGTCAGCTGGTAATACATGGTGTTGACGATCTCGCGTTTTCCCTGCTGTGTTCGAGTGCTGAAGGTTACATCCCCGAGCCGGCGAAAGATCACATCATCGCTATCCGGCAGCTGTGCCGCGGCGGTTTTCAGATTGGCCGTGCTGATCACATTGATGGTCAACACCAGGTTCTGATGCACATACGCGCTGGTGCTCTCGATACTGGTCTCCAGATAGGGCCTGCTGGCCTGCAGCTGTGCTGGCTGCTGTTGCTGGTAGCGTGGTGCCGCCCGCATTGACGGGTAGACCCAGGGCGGTGGTGCTCCGAAAGGCTGCTGGCCGGACTGCGGCCGGTTATAGATGCCGGGACCAGGAACAGGGAGGCGTGGCTGGAACTGCGGTAGGAGCTGCGGCTGGAACTGTGGCTGAGTTGTGGCTGGAGCTGTGGCTGGAGCTGTGGCTGTGGCTGGTTCTGGAACTGATTATAGGGACTGGCTATTGACCATGGATTAGAGCCAGGAGTTGGTGTCTGCTGCAGGGCTGCTACCGATAGCGGCAGGACCAGGCTGGCCAGACACAGACAAAGGCCCGGCAATCTGATGCAGCTACGGGAATTACCAGGGCCGATGTTCATAAATCGTACCTCCCATGCGTGGCTGCATCCGGCGGCGTTCCTCCAGCTTGAAACGGTTATGCAACAATTGTGCAGGATCGCCTTCGATTCCCTCGAGTTGTTGTTCCACCAGGATCATATAGGCATGACCGCCCTCGCCTCCCTCGCCCGGCATCTGGCCGCTGTCCTCTGCATTCAGGTCCTGCTGCTCGCCAAGCTGATCGAACTGTTCCACGGCATCGACCTGGCCGGCGCCCGACAGATCCAGTTTCCCCGGCTCGGAACCGCCCGGTCTTCCAGCCATCTGCTGGCGCTCTCGGGCGCCGCCATCCTGTCGCTGCGTGTCTCTTTCCCGTGCGCCCTGCTCACCTTTGTCACGGTCACCGTCGGCGCCGGTGAATTCCTGCTCGGACTGTTTTTCACTGCCCTGGCCGCGTTCATTTTTGTCCTGCTGTTCACTATCCTGCTGGCCCTGTTGCCGTTGCTGTTGCCGGTCCTCGCTACCCTGGCTATCGTCGGCCTCGGCTAGCTGCTCATCTTCGTCACCTGACCCGGCTTCCTCGCCCGTATCGGCTTCTTCCTGCTGGTCTCCGGCCTGCTGTTGCGTCGACTCGGTTTCATACTCGCTGGAGCCTGCTGAATTCTGCTGGCTTTGATGTTCTTGCTCGCCCTGTTCAGCTTGCTCTTCTTGCTCACCCTTTTGACCTTGCTCTTCCTTGCTCGCCCTGTTCTCCTTGCTGGCCTTGCTCGCCCTGTTCTCCTTGCTCGCCTGCATCGCCCTTTTCGCCTTGCTGGCCTTCCCCGTCCTTTTTACCGTCCTTGCCTTGCTCGTTGTTCTCGCCCTTTTTGCCCTGCTCGCTCGCCTGTTCCTCCTGCTCCTGATCCTGATCCTGATCCTGATCCTGATCCTGATCCTGATCCTGATCCTGATCCTGATCCTGATCCTGATCCTGATCCTGATCCTGATCCTGATCCTGATCGCTGATCCTGCTCCTGATCCTGATCCTGGTCCTGATTCTGTTCCTGCTGTTCTGCTGCTGTTGTTCCTGCTGCTGTTGTTCCTGCTGCTGCTGTTCCTGCTGTTCCTGCTGTTCCTGCTGTTCCTGCTGTTCCTGCTGCTGTTGTTCCTGCTGCTGTTGTTCCTGCTGCTGTTGTTCCTGCTGCTGTTCCTGCTGCTGTTCCTGCTGTTGCTGTTCCTCTTTCTTTTGTTCCTGTTCCTGCTGTTCCTCTTCCTGCTCCTCATCCGCTTCAGGTGTAGCCTGGGCCAGCATGATGCGGGCAAGATTCTGGTTGTAGTTCGCGCCCTCGTGTTCGGGGTTCTGCTTCAACACTTTTTGATAGGCGCTGATGGCCTTTTCATAGTTGCCGACGCGAAAGTGGCTGTTGCCTTCGTTGTACTTGGCCGCCTCGCGCACCTCCTCCCGCTCGACCTGCTGGAAGGATCGTGCCGCCTTCTGGTATTCACCTGCGCGGTACTGTGCGACCCCGCGACGATACGAATCCTGGAAAGTGTCGGCGGCCTCTGTGTAACGGCCTTCCTGGTACAGGCGTTGGCCCACCTGTTCCTGGTTCTCGAACAAACCGGCGAACACCGGGCTGCTGAGGCCGATCAGCACCAGGCAACAAAGCGGACCGCGTAACAGGCGTGTCATGGCGCTTCCCTGTTCAGCGAGACACGCGGCAAGCGCCGGTACAGCGGCAATACCAGCAGCATGGCCAGTCCCACCAGCCAGAAGTAGCGTTCATTCCAGATGCGGGTTTTCTGGTTGGCGACCACTTCCGCATGACTTACCCGACCGATACTGCCCAGCAGCGCGTCGGTATCCGCATCACGGTAGTCGGCGCGTTGATAGATACCGTTGCCGGCTTTGGCCAGTTTTTTCAGGCTCTCCTCGTCCAGCCGCGAGATCACCGGCGAACCGTCCTGCTGACGCAACGGACTGTTGCCTGCGCCCGGTACCGGTGCGCCCTCCGCAGAACCCATACCCAGCACGTGCAGGTGGATACCCTCCCGGGTCAGGCGCTTGACGTATTCCTCCAGGTTGCCATCGCCAAAATCCCCGTCAGTGATCAGCAGCAGGTGCCGGCTGCTGTCGGCCGGTTGTCCGGCCAGCATCTGCTGCGCGCGCGACAGAGCTTCGGTGAGCCGGCTGCCTTTAAGTTCGACCAGGTCCGTGGACAGTGCCGGCAACAGTACCCGCAGGCTGTTGCCGTCCTCGGTCAGCGGGGCAATGATATGCGCCAGGGTGGCAAATCCGATCAGGCCCAGGCGCGAATGGCGATTGTTTTCTATCAGGTCCTGGATCTCCTGGCGGGCGCGGGTCAGCCGTGACGGGCTGATGTCGGTCGCGTCCATGGAGCGGGACAAATCCAGCAGGATGACGAGATCGCTGCCGGGGCGGAACAGTTGCACGTCGGTGAAATCCCAGCGTGGACCGGCGATGGCGGTAACCAGCAGACCCCACAGTACGCTCCAGGCGAGGAAACGCTGCCATTGCTGGCGGGGTGGCAGGTCGTATCGACCCATCAGAAAAGGCAGCAGGCGTGCATCCGCATAGGCCCGGTAGCGTCCGGTGTGTTCACGGGGCGAAGTCATACGCAGCCATAACCATACCGGCAGCGGCGCCAGCAGGAGCAGCAGCAGCCAGGGTTGGGCGAAGTGAAATTCGACCTCAGGCATGGCGTCCACCCCCCGCAATGCGGGCACGGCCCTCGGGAAACAGCCCCAGACCCAGCAGTAGCAGCAGGCCCAAAGCCAGGGTCCATTGATACAGGGGATGAGGGATCATCACCGTGCGCGACTCGGCCCGGGTCTTCTCCAGTTCATCGATGCGTGAATAGATCTCCTCCAGGGCACGGGCATCGGTGGCGCGGAAATAGGCGCCGTTGGTAATCCCGGCGATGTCGCGTAGAACCTTTTCGTCCATGCCCAGGTCATCGCGGGCCACCAGGCGTCCGTCTTCAATGATCTGCACGCTTTGCTGGGTGCTGCCGACACCAATGGTGTAGATACGGATCCCCATCTGCGCCGCCAGCCGGGCGCCATCCAGTGGCGGTATGGTGCCGGCGCTGTTATCACCATCGGCGACCAGGATCAGCACCCGCGACCCTGGCGGGCGCTCACGTAATTTTTTCACCCCCAGCCCGATGGCGTCGCCCATGGCGGTGCCCTGGCCGGCGATGTTCGGTACCACCTCGTCGAGTTGCTGGCGCACCGCATTCAGGTCATAGGTTATCGGAGCGATGGTATAGGCCTGGCTGCCGAAGATGATCAAACCGACCCGGTCGCCGGCCCGGTTGGCGATAAATTTGTTCAACACGCCCTTCAACACCGCCATACGGGTGACCTGGGCATTATTGACGGTAAAATCCAGCGCCTCCATGGAGTGGGATGCGTCCACCGCCAGCATCAGGTCGTAACCCTCGGCACGGGTCTCGGTATAGGGTTCCAGCCATTGGGGACGCATCAGGGTCAGGGTCAGCAACAGCCACAGCAAACCTAGCAGCAGACCGTGTATGCGGCCGCTGATGGAGGCCCGTGGGCGATGGCCGCTGAAGCACTCCTGCAGCTGATCGAGAGAGGGATGCAGCAAGGTTTCCTGGCGGCCGGCCAGCGTCTCCGCCTGTTCCGGGTCCGTTCGGGGCCAGAGAAACTGTACCAGTAACGGCACAATCAGCAGCAGTGCCATCCACGGCCAGTAAAATTCAAATCCCATGACCCGCCTCCTGGCCCAGGGGGCATGCATCGGGCTGTGTGGTCCAGACCAGTGCGGCGTCGATCAGGTGATGCAGTTCGTGCTGGTGACCGGCCTCACCGGGAGGTGCATAGGGAAGGTCCAGCAGCAGCCGGCCGCGGGCGCGCCAGTCGAAACCGTCGGGATCATGATCCGTAAGCCAGGCCAGCCAGGGCTCGCCATGCAGGCCGGCGCAGTGGTCACGACCACAGCGGGCAATAGCGATGCGTCGCAGCAACTCAGAGAGCCGCGCCGCCAGGGTTTTTGCGTCGCCGCGATCGACCTGGTGACGCAGGATCGTCAATTGACGGGCCGCGTCCCTCGACCAGCCGTAACGGGGTAGATAACGCCGCCAGTCCGGGCGCCAGCGACGCAGGCCGATGAACAGCAGGATCAGCAGGGCGGTGCCCGCCAGCATCAGCCACCAGCCGGTTGCCAGCGGCCAGATGCCCACCGCATCCAGCTCATGAATATCGTGCAGTCGGTTGGTGAGACTGTCGGGCGTCACAGGTAAGCTCTTGAGCGGGCTCGCAGCGCGAGGCCGGACATCAGAGAGCGGTGCACATCGTCGGAGGTTTGCAGCGGGATCACCGCTACGCCCAGCCGGTTGGCCAACTGAACCAGATTCGCACGGCGCGCTTCCCAGCGTTCGCTGAAGGCGCGTCGGCCGCTGACGTCGTCGGTATCGATTTCCACCATGCGCCCTTCGGCATCCCGAAACAGGGCCCGGCCCACGGACGGGATCTCGCGGTCGGCGGGGTCGTCCACCGGTATCAACACCACCGAGTGTTTCTGACAGACCTGGCCCAGGGTTTTATCCAGGCCCTGGAGTTCACGGTTGAAGTCAGCCAATCACGAAGATCAGGCTGCCGGTGCCACTGCCCCGGTCGGCCCGTTTCAATACCAGGTCGATACAGTCGATGCCGTGTTGTGCCCGGCGCACCGGATTGGCCATCTCCTTGAGCAGGCGCCACACCGCACGCCGGTCCTTGGTGGGCTGAAAATGCACCAGGCCGGTATCGGCATCGCCGAACAGCATGCCGCCGACACGGTCGTTGACACTGTTGGCCGCCCAGCCCAGCAGCGCGGCGGCGCGCGCGGCCTGCACCGACTTGAAGGTACCGCGGGTACCGAAAAACATATGCGGCCCGTGATCCACGCACAGCACCACGCTGCGCTCGCGCTCCTCGCGGTAGACCTTGAGGTGGGGTTCGTTGGTGCGCGCCGTCACCTTCCAGTCCATGTTGCGGATGTCGTCACCTTCCCGGTATTCGCGGACCTCCTCGAAATTGAGCCCCTGGCCACGGAAAACCGAAGCGTACAGGCCACTAAAGGTGGTGTTTACCAGGTGGTGGGAGGCGAGACCCAGGGTGTGGGCCTGATGGCGTAATTCAAGCAGCTCATCCAGACGCGGATGCATCTCGTCTGTCATGGAATGGCGACCAGCTCCAGCAGGTGTTGGATGAAATCGTCGGTGGAGATGCCTTCGGCTTCGGCTTCGAAGGTCAGCAACAGGCGGTGACGCAGGATCTCCGGTGCGACCTGCTGTATGTGTTCCGGTGATACGTAGGTATCACCGCGCATCCAGGCCAGGGCGCGGGCACAACGGGCCAGCGAGATAGAGGCACGGGGTGACGCGCCGTAGCGTATCCAGCGGGCCAACTGGTCGTCATAGACGCCGGGATTACGCGTGGCCTGTACCAGGTCAACGATGTAGCGGTGCAGCTTCGGGTCCAGGTAGAGATCGGCTGCTGCAGCGCGCATCGCGAGTAGATCGGCCTGGGAGAGAACCGTGGCAGGCGGCTGCTGCACGTCTTTCTGACGGTTATTGTCCAGTTCCAGGATTTGCAGTTCTTCGCCATGGCTGGGGTGCTCAGCCCGCACCTGCATCAGGAACCGGTCCAGCTGGGCCTCGGGCAGGTGGTAAGTGCCCTCCTGTTCGATGGGATTCTGGGTGCCCAGCACCATGAATACTTCCGGCAGTGGATAGCTGGTCTGGCCCACCGTTATCTGGCGTTCCGCCATGGCTTCCAGCAGCGCGGACTGGACCTTGGCCGGCGCCCGGTTGATCTCGTCGGCAAGCAGGATGTTGTGAAACAGCGGGCCGGGTCGAAACTCGAACACGCCTTTTTCATGCCGGTAGATATCCGTACCCACCAGGTCGGAAGGCAGCAGGTCCGGGGTGAACTGAACCCGGTGAAAATCCCCCTCAATGGCTTCGGACAGGGCCTTGACCGCGGTGGTCTTGGCCAGCCCGGGCAAGCCTTCCACCAGCAGGTGACCGTCGCTGAGCAGGCAGATCAGCATGCCATCCACCAGCCGCTGCTGGCCAATCACGCGGGAGGCGATGTGCTCACGAACCGAATCCAGTTTATCTCTGTCGACCGTCTGCTGTTTCGTCGCTGCTTTGGGTTTGGCTTTGGGTTTGGGTTTGGGCTTGGCAACGACTGCGTTGCCTGGTGCTGCTTGGTTCATGAGGGCCGCCTAATGTGGGAATTCAATGAGTTACTTTTAACTTGCATTTCTCCATAATAGCGCAAACCGGCTACATGTTCAGGTGTCAAGGCGTAATATATGAAAAATGCGACAGTTTATATTGCTACCCTGAATCACAGCACACGGCACCCCGGGCGGTACATTCCAGGTTTTCGAGGCACGACAGCTTCAAATCAACAGCACCGGGGTCGTTTGATTACAACTCAGTTGTAATAGTCAGGATTTAATCTGACAGTCAGTGTCATATTAACTCAAACCTCAGTACACTCGGGATTGACCAAATAAACAAAGGCTATTGATATTTACTCTCGCAGAGGCGCAGGGAACGCAGAGGTTATATGTATTTTTTGCAATGAAAGTATCTTTTTAATCATTTTACTTTGCGCTCTCTGCGCCTCTGCGAGAAAACAGGATGTTAAAGCACCTACTTAGGTTGATTTTCCGCTTATACGAAAATCGAAAACAAATGTCAGATCAAGTCTGAACTACTACAACTCAGTATTATATTTCAACCGCCCCTTGCGCTTTGAGTTTGTTTTGCTATTAGCCTAATGCAAACTTCCTGTTAACGTCGGCAAGTAACTCAACAATTTCATCCGCAGGCAGGGGGCGACTGAAGAGGAAGCCCTGAATCACGTCACACTTTCTATCGATCACGATATCAAGCTGACTTTCCCTCTCGATTCCCTCAACAACGACACGCAGACATAATGTGTGTGCCATTGCAGCAATTGCCTCGACTATTTCTGCATCCTCGGGCTTTTCATCAATCTCACGAACAAAATCTCGATCGATCTTGAGCGTGTCGATCGGGAACTTGCGCAAGTAGCTTAACGAAGAATAGCCCGTGCCAAAATCATCCAGTGCAATACTGACCCCGATTGACTTGATCTCTTCGAGCACCTGCACCGCGGCTTCCGGGTCGCTCATGATTGCACTCTCGGTGATCTCGATTTCGAGACAACCGGGGTCTAACTGTGTACTGGCAAGCGCTTGCCGAATGATCGCTGCAACATCCTGCCTGGCAAGCTGGACGCTCGAGACATTGACTGATATCAAGCTGACTGGATAACCTGCAATCTGCCAGGCGCGTGCCTGCCGGCATGCCTCGTGAAAAACCCATTCTCCTATGGGCAGGATCAGGCCGGACTTTTCCGCCAGTGGAATAAAATCATTCGGTGATACCAGGCCATGTTCAGGGTCCCGCCAGCGCAACAACGCCTCCAGGCCGGCGATTTCATGTGTCACACCATGAATCTGCGGCTGATAGTGCAATTCAAACTGGTTTTGCTCCAGCGCAGTGCGCAGCCTGCTTTCAAGCTCTGCGCGTTCCAGGGCAGCAGTATTCATCGAGTTCTCGAAGTACTGGTAAGCATTCTTGCCTTTGTCCTTGGCATGGTACATGGCGATATCCGCGTTCTTGATCAGCTCTTCAGCGTTATTGCCATCGGATGGGTAAACCGTAATACCGATACTCGCGCTCACATGACATTCACGTCCACTGATCGCGATCGGTTTAGACACAATATCTAACAGGCGTTGCGCCACCGAACTGGGCACAAACGAATCCGGTATATTGGGTAGCAGGATGATGAATTCATCCCCGCCGAGTCGTGCCAGTACTTCATCAGGTGCATCCTGTTCATACCCGAGCGCGATGAAATCATCGCCGCGCAAAGCCTGTGAGAGTCGTTGCGCTACATTCTGCAACAGGATGTCACCGGCATGATGACCCATGGTGTCATTCACCTGTTTAAAGTCATCGACATCCATGAACAGCAGCGCGTGGAGTTGCTGATTTCTTTTGGCCTGTGCGATCGAGCGCTCAAGATATTCCTTGAACATGGTGCGATTTGGCAGGCCGGTCAAACTGTCATGATAGGCAAGAAAACGTATCTGTTCGTTCGACTGCTCCAGGCTGCCTGCCATATCCTCGAACGCGGTCGCGAGATCTCCAATTTCATCGTTGGCTTTCACGTTAGTGAAATTGATCGTCCAGTTACCACGGCCTATTTCCTTTGCAACGTTGCCAAGGCGATGTATCGGACGAATAATCTGGTACTCCATGGCAACCATGATGGAAAATGTCGTCACCAGGATGGTTAATAGCGTGATAGCTGCCACGACATAGCCAAGTTCATAGCTGATCGCGTGCAATTCTTTTTCCGGAAGAACGGCATACAGGATCAAATCGTCATGCAGAGGGCTTGCCGAAATAAATACTCGCTCCCCGTTGAACAATGTCAACAGTGGCTGTACTTCCTCGTGATTCAGTACCGATGCAACAACTGCTGCAGGTATGGATTCACCCACAGGTCTTTGCGAGGACTCAAAATAGACTTTCCCTGCCGCGTCAGTTACAAACAGGTAGCCGCTGTCACTAATGACATGATCGCGAACGAACAACTCGATTTCGCTCATGTCGATTGTCAAACCAAGGTAACCACGCAGTGTAGGTACAGCACCCGAACCGTCAACCGCCCGGTCTACGAGTGTCAGGTGCCTGCCGACAAACAGCGATATTTTCTGGTTATCCGGGTTATGAAACACCGACGTGTACACCTTGTTACCGTTAGACTGCAGTGCTTTAAAAACAGCACTGTTACCCTCTTCGTCAGTTAAATTATCGATAAAAGGCTGTGTCAGTCGAATATCTTCATAACCGTCCTGCAGGATAATACGAATCTCGTAGTACTCCGGAAAGGCTTCCTGATAGGATGAGAACAAGCGTAACAAAGGTGCCTGAAGCAGTGTATAGCGCTCATCTTCGTTATGCGTCAGTATATATTTCTTCACCAGTGTCTGCTTTGATAGCAGCTCAATGTTGCCTCGAGCCGTCTCAACATCCGTTCTCATGTGTGACCTGAGGTGCTCGAGCAATAGTTGCATTTCTCCGAACACGCGCTGTTCTGATGTCTGCCGCAGTTCAACGTAGGCAAACCAGCCAAGCCCCAGCAGTGACAGGATGATAAACGGTGCAAGAATAAGCGGAATTTTGGTCCGAAGCTTCACACGTGGCCCTTTATAGCTTTGCTTTACTGAGTGATCAGTGCTTTAACCGGGCAAAATTCGTGTTGCGTTTTTTGATCACACGAGACGGAAGTGGCACGTATGCCTCGCATCGTGACAGCACTTGCTTGTCCGGGTAGATCACTGGATCCTCGAGAAACTCGGCGGGCAATAACTTCTCGGCGGCCTTGTTAGGGCTTGCATAGTAAACGTATTCGGCGAGTTGTGCCGCATGCTCGGGCTCGTTGAGGAAATCGATAAAGGCATAAGCAAGGCGCTTGTTGTTCGAACTCTGCATCACCACCAGGTAATCAACCCAAAGGTTGCCGCCTTCCCGTGGAACGACATACTGGATGGCGTCATGGTGTTCCTGCAGCATGAGCGCATCACCGCTGTACACCATGGTCATGGCTAAGTCGCCACTCACCAGCGCAGAGTCCTCATCCAGCTTCAGATAGTTGTAGCTTTTGACGTATGGCTGTTGCGCCAGCACAAGCGCCATGGCTTCGCTAATCTGGCCGCTGTCGGCACTGTTGGCAGAATACCCCAGCGCTTTTAGTGCCATACCCAGGATGTCAAGTTGCGAATCGATCATGGCGATCTTGCCACGTAGCTGTTCGGCCGGTTTGTATAAATCCATCCAGCTCTGCGGGGGTGATGCCACGAGATCCTCGCGATAGCCGATGCCCAGGGTTCCCCAGAAGTACGGTGCCGCATAACCTTCCGCACCTGTGAATAATTTGAGCCATTTCTCATCAACATGTTTCAGGTTCGGTATCTGTTCAATAGTCGCGTCTGCCAGCCAGCCTCGCTTCTGGTAGGCATCAATCATGGCCCCGTTGACGATAGCCAGGTCAGCACTCGCGCCGCCTGTTTCGAGTAGCATTTCATCGCGCATATCATCAGTCTCGAAGTAAATCTCTTTGAGCTTGACGTTGTGTTGCTGCTCGAATTTCTCAACCAGCTCGGGATCCAGGTATTCAGACCAGTTGAGGAATACGAGTTCGCGTTGCGTTGTCTGCCCGAAAGCAGATGAGGTAATAACCATAATACAAGAACAGGGTAAAGCCGAAAGCCGCCCTGATTGAATTACTAACAATCATTTCGTTTTCCTCGTCAAGTTTGCTGATATACGAGCATTAGACGGCTTTATCTGGACGCCGCATCTGAATCTGCCTATGTGGTGTTAAATGCACCTTGTTATGCATTAACTGTCGGCGAGAATTAGAATTACTTTAGATATCCTGGGTAGAGTGAATCAAGGTTGTGAATAAATGAAGGCAAATGCGCAAGCCTGATGAGTTGGTTTGAGCCGTAACATCAACAGCGTCATGATATGGGCATCACTGACCTGGCTGTTGCAGCCAACAACAGCGCGGTAGCGTTTTGTTAAGCCAGGCTAGAGTATGACGTTTACAGACAATTCTCGCCTTTTTCGGGATCAGAGAGCACAACTCTTATCTTAGAAACAATTGCTCTCTAATCCCATTCCTTCTTGTCTGCTCCCCACTAATGTTGTTGATTAATCACCATTCGATTTTTTCCAGGCCGTCAAAAGCTAATTCACTGCCATCACCAAAGGTAATTACACCAGATGTGTCCGGGTTCAATTCCAGTGCACCCGACGCAAGTTCATACTGCACCTGGATGCCATCAACTTCGAGTGTCCACGGACTATCCGGGTCACTCGCAACAGTTGCGGAAAGTTCAATAGCATCTGTCCAGCCGCCGCCATTGCCGCCATGAAAATAGTCGCTACCATCAAAGGGATTCACAACATAGGTATCGTTGCCTTCTCCGCCCCAGGCACGGTCATCACCGTCACCCCCGGATAACGTGGTCATCACCATCTCCTCCGTACAATCTGTCTGTACCAGCGTCACCCGATAGCGTATCGTTACCTTCGCCACCGTAAAGCCTGTCACTGCCGTCACCGCCATAGACTTCACCACCGTCATCATTGTTGTAGATGGTATCGTTGCCGCCACCGCCTTCAACATGGTCAATGTCGGTCAGTTTCGTATCTCTCAAATCCAGCGTCTGGCTGCTGTTGTCACCCGAGAGCACGGTGTCGCCTTCACCAACGATTTCCTCGATGGAGTCGCTGCCACGCAGGTGACTGTTGATGACCACGTCTTCTCCGTCCTGCGCGACGATGCGGTCGGTGCCGTCACCGCCGTGGTAGTCATTGGCCGCCCCGGCATTGTCTGCAGCGACGACGAAGCTGTCGTCACCGGCGCCACCGTATAGATTGTCGCTGCCGCGCACCACCGTAGATTTCACCGCCGTCATCGTTGTTGTAGATGGTGTCGTTGCCACCACCGCCATCAACGTGGTCGATGCCGCTCAGTTTGGTGCCGCGTAAATCCAGCGTCTGGCTGCTGTTGTCACCCGCGAGCACGGTGTCGCCTTCACCGACGATCTCCTCGATGGAGTCGCTGCCGCGCAGGTGACTGTTGATGACCACGTCTTCTCCGTCTTGCGCCACGATGCGGTCGTTGCCAGCACCGCCGTGGTAATCATTGGCAACCCCGGCATTGTCAGCATCGACGACGAAGCTGTCGTCACCGGCGCCACCGTATAGATTGTCGCTGCCCGGCACCACCGTAGATGTCACCGCCATCATCGTTGTTGTAGATGGTGTCGTTGCCACCACCGCCATCAACGTGGTCGATACCGCTCAGTTTGGTGCCGCGTAAATCCAGCGTCTGGCTGCTGTTGTCACCCGCGAGCACGGTGTCGCCCTCGCCGACGATCTCCTCGATGGAGTCGCTGCCACGCAGGTGACTGTTGATGACCACGTCTTCTCCGTCTTGCGCCACGATACGGTCGTTGCCAGCACCGCCGTGGTAATCATTGGCAACCCCGGCATTGTCGGCATCGACGACGAAGCTGTCGTCACCGGCACCACCGTATAGATTGTCACTGCCCCGCACCGCCGTAGATGTCACCGCCATCATCGTTGTTGTAGATGGTGTCGTTACCACCACCGCCATCAACGTGGTCAATGCCGCTCAGTTTGGTGCCGCGTAAATCCAGCGTCTGGCTGCTGTTGTCACCCGCGAGCACGGTGTCGCCTTCGCCGACGATCTCCTCGATGGAGTCGCTGCCACGCAGGTGACTGTTGATGACCACGTCTTCTCCGTCCTGCGCGACGATGCGGTCGGTGCCGTCACCGCCGTGGTAGTCATTGGCCGCGCCGGCATTGTCTGCAGCGACGACGAAGCTGTCGTCGCCAGCGCCGCCGTATAGATTGTCGCTGCCGGCACCGCCGATGACAGTATCATCGCCATCACCGGCATTGATGGTATCGTTACCATCAAGACCGAAGATGCGCTCCTGTCCGTCCGTACCAGTGAGCCTTTCACTCCGGCTTGTGCCGTACATGTCTGTGATGGTGAGATCGTTATCCAGACCGGTGATTTTTACCGTCACATTAGCGTTGCTGGTTTCACCATTTTCATCGCTGACGGTGTAGTTAAAGCTGATTGTCTTGCTTTCACCTTCATTCAAGGCATCGAGCGAATCATTAGGTGTAAAGCGGATTTGCTGCCTGCCATCGGCCTCGACAATTTCCGTGGTACCGACAACATTGCCATCAGCATCAGTTGCAGTACCTGCATCGGTGATAGTCAAAGTGTCACCATCAACATCGATATCATTGGCGAGGACATCAATCGTTATTGCCGTGTCTTCATCCGTGTTCAGTGCAGCACCGCCCCATTTCACATGGTCGGATTCCAGGCTGTACAGCGTGTTGACTTCCTCGGCATCGAGTGAACCATTGAACACTTTGATCTCATCCATGCTGCCGGTGAAACGGTAATTGTTGTTCGCGCCCCAGCTGCCGAAATACATATGGCCGTCACTCGAATCAATGTTTGCACTGGCATTGCTCGGCGTGCCGCGCAGCTGTGACAGATCTTTTTCCTGGCCGTCGATGAACAGCGTGTTCTGGGTAACATCACCGTTGGTAAAAATGCCGACCACGTGGTGCCACTCGCCATCGGCCAATGCGTCCGCATCGGTGCCAAACAGGTCGCCTCGTGCGGTGTTGAAGCCGATATCACCATTGAGCATGACCATATCATAGCGATCGGATGCCGCCAGCATTTCCCAGCCACCTGACGGGTCAGCCTGCACCCACATGGAGACCGTTGTCTGTGCACCGGCATCCGCATTCAGATCAATACCGCCAAGCTCCACTTTAGCAGCAGTGAAGTCGGCCGCATCCTCAACCTGACCAGCCGACACGGTACTGACAGTACCCAGCATCGCAGTTGGAGTGTCATTATCGAAATTCAGTTCGGCTGTCAGCGCCGCACTTTGTGGTTCAAAGCCTGTATCAGCCACAGCCTGTGGCGTATCATTTACCGGAGTCACCGAGACAGCGATTTCCTGAGTGGTCACACCACCCTGGCTATCGGTAGCCGACAATGTAATGGTGTCGTCGCCGTTGTAATTCTCATCCGGTGTGAACGTGACCGTGCCGTTACTGTTAATAACTACGCTGCCATTGTTGGCATGGCCCGTCAGCGTCACATCATCACCGTCAATGTCATCGACGCTGTAGGTAATGTTCTGCATACCGTCTTCATCGACAGTGATTGTGTTCACCACGTCGATTGTCGGCAGGTCATTTTCACTGCTTATATGCAAGGTGGCGGTAGCTGTCGCTTCACCACCATCACCATCGCTGATGGTGTATGTAAATGTTGCTTCGCCGTTGTAATTCTCATCCGGCGTGAAAATCACTTTACCCTCAGTATCGATTCCAACGCTGCCATGTTCGGCTTCCTGGACAGAGATGACACTTAATGTACCGCCATCCGGATCTGTGTCATTGGCCAGCAATTCAGACGGTTCTATAATGAGTGCGCTGTCCTCATCGCCGTTGAGTGCAGCACCGTCCCATTTCACATGATCCGATTCCAGGCTGTACAGCGTGTTAACCTCCTCGGCATCGAGTGAACCATTGAACACTTTGATCTCATCCATGCTGCCGGTGAAACGGTAATTGTTGTTCGCGCCCCAGCTGCCGAAATACAGATTGCCGTCACTCGAATCAATGTTTGCACTGGCATTGCTCGGCGTGCCGCGCAGCTGTGACAGATCTTTTTCCTGGCCGTCGATGAACAGCGTGTTCTGGGTAACATCACCGTTGGTGAAGGTGCCGACCACGTGGTGCCATCCACCGTCAGACAACTCACCCGCATCGGCACCATAGAGATCACCGCGCGAGGTGTTGAAACCGATATTGCCATCGAGCATCACCATGTCATAACGATCGGATGCCGCCAGCATTTCCCAGCTGCCGGATGGATCTGCCTTCACCCACATGGAAATCGTGGTTTGTGCACCTGGATCACTGCTCAGGTCGATGCCTGCGAGCTCTACTTTTGCCGCAGTCAAATCAGCTGCATCGTCAACCTGGCCATCAGTAGCGGTATTCACTGTGCCCAGCATCGCGCTCGGCACACCGTTATCAAAATTGAGTTCTGCAGCAAGCGTGGCGTTTTGCAACTGGTATCCACTATCATCGACGGCGACCGGAGTTTCGTTGGTGCCATTTACTGAAATGCGTACCTGAGTGGATGTTGTCGCACCGAGCTCATCCGTTACTGTTACAGGAATCGTCAGCTCTTCTGTTTCACCTGGCCTTAGGTCATTGTAGGTGCTGTCAGCAGGATCAAAGCTATAGCTACCATCAGCACTGAGTGTGAATCCGGCTGGTGCATCAGCACCGCTCTCTATCGCAAAGCTCAGTGTCGAACCATCATCAGCATCACTCGCGCTCACCTGACCCCGCAGCACCGTACCGTCCTCATTCACAGAAGCAGTGATAGTGGCACCTGCTACTGGCACATCGTTGGTGCCGTTTATTGTAATCTGGATCCGCGTGTTATCGGTTGCACCCTGCTCATCCGACACTGTCACCGGAATATCTAAAAGCTGGACATCGCCAACGCCGAGGTGGTCATAGGCTGTATCGCTCGGATCAAAACTATAGCTTCCATCTTCAGCAAGGATGAAACCAGTCGGCGCCGTAAACCCGTCCTCGATGTTAAAGAACAGAGCTGAGCTATCGTCAGCATCCGTTGCATTCAGCCGCCCGCTAATAACGGCTGTACCTTCGTCGATATTTGTAGAAATACTGGCGCTAGCAACCGGGCCATCATTGGTACCATTGATCGTAATCTGAATCTGCGTGTTATCTGTTGCACCCGAATTATCGCTGACCGTAACCGGTACTGTTATAACTTCGCTGTCTCCAGCAGCAAGATGATCGTACGCCTGATCAGCAGGATTGAAACCGTATTCACCATTCTCACTGAGACTGAATCCGGCTGGAACGTCAACTGCATCTGCAACAGCAAATATTACACCTGCACTGTCCACATCAGTCGCGCTCAACTGGCCGTTTACATTAGCTGCACCCTCATCAAAAACCCCGTTGATGCCGGCATCAGCAACAGGTGCGTCATTGGTGCCTTGTAGAGTGATCTGAATCTGCAAGCTATCGGCTTCACCGTAACTGTCGGTAACCGTAACAGGTATCGTGAATACGACTGAATCGCCAACGCCCATATGATTATAGGCGGCACTCGTTGCATCGAATGACCAACCCCCGTTTTCATCCAGGCTAAACCCTGCAGGCGCTGAAAAACCTTCTGTGAGAGAAAACTCAATTGTTGAACCTGGGTCATTATCAACAGCGCTCAATTGACCACCAAGCCTGCTGTCACCTTCGCGCACGTTAACCTGCATATCATCGCCAGCGACAGGTGGCGTATTGACGAACCCCACCTCCTCTTTATCTGCAATGGGTGTATCCGCTACTGCATCATCGGTGGTCATGTGCTGTGGCTGTTGCGCAGCAACGCAGCGGCGGATTCCTGTTCGGCGTTGTCGTCACCTGCCGGTGAATGCTGTTCTATCGTACTTCGGGGTTGCCGCGTAGTATCCTGACTGTCCTGTGCGGGCTCATCATCAATTGCAGGGTCGGCATTCGCAGCGTTAGCCACCGCGTTGCTGGCATCTGGCACTTCAACTGCAACATCAACATGTGCCTGCACGGAATCAGATTCCTGACGTGATTGCATTCCGGCTTCAGCCAGGCTGTCAGCTTCCGATGTTGTGTCGGCGCCATATTGTAACTGCTCGTTGTCCTGTCCACTGCCCTGTTGAACATGCTGCAAAGACAGCTCTTCATGCGAAGTATCTAGATGAAGATCGGTCTCGTCCTGTTCGTTTTTACGCAGGCCATGATCACCATCAGACTGACGCAGAAAAAGCTCTTCCCCAGCTTTTTCTCTTGATGAATCAACAACTTCCGGTTTCTCTTTCTTACCCATCGTCTCGACTCCGACAAATTAATGGCTGTTTCTCATATACGTTTATCGGCTAATCACTGGATATCTTTAATCGATGATTGGCAATCAATATTCGGGACGGTCAAGTGCCATCACATGGGCAAAATCGTCGGTGACAATATCGTTGAAGAAAATCACTGTGCTGCCGACAACTAAACAGCACTGCTGATATTTTTCCTGGTCTCTAGCTAAGTTACGAATGATAAAAAAGCGAACTAAAAGTAACCTTAAAATTCCTGCAAGCTGGCGAAAGCCAGGTGTACTGCTGTCATCCCTTGGCATCAATACACTCGCCCTGGCAATGCCGATGGTTATTCTCCAGGTCTATGACCGCATCATTCCTTCCAGGGCGATGGAGTCGTTCGTAATATTGATGACAGCCTTATTTATGGCCATCCTGCTTGATATGCTGCTTAAAATCGGCCGTTCGGTTCTTCTTTGTTGGGAGGGCGCGCGTTTTGACCACAGCGAAAGCATGAATGCAATGAACTGTATTCTTGACTCGGAAACAACAGCATTTGATAGCAAGCCCACCGGGTTTTATCTCGATAAAATGTCGGCACTTGAACAGGTACAGGAATTTTATTCGAGTCAGTCGATTCTTCTGGCCATGGACCTGCCGTTTGTCATTATCTTTCTATCACTGATCTGGGTCATCGCTGGCCCCCTGATACTGGTACCCATCGTACTGCTCTCTTTGTTCTTCATAATGTCATCGATTGCCGGGTCAAAATTGCGCTTTGCACTGAAAGCACGCTCACAAATGGAAGACAGACGGCAAAATTTCGTTATTGAAACCTTGAACGGCATTCACACGATTAAGTCAATGGCCATGGAGTCGTTGATGTTGCGCCGATACGAACGATTACAGAAAAACTCGGCTAAAAGCGTCTGTGATCTGGCCAGAATCAACAGTGTCGTACAGGGCTTTGGCGCAACCATTTCACAACTGACTGTGGTTTGTTTCGCAGGTATCGGTAGCGTATTCGTAATTGATGGCAAACTCACTATAGGTGCGCTGGCAGCCGGTACCATGCTTTCCAGCCGGGTACTGCAACCGGGACTCAGCGCCATGAACATGTGGACCCAGTTCCAGTCGGTAAGACTGGCAAAAGATAAGGTCAATGAGCTGTTAACTATGCCCGAGGAGATATCCGGAAATATACAACCTTCAACCGGCATAACAGGAAGCCTGGAACTTCAATCCGTTAGCTTCAGATACCCTAATCAGAAAAAAGACCAACTGCAAAATATCTCGCTAAAAATTGACGCTGGCGAAAGTATTTCTATTACAGGTAACAACAGTGCGGGCAAATCCACGCTTATCGGTTTGCTGTCCGGCTTCCTTCAACCCAGCAAAGGCAGGGTACTTCTGGACAACATAGAGATTGAAAAGTACAACCTTGAGTACCTGCGTTCGCAAATCGGCATTGTTCCTCAACATGGGATTCTGTTCGAAGGCAGTATCCTGGAAAACATGACCCTGTATCGCGAGGGCGAAGCCATCGAACAGGCCATTGAATTATCCAAACTACTGGGTCTGGAAGAAATCATCACACGTTTGCCATCCGGTCTTGATACCCAGGTTGGCGGTGCCGCAGTTGACACGCTTTCTGAAGGTGTACGCCAGAAAATAATCATGGTGAGATCACTGGTCGGTCATCCAAAAATCATGCTGTTTGATGACGCGAATGCGAACTTTGACATCAAGAACGACAATCGTCTTCAAGATGTTATAAAGGAATTCAAGACTGGCCGCACACTGGTTATCGTTTCGCACCGTCCATCATTCCTGAAACTATGTGACCGTCATTTAGTTCTGGCTAACGGCAAGTTGCAGGAAATTAGCAGGACTGAATCTTCTGTTGTTCATTTAGACTCAGCAAACATCAAAAACATTCGAGCATAAGGCAGGATATGAGCATCGCCATCATCAATGATAAACAGGACTGCACACGCCTTCCATTTTCGAAACGGCTGGCGGATGCGCTGAGAAACGATAATATCGAGAACTTCAAGGCAGAATCACCCATAGCTGCCTGCTTGATTCCACTGCTAAAAGAACTTGGTTGGCATAACTATGCACGCGACCTGCTTGAAGCCCTTCCGCACTTCGCTGAACGCCTCGACCTGGTCGATCTGCGTAATATCCTGGTCACACTCGGATATGAAAGCAATCCAATACAAACATATGAACAGGACATACAGTCAGAGCTGTACCCTTGCCTTTTTATTTCAGATGATGGCGATATTCGCGTATTACTGGATAAAAATCACAAAACAGGTGTGACCAGATGTTTTGATGCACAAACTGAAGAATATAAAAACATAACAACTGGTGCAACCCGCGGTACAGCCTATGTTTTTACTGATACACATCCATCGCATGGCATGGGAAGTGATGCATCAAGTAGTGATACCTGGTTCTTCTCGCTGTTAAAACGCTTCAAAAGGCTGGTCATGCATTTACTGGCCATGACATTCATGATTAATATGATCGCTCTCTCGGTGCCTGTGTTCATCATGGTTGTATATGACAAGGTTATCACAGCAAAATCTGCTGAAACTCTGCCATACCTGGTCAGCGGTATCATAATACTTCTACTGACTGACCTGGTATTTCGCTATCTTCGTGCACAATTGCTCGGTTTCGTGGCAGGGCGAATTGATTATCTAATCGGCACCGAAACTTTTCGCCAGCTGCTGTTCATGCCACCGATGTTTACCGAGCGCTCGACCGTGGCCGCTCAGTTATCGCGGTTAAAGCAATTTGATTCTGCCCGCGAATTTTTTACCGGGCCAAATGCAGCCATGTCGCTCGAAATACCGTTTGCATTCCTGTTTATTGGCGTTATCGCAATACTCGCCGGCCCCATTGCATTTATACCTGTTGCCGTGATCCTGGCATATATCCTGTTTGGCTCTGTGTGGCTGCCAAACGCAAGCTCCAGGGTTGCACAGGCCGGCATTAACCGCACCAATAAACAGCGCATGTTGATGCAGACGCTAAACGGCAGGCGTGAGATCAAGGCGATCGGTGGAGAAACTGTATGGTGGGAACGTTTTCGAGAGATGTCTGGTGAATCCGTGATGTCTAACTACAAAACATTCATCTCCAGCAGCATTCTGAACAGCGTGTCACAAGGCCTTATGGCTATGGCAGGTGCTGCTACTGTTGGTCTCGGCACCCTCATGGTATTGAACGGCGAAATGACGATCGGCGCAATGATCGCCACAATGGCCCTGGTTTGGCGAGTATTGTCGCCGCTGCAGGGTGCATTCCTGTCCTTTTTTAAATTCCAGCAGTTGAACAAGGCGATCAAACAAATCAACCAACTTATGCGTCTTGATGTAGAACAGCACTCCGGCCAATCCAGCCTGATGCTGTCACAGTTAAAAGGCCGTATTACAGTTGATCGCATCAGTTTTCGATATGGCCCGAATGAGGATCCGGCATTGCTGGGTGTCAGTTTCGAAGTGGAGCCCGGCGAAATGGTTGCTATCTGCGGCAGCACCGGGGCCGGGAAATCGACCATGATCAAACTGATTGCCGGTATGTACCGGCCGCAGGCGGGTGCTCTATCGATTGATCGCATGGACATTCGACAGCTTAATGCAATGGACCTGCGCCGTTCGATTTCGTACATCCCACAGGAAGTGCGAATGTTTCATGGCACCATTGCCCAGAACCTGCGTCTGAATAACGTCCTCGCTACTGATGAAGAGCTGCGCGTTGCAGCTGAACACGCTGGCATTCTCGACAACATACTGCAACTGCCTGATGGTTTTGAAACACGTATCGGAGATAATACTATTGAGCATCAGCCGCCCGGGTTTCTACGGGGCTTATCCATGGCGCGGGCATTCGTCAACCCTGCGCAGATACTTCTTCTGGATGAGCCAGGAACGTCACTCGATGAAGAAAGTGATCAGCGCCTTATTCGCCAGTTAAAAAGACTTAAGGGTAAATGCACCATCGTCATGGTCAGCCACCGCCCTTCTCATATTCGTCTTGCTGATAAAGCCGTTCTACTGGAAAAAGGTTCGGTTCAGCTTGCTGGATCTGCTGATGCAGTCGTTGAAAAATTGATGGAGAATATTTCGTGAAAGAAAATAATATCGTTTTTGCAGCCAACACTACGGCAGGCCTTCCCAGGGCACGAGCACGTTACCTGAACCAGGCAATCCTGCTGGAAGAAACATTACCATCAAACATTATCAATACAGCTATTTCTTTAAGTATTGCGCTTATCATCATACTGGTAATCTGGTCGCATATAACGCAGATAAAGGAAGTCGCCTCTGCACATGGTGAAGTCATTCCCGCAGGCCATATTCAGAATGTACAACATCTTGAAGGTGGAATTGTCAGCGAAATCCTCGTGCGCAATGGCGATCATGTCAATATGGGTCAACCACTGGTCCGCCTTGCACCGCCTGTAATCCTGTCAGAACTGGAACAGATGCAGGTAAGGCATGCATCACTGTATTCAGAAGCAGAACGTCTGCAGGCCCTGATTGAAAATCGCGAGCCGGATTTTGGTCAAGTCGGAATCGAATATCCTGATCTTGCCAAAAAGCAGCGCACCATATATTTTGCGCAGCTCAACAGCCACAATCAGCAAGTCAAAGTTATTGAGCAGCAGATAGCGCAGAGACAATCCGAAAAGCTACGTCTGCTGAACCAGTCACACTTGATGAAAGACGAAGTCAAACTACTTGAAGAGCAAGTCAACAGCCGCTTGAAACTCTCCAGCATCGGTGTTGTTGCACGTGAAGAACTCCTGCAAACACAAATCCGTCTGTCTGAAAACCAGCGCGAACAGCGAGAATTTAGTGATAACCACAACGTTGCAACAATTGCCCTTGCCGAGGCACAACAGCGCCTGCCTGAAGTGGAATCCGGTTTCATCAAGGACACGCAACTGGAAGCGGGTAAAGTTATTAACCAGCTCGCCGAAGTTAAACAGACACTAATCAGACTCAATGACCGCGTTACACGCCTGAGCATCACCGCACCGGTTAGCGGAATTGTCCAGGCCCTGTCAGTCAACAGCATCAACGAGGTACTGGAACCAGGTAAAACACTATTGAGGATTGTACCAGTCGATGACGAACTCATTATCGAAGCCCGCATCATGCCAAATGACATCGGTCACGTCCATATAGGGCAAACCGCTGACATCAAAGTCGATAGCTATGACCCCTCACGCTTTGGTAGCGTCAGCGGCAAAGTCAAGCGCATATCTGCTACAACATACCTGGATGAAAAGAACGACCCCTATTACCGCGCTGAGATCAACCTGGATAAAACCTGGATGGGCGATAATCAGGAACTATTCAAAATCATACCAGGCATGACCGTACAGGCAAATATAGAGACAGGTGAAAAATCCATACTTGCTTACTTGCTGCGGCCTATATCACGCGGGTTTGATAATGCATTTACTGAGAGGTGAGATCATAATTGACTGGTTATTGATTGATACATCAATGCTATAAGCCTAATTAATGGGCTCGGCATTGATTAATCCGTCGAAATGCATTTGTTGATGAGTATATCGAAATTCGCCGCTTGTTAAAATCAATCAAGTCTCACCCTTTTTGTTTGTTGACCGATTCGGACACTCCTTTCCATGATCTCCCGCTGTTAGAAGTATTGTGGGAACTGTATATATATTGAGTCTTAACATAATCTCCAGGCAGGAAATCAGTATACTGTCCCTGGAATTCCACTGTAGCATTCCGCCCCCTATTACTTATTATCGCCTGCGCTTCGACTTTGGTAGTGCAGGTTAAGCTCCACGCTTTGTTTCGCCGGATTAGACCACATCAGACAATAATGCTTTCGAGATTCTGCTTCGAAAACAGCTGTCTCTTTTGATGTAAGTTTTACCGGCACGGGATAGCGGATTTCTTTGCCTTCATGGTAGTGAATATTGAATCGAAGATCAGCACTGGAGGTAAATTCATAGTCGAGCCTGTCTCCCGGTGAAAGTCGCATACAGGCCTCGTAAGATTCCCCCGCTTCGATCATCGGGCTTTTTGTATAACCCGGGTACTTCCCGAAGCCTGAAGCAGGTTCGACAGAAGCAGGCAAACAAGACTGATAGCAAATAAGTATTTCATGATGAATTGCATGATGTAGAAATTAAAGTAGAAGTAGACACTGGATAATATTTCAATCGACCCTGACGCTTTTGGTCAATTTGTTGTGCGCGAACAATGAAAGACCTGTCCACTTCATTGTTGTATATTTGTAATAATTGCTCTCCGACCCAGTTTATACCTGGCAACTTAACCAAGGGAGGTATCGATTTAAAATGAACAAGACCATTGAAAATGGCAGTCGTAAGGAAATCAATGGCGTCACAAAAGTCTATTACGAGGGTTACTGGATCAAATGTTATGAAGCGCCCGTGGACAGCCTGTTAGCAAAGAAAGGCCTGATCCAGTCATTGACTCGCCGTTTATTCAACCATATGGAACACGGTATCAATATCCCCGGGAAATTGCTCGATGAGGTTCGAGCAGCTTACGAAGCCGAACACGACCCCGGGAAAAAACGAGTGAAGGGTGCCATGCTCGCAGGTGCCCTGTTCAACCGTGCCGCCGATATCTTCACGCATCTGGTCGATCTGGAAGCCAGCGGTGTCGAAATTCTACCCGATAATGATCTGATGCATACCTGCGACCAGTGTCTTCGCGAGGCACTTGAATTCGGCAAACTGGTTAAACACCGTAATGGTGATCCAGGCATTGACGAGCTCTGGGGTGAACCATTCAAGGCTTTTATAATGTCCGTTGATGATTTCTACGAAAGCCGCTATGTGAAGATTGCACTGACAATGAAAAACATCGATCAAACGGCTTCTTATATGGCCAGATGTATAGAGAATGACCCGCGATTCCCCGGGGTTGATCAGCTGATCCTGAACTATGCGGAGACGGCCAAGCACAAGTGTGAAACCCTGCGGACGGATGACGATATCTTCGATGTCTGGTCAGATTTTGTGGTTGCCGGTGAGGTGGTCACGGATTTTATACCCAAGCACAGCGACACCATTTCCGGTGTACCGCTGATTGACGTACTGGACGTTAAATATATGCTTAAAGCGGGTGTCAGGTTGATTGCATCTATCACGCGTGCCCGCACGCCAATACCGCAAAGCACGGAAAATTTTCTGGGTGAATGTGAGCTATACAAGAAACGTTCGTGTGAAACAGTGAAATAGTGACAGACCACGTTTCCACAACTGGACTCAATAAAAGCCAGTCTCAGCACACGGGTCGGAATCGTTTGATTTCAGCGAATAGCTATCTTTCAACCGATGCCGACCTTTTTGGTCATGAGTATTAAATCACTCCGAGCGCTTAACTATCTATCCGAACAGGGACAAACCCAAACCAGCAACAGCACATGCCCCGATAACTTGAACAATGCCAAGCTTGTAACGAAAAAGTGCGATGAAAGCAGCCGCACCTATCAACAGCGAAGGCCATTCGAATGGCGCTTCAAGACCCTGGGGCCAGAGCACATGGTAGGCAAAAAACACCGCCAGATTGAGGATGACGCCAACCACAGCAGCAGTAATGCCGGTTAAAGGTGCTGTGAACTTGACATCATGTCTTGTTGCTTCGATTGCTGGTCCACCGAGTAAAATAAACAAAAATGAGGGCAGGAAGGTAAAAAGTGTTGCGATGCCCGCACCTGCTGCACCAGCCAAAGGCAGCATTTCGGGGCCAAATATTTCCTTGGTCCAGCCCCCTACAAAGCCGACAAATGCAACAACCATAATCAATGGTCCTGGCGTTGTTTCACCCAACGCAAGACCGTCAATCATCTGCGTGCCGCTCAACCATGAATAATGCTCCACCCCGCCCTGATAGACATAGGGCAAGACTGCATAGGCACCACCAAAAGTAACAAGGGCCGCCTTGGTAAAGAACCAGCCCATTTGAGTCAGCGTGCCTTCCCAGCCGTAAGTCTTAAACAGCATTGCCATCACGATGCCCCAGATAGCAAGACCGATCAAGGCAAACGAAATCAATCTAGTCCATTTAAATCTGGCGTGTTCTGGAACAGGTGTGTCATCATCAATCAGCGCAGGGCCATACGATTTGCCTGACTCTGAATGATGGCCACCCGCCCTGAATTGCTCGGGCGCAAGTTGAGAGCCTGCATAACCAATGATGCCCGCCGTCAGCACGATATAGGGAAATGGAACGTTGAAGGCAAAAATTGCCAGGAAAGCGAGCACAGCCATGGCTCGAAGAACATTATTTTTTAACGCCCTGGAGCCTATGCGATAGGCTGCAAACACAACGATTGCCGTCACCGCCGGCTTGATCCCGTACAAAATGCCCTCTACGGCCGATACATTGCCATAGCTCAGATAAATCCAGGTCAGTGTTATGAGGATAAATAACGATGGCATAACGAACAGTACACCAGCCGTGACACCACCCCATGCACCATGCATTAACCAGCCGATATAGGTGGCTAATTGTTGAGCTTCAGGGCCCGGCAAAACCATAGTGTAATTAAGCGCATGCAGGAAGCGATGTTCAGATAACCATCTGCGTTTCTCGACCAGTTCCTGGTGCATCATGCTAATTTGGCCTGCTGGCCCACCAAAACTGATAAACCCCAGTTTCAGCCAATATAGAAAAGCCTCCGCGAAGTGTACGGGTTCTGGCCGCAGCGCCAGGTTTTCCGAATTTGTTGACCCCGAATTTGTTGACATTAAATCTTGATCCTATTGTTATTTTAAAGTATCAGAATTCTTTGTTAGATCTAACCTGTCACATGATCAGATTCGGCAAAGGAATTTGAGCCCTTTAATTTTCGCCTGTTAAATCTTTAATGCTTACACTCATTTACCTCGATAGTGACATGAGATAATTTATGAAACTTGCTTAATAGCAGCTTGTAATATTCCGCCGAATTAGGGTAATGCGTTACCAGTGCAATGATAGCCGCATAGTGATTAGCGCCCACCTTCCATATATGGATATCCGAGATTCTATTATCAGCATCCTTTTCAATAGTGTCCTTAATTGCCTGTCGATAATCTTCTTCGATACTTGCATCGAGTAAAATCGGGCCTGTCTGCTTGATTAGACCATACGACCAGCGTGTAATAATAATCGCACCAACGATTCCCATCATTGGATCAAGCCAGTACCATCCAAAATACTTACCCGATACCAGCGCAATGATCGCAAGCATTGACGTCAGTGCATCCGCCAGTACATGCAGATAAGCCGCCTTTAGATTATGGTCATGATGATGGTGATCATGGGTATGTTCATGGACGTGATGATGGGTATGGTCATGACCATCTTTTAACAGAAAGGCACTTAGAACATTAACAATCAATCCAATGCTTGCAACGGTAATAGCTTCATTAAAGTGGATTGCTTGCGGGTCTATTATTCTTTGTAATGACTCAGCCAGCATAACCAGGGCTACGACAGCCAATGCTATCGCGCTGGCAAACCCGCCAAGCACATTCACCTTGCCGGTGCCGAATGCAAATGCGGGATTGTTTGCGTGCTTGCGTGCATAGCGATACGCAAAGATCGCAATCATGAATGCCGCCACATGCGTCCCCATATGCCAGCCATCCGCCAGCAGCGCCATTGATCCATAGACACTTCCGGCAATGATCTCTACAACCATCGTTATGGCTGTAAGTATCAGGACATAGAGTGTTCGACGCTCACCTTTGTCATTTTGTACGGAAAATTCATGACTGTGCTGCCAGTTTTCCAGCGCATGTTCGTGTATATTTTGTTTCATATCTGTTCGACGGGTTAACCAGGGACTGCGGCCAAAAGAGACTCACAGGGGCAAATCGATTGATTTTACCTAATAGCTATATCTCAATCGACCCTGACATTTTTGGACCTTTTTGCTGCTGGATCTAACTCGCTACGATATTAAACCCAGCAAAGTTATCGACCCTTTTGATTGTAATACGTACTATTCAGAAAAGCTCAATAACATCACACATCTTGTTGGCGTCGTGCTGGCACAGGGATCGGGCTACAGTCTCGCCAGGAAAAAGAGAGAAAAGACACGAAATGGCAAAGATGTTGTTACACCACGCGGCATCAGAACAGGAAAATACAACTGACTCCTTTTTTGACAGCCCCTTTTTAACGCTAAATAAATATGGCGGCATTCATCGAATATTCCTTATATTGGTGGAGATAGCTGCACTATGTCGCAAAGGAATAACTTTTTCTATGGATTCAGGTTTTGCAACCCAGTAACCTTGCGCAAAGTTAACGCCGATATCGTGCAAAATTGTATAGATATCTTCATTTTCGACAAATTCTGCGATTGTCTGCATACCCATAACTTCAGCCACTTCATTGATGGCCTTAACCATGGCCTGATCAACGTCACTTTCATGCATTTGCTTGATGAAGGTGCCATCAATTTTCAGGTAATCGACCGGTAGTCGTTTTAGATATTCAAATGAACTCACGCCTGTGCCGAAATCATCGAGTGAAAAACGACATTTATACTGTTTCAGCTGTTCTATAAACGAAACAGCATGACTTAAATTATTAACAGCTGCTGTTTCGGTGATTTCAAAACATATCCTGGATGCATCCACACCATATTTGCTAATTTCTTCTATAACAAATTGCAAGAATGCATCTTCGTTGATAGATTGACCGGAAAGATTAATAGCAAGTGAAAAATCCTTGTTATCTGCCTTTTTCAGCATATACATGATGGCGGAATGAACAACCCAGCGATCAATGGATGACATAAGCTGATAACGTTCGGCAGCAGGGATGAAACGATAAGGTAAGACATATTCGCCATCTTCATCTTTCATGCGAACAAGAACTTCATAATGCCTGCAGTCTTCCTTGTCAGCAGTTGATACTATAGGTTGCACAAATAATTCGAATCGATCCTCTGACAGTGCTTTTCTAACGGCAGACACCATACTCATTTCGTCGCGGCGCCTTAGCAGTAATTCATCATTATCCTGAAAAACACGAACACGATTTCGACCATCTTCCTTCGCCGCATAGCAGGCCATGTCAGCTGCTAGCCAGAACCTCATCGGCATTATTTGAATTTTGTGAAATTTTTGCAAGACCGATACTTACGCCAATTCGAAACGACTTACCTTCCCATAAAAAGCAATAATCATTGATTATTTTGCGTATATTCTCCGCTACATTAGTAGCCTGGGTAATTGAACAATGTAAAAGTAACAGCGCAAATTCATCACCGCCGAGCCTTGCAAAAACATCTGCTTTTCTTAAAGAATTTCTTATTAAACCAGATAATTCCTTGAGAAGTTCATCACCAGCCACATGACCACATGTATCATTTATTACTTTAAATTGATCAAGATCGAGATAACATAATGTGTGTGTCAGGTTATCTCGTTTCGCTAACGCCAACGCATGTTTTAGATCCTTATCGAATTCTCTTCTGTTATATAAGCCAGTAAGGTGATCATGGCTCGCCTGGTAAGACAACTCGCGCTGAAGTGTTCGTGCTTCACTGACATCATGAAACACCATAACAGCACCAAGCAGACTTTCATTTTCATCGGTAATGGGTGCTACTGAAGTGACAACTGGAATTACTGATTTGTCGATTCTTACTAACGCACAATTACTATCAATTTCTATTGTCCGGTTGTTTGCCAGGCAAGAATTAATAGGGTGTTCAATCGCACGGCCATTCTCTTCATCCACAAGAGGCAGTATTTCAGACAGCGATCTTGATTGTGCAAATTCCAGCGTATAGCCCGATAATGCTTCTGCTACAGAATTTATCAATATTATTCGGCCTGTCGCATCTGTTGTAACAACCCCGTCACCGATAGATTGTAAGGTAACTTCTGCAAACTCCTTAGCACGAATGGACTCATTCTCTGAAATACGCATTTGCGTAATAGCCTTGTTTATAAACCTGGCAAGGTAACCAAACTCATCGTCTCTTTTTTCATCAAACTCTTCATGCTTTCCCATAGAGATTGATTGGGCCGCATTTACCATATTCGACATAGGCAGGTTCAATATACGCTCTAATAATATTTTTAGAACTACACCAAAGCCGAGCAGTAGCGCGCCCAGGCCAACCAGTAACTGTTTACGCTCAACATGAAGCACTTCATCAAAGCTGGGGAAAATAACATGTAGTACAAGATTGGAATGTTTGTTATTCAGACTTTTTATGTTCCGGATAAACTCATTTGTTTCGATAGCTTGATACTTGTTTTCAGCATAATTGAGTAATTTACTGTTTCGCCATAATTCAATTTTTATGTTCTCGTAAGAAGCAACTATATGATGAATTTTATCGGTAACAGATTGTTCGGAAAGATCAGTAAATGTATTATCGTCATTAACAATCGCATCCATGTGAAATGCAATACTATCAGCGATGATTTCACGGCTTTCGAGGGTGTCTTGCTTGATATTATGTAACAATATAGCTGTAAAGCTAATACCAATAATTACCAGACCCCAAAAAACAATGACTGTTATCTTTGTTGATAAGCTTGAACTGGACTCTGTTTTGCTAACATCAGCATTCATTAATGATTCATCTCAGGCCGGTATAACGAAGTGCCAGAACCATTGGGCAGATACCACTAAGACCAGCACCTATTAATGCAAAACCAGTAAACCATGGAAACCACCAGAGGAGCTCCAGCCCGGGAACAAGCGGTAATGAAATAAACAGGGCGACTATGAAGCGCAATGTGCGCTCGGCTTCAAGCGAAACCTTATAGCTAGTGGATTCTTTTTCGAGCCCGGGATGCGTAGATCCAAAACGAATTTTACTAACGATGAGTGGAACACGTAAATTTGTAACACCTTCAAATATTAGTAATCCTAGAAGAGCATAAATCACTTCAATGGAATTCAAGTAAAGGCCGATGACCAACCATAATCCCATTATGATTCTAAAATTGCGTTCAGACATATTCAGTCACCTATGCAGATACTGTATCTACATCAAAATTACAAATTAAATTTACGTTCTATATCAATCAGTTTCGGCACTTTTAGGGAAATATTTAACTAATTGGCGGGTGCATGGTAAAAAAGTCATTTCAGCTCTATAAAAATTTCGAATAACTTCATCTGATGCTACGAATAGGGTAATAATGGATATTTAGAACCCGCGTAATAACTCTATATATTTCTTATACTTATATTATTGGTCACTAGCATATGGCGTATTTCAGGGACCATTCCGGGGACAGGACTATTCCGCGTACTGTTTACTTATTTCCAGCCTGGAGATTATGTTGTGACTGATTATGTATACTGTCGCCAATATGCCCTCTGGTCTTTTCTCTGTTGCGACTCAGTCGCACTATTTCATTGATAAATCAACGAATTTCTTTACTTTCAGCTCGTAATTTGACACAATCTGCGCGGCATTTTAGTTGCCTGTTAATCAGGCATATTACGACTGAGGAAATACCGAATGAAAAAACTGACTGCAACCGCAATATTTACCAGCCTGGTAATGGCTGCTTCTGGCAACGCTATGGCCGATGGTACAGAGACATACACCAAAGCCTGTGCTGCTTGCCACGCAACTGGTGCTGCTAATGCGCCCAAACTTGGTGACAAGGCCGCATGGAAACCCCGTATTGATCAAGGCATGGACGTACTATATACCGCTTCAATTAAAGGCAAAGGTGCAATGCCTCCCAAGGGCGGGCAAGTACAATTGTCTGATGATGTAGTTAAAGCTGCAGTAGATTACATGGTCGCTCAGGCCAAATAATCCAATCAGTTTTAATCTGATTAAAAAGCCCGCTTTATGCGGGCTTTTTTTGTGCTGCAATTTTTCAATCGATCCTGATACTTGATCGCTTTATTTAAAGACTAATGGGTGTCTGCGTTTATTCCGTTTATTCTGGCGGCCCCCAGAGTAATTCATCCAGATCCTTGGCCTCATCAGCATCAAGTGGCACAACTATTCCATTGATAAATTGCACACCCTCCTTCTGCAGTAAATCTCTCTGTTTATTATATGCCTCACTACCATCTTCAAAAGCCAGCGTACGATCAGACTTTACGACACGATGCCAGGGCAGCGGTTCGGAAGATCGACTCATGGCTTTACTCACCATTCTCGCATGACGTGGATAACCAGCTATGCGTGCAACTTGACCATAGCTCATAACACGGCCGCTCTTGATGCTGGAAACTGTTTTCCAAATTGCTTCATCGAATTCAGATCGAGACACAGACATGCATTAACTAATTTTGAAACGTTGATTAGAGCTGACTTTCGGGGGCAATGCGCAATAACCAGGCCTTGAAACGAAGCCATGAACTCGTGAGGGGCTCTTTGGTCTCGATCACTTCTTCGCCATTGATGCGTGCGTGCCATTCAAGGTTTCCATCATCATTCAGGAGGACACGATAGGCAATTTTAGCGAGTTTCTCATCAGGATCAGGATGCAGGTAAGCAAGCATCTGTTGTGAATCAATCAGTAAGCCCATCTCGGCATTGATTTCTATGGACCGGGGGTCGAGATTCAAAGAACCGACAAACAGATATCTGCGATCGATTATAAAGGCCTTGGTATGCAGCGTCATTGCATCCGGACCTTCATCTGTACCTCGCCGATCGCGCGCAGCATTTGCTCTCGCTTCATAAAGTTCTGCACCGGCTTCGATTACGTCTTTTCGATAACGCGCATAGCCGCCATGTACCGGTACATGGTTATTGGAAGCCAGTGAGTTGGTCAGGATAATCACACGTATACCCTTGTCCACCAGATTCCGCACCAGTTGAACGCCGCCGTCACCGGGGACATAGTATGGCGAAATAAAGATGATTTCTTTCTCGGCGCTGAGCAGCACCTCTCTCAGGTCTGTAGCGAGCTGCATATGCTCTTCGCTGATTTCGTTAATCAGCTTGTCGGGACTGTCCGATAGTACGCGTGCCTCGGCAGGAAATATCTGCCGGCGGTCCGCTATCAGATCCTTAAGTAGTTGACTTTCAAGCGCCTGCTTATACACCGTATCATAGAGCCCGTTGAATTCTTCCGCAATGTCGGCACGCACAGTTTCAAGGTCCTCATCCGCCTTGTTGGCGGCTATCCGATCCATTGGAATCGCACGGGAGTGGTTCCAGAATTCGTCGAAGGACATCGATATTTCAGCGGCAATTGGCCCCATCGCCAGTACATCAAAATCGATAAACACGGACTCTGACTTCAGGTCGAAATACTCATCGGCAAGATTGCGCCCACCGACAACACTGATCTGGTTGTCAACCGTAAAAGACTTGTTATGCATGCGCCGGTTGGCCTGTCTGAAATCGCCAACGAAATTCAGCGTGGAAAATCCACGACGCGAAACAGGATTAAACAACCGGACTTCGATGTTCGGGTGCTGGTTGATCAGCAGCAACCCACGATCCGGTGCAGTCGTAAAAATATCATCAAGCAGGAAACGAACCCGTACACCCCGATCCGCCGCCTTCAGCAGTGCATTCATCATGACCAGACCCGCCGTATCCCGCTTCATCAAAAAGTATTGAAGATCGATACTCTTCTCTGCCTGTTCAGCCAGCCGCAATCTTACGCCCAGGGCATCCATACCCTCAGTTAAAGGGTAAAATCCGGAGCGTCCTCCATGCGCATCGACCCACTGAGATACACCCTTTCCTAGCCTGGTATCCGCCGTTTCAGTGATAGTCCTGCTGTACGGCTTGGGCTCCTCGAAAGATACGGTGGCACAACCGCTGAACACCAGGGTGAGTAGCAGCAGAATAAATATCCTGCCGAGTCGATAATCAGTCAAATCCGTTTCCTCGCGTTAATATGAATCCCATAATTAAAGGGACGCAGGCAATATTATTTAAACATATAAATACATTGATAAAAATCCAGTCTCTGCGACCGCATTTATCTATTAATTCACTTGTTTCTGACCCTTCTGAATCTGCTTTTGGATATTGGATCAAACTCGCCACTATATTACACTCAGCAAAGGGATCCGACTCCTTTGATCATTATATGTACTATTCAGAGAAATTTAATAGCATCACACATCTTGTTGGCGCCGTGCTGGCAGTTATGGGATTGGGCGCGCTCATTACAGTCTCAATCCAGCAAAAAGATATCCTGCTTTTTATCGGCTTCCTCACCTTCGGCCTGACATTAGTCATGCTATACAGCATGTCAACCTTGTACCACAGTACTAAAAGCCCGTTTGTAAAACGCGTATTTCAGCAACTCGATCACATTTCGATTTACCTGCTGATCGCCGGCACCTATACCCCGTTCATGCTGGTGTCACTGATTGACAGTAACGGATTATGGATCCTGACTTCCGTATGGGGGCTGGCCATCATTGGCATCACGCTGGAACTAAGCCTGAAGAACCGCATTGAGGCACTTCAAATCATAATTTACCTGGTGATGGGATGGCTGGTTGTGCTTGATTTCGATGCGCTATATAAGTCGCTGCCAGAAATGGGCGTATATTTATTATCGGCGGGTGGACTGGCTTACACGTTCGGCATTATATTTTATGTTCTAGACCACAAGCAGCTGTTAAGACATTCGCATGGTATCTGGCATTTATTTGTTCTGGCAGGTTCTATTTTTCATTTTATAGCAATCATCGTTTATGTTAGATAGCCTGCGAACGTATCTAACATATATTCAAGAAACAATATCAAACCAAAAGCACCACTATGAAGTTACTATTGAGCCTGATCCTTTCAGCCTGAATCGAATGAGTCGTGGACTTGATGTTAGTGAAACAGGGGACTTATACTTTATCTACTTTTCTCCAAATCCAGGTACGACTATGCAATCCAACAGCAATAAAAGCCATACTCGCTCGAGGTATCGTTTATGACAAGCAAAAAACGCATCTGTGCAAGGGACGTAATGAAGCCAAACTACGGTACTATCAACGGTAACGCGACCATCACGGAAGCCCTTAATGAGATGAAAAGGCTGAAAACCACTGTTCTTGTTGTCAATAAAAGGGATGAGAATGACGAATATGGTCTCTTGCTGGTGTCAGATCACGCGCAAGGTACTGGCAAAGGACAGGGCATCCAGCCGGGTGAATACCTATGAAATCATGGATAAACCAGCGGTCTGTGTCGACCCTGACATGGACATCCGCTATTGTTCGCGCCTGATGGCCACTTTCGACCTGATGCGCGTCCTGGTTGTGAAGGATGACACAATACTCAGCACCGTGAATCCGGGCGGCCTGGTACTGGATGGACTGGTTGCACTCGAGGCAAATAACTGACCTGCCCCAGGAATGAAAA
>CAWEEC010000124.1:0-15706 GCA_963807785.1 uncultured Gammaproteobacteria bacterium | reverse complement strand
AGATAGGGGGTGGTTAACTACGTTACGGAACGTAGCTCCGTACCCGAGCCTGGGGTGGTCGCCCTCCTGGCTCTTGGCTTTACGGTATTGGGCTTTGTACGGCGCGGAAGGAGGTATAACGAACAACCGTTTCCGCTTATATATGTCTCCCCGATTGCATCCACCAAATTGTTTTGGTGGATGTGTTGTTCCACAATGTTGTGCCAAACTTCCAGTTCTACCCGGTACCCAGCGTCGCACATAGTCCCCCGGAGCTGCAGCACACATGGCCCCACTTTACTTTTGTTGCTCATATAGCCGGTGCAAATGATCAACAATATGCTCTGAGTGTACTTTTCCACGCTCAGCCCATCGGGTCTGACAACCCGGAAAATCGAAGCCTTTTGCAATTCGTCCCATGAAAGACTTGTCCAGGTGTTTCTCAAGAGAGCGCCTTGAGTACCGGTGCCCCTTGTGCAGACCAGGGTCTCTGGCAGGTAAAGTATGCTTGAGTTGTGGTTTTGATTTTATGGAGCCGATGCGCGGATTCGAACCGCGGACCTACGCATTACGAATGCGTTGCTCTACCGGCTGAGCTACATCGGCCTGACTTGAGGCGTGGCGAAGTATAAAGAAAGCCCTGGGGGGGGCAAGCTGCGGGCGGGAAAGGGGATGGAGAATGCCGAGGGCCAAGGGCCGAGGAAGAAAGTGGGAAGATTAGCTGGGACTATGATCCTCTTTCCTTGGCCCTTGGCCCTTGGCCCTTGGCCCTAAACCGCCGTTCGTCAGAGATTTTCTGCCAGCCGTCGTTGAGGGGATGTAAAACATCATAAAGGCAGGTTAACTGAATACTATGGGTATAAAGGGGAAAAGCGGTTTTACGCTGATCGAGCTGATGATCACCTAGTACTGGCGGTGACGCTGCCGGCCAGTTTCGATCTCGACGGCAACGGCATCCCCGATGCCGACAATGACGGTGATGGGCAAATTGATGAAGACCTGCCGGCCGATACCAGTAACGATGGTAAACCCGGTATCGCGGGGATTGATGACGACGGTAACGGCGTCGCGGATTTTTTACTTTCACCTGTCGCCGATGATGATGAAAGCGCAGACTTCGCCCAGAACGAGGATAACCTCAACAGCATCGATGATGACGGCGACGGCATATCCGACGAAGACCCTGGCGCCGACAACAATGGAGATGGCTGTGCGGGCATCTGTAGTGTCGATGATGACGGCGATGGCAATATCGATACAGAGGCGGTAGCCGACGATGACGAGGATGGCAGCAGCGATGAAGACTGGTACGACCCGGTGGTGTTTTATCTTGCAGGCAACAGCCTGATACAACGCACGCCGGTACCGTGGGATGTGGATAGCAGTGGCACGGTCACCGGGCTGGATTTTATCGAGGAAGCCATTGCCGACAATGTCACGCGTCTTCGGGTTGAACGAGTTGCCCAGGCAGGGCGCAGCCAGGTCGTTGATATTACCCTCGAGCTCACCAGCCCGGACAGCGGTGAAAGTGTCAGCCTGCAAACCCGCGTTCGTGTCGGCGGTGCATTGTGATGATCACAGGTTCGGTGGGTCGTGTGAACCATAATGGTTGTACCAACGGTCGGCATACGGTGCGCATGGCGCACCCTACGGTGATGGGTTCATTGACCGCCGGAAAATTAATCGCATGTAGGGTGCGCCATGCGCACCGTTACACTTCTGGGGCTCAGCATTCGGTGACAACATGAACCGCGCTAAACCTCAAAACGGTTTCATCCTGATGCCGGTGATCATTGCCATCGTGCTGGTCGCCACCATTGCTTTCATGCTCAATAACCAGAGCAGCTTCAATGTCGACGAAACTGGCGGCATGCAAGATGCCGAACAGGCCGAAAACATTGCCCGCGCCGGCATTGCCCACGCCACCTGGACCGCACAGTACAGCGGCTGTGCCGGCGACATGACCATGGCTACGGTGCCGTTCGGTGCCGGCAGTTACAGCGCCAGCATCGATGCCGCCGCCACCAGCACTACCAGCTATAGCCTCAATCCGGACTATGACAGCTATATTCGTGAAACCAATCCGGATACCAATTTCGGCAGTGAAAGCGGAATCTTCCTCGGCCCTGCACGCCGCGGTCTGCTGCACTTTGATCTGTCGGCGATTCCATCGGGAAGCCGCGTCGTCACAGCCACCCTGTGGCTGTATTTCACCACCAATGATCCCGCTGACGCCGTCAACATCCACCCGGTGAACACGGCCTGGACCGAGGCCGGCGCTACCTGGAACAACATGGCAACCGCCTACAACAGCGAGGTGTTAGGCGTCATTCCGCCACAGCCCGTGCCCAATGCCTGGGTGGCCATTAATCTCACTGCCCTGGCCCAGTCATGGGTGAATGATGCGGCAGCGAATTACGGGCTGATGCTGCTGGTTGAATCGATCACTACCGACTCCAGGTTTGCCAGTCGTGAAAACCCTACCGCGGCGCAGCGTCCCTATTTGCAGATCACCACCGCCGATGGCGCCGTTTCGCCGCTGCAGATCAGCGCCAGTGGCAACCTGACCGGCAATCCATCACCGAGCAACGACATCACCCGCACGCTGACACGCAGCAACGTTCCGGCCTACCAGACACTGGGCAAAGTGGCCTTTCAGCTCGGCACCGACCCCGGTGAAGATGGGATGCCGGATTCATTTTATAGTAATCGCAATTATGGCGGTGCGGACTACATGCAGGTGCATGATAACGGATCGGATTGGCAGCAATACCCTGTGCTTCGATTCGATCTTGCCCGATTGCCGAAGGGTGCCGTTGTGCGATCTGCACGGCTCGAGCTCAGCCTGCAGAATCTGAATGCGCCGGGTACAGCTACCATCCACCAGGTGACGCGTAGCTGGGTAGAGGGCACCAAAAGCGGCGGCGGCATTGCGGACGGTGCCACGTGGTTAACGCACGATGGCAGCAACGCATGGACATCGGCAGGCGGGGATATCAACGCCCTGGTGGTCGCCGAGACCGCCATCAACGGTGGCGAGACATGGGTCAGCTGGGAGATTGCCCCGCTGGTGCAGCGCTGGCTCGCGGGCGAGCCGAACCACGGGTTGCAAATCAGGCCGGACAACGGCCTGGATCAGGCCAATTTTGCCTCGAAGGAAAATGCCAGTGTCGGCGTCCAGCCAAAGCTGACGATCACCTACGCCTGCGAATGCGGCAGCTCCTGCCTGGCGCCGCAGGGTAGCGGTACGGTGGCGATGGTGGTGGTCGACCCGACAACACTGGTGCCGGCGGATGCTTATAAGAAGGCGCTGTTTGAATCCTGGGGTTATACGGTGAACCTCATCAGTGAAAATACCAATGCCGCGGGTTACATGACCGCAGCAGACAGCAATGACGTGTTCTACATCTCGGAGACGGTCAATTCAGGCCAGGTGGGCACCCGCATCAAGGACGTGCCCATCGGCGTGGTCAGCGAGGACGGCGATTATAATGGCGATCTCGGTTTCGCTACCGGCTCGGCATACACCGTCGGGTCTGCGCTCAACGTCACCGATATCAGCCATTACATCACCGCAGTATTCGCGACCGGCTCGTTGGATATTTACACGGCCGGCATGGAGCAGTTGACCGTGTCCGGCACCGAGGCCGCGGGGCTGCAGACCCTGGCTGATTCCGGTGGTGCCGGTTCGCTGGTGGTGCTGGACCAGGGCGCCGACATGGCCAGTGGTGGCACTGCCGCCGGTCGCCGCGTGATGCTGCCACTGGGTACTGAAACCAAATTCAACTGGGACTATCTCACTGGCAACGGTCGGTTGCTGGTGCAGCGTGCATTGCAGTGGGGCATGGAAACAGGCGATGTTGCTTGCGCAGCAGAAAATGCTGCCGATGATTTCGAGACCGGAGACTACACCGGCGGTACCGGTTCTATTGCATGGAACGGTGACTGGCAGGAGTTCGGTGAATCTGATGGCCCGAATGCAGGCGACTTCAGGGTATTAGCTAATGCCTTGTGTACTACCGGTCAATGCCTGCAAATCCGTGAGGACCGTGCGCAGTCGCGCCAGATTATGCGGCAAGTGGATTTATCCGGGGCGGTTTCGGCTAGCCTTTCGTTCAGCTACCGCTGGCGTCAGGTCGGTTCGCCAACGAGCGGCAGTGTCACCCTGGAGGCTTCCGGCGATGGTGGCGCGAGTTTTACCCCGGTCAAGGTGTATACGTTTAATACCAGTACTGCGCCATTGGTCGACACCGTCGACATCAGTGACTTTATCGGTGCTACCACGCAGATACGCTTCAGCACCAGTGATACAGCATACAATACTACCCTGTATGTCGATGACCTGGATATTGTTACCAGCTGCACTGCTGCCCCAGTGTTGACGCCATTGGCCCACTGGAAACTGGATGAAACCAGCGGCACCACGGCGGTCGACTCGGTCGGCGGTCACGACGGTACGCTGACCAATGGCCCGACCTGGGATACAGGCCAGGTGGATGGCGCGCTGAATTTCGACGGCGGCAACGATTACGTCAACGTGCCGCACGACCCGGGCCTGAACCTGGCAAGCGCGCTGACGATTTCGACCTGGTTCCGTGCGGACAGTTTTGGTTCCGGCGCGGGCGGCTATCGGACCTTCGTCAGCAAGTACCCCAATTCCACCACCGCCAACTACTGGTTCGGTACCTGGCAGGATGAACTCGTGTTCGGCTTCTGGTCAGGCGGCACCTGGTACGAGGTGTTTACGAGCGGGCTGAGTCTGGATACCGACCAGTGGTACCAGGCGGCGGTAAGCTTCGATGACGCCAGCGACCAGGTGTTGCTTTATATCAATGGTGCACAGGTTTTTGCGGGATCGATCGTTGTGTCACCGCCGGTCAATTCCGGCGCGGTGACGATCGGCCGGTCAGCGGCCGGCGAATACTGGGATGGGCTGCTCGATGATATCCGTATCTATGATGAGGTACTGACCAGCACTGACATCGAGGAGCTGGCTGCGCTCGGCGGTGGTGGTGGCGGTGGCGACGGTGGACCAGGCTACTATGAAGCCTTTGCGCTGTGGTCGGCAACGGCTAATGATACCTGGGAGACGGTCGATCTCAGTGCTTACGGCGTACCGGCAAACGCCGTGGTCGAAGTGGCAGTGACCAATTCAAATACCGGAAAAGAATACTGGGGCGGTGTGCGTGCGGTTGGCTCTAGCCTGGATCGGCGTTTTCAATTACATGAGGCCGAAGGCGGTGGTGTAGATGCCGTGGTCATGCACGTACAGGCTGACGCCAGTAGTCAAATTCAGCATTACTCGGATGTTACTGCCAGAGTGACTTTTACCCTGTTGGGTTACTGGGTTGGGCCCACCTACGTGGAGCGTTTCGACGTCTTTAAAGCGGGTGCGAATGCAAGCTGGCAGGCTCACAATCTTGGCAGTTATGGTGTCGGCCCCAATCAGGTAGCGGAAATCGCGATCTCAAACAAAAGTACCTCGATCGGATGGTTGGTGGGCACGCGGCATACCGGTTCCAGCCTGCAGCGGCGAGTCAGCCTCCATAGAGCAGAGGCTGGCGGCGTTGATGTTACCTCGATGCAGGTCGAAGCCGATGCTTCATCGATGGTTGAAGTCTATGCTGGCGCGACCTCGGTCGTCGATTTTCACCTGCTCGGGTACTGGAGCATCCCGCCAGGTACATACACCGAAGCTGGCGGTGTCAGTGGACAGGTGTCGACTTTGCTCACCTGGGAAGCACATGACCTGAGTAGCTTTGGCGTACCGGCCAATTCCGTAGCCCAGTTTATAGTAAGCAACGAAAGTAACGGTGCTGATGTCGAGATAGGAGTGCGTGAGACAGGATCCATACTGCAGCGTAAGCTGAACCTGCAGGAAGCAGAAGGCGAACCTGCTGATAGCTATGCCGTACATGTCAATGTCGACAGCAGTTCCCAGGTGGAATGGTATGCCCAATACGGCGGCAGTCTGCGCTTCTTCTACCCGATTGGCTGGTGGGTATTACCGTAGGGTGTGCCGTGCGCACCATGTGGTATATTGATGCACCCGGTGCGCACGGCGCACCCTACGTAAAAATTAATTTAACTTATTGAACGGAGGCAAGGATGCCCAACTATCGACGCGCTGCTATCTCCGGCGGTACTTACTTTTTCACCCTGGTGAGCTACCGGCGGCAAAAAATCCTTTGTCATGACAACATTCGCAGTGCGTTGCGTGATGCGATTATAACCACCCGGACGAAATTCCCTTTCACCATTGATGCCATGGTGTTGATGCCAGACCATCTGCATGCGATCTGGACCTTGCCAGAAAATGATCATGCCTATTCGGCTGCGCTGGTCGATGATTAAACGGCTGGTGACGCAGGCTGTCGGTGCGCACGGCGCACCCTACGGCGCATGGCGCAGGAGATGATGGTTTTGTAGGGTGCGCCGTGCGCACCGGTATGTCCCATGGATCACCCGTGTTTCGGCCTCGCGTATAAAACGCCGGGAGGGCGCCATCTGGCAGCGGCGCTTCTGGGAGCACCAGGTGCGCGATCAGGCATGATTTGAACCGTTGCCTGGATTACCTGCACTGGAACCCGGTGAAGCATGGTGTATGTGAAGCAGGTGGCCGACTGGCCGTATTCGACGTTTCACCGGTATGTTCGCGAGGGTGTTGTATGCACAGGATTGGGGCGGGCAGGGTGTGGATGAGGGTAATGTGTTTGGTGAATGATTTTGCGGTATCGGTGCGCACGGCGCACCCTACGGGTGTGCGAGGGGTTATGTTTTGGGGTTTCGGTGCGCACGGCGCACCCTACGGGGAGTGCTAGGGGTTATGTTTTTGTAGGGTGCGCCGTGCGCACCGAAAGTTCTACGCATTACCCGGCAGCAGACCAATATTTCACGGCCCGGCTATCACTATATGGCTGAACACCCAGCCAGGTGCATAAGTTTTGCTGCCACCCGTCGACAAAAACATCAGTGATTACATTAAATAAATAATAGAGCCAGATCACCCTGATTATGGCGGTGCCGGGGATTCTGTTCACCCGGTATTACAGGAAATTTCTACTATACTAAGTATAAGATTTTCATAGAGAATATGCTTTTAATGCTTTACCGTAAATTAAAGGCCTGGCTGTCATGGTTCTGGTCTTCAACAGATTTTGAAAGCGATGAGCTGTCACGTTATGCCGAGCGCGTCATGGTGTCAGAAGTGAGTCATGGGGTTGGTATCCTGGGGCTGGTCACACTGTGCCTGATGGTCGCTGCATCTCTATTGTATAGTCTGCTCGAATACGGCGAGCCCTACCTTTACACCTGTGCGGTGCTGGCTCTGTTGTGCCTGCATGTCATCTTTACCTCGCGCAGGCTGGCGGAGACAAAAGCACTATACCTGTTATGCATGACGCTTATCATTGTCAGTGGCGTTGCCTTTGTTTTACTGGCGCACCGCGAAGGCAATTTCAACAATGCGCTGTTGCCCTCTGTTGTCGTGCTGTTTATGGTCATTCCGATTGTTCCCTGGGGATTACGTGAAGGGCTTGCCGTCGTATCCCTGGTTTACCTGGTATTTACCCTGTCAACCGTGAGTGTTGATGGTCGGTTCAGCACCGATAACCTGATGATTTTGCAGTTTATGATGCTGGTGTCGGCGACCATTAGTTTAACTATCCTTAGTCGTAATGTAGGGGTAAGAAAGGATGATATCAGGGCGCGTTATGAGCTCGAAGAAGCGCATCGAAAAATGGAACGTCTGTCCTACGAAGACAGTTTGACCGGTGCCTGGAACCGCCGCTACCTCGAAGTGCAGTTCAAGCGCGTCGCCCGCAGGATGTTGGAACGTGCAAACAGCAAGGTTTACTTCGGCCTGCTGGATATTGACGATTTCAAACAGATTAATGATGTACATGGTCATCATTCAGGTGACGATGTATTAAAGGAAATTGCTGACGTGTTTTATCAGGCATTGGGCGAAAGCAGTTATGTGTTTCGTATTGGTGGTGATGAGTTCGTGCTTCTGTTTGAAGCCAGTGACTACAAAAAACCGTTGCAGCAGGCGACGGATAAATTACGCGATCAAGCGATAGCGGGTATTGCCGTTGAGGTTAGTATCGGTGTCATTAAAGTAACCGCTTCTGCCAGCGATGTAGATCTTGAAAAACTTTATAAGGCGGCAGACAAGTCGCTGTACCTGGCCAAGACGCGCAAACATTCAAACGATAGCAGATTGAACTGTGTTGCAGGTTCGCTACTGGTAACAGAGGCATTATGACTCAGTATCTTCCCGCAAAATTTGTAGAGCGTATTGGCAGTATCCTGCGCAAAAAAAATGATGCCTTTCAATACGGCCCTATTGCGATTGATATGGGCGCAAACGGGTTGCGCATGGTGCAGTTCAGAAAGCATGGTGACTCGCTTGAGCTTTATGCCTCCGCGTGCATTGCAACCACGGATGAGCAGCGTGATTCCAGCGTTCAATTACGTGCCCGGATTAAGCAGCTATTAAAAGAAAACGATTTTGTCGGCCGTGAGATTGTTACTTGTTTACAGCCGGAAGATGTAAAAATCATGATGTTGAGCTTTATGCATCAAAGCGATACAAAAGATGAAGAAATGATCGTACAGCGGATCTCAGAGCGAATCGAGGATCAAATTGAGAATTATGTTATCGACTACATGATGGTCAGGCCTGAAGCGGGTAATGTCCAGGAACGTTCAGTTTTAGTTGCTCTGGCTGATCACGATCGGGTGATCGATCATCTTGAAAATTTGCGAAAAATGGGCCTTACGGTGAATGCTCTGGAGATCGAACCAACAGCGGTTCGCCGCCTAGTAGAGGTTAAACATGGCAGTGAGCATGACGCTAATCTAATGATGATTTCCATGGGACGCGCGCAAACATATATTACTGTTCTTAGCGGCCGACGCCTGATTTATGAGCGTGATATCGATTTTGGTGAAATACAATTAATCGCCATGCTGTGCAAGGAGCTTGATATCAATGAGCATGAAGCCATTACCATGTTGCAGCAGGCAAATACAGGGGATGTCACGGGTAACGCTGAAAATCAGCATGATACGCCGGTGGCAGATGCTTTTTATAGCGTGCTCAAGCCACTATTTATGGAGCTGGTCGAAGATATCAACCGGGCGCTTATATATGCTGCCTCGGAAACCAGAGGCATGCCAGTCAAACAGGTGTATTTAACCGATCGGGTGGCGACCTGGCATGGCATCGAAAACTTCATTAAAACCTTAATCGAGGTGCCGGTCAGTGTGTTACTGCCATTTGAAGGATTTAATAATGCAGCAGAATTCGACACTGATTCCGGGCCGCGCAGTGCGGTAGTTACCGGTATGGCGTTATACGGGTTAACCGAGTACGGCTGAGATGAATCTTATTCCCGAGGACTACAAGCGATATCTTCAGCAGCTCTATATATTGCAGCGCTGGGCCCTGGCGATGGTTATTTTCATCGTTCTGGCTGCGGCTACAAGTTTCGCTTTGAACTATAAGGCGGATGTATACCAGTCAGAAATAACCTTTCTTGAAAAAAAGAAAGCCATCTCCAGTCAGCAACGGGGTACTCTTCAGAACCTGAAAAAAGACCGCCATCTACTTGTTAAAAAGTACGGGATCTTGCAGAAGTTACGTGGCGGTGCTGTGGCAGAAAATATGTTTGTCACCGTCGACAGGGCACTGGAAGGTAAAAACGTATGGTTTAAAAACTGGAGTTTTGAGCGTGCCGGCAGCAGAAGCAGTGAGCAGCAGGAAGGCGTGAATACCGGTTATTTTATCGTTATACCTGAAAGTGACCGCAGCAATAAAAAGGCAGAGGAGGCATGGAGAATACAAACGCACATGGAAGTTAATGGTGGCGCCAGGGACCATGAGGCATTGTCCAGTTTCGTTCGCAGGTTAATGCAGCAGCCGCAGATAGGCGACGTCAGAATTCTTAATACCCAGCAACACGCCTATGCAGATAAAACTGTCGTCGAGTTTAAGCTGGTTATTACCGTCAACAGCCGGTACAGCATCTCATGATTCGTGAAAACCTGATGGAAGTTGAGCCAAGATCATTGGCGCTGATCCTGTTGCTGCTTAGCCTGTTGATTGTCTCGGCAGTGGCTTTGTACCTGGTCAAGCCGCAGTATCAGCGTTTTTCCGAAAACAGCGTTTCACTGGAAATGCTGAATGGCCAGATTGATGACCAGGCGCAGTTACAGCGCGCCATAGACGATGAGCACAAACAAATAAAAGCGCTGCAGTTACAGCTGCATGGTGAAGCGGGTGACATGCCGGTCAACGAGATGGAAGCCTACCTGGTCGGACGATTGCAGGGACTGGCCTGGGATGCCGGAATAGAGCTTGTTGGTGTCAGGCCGGGATCGGCAAAACGCATTATGGAGTTTGAAGAGATTTCGTTCAAGGTTGATGTTACCGGTGAGTACAGCAAGTTATACCGATGGCTAAACAGGATCGGAGAAACGCTAGGTTTTATGCTGGTGTCAAATTATGAAATCGCTTTGGCCGGCGCAAATAAAAGTGATGATACGCAGTTAAAGATGAACGTGACTATTGTTTTTTACCGGGCGGCCGATAAATGAGACATATAGCAGTGAAAGGGCTAATTTGCCTGCTATTGGCAACCACCGGCAATTATGCAATGGCAGCGGATACGCTTATCCATAACCCGTTTGAACAGCCTGTTATGAACCCGGGCCTTCATTCGGGTGTAAATAAAAGGAACGGTGGAAAAATGATGCTCCGCGGTACTGTTATTGATGGTGAGGATTCAATGGTGAATATTGATGGCAAGTTTTACCGTTTGTACCAGGACGTTTCCGGTTACCGTGTGGTCAGGATAGAGAGCGCAAGTGTGACCTTGCAACGTGGCAATAATGAGACAGTCTTAACACTGAATAATGATGAATAAACAAATTAATAAATCAGTTTTTATTCGTTGCATGCTAGCGTTGCTGCTTCTGCACGTGCAGGCAACTTATGCCGGCATTAATAACGTAATTAACATTAATGTGCTTGATATGGATATTGCCGAAGTAATGGCCATGCTCGCTGCCAAGGAAAAGGTCAATATCCTTGTTGACAAGGGCATCGAAGGTGACATATCGCTTAACCTGCACAATGTTAAAGTAAAAGATGTTATTAAATCCGCGGCGCGTGCAGGCGGTTATGCAGCTGAAATGATCGACGGGACTTTTCATATTGTCAAACCGGAAGATATAGGTTCACGGCATAAAAGTAGTCTGACATCAGTGATGACGTACACTGTCCGGTATTCGGACCCGGATAAAGTAAAAAGCATTATTGAAGATTATTTATCTGACTATGGCAAAGTTTCAATCCTGTCAGAAAGAAACATGCTGGTTATTGAAGATACACCGGAGCACGTGGAACGTGCAAGTTTGATCCTGAAAAGCATCGATGCAACGCCTAGCCAGATTTTAATAGAAGCTAAAATACTAGAAGTTACGTTATCAGACAGTAATTCTTATGGAATTAACTGGAGCAAGGTGTTTAACAGCGGTGAAACCACGCTTGGGGTGCAGGGGCTTTCTTCTCCGGCATCCGGTTTGTTTATCAACCAGGTAACGGATACGCTTGAAGCTGCTCTTAACCGCGCTGTATTCAAAAGATGATGTGCGTACCCTTTCATCGCCAAATCTTGTGGCGTTAGAAAATACCGAAGCCTCAGTCATTATTGGTGATCGTCAGGGTTACAAAGTCACAACAACCATAAACCAGGTAACGACGGAAAGTATCGAGTTTCTTGAGTCAGGGGTAATACTTAATGTGTTACCGCGTATAGACGCTGTCGGTAATGTGATGATGCAAATTCATCCCGAAGTGAGTACCGGTGCGATTTCTGCTGATGGTATTCCGTCACAAAAAACCACGGAAGTGACAACGGAAATTCTTACCCGCGATGGTCAGGCGGTTTTTATTGGTGGTCTGATTAAAAACAATATTACTGATGGTCGGGAAAGTGTGCCTATTCTTGGTGATATCCCACTGTTAGGTGCATTGTTCTCAAGTGAATCACACGTAAGTAATAATACCGAGACAGTGGTTTTGATTACGCCTTATGTCATTGGCGGCGAAGCGCATAAAATGATGCTGGAAAAATCAGCCCGGGTACAACATCAGGAAGAATTGTTGAGCGCAGAACTCGATCGTATTGGCTCGAAGATGGACATGAAAAAGACTGATGTGGCTAAAGTCGCTGAGCCCGAAGAATACGATAATAACTGGGATGATCCGACGCAGGATGAAGATTTATGGGATTTGGATGACGGTGCTCTTTAAAGTGATTTATCACGAATAACACAAATGATTAAGTCAATTTAAAGCCGTAGGGTGCGCCATGCGCACCATAATATAAACGTCAATATTTAACAGAAGGTGCGCATGGCGCACCCTACGGTCAAAAATATTTAAGCGATAAAAAAGGCCGCGACCCGGAATCACCAGGGCGCGGCCTTTTTTAATGCCTGATCTATTACTAGATAAACAGTGACTGTGTAGCGTCAGCTGATTCTTCAAAGTAAGTTGCAGCACCAACGAAATCAACGCCGTCGATGAATGCTTTTGGATCGTGACCGAATAATTCAACAGTCATCTGGCAAGCAAGGAATTTACATTCTGCTTCCTGGCAAAGTTCACGTAGTTCATCAATAGATGCCACGCCGCAGTTGCTGATGGTTTTCTTCATCAGGCTGGTGCAGATTGGATCCATGAAAGGGATGTTCCACATAACGTTTGGTACTTTAGGGCCAAAGTCGATGTTTTGTAACCATTTAGGGCCAAATGGCATTTTCATCGGCATGTCAGGAGCTGCCATTGGTGTAATTTTTAACGCACTGGTATCTTTCAGTAACAGATTTAAGCCGTAGAATGTAAAGAAGATTGAAACTTCCATCCCTAAAGCTGCAGCTGTACTGGCAAGAATGAAAGGAGGGTATGCCCAATCCAGAGTACCCTTCGTTGCAATGATGGTCAGTTTACGTTCAGCCATGATGTTATCCTCGTATTAATATCGTATTAGTGTTTTAAGACAGTCTTCTGACTATGTATAATTCAGAGGATATAACCATACTCCTAAACTATCAAGTATTGCAAGCCTCTAAGATATTGTTTTTGCTCGCATCAGTTTGTATTTGGTCTAAAAAAAGGGGCAGATTAAGCGTGGATACTCGCTTCCCGCGGACTTATTCCAAAACGCGATAACTGTTATTCCGAAGGTAAGTGTCCAGCTCGGACCGGGTATTGATGGCAGGGAAGCACTGCAGGCCGCTGCAAGGGTAGGCAATATTGCCGTGGTCTGCCGCTGGTGTTTTGTTTGCTAACGATTTCGGCGGTGTTTCATCAGCAGGGATAGTATATACCAGTGTGGTCGGTAAATAATACTGCTGTGCCTGCTGTTTCCAGCTTGTTTTTTCGCTGTCCGTTTCGACTGCCTGCTCTCTTATTATAAGTATGTCGGGTGGTGTTAAATATTCACTTAATGCATTGAGCAATGCGCAGTGCGAAATCGGGGCACTATTAATGGAGGTCCAGGCGGATTTCAGGCAGTTTTCTGCTGACACTATATAGTGTTGTTTGCCGCTCAGTAGTCCTAAGCGGTTGAGCGCCAGCGCTGCGATACCGTTGCCCGCCGGTATGGCGTCATCACTAAAGCTCTTCAGCCGCTGGATCAGGTCTTCGTGCTGATGGCTGGTGAAATAGAAGCCACCAAATTCGGTATCCTCAAAGTGGCTGAGTAAGGTGTCGGCCAGTTGCTGTGCCCAGCTATATAATTCGTGGTTCCACTGGTTTTGCAGTAATTCAAGCAGCCCATAGATAAGAAAGGCGTAGTCGTCGATGTAGGCATTAAGCGTTGCCTTGCCATCTTTAATGCTGGCGAACAGCTGCCCATCTTTCCAGCAGTGCTGCTTCAGGTAACAGGCTGCGCGCATTGCTGATTCGGTATATTCAGGTTTTTGCAGCAGGCGACCGGCCATCGCCATGCCATGTATCATGAGGCCGTTCCATGAACACAGTATCTTGGTATCGGTATCCGGGTGTATGCGTTGTTCGCGCCGGGTAAAGAATAGTTGCCTGATCTGCTGGAACTGAGTATGCAGTACAGCGGCAGGAATTTTGCTTTTTTTCGCCAGTAATGCCTCTGCTTCGTAACCGTGTAGATGCCATGCGCCTTCAAAGTTTTCATTCTTATTAAAGCCAAAACGCTTTCTAAAAAGTTTGATGGCTTCGGCTGTTATACCTTCCAGTTCCTCAGCCTGTTTAAGTATGGTGTTAATTTCATCCTGGCTCCAGACAAAAAACTTGCCTTCGCTGCCTTCTGAATCGGCATCCTGTGCGGAATAATAACCGCCTTCAGCCGATTGCATTTCACGCATTACCCAGTCCGCGGTTCCACAGGCGGCATCATAAAATAAAGGCTCGGCATTTAATTTCCATGCCTGGCTATAGAGTGACAGCAAGGGGCCATTGTCGTAGAGCATCTTTTCAAAATGCGGAATCATCCAGCGTTCATCGGTAGAGTATCGGCAGAATCCACCACCGAGATGGTCAAACACGCCTCCATTCGCCATTTTCTCTAGTGTGTAGATGGCGCTATGTAATATCCGTGGGTCAGGCCGGCCATTTTTTTTGGTGTGGCACCAGTGTTTAAGTGTGAATTCCAGAATAGCCGGGTGTGGAAACTTGGGCGCACCGCTAAAACCGCCATTGATCGCATCGAACTGTTTCTCTACCTGGTTTCTGGCGATATCAATAACAGCATGGTTAAAGTCACTATCGGTGGGTCTGGTTGCCTGGTAGATGCGGGTGTAGGTGTCTTGCAGTGCGGCTGACTGACTCTCTATATCTGTCTGCCGTGTTTGCCAGATTTCACTAATTTGCTGCAGCAGAGTTTGAAAAGCCGGTAGCCCGTGTTTGGCTTGCGGTGGGAAATAGGTGCCAGCAAATATCGGCATGTGGGTGTCGGGCGTTAAAAATACGGTCAGCGGCCAGCCACCCGGGCGTTCGGTAAGCATTGAATGCGCGGTCTGATAAATTTTATCGAGATCGGGGCGTTCCTCTTTATCAACTTTAATATTAATAAAGAGACTGTTCATTACCTCAGCAGTTTGCTGATCCTCGAAAGACTCATGCGCCATAACATGGCACCAGTGGCAGGCGGAGTAACCAATGGATAACAGGATGGGTTTATTGGCCTGCTTTGCCAGTAACAGGGAATCCTTGTTCCATGCATGCCAGTGAACCGGGTTGTCGGCATGTTGTAGAAGGTACGGGCTGGATTCTTCGCCAAGCAAGTTGTGATGATGGTTGCTGTTTGATGACATAGTTAAGCCCTGAACCTGAATAAAGGTGAGTTGGTATTCATTAAAGTGGTGTTAGTTAATCATAATGTACGGATGGATTACCCATAAACTCCATGAGTTGTGATTAAAGAGTAATCAAAAAACGGGAAAGAAGCGGTGCATGAAAGCTATATTAAGATTTTGTTAAATAATCATATACACCTCTATGGTTTTTATGTATCATGCCGCTCCCGGCGTGGGGAAGGATTCTGCAAAGTCTAATCACTTAAAGAAAAATTCCAGTCTTTTTAAATAAAGATATACACAGTTGTCATAAATGTGTAACATGCCGCTCCCGGCGTGGAGAGGGGTTTTAAGAGTGTTAAAGCTCATAAAAAAACTTCAC
>CAWEEC010000123.1:0-16781 GCA_963807785.1 uncultured Gammaproteobacteria bacterium | reverse complement strand
CCGTCGGCAGAAGCCTGGCGTGGGCGCTGGATATACCTGCGGTCGAGGTGCACCACATGGAAGGCCATTTACTCGCGCCTTTGCTGGAAGACGAGGCGCTGGAGTTTCCATTTGTGGCATTGCTGGTGTCCGGAGGCCATACACTGCTGGCGCAGGTGGAGGCGATTGGCAGCTACCAGATTATCGGTCAGAGCCTCGATGATGCTGCCGGTGAAGCCTTTGATAAAACCGCAAAGATGATGGGCCTGGGTTACCCTGGAGGGCCGCTACTGGCGAAAATGGCTGAATCAGGGCAAAAAGCGAAGTTCAGCTTTCCGCGGCCAATGACCGATCGTCCCGGCCTCGATTTCAGTTTCAGCGGGCTGAAGACATTTGCGCTCAATACGTGGTTGCAAAATCAGCAACATAGCAATAATAAAGACCAGTTGCGTGCTGATATCTCGCGTGCATTTGAGGAAGCTGTTGTTGATACGCTCTTGATCAAATGTCGACGAGCGCTGGATCAAACCGGGTGCAGGCGCCTGGTTGTAGCCGGCGGGGTAGGCGCCAATCAGCGCTTGCGCCGGGGCCTGCAACGCATGGCGAAAAAATATCAATTCAGTGTCAACTTTCCGCGCCTGGAGTTCTGTACCGATAATGGTGCCATGATTGCGTTTGCCGGCTGTTTACGCCTGCAGGCCGGGCAATCTCAGCGGCTGGATATCGATGCCAGGGCGCGCTGGCCGATGGAGGAATTGTTGCCGCTCGCGAAATAACAGGTTTTTACCCGGCTTTGTCCTTGACTCCGATTCTGTGTTCCTTGCCGGCAATTATATTTCGGATATTGCTGCGATGACGCCAGTACAGTAGCGCGGTCATCAAGCCAAGGCCAAGCGTTAATTCTGCTGACTGACTGATAAGCCATAACATAACTGGCGCGCACAAAGCCGAAACCAGGGCTGACAACGAGGATAGTTTTGATACCAGCGCGGTCAGTAACCAGATCAGCAATGCTGCAACGCCTGTAATCCAGTTGAAACCGAGCAACACGCCATAGTAAGTGGCGACACCCTTGCCGCCCTTGAAACCATAGTAGACTGGAAACACATGACCCAGAAAAGCACCCAGGCCGGTCACTGCAACGGCTGCCGCTACCGGTTCGATCCACATAACCAGTATCACCGGAGCCAGGCCCTTCAACATGTCACCAATTAGAGTAATAATGGCGGCTTTTTTACCCCCGTGTCTGAGCACATTGGTTGCGCCGGGATTATTCGACCCCACGCTGCGCGGATCTTCAAGCCCCATCAGCTTGCAGACTATGATCGCAGTAGAAACCGAGCCGACCAGGTAGCCTGCGAGGGCATAGAGTAAATAATGGAATTCAAAATGCATGCTTAAAGATAGAAATAGATTTGTATTGCTTCAAACAGGCGGCAAGCATACAACAGGTGCAGGCAATTGTCCGTGAAAAACGATTGTATATTCATCCATGGCTGGGCAATGAACAGTGCTGTCTGGCAGCAGTGCCGGCAGCGGTTGCCCGACTGGATCAACTCGTGCTGTATTGACCTGCCCGGGTATGGCGAATGCACTGATGTTGTTGCCAGCACGCTTGATGACTATGTCGAACATGTTGCGCTACAACTGTCGCAACCGGTAATGGTGGTTGGCTGGTCGCTTGGCGGACTGGTTAGCCTGAAACTTGCACAACGATACCCTGAAAAGGTGTCGGCCTTGTTTCAGGTCGCAACGAGCCCGAAGTTTGTTCAGGACGAGAACTGGCAGACCGCGATTGAAGCAAGTGTGTTTCAACAATTCGCATCTCAACTGGAAACCAATCGGGATAAAACGATTCGACGCTTTCTCGCACTACAGGTACGTGGTACAGACACTTCAATGCAGACACTCAGGCAATTACAGCATTCAATCGATGAGCGTGGCCTGCCGAAGGCAGAAGCCTTGTTTACCGGGTTGAAAATATTATCTGACACTGACCTGACGCATGACCTGCAACACATTAAATCTCCGGTAACCTGGCTGCTCGGCGATAAAGACGCCCTTGTTCCTGTCGAGCTGGCTGAAACATTAAAACAGATACCATTGCATGTAGATATCCAGGTTCTGGCTGGCGCCGGCCATGCGCCGTTTATTTCACACCCGGATGCATTTATTGATGCATTGGTGCAGGCGGCATGCAGGCAATAACAATGTCGAAGTTACAGCAATATATCAGCAAGCATAAAATCAGACGCGCGTTTGACCGCGCTGCAAACAGTTACGATGATGCTGCAGTGTTACAAAAAGAAGTGTGTCAGCGGCTGCTGGACAAGCTCGACTATATCAAGCTGTCACCGCAGATGATGCTGGATGCGGGCGTCGGTACCGGTGAAGCAGTTGTGCCTTTGATGAAGCGTTATAAGAAATCACAACTGGTCGCACTCGACCTGTCTGAACGTATGCTGGCAAAAGCGAAGGAGCACGGCAGCCTGTTGCGCAAGCCGCAACTGGTATGTGCGGATATTGAACAACTACCATTTCGCGAGAACAGTTTTGAGCTGATTTTTTCCAGCCTCAGCCTGCAATGGTGTAATGATCTGCAAGCCACCCTGCGAGATCTGCTGGCTGTACTCAAACCCGGTGGTCTGCTGATGTTTTCTACTTTCGGTCCGGATACATTGAAAGAGTTGCGTGCCTGCTGGCGTCAGATCGACGATGCTGTACACGTCAACCAGTTTAAAGATATGCATGATGTTGGCGACGCGCTAATGCAGGCAGGATTTGCCGACCCGGTGATGGAGGCCGAAACGATTACGGTGAACTATGCCAGTGTCGACAGGTTGATGGCCGATTTGCGTGCGATTGGTGCAAATACAACGGCTGAAGGGGGCAGGGCGGGCCTGACGACGCCTGCGCTGCTGTCAAAATTGAGGCTGGCGTATGAGCGCTATCGTAGCGCAGAGCTGTTACCCGCGAGTTACGAAGTGGTATACGGGCATGCCTGGAAGCTGGCTGACAGCCGGCAGAGTAGCACGGAGTTGCACGTCGAATTTTCGGGGCTTTAGTAATAATAGCTGTGCGACTATGGCAGTAAAGTCGATCTTGCAGCAGAAAATAAAAAAAGCCCCGTTGCAGCAACGGGGCTTTGTTATGCAGATTTAGCCGGCCTGGTTTCAGGCTGAAAATGCTACCCTCATTTTCTTCAGCGCATTTTTTTCAAGCTGGCGAATGCGTTCTGCCGAAACCTGGTACTGTTCTGCAAGCTCATGCAGGGTCGACTTGTCGTCATCCAGCCAGCGCCGTTTGATTATGTTGCGACTGCGGTCATCAAGATTATCCAGTGAGGACATCATGGTGTTTTCATTCTGCGAACTCCAGTCATCCGTTTCCAGCTGCTGTGCAGGGTTGGCACTCAAGTCGCTCAGGTAGGCGGCAGGTGCAAAGTGATTGTCCTCATCATCGTCAACCGGGTTGTCATAGGCAAGGTCATGTGCGCTCAGGCGCGACTCCATTTCCAGAACGGTTTCCGGTTTAACGCCGAGTTTATTTGCCACATCGATGACTTCTTCCTGGCTGAACCAGCCGAGGCGTTTTTTTGAGCTGCGCAGTTTAAAGAACAGCTTGCGCTGGGCCTTGGTAGTGGCAACTTTAACGATGCGCCAGTTGCGCAACACGTATTCATGTATTTCTGCCTTGATCCAGTGTACGGCATAGGAAATCAGACGAACCTGGTGATCGGGCGAAAAACGCTTTACGGCTTTCATCAAGCCAATATTGCCCTCCTGCACCAGGTCATTGAAAGGCAATCCATAACCCATGTAGCCACGGGCTATGCTGACGACAAAACGAAGGTTTGACATGATCAGCTGCTGCGCGGCTTCCAGATCGTTATGGTTATGAAGTCGCAACGCAAGCTCACGCTCTTGATCTGCGTTCAACATTGGAAAGTTGTTAACCTGACGAATATAAGTATCAAGATTATCAACACTCACCGGTAAATAATCGGCGGCTGTAATCAATGTTTTATTCATTGCCAAGGTATTTGTCATCTATAGTTCCCCAGTTTTTATGGCTAGATATTAGCACTCCTTTTGTGAGAGTGCTAATCGATGCAATAGTTCCCGCACGCTGCGGAATTAGTCACGGCGCGGAGAGCCTGCGCGTGCCCGTTGTAGATGCGATTATTGCTTCATAAGCCTATGAAAATAAAGAATATATTATGGTGAGTTGGATCGGTGTAAAATGTCGGCAGACGGCCAGGGCCGCTTTAGCTGGGCTCGATATCACTCAAATGCCTGCCCACGGCCAGCCAGGACCCGCCGAGGCCCAGGAAGCAGCTGATCAGGATCAATGACACGGTATTGCTGGAACTCAAGCCGCTGAGTTCATAGTTGCTGTGATACAGAGCAGCCAGTTTCTGTACAGGGTCGTCCATGATGCCCAGCGAGATTGCAATCAACAGCCAGGCAAGCAGACCTCCACTGAAACCGTACCACATGCCTGTATAGAGAAAAGGGCGTCGAATAAAGGCATCCGAGGCGCCGATCAGTTTTGACACTTCTATCGCCTCGCGACGGTTCTGGATATCCAGTCGAATCGTGTTGCCGATAATCAGCAACACCGCAAGTGCAAGCAGACTGCCAATTATCCACACGCCGCGCTGGGCAACATCAAGCAAGGTGTACAGACGTTTTACCCACTGCATATCAAGTTGTGCCAGCTCGACATGTTTTTCTTGCTGAAGCGTTTTTACCAGGTGCACAACCTTGTCGGGACGTTGCTGATCTTCGATGGGCAGGACTGTGATGACGTGTGGCAGAGGGTTTTTATCCAGGAACTTGATGGCGTCACCAAAACCGGAAATTATCTGGAATTGCTTCAGGCCCTGATCACGATCGATGATACTGATCTTTTCAATATCTTTGCGCTTACCAAGTCTGTTAGCCAGTTTTTTTGCCTGTGCCAAATCAACCTTATCCTTCAGGAACAGGGAAATCTGGGTAGAGCCATCCCAGCCTTCGCTGAGTTGTGAAGCATTATCCAGTGCTATGTACAGACCCGCTGGTAACGCCAGTGCGATTGCAATCACAGCGCTCGTCATCAAGGTTGAGAATGGCTGACGCGATAAAAAGCCCAGGCTGGTAATAAACATCTGCAAGTGGTGCATCAGGTAGGAAACCAGCTTACTGTTCTGTTTTGGGCCTTTGCGTGTACGTCGCGACATCAGACAGCTCGCTCCATCGAGAGCAGTCCGTTACTTTCTATCGTGCCCTTGTTGAGACTGATCGCCGGGAATCCCATCTGGTTGATCAGGTCAAGATCGTGGCTTGCGATCAGCACAGTGGTGCCGAACTGGTTAAAGCGTGCGAACAGTTGCATGACCTCGCGAGACAGTTCCGGATCAAGATTGCCGGTGGGTTCATCAGCAAGTAACAGGGCAGGCTTGTGAACAATGGCGCGGGCTATGCCCACGCGTTGTTGTTCACCACCAGAGAGCGTAATGGGATCAGCTTTTTCCTTGTTGAGTAGTCCGACCTGGTCAAGTGCTGCGCGTACACGCTTGCCGATCTCCCGATGACGGTAACCCTGAATTACCAGTGGCATGGCGACGTTATCGTATACAGGCCTGTCGTAGAGGAGATGATGGTTCTGGAAAATGATGCCTATATTACGGCGTATATGCGGGATACGTTTATTGCGAACATTGTTCAGGTTGACCCCGTCCAGAAAGATCTGGCCGCGGCTGGGCCTTTCAATCAAGGCAATCAGTTTTAGCAGAGTGCTCTTACCGGCCCCGGAGTGGCCAGTCAGATAAGACAGTTTGCCGCGCGGTAGATGAAAACTGACTCTGCTCAGGGCTTCAAAACCACCGGGATAGCGTTTACTGATGTTGTCAAATCGAATCATGAATGCGAATAATGTAGCTAGTCTTCAAGTAAGGCTGAAACAAATTCTTTGGCATGAAATGGCCTCAGGTCATCAATACCTTCACCAACGCCAATAAAGCGTATGGGCAAACCGAGCTTGCGGGCGATCGCAAACAGGATACCACCCTTGGCGGTTCCGTCGAGTTTGGTCACGGCCACCCCGGTCAGGCCCAGTGCCTTGTGGAACTGCTCGGCCTGCTGCAGTGCATTTTGTCCAATGCCCGCGTCCATTATCAACAGGGTTTCATGTGGCGCATCGGGGTCAAGTTTGGTCATAACGCGTTTTATCTTCGCCAGTTCATCCATCAGGTTGCTTTGTGTGTGCAGGCGCCCCGCAGTATCCGCGATAACGACATCGATATTTTTTGCCTGGCCTGATTGTACAGCATCAAATATCACCGAAGCCGGATCAGACCCGGCTGATTGTGCAACGACGCTTACATTATTGCGTAAGCCCCATTGCTGCAACTGCTCGACGGCAGCAGCGCGAAATGTGTCACCTGCCGCGAGCATGACCGACAGGCCCTGCTGCTGATAATAGTGTGCCAGTTTGCCAATACTGGTTGTCTTGCCGGCACCATTGATACCCACCACGAGTATGACAAAGGGTTTTTTACCGGTATTCACTTGCAGCAGTTGTTCGCAAGGCTGGAGGATCTCCAGCATGTGCTTGAATAATGCCAGTTGCAGCGCCGCGACGTTGGCAAGCGCCTTGCGTGTCAGCTTCGATTGCAGGTCATCAATGATTTCAGTCGTGGTCTCGATGCCGACATCGGCACTGAGAAGGCTGGTCTCAAGCTCATCCAGAGTATTGCGGTCGATATTCTGTTTGCCGAGAAAAAAATCGGCCATGCTGTCGCCCAGGCCCCGTCGCGTCTTCGCCAGGCGTTCGGTGAGACTGTCAGGGGTTGAATCTGCAGCTATTTCTGTTGTCGAATCTAGCTCGACGGCTTTTTTGCGTTTACCAAAACCAAACATGGCTGAATACAGGAATGAGTAGAGTAAATGTGGCGGATATCCTATCATCGCACTGACTCAAGTAAAGGAGCCATTGGCTGAATTATGCGGATATATATTTTATTGATCGCAGCGGTGACGCTGGTGATCGGCCTGATTCTTTTTGTATTTATTACTGATCAGCGGCCTTCTGACACTGATGCCGAATCCGGTATCCAGTCAATGGTGCTGAAAAATGGAATGAAAGTGCTAGTGCAGGAGAACCACAGGGCGCCTCTGGTTGTTACCCAGGTCTGGTACAAGGTGGGTGGCAGTTACGAACACGATGGCATCACCGGGGTTTCTCACGTACTCGAACACATGATGTTCAAGGGCACCGAAGATACCCCGGCTGGAAAATTCTCGGAGATCGTAGCCGCTCATGGCGGTCGTGAGAATGCGTTTACCAGCAAGGACTACACGGCCTACTTTCAGCGAATATCAAATGACCATCTCGAGTTGTGCCTGAATCTGGAAGCAGACCGCATGCGAAATCTGCTGCTCGGCGAAGATGAATTCCTCAAGGAAATAGAAGTGATCAAGGAGGAACGCCGTTTGCGCACGGATGACAAACCAACGGCATTAACATATGAACGCTTCAACGCCGTCACATTTGCCAATAATCCGTACCGCCAGCCAATCATCGGCTGGATGGAAGATCTGGATACCATGAATATCGATGATCTGCGTGAATGGTATCAGACCTGGTACGCTCCCAATAATGCAATCCTGGTAGTGGTTGGTGATGTGCGGGCAAAAGACGTGTTTTCCCTGGCGAAAGAATTTTTTGGGCCATTGAAGCCGGCTGAGATCCCGCAACTCAAGCCGAGAAGAGAAGTGAAACAGTATGGCATCCAGCGCGTTCAGGTCAAAGTGCCGGCTCGTGTTCCTTTTCTGGTAATGGGTTACAAGGTTCCGGTGTTGAATACTGCCGATAGCAAAGACGATGTTTATGCGCTCGAACTGTTGTCGGGATTGCTGGATGGCGGTAACAGCTCGCGTTTCTCCAGGAACCTGGTGCGCGGTAGCCAGATCGCCACGAGTGCCGGTGCCAGTTACAATATTTATGCCCTGCACGACAGTGTGTTCACCCTGTCGGCGATACCCGCGAATGGGACCACTATGGTTGACATGGAAGCGGCGATAATCGCTCAAATTAAAGCGTTGCAGGATGAACCGCCTACCCGGGATGAGCTTGCCAGGGTAAAAGCGCAGGTTGTGGCTTCCTCGGTTTATGAGCAGGACTCGAGTTTTTACCAGGCGATGAAGATCGGTATCATGGAAACAGTTGGCCTGGGCTGGCAAACCAATGATGAGTATGTCGATCGAATCAATGCTGTTACTGCAGAGCAGGTGCAACATGTAGCGCGTAAGTATTTTATCGAGAACAATCTTACTGTGGCTGAACTCATTCCCCAGGCAACAGACCTTCAGTCATCAAAAAATGGCAGTGAAAATACAGGAGTAAATCATGCGCATTAAGCACTGTATTTTAGCTGCGGGTTTCATGCTGTTTATGCTTGCAGTGACTGCTGTTGGTGCAACACCGGTAATTCAAAGCTGGACTACACAACAGGGTACGAAAGTACTTTTTGTCGAAAACAATATGTTACCGATGGTGGATGTGCGAATTGTGTTTGATGCGGCAAGTTCGCGCGATGGAAATATACCGGGTGTTGCGATGCTGACTAACGGCTTGCTGGCGGAAGGTGCAGCCGGAATGGATGCGCAACAGCTGGCGGAAAATTTTGAATCGGTTGGTGCTCAGTTTGACAATGACGCATTGCGTGACATGGCCTATGTCGGTGTGCGCACTCTGACGGATAAGCAGTACCTGGAGATGGCAATCAATACACTGGCAGACGTGCTCACTCGACCTGATTTTCCGCAGCATGCATTTGAGCGTGAGCTGGCACGAATGCGGGTTGCGCTCGAGGCACGCAGGCAATCGCCAGCTAATATCGCCGAGGAAGCTTTTTTCAAAGCTGTTTATGGCGAGCATCCCTATGCGTCGCCCACAGGTGGCACCGAGGAAAGCCTGGAAGATATTACACTGCAGGACATCCAGGCATTCTATGACCAGTATTACGTGGCCAGTAATGCCGTTATCGTGATTGTGGGTGCAGTCGATCGAGCAACAGCAGAGGATATGGTAAACACTGTAATCAAGGATCTCCCCGCAGGCGAAATGCCGGGGCCTTTAGCGCCTGTGCCTGAGCTGCAACAGGCCACTACAGTCAAGATTGATTTTCCTTCCAAGCAGAGCCATATCTATGTTGGCCAGCCTGGTATGAAGCGTAATGATGAAGACTTTTTCAGCTTGTTTGTAGCCAATCATCCGTTTGGTGGTAGCGGATTTGCATCACGCCTGGTACAGGTTATCAGGGAGGACCGCGGTCTTGCATACAGTGTCAGCAGTTATTTTTCACCTATGCGGGAGAAGGGGCCATTTATGATGAGCCTGCAAACGCGTGCAGACCAGACGGATGAGGCATTGTCCTTGTTGCAATCGGAGCTCGGTAAGTATGTTAAACACGGTCCTGACAAGGCGGAGCTGGAAAAAAGTATCAGCAATATTACAGGCAGCTTCCCGTTAAATCTCGATAGTAACAGTAAGTTGTTAGGGTTCCTGGCGATGATTGGTTTTTATGATTTACCGCAGGACTATCTTGATACCTATATAGAAAATATTCGTGAGGTTGACAGAGGCGACATCAAGCGGGTGATGAAAAAAAGAATTGATGTCGATAACATGGTTACTGTAATTGTCGGTAATGGCGGCTGATGCGTGGAAAACCCCGGGCCGGTTACGCATCATTGCCGGCAAGTGGAGAAGCCGTAAGCTGACTTTTCCACATCAGGACAAGCTCAGACCAACACCGGACAGGATAAGAGAAACACTGTTTAACTGGCTGCAAGCAGATTTACCGGGTAGTTGTTGTCTTGATTTGTTTGCCGGCAGTGGCGCCCTGGGTTTTGAGGCGGCCTCGCGCGGCGCTGCTGAAGTGGTTATGATCGAGCACAACAGGGATGCCGCTTCGGCATTGAAGCAGAATATCGAGTTACTGGCAGCGGACGATGTGCAGCTGGTAATTGCTGATGCTCTTGAATGGCTAAAGAAAAATCAGCGTGTATTCGATATCGTCTTTCTGGATCCACCATTTAAATCAGGCCTGCTCGATAAATGCTGCGAATTACTGGAGAACGGGCAAAGCCTGGCGCAAAATGCAAAAATATACATTGAACATGCACTTGGTGATGAAGATTTCGACATTCCGGCAAGCTGGGAGTGTTTGCAGAATAAGTCTGCTGGCCAGGTGAGCTACAAATTATTTAGCCGAGCACGGTGAACATATGTCAGTGATTGCAGTCTATCCGGGTACCTTCGACCCTGTTACTAACGGTCATAGTGATCTGGTGCAGCGAGCATCAAGATTGTTCGATCGGGTGATTGTTGCTATTGCAGCCAATCCCGCTAAAGCGCCATTGTTTGACCTGAGCAGCAGGGTTGAAATGGCAAGCGTTGTGCTTGCCGGCATTGAAAATGTCGAAGTATGTGGATTTTCTGACCTGCTGGTTGCATTTGCCCGACAGTCCAATGCTAATGTCATTTTGCGTGGTTTGCGTGCAGTTTCAGACTTCGAATTTGAAATGCAGCTGGCCAGTATGAATCGACGACTCGATAACACGATTGAAACAGTATTCATGACACCCTCGGAAGAAACCAGTTTTATATCAGCATCGCTGGTCAAGGAGATCGCGTTACATGGTGGTAACGTGTCCGAATTTGTCCATAAAGCTGTTGTGGAAGAGCTGGCAAAAATTGGCGGTAAACTTTAAAGCAAGCCGTGATTAATTACAGATCAGAGTTAATCGGCTTGTTTTTATATCTGGTCACAGAAGTACAAAAGATAGATTATGGCGTTATATATTACTGATGAGTGCATCAACTGTGATGTGTGTGAACCGGAATGTCCGAATGAGGCCATAAGTCCGGGTGACGAGATATATGTCATCGATCCAAATTTATGTACAGAATGCGTTGGCCACTACGAAACATCCCAGTGTGTTGAAGTATGTCCTGTAGACTGCATTCCACATGATCCGAATCATGTCGAAACACGTGAAGAATTGATGGGAAAGTACCAGAGCCTTACCGGGGGTTAGCGGATTAATATCAGTTTCAACAAAGCTGTTTCGAGGATGAATAGAGCGCTTTGTTTTCGCCTCGTTGCCATAGCGTTCGCGCTTTATGTTCCATTCAATGCCTGTGCCCAGCCATTCGCTGTTGCCAGTGCCCATCCGCTTGCGACTGACGCGGGTATCGAAATACTCAATAAAGGTGGCAATGCATTTGATGCGGCTATTGCTGTTACTGCAACACTGGCAGTGGTAGAGCCGTATAGCTCGGGTATTGGCGGTGGCGGATTCTGGCTGCTTCATGTAAAGCAGGAAAACCGTGATGTCATGATCGATGGACGTGAGCGGGCGCCACTGGCTGCTTCGCGCAATATGTATCTGGATGAAAACGACGATGTCGTGCCAGGTGCATCGATCAATGGACCATTATCAGCAGGCATACCCGGCGTACCGGCAGCGATCGAACACCTGGCGCAGAACTATGGAAAATTACCGTTAACGGTAACACTTGAAGCGGCCATCAGACACGCAAGAAACGGCTTCAAGACAGATGAGCATTATCAGCGTATGGCCGCGTTCCGTGAACAAGCACTCAATGCATCTCCGGATGCGGCGAAGATTTTTCTGAAAGATAATAAAGCGCCAGAGCCGGGCACACTCATCGTCCAGCCAGACCTCGCAGATACACTGGCAATAATCGCAACCAAGGGTGCGCGGGGTTTTTATCATGGCGAGCTTGCAAGCAAGCTTGTAGCTGCAGTTGCCAGGCATGGAGGGATCTGGAGTATGAAGGATCTTGCCTCTTATAAAATTATTGAGCGCAAACCGATTACAGGTATTTACCAGGATATGAAAGTTGTCTCTGCGCCGCCACCTTCATCGGGCGGAATCGCCTTGATCCAGATGTTGAATATGCTCGCGGGTTTTGATTTTGATTCCCTGAGTGAAAGCGGGCAGGTCCATCTACTGGCAGAAGTAATGAGGCGCGCTTACCGTGACCGCGCTGAGTTTCTCGGTGATACCGACTTTGTTGATGTGCCGGTGAAAATGCTTACTTCCAGGCAACATGCGGCCAGGCTTAATAAAAGTATTCGACTGGATGAAGCCAGCTCCAGTGAAGAATTGAAGTCGGCGGTGACTGATGCGGCCAAAGCGACAGACACAACGCATTTTTCAATTATTGACAGTGATGGCAATCGCGTAGCAGCCACCCTGTCAATCAATTATCCGTTTGGTTCCTGTTTTGTCGCAGAAGCAACCGGTGTTCTGCTCAATGATGAGATGGATGATTTCTCTTCAAAGCCAGGCATACCAAATGTGTATGGCCTGGTCGGAGCAGAGGCAAATGCGATTGAGCCGGGCAAGCGCATGCTTTCAAGTATGACCCCGACGTTTTTAGAAACGCAGGATCGAGTAGCCGTGTTAGGCACACCCGGCGGCAGTAGAATTATCACCATGGTATTGCTGGCTACAGTTGAATTTTACAAGGGCGCTAGTGCAGAAGATATGGTTAATCGCGGACGCTTTCATCATCAATATTTACCTGACAAGCTATATTTTGAACCCGATGTGTTATCAGCGCAGGTACTGAAGTCCCTGTTTGAGCTTGGTCACGAAACCGAGATGACAGATTCAACATACGGTAACATGCATGCGATTGTCCAGCACAAGAAAACCATGCAGCTGGATGCGGCTGCGGACTACCGGGCTGCCGGTAATGCTCGGGTCGAACATTGATGTATAAACGGCGCGCCTATCCAATAGTAGATGTCTACATTCGATCTGGCAGACAGTGTTTCGTGTTGTCTGATTAGGCTGAGAAACCTGGCTCGTTCAGAAATCGAAGTTATATGAAGATTTAGTTTAGCGCTGAGGCCGCAAAGGCGCAAAGGTCGCAGACAGGCTGGATATATTTTCTGGAAGGATCTAGAAAAACTATTAATATTTGTTTGCGCTTAACCATGTGCGCGATACTTATGATGTATCGATGCCGCCGATTTTGCAGCTGACAGCAACTGTCAGCCCAGGTCTGAGTTAAATCAATTTATTCCAGCCCGAATTGCTGCTGTTCTTGCTGTGATGTATATGACTCTGTATCTTTGGCCTTGTCAATTGCCCTGATCAAATGCGTGCGCTCCTGATCTGACATGCCCATATTGATATAGCGATCAGCCGTCTTAAGTACTTCTTCCAGATGCCTGATGCGATAATTAAGACTTAACAGGCACTTTGCCAGGCAGGAAGGGTCATCACCGCTCTCGCGCATTTCGATTGCCTTGTGGATGGCTGATTCAAGTTCTTCATCAGTTGGTTTGGACATGGAATGAAATGTTCCTGATGTGTTTTATTTGCTAGCAGCTTAAATATTATATTAGTACACTAGCCTGGAAACGTTTTATTGCCAGATGTTTTAACTTTCTTCACCAGGCGTGGAATGTAAATGACGACTGCCAGTAATGCGATTGCGATTAATATGTTTTGCATGGTGTTTTCGCTACCGCTGGCCGCTTCGCTGCCGGCATGTCCCAGCCAGGTATAGGCAAATCCGCCGGGTATCATACAGATCCAGGTGGTAAGCGCATACGGTATCAGCTTGATGCGTGTAAGCCCGAGCGCATAGTTGAGCAAATTGAATGGAAATAGCGGAACCAGTCTTACAAAAGCAATGAAGCGCCAGCCTTCTGTCTCAACGCCAATGAGTAATTTCTGTAGTATGCCGCTTGCTTTTGCCTGTACCCATTGTGAACCAATATAGCGTGAGACCAGGAATGCAAGAGTGGCGCCCAGAGTTGCACCGGTCAGGTTGTACAGGGTGCCCAGCCATGGACCAAACAGGGCGCCGCCTGCCAGAGTGAGCAGGGAGCCCGGCAGGAAAAAAAGTGTGCCTAGCATATACAGTCCAATAAATAGTAATGGTGCATATATACCCAGCTTGTCCAGATAAGCCTGTATAACGCTAATATCTAATTGTTCACGATTTAGTACAACCACGACTATGCCGCCAACGATTAGCAGAAACAACACTATCTTGAGATGCTTGTTATTCCTCATTAGCTAAATAATCATGGTTTGAATTGATATGAAATTAACGGTTAGATTAAATACCGCTTATGACAGGTTATGTAAAGATCCAGTTTAGCTGTTGTGTTTTTGTCACAGCCATTTTTCAAGCGTGTTATCGAGCTGCTGCATGCTGACGGGTTTTACTATCCTGTCATTCATGCCAGCCGTCATACACTCCTGTTCGCGCTCGGGGAATGCATCTGCTGTCAGAGCGATAACCGGAATCTGGCTATTGTTTTTACGAATTTCAGTCGTCAACTCATAGCCATCCATGATTGGCATGTTACAGTCGGTCAGGATTAACGCGTAATCGTTCAAGTTGATCATTTTGAGGGCTTCCTTGCCATTACTGGCCAGGTCCGCTTTGTAACCCAGCATACTGAGCTGGTTGGAGATTAGCTTGAGATTTGACGGGTTATCCTCAACCACCAGAATTTTTTGTGCATGTAATATATCAGCACTGCCGGTATCAAGCCTGTTGGACAGGCCCTGCTGGGCGTGTGGCCTGTTACTCTCGATACTGCCTTGAGAGCCTTCCAGTTCTATCCAGAAAGTGCTTCCCTGGCCAATCTCGCTTTGTACATTCAGCGTACCATGCATCATTTCTGTTAGCTTTTTTGAGATTGTCAGACCGATACCTGTGCCTTCAATCTTTTTGGGATTAACTTCAAGTCGGGTGAAGGGCTCAAACAGGCTTTCGAGCTTTTCTTTCGGTATTCCATAGCCTGTATCTTTGACTTCAATGCGAACGCGGTTGTGAGCAGCATAACTACACCTGACGGTAACCATGCCGTTGAAATGGTTGTACTTTATGGCGTTTGACAGCAGATTCAGGATAATCTGCTTGAGCCGGGTATGGTCTGCCATCACGTAACCTTTGAAGTCTGTGATGAAATCGAGACGGATCTTGTTCTTGTCAGCAAGCGGCTGTATCAGTGACTTGGATTCTTTCAACACGTCTTGCAGTGTCACTGGCTCAACTGAAACGCGTAGATTACCTTCTTCAATACTGGATAAATCCAGGATCTGGTTAACCAGCTCCAGTAACAGTTCGCCTGCGCCATTAATTTCCCTGATATTCTCCTGTTGTTTCTGATTAAGTGATTCATCATGTTCGAGCAGTTGAGTGTATCCAATGATTGCATTAAGTGGTGTGCGCAATTCATGCGACATGTTGGATAGAAATATCGATTTTGCCTCATTAGCAAGTTCCGCATCATTTTTTGCCGCCCTCAACGCCTCTTCTCTGATATCGGCCTCAATTCGAAGCCTGATATTCTGGTTGGAGTTTTTGTAAGCACGTCGAGAGGTGGAAACAGTGAATATTATAAAAACAGCAAGCAGATAAGAAACAACCCTGAAGAAATCGTTATCTTCCAGTATCAGGCGCAATTCCAGTATAAACAGTGCCGGCATCAGGAAGAAGAAGATTGTGTGCCAGCGGTATGACAGTGTTGCCAATGAGCCACCGGCGACGCCGACTATGCAGACAACGATCAATGTCTGATATTCGTTTTCTGCTGAATACCCCAACCATGAAAGCATGCCCCACCAGAAACCGGCGAATGTCGAACCGATGAGAAAGCGTATACCCCATGATTTGCTGCTCTGCTCGTCAGGTAATGCCTTATTGAAGGCATAAGTATCCCAGCTGCGTAACAATATAGACAGCACCATAATTGCGAACCATAATGATAAATACTCTGTTGAGTCCGCGTTACCCAGCATCACCAGATACATGATAAGGCTAACGACAAAGGTCGCCAGCATGGAAAACATCATGCTGCCATGTAGCATGCGAATTTCTTCCAGCTGGATGCGAGATTTCATGGCCTTGTCAGGCCTGAGAGTCAGGTATGTGTCCTTTTGCTTCATTAGCCTCCTGCCATTATATTAAATGATGGCAAAGAATAAGCCAGGTAGGAATCAGAGTCAAAGGCTGCCGCCAAAGCCAGACATGGATCAGGCTTCACCTGATATTGCTTCCAGTTCGCTCACACCAGGGGGATATGCTGGAGTTTCTGCCTTTCTGGGGTTATTGCTATCAGTAACAAACGCTGTCCTGGATGCCTGCTAACGTTGATTGCGTTTACTGGCAGATTGGGTGCGTAAAATCTGTATACATGCCACGGTTACTCTAATATGGCAGGATTTGTTGATCGTGTACGTGCCATCCATGATGAAAGCCGGCGCTATCATGACAGTACTGTTCCACATTGTAGTATTGTGATGATGATTCAGGTTTTCTGAAGCTTTCGGCTTTACCCCGAAAGCGCGTCCTCTTTCGGAAGATTCACCCGGCAGTCAACAATTTGTTATCACCTGTTAAACAAGCACTGTGAGCAAGTTACCAGCAAATCAAGCACAGCTGAGAATTGCAATCAGGTGACGAACATCAGGTGTATCAATCCCGGGATGCAATATGAATTTCTGGGACAATACATAGACCATTGTCTATCTATAGATAAGAAACAATTTATTTGTGTCAAAGTATCGGTTTACCTATACTTCGCCGCGTACTGGCCGTTGGACGCTGCATTTGCGTGATGACGTGCCGCTAGATTGCTGCTCCTGCTCCTTGTGGAGGGTGGATATGTGTACAGCGATATACCAGCAGCCATTGCCGCCAGCTGCCATGACTTTAATGCGAAACGTGGCATACAAGGCAATTCTATA
>CAWEEC010000122.1:0-17460 GCA_963807785.1 uncultured Gammaproteobacteria bacterium | reverse complement strand
CCGCGTTCCATGCTTGCCATAAAGCCTTTTTGAACGGCGGGCCAGAATTCGCGCGGTACGTTACCGCCGGTAACAACTGACTCGAACTCGTAACCACTGCCGGGTTCGCCGGGTTCGATAATATAGTCGATCTTGGCATACTGACCCGAACCACCCGTCTGTTTCTTGTGGGTGTAGCTGTCTTCAATACGCTTGGTGATGGTTTCACGATAGGCTACTTGTGGCTTTCCGACTTCGACATCAACACCGTGTGTACGACGTAGAATATCAATCTTGATATCCAGGTGCAGCTCGCCCATACCTTTAAGAATGGTTTCGCCCGAATCTTCATCGGTTTCAACACGGAACGACGGGTCTTCCTGAATCATCTTGCCTATAGCGATGCCCATCTTTTCCGATGCGCCCTTGTCTTTTGGCGCAACTGCGATCGAGATAACCGGGTCCGGGAATACCATTGGTTCCAGTGTGGCCGGTGATTTCGGGTCGCACAGGGTGTGTCCGGTCTGCACGTTTTTCATACCGATCACGGCAACGATGTCACCAGCCTGTGCGCCATCGAGTTCGATGCGCTCATCGGCATGCATTTCCACGATGCGACCGATACGCTCTGTCTTACCGGTGAAGGTATTCAACACGGTATCGCCTTTATTGAGCTTTCCAGAGTAGATGCGGATGAATGTCAAAGCGCCAAAACGGTCATCCATGATCTTGAATGCCAGTGCACGCAGAGGTTTTGCCGGGTCAACGATGGCAAATGTGCCGGTTTCGTTGCCTTCCTCGTCAGTTTCAGGCTGGGGCTTGACTTCAGTCGGGTTGGGCAGGAAGTCAACCACCGCATTCAGAACCAGTTGTACGCCCTTGTTCTTGAATGCCGAACCACAGTAGGTCGGGAAAAAATCCAGGTTGATTGTACCTTTGCGAATGCAGTGTTTGATATCTTCAATCGCGGGCTCTTCACCTTCCAGGTATTTTTCCATCAGCGCATCGTCCTGCTCCACCGCTGTTTCGATGAGTTTTTCGCGCCATTCTTCTATGGCATCAGCCATGTCAGCAGGCGGCTCCTGTAGTTCATAGTTTTCCGGTAAGCCGGAGTCATCCCAAACCCATGCCTTGCGTGTCAGCAGATCCACCACGCCGGTAAAGTTCTCCTCTATGCCGATAGGCAGCACCATCACCAGCGGATGTGCACCCAGTACGTCTTCAACCTGTTTTACAACGCGGTAAAAATCGGCGCCCATACGGTCGAGCTTGTTGACAAAAATAACACGGGCTACCTCTGAATCATTAGCATAACGCCAGTTGGTTTCAGACTGAGGCTCAACACCGCCAGATCCGCAGAACACGCCAACACCACCATCGAGTACCTTCAGTGAGCGGTACACTTCAATGGTGAAGTCAACGTGCCCAGGGGTGTCGATGATGTTCATGCGGTGGCCATCCCATTCGCAACTGGTCGCGGCAGACTGAATGGTAATTCCACGCTCGGCTTCCTGCTCCATGAAGTCAGTAGTGGCTTCGCCATCATGCACTTCACCGGTTTTATGAATTTTACCGGTCAGTTTCAGAATACGTTCCGTGGTCGTTGTCTTGCCGGCATCTACGTGTGCGAAGATGCCAATGTTTCTATATTTGCTTAAATCAGTCATTGTCCTGGTAGCTCTATGCAATTCTAAATTAATCGATCGACGTCCCTGGACCACGACAGGTAGGCTGGCACTGCCAGTCAGATACGCCCAGGTTATTCCCATCATGATGTTGTGCCCGGCCATTTCGGGGTACGCTCAAATCTGGAGGGCGGATTATATACCAAATAGAGAATTTATACGGCTGATCTTAATGGGTAATATTGACCGCAGACACGCGCCTGGCCGGAAAAAATCAGAGGAAAAATCGTTAATAAAAGGATTTCTTGCCGGCTTTCAGGCTGGAGAGCTGAATTATACGGCCTGTCAGGCTGGAATTACCTCAAATATGGCTTCTGCCGTCATTTTATCGATGCTGATCAGCATCTCGCAATAGGCATTGACAGGCATGGGGTCGTCGCCACAGCCGCAACCTGTGATCACCTCGGTAAAAAAGATGCCGACTTTGACCTGAATTTTATTTTCCCTGTCTTCATGGTTTAACACGGTGACCGAGATATTACTGTCATCGACGTAACCACCCTGGGATGTGCCTTTCTCCAGGGGTAGGGCGTGTGATTGCGTATTCTCGAGTTCATTCTTGAGTGCTTTCTCGAATGCGCCGGATCGCCATTGCTGTATGGCATTGAGGAGAATTGGCATTATGATTGATAGTTAAATAGTGGCATGGTTTTCAAGTCACCAGTGGTGCGTGACCGGCCCGCTGGCGAAGGCTGTTGATCACCTTCAATACCGGGCCGCGCATGATCACCCAGCGTTCAAGCCGGTATTTCCCTGGAAAATTGATAAACATGATACCGATAAAAATCGTCAGAACACCCTGTCCAGGCAGCACCAGCATAGCAAAACCAAGGATTATAAAAATATAACCAAGTATATTTTTCGCAATCAACAGCGTCCATCGTACAACCGGGTGTTGATGAGCCCACGGTTCCCATCTATGACGCTTTGTTGCGGCGAAATAATCTTCAGGTATTCTGATAACCAGAACAGGAACAATAATCAGCGTGGCTATAAAGCTGATCAAGGAGAAGGCAGCCAGCATACCGATGGTTGCCTGGTCAATATTTATCCAGTCGAGCATGTTATTGTTTATATGATGAAGGTTTAATATGCTTCAGGTGCATATATTACAATACAATCAACATGCCCTGATTTGGGGGTATGATCATAACCAGCAATCGGAGAAAAGCAATGAACGAACTATTACATAATGATGCCCTGGGTAAATTAGTCCTGCGGCTAACGGTTGGTATCCTCATGTTATTTCATGGTATTGCTAAAATCACCAACCCGGGTACAGTCGACTTTATTGGCAGTACGCTGTCCGGTTCGGGTTTGCCTTCAATCCTGGCTTATGGTGTTTATCTCGGTGAGGTGATCGCACCATTGATGATTATTGTCGGGCTCTACTGCCGTTATGGCGCGATAATCATAGTCATCAATATGGTGTTTGCTGTTTTGCTTATGCATACCGGTGATATTTTTGCGGTGACTGATCAGGGTGGCTGGAGACTGGAGTTACAGGGATTTTATTTGTTCGGCGCTGTGGCCATTATGTTTCTTGGTAGTGGCAGGCACGCTGTCAAACCGGACTGATTCGATCTGCGCCTTGCTACAGATGTAGTGTGAAACTTCTGCTCATATGAGTGCAACTGGATAATCGTTAATAAAACAGGACACGCAGCATGAAAAAAACCTTTTTCGCTATTATCGTTCTACTCGTGATTGTCATCGCGGGCGCAGTATTTTATGTGTTCACCAATCTGGATGCCATTGTAAAGATGGCAATAGAAGATTATGGCAGCGCTGCGATCAAGACGCCTGTGCGGGTTGAGCAGGTTGCGATCAAGCTTACCGAGGGCGCTGCAACCATCAATGGTTTGACTGTTGCAAATCCCGACGGCTTCAGTTTGCCACAGGCATTTTCCCTCGGCCAGATCGCAGTAAGTATCAATCTTGAAAAAACAAATAAACAGCTGATTACTATCGATGCGATTAACATCGCTGCGCCCAGTGTTTATTATGAGATCAATGCTGATCGCAAGGGCAGCCTGAATATTCTCAAGGAAAATCTCGGCATGAGTGCTGGCGCTGCTGATGGAGCAGCTGGCGGTGCCGAATCAGAAGCAGCAGGTGGTGCACCGATAAAACTTAATATTGCACGTTTCGAATTAAACGAAGCGAGTCTGCACGCCAAGGTTGTGCCGTTAAAAGACAAGACCTACGACCTCAAGCTTCCTGCCCTGGTATTAACCAATCTTGCCGGCACGCCCGAACAAATATCCAGACAGGTGTTTGACAGACTCATTGATCATGCAAAGAAGGAAATCCAGAAACAGGGTCTGGACCAGGAGCTTGCGGAAATAAAAGCCAGGGCACAGCAAAGAATCGATGAGGAACGCGCCAAGCTTGAGCAGAAAGCTGATGATCGGATTGAAGAAGAAAAACAGAAAGTTGAAGACAAGCTGAAAAACCTGCTTGGCAGATAGGCTGCATCTGTTCAGAAATTACCCGGCAGATTACTACAGGATTGCCGCAAAGACGCAAAGGGCGCAGAGAAAACTTTTTGCAAGTGCATCAACGCCGCGCCTGTAACACCGGATCTACCGCGGTAGAACCACCAGCAACATTATTTGTAATAATCAGGATTTAATCTGATACTCAGTGTCATATTCACTCAAACCCAGACCCTGATTATTTGTCAGTACACTCGGGATTGGCCATATAAACAAAGGCTATAGATATTTACTCTCGCAGAGGCGCAAAGCCCGCAAAGTAAAAAGAATTTACTCTCGCAGAGACGCAGAGCACGCAGAGAAAAACGATATATTTAATGAAAAATAACAGGTATTACCTCTGCGTGCTCTGCGCCTCTGCGAGAAAAAGGATATAACACCTCCTACATAGGCTCCTACATAAGCTGTTTCCACTTATACGAAAATCGACAACAAATGTCAGATCAAGTCTGAACTACTACACATTGCTTTATTATTATTTTGCGCGCTTTGCGTCTTTGCGGTGAGTCAACTTCGATATTCATATCACTGCATGTCCGCTATCAGCCAGCTTTAGGAATAATGATTTTCAATACTCCATTGTCCAGCTCGGTTTTCATGCCGCTTTCCTTGACCGGATCTGGTAATGAAACACTGCGCCTGAATGTGCCTGACCGGTGTTGACGAAAGGTGATGTTTCCAGCTGCGTCCCTGTTCAGTTGCTCGTAGTGCTGTTTACCCGAGATAGTAAGCACCTGATCTTCCAGTTTGACGGAGATGTCGTTTTCATCTGCACCGGGCAGGTCAACCAGGGCAATATATTTATCAGCTTCATCTTTCAAATCGATATCGGGTGTGACTGTTGTGCCGCGATGCAGGTCGGGGAAGTCTGGACCGTAGTTGAAACGTCCAAAGGCATCGTTAAGCATCCGGTCCATATCACGTTGCATGCGTTGTATCTCGCGCTGAGGATCCCGGTTTTGCATTGCAAACGGCTGGTTGAACCAGTCGTCATCAAAGGGTGAATGTTGTCGCTGGCGAGGCGGTTGCTTTGACGGTGGTGGCGTTGACTGTTGTGGCGCCTGTATTGCAGGTTCGAGCGGTTGTGCTGGTTGAGCCATTGTGATTTGTTCGGGTGGCTGGCTGCGTAACACCTCCAGTTGCCGTCTCATCTCGGCCAGCAACCAGGCCTGTATGCCAACGACAACAATGAGTGCTGAAACCAGGCTCGGTAATAATATAGATCTTGGTTTGCTGCTTTCTTTATCGGTCATTTCATAACTCCTGAAAATTATGATCAATTTCCGGTGTATCAACTCGCGATTTATTGTGGGTAATTGTTGTATAAGGACGAAGATGAAAGTTTCAAGTCAGATAACAACAGGCGTGTCAGCGTACATACGCTGGATATCATACGAGGACTTTACTGGCTTGATGCTCCAGTCTGGCTGTTTTCAAGCCAGTTGATGATCTGCTGCCAGACTTCGATGTCCTGCTGGTTTGTCCTGGAATTCAGTTCGTGCACACCAAGGCCATTTTCTGCAGCTTTAACGTAATTCTCGGTTTCACGTAATTGTGCGATAACCGGGATGTCCAGGGCCTGCAGAAAGCGTTCAAGCGCACGAAAAGCCAGTGTTTTGGGTTTGACGCGGTTGCAGATGATACAAACGCGGGTTGTTTTTGGACGAATCTTGGCGATCAGAAAAAGATCACGAATGAAATCGGCAGTTGCATGGATGTCGATAGATGATGGCAGTACCGGGATTAAAATGGTGTCAGTCGAGCGTAATTGATCGATCAGGTCGAGCCCTGTGAGGCCGGCAGGTGTATCAATGATGGCACGCTGGGTTTCCGGCGGCAGGCGTAGTTGAAAGCTGCGGGTAACCGTCGAGCCCCTGTCCGGATAAGCCGCAATGCCGTGTAGAGGCACAGCTTCCGATGGTCTGGATTTCAGCCAATACATGCTTGATCCCTGCGGGTCATAATCCAGCAAGGTGGTATTTATCTTCAGCTTTGCGTAGGCGCTGGCCAGATTGGTCGCAACCGTTGTTTTACCGCAACCGCCTTTAACATTGATAATAGTAATGCGTTGCAGGCTAGCTTCTGATCCTAATGATGCCATTTTTCATCCATTGGTCAGTGATGCACTTGTTATAGGATGGTGCTTGCAGAGAAAAAACGCAAGTGTGCTGCAGCGACCACAAACAGGAGGATCAAATCTATGAGCCACTCACTTACACAAGGTGTGCACCATATTGGATTAACCGTCGTGGATCTTGATGCGAGCTGCGGTTTTTTTACTGAGTTGCTTGGCTGGGAGGTGGTGGGTGGTAACCCTGAATATCCCGCGGTGTTCGTTTCTGATGGTTCTGTTATGGTCACTCTGTGGCAGGTTGAACAGCCATCGGCTGCAAAACCTTTCGACAAGAACAATAACGTTGGTCTGCATCATCTCGCGATCAGGGTGGCTGATCTCGACACGCTGGATTCGATTTATCACAAGCTGTCGGCAGCCGGGAATGTTGATATCGAATTCGCGCCCGAGCCTTTGCGTGACGGGCCGACCATCCACATGATGTGCTATGAGCCGGGCGGCATACGCATCGAATTCATCGTTAGCGCCTGATTCCAGGACTTTAATTCAGGCATCATATTGATTATTATGGGATGACGCTGTACATGGAAGCCGGGCCGGACTGATACAGACCCAGGCCCCAAAAAATTTTTGAGGTTGGACCAATGAGTTCTGACAATATTCGAAAATTTTCCGAGAGCGGACCTGATTCTTTCGTTATCGAACAAGCCCGTACGCTTACCCTGCCCGGGCGTAACAGGTCATCCTTATTCTATTCGCGCGTCACCCGATTCGATCGCTGGCTGGCACGAGCCATGTTGGCGGTCGTCGGTAATCCTGAATGTATCGTTCGTCTCTGGGACGGCGCGGATGTCAATCCGCCACCGGTGAGCCCGGTTGCTGTCATTATTTATAGCAATCGCCTGGCCATGTGGAAAACCATAATCAACCCTGAATTGCACTGGGGAGATCTTTACTGTAACGGCCAGATAGAATTCTACGGCGATCTGGCCGGGTTCATGGAAATCATCTACCGTAATCTGAAGCAAAAGGATAAGGGCGGTTTGTTGCGGCGTTTCATAGTATGGCTTGGACATCGCCGTATCGCCAACTCACATGCCAGGGCAGAACAGAACATTCATCATCATTACGATATCGGTAATGATTTCTACGAGCTGTGGCTTGATACAGAGGAGATGCAGTACACCTGTGGCTATTTTCCCGATCCGGGTATGAGCCTGGAACAGGCCCAGGTTGCCAAGTTGCATCACCTGTGCCGCAAGCTGCAACTCAGGCCAGGTGACACCGTGGTCGAAGCCGGCTGTGGCTGGGGGGGATTGGCGCGTTTCATGGCGAGGTATTATGGCGTCAGGATCAAGGCCTACAACATTTCAAAACAACAGGTCAGCTATGCGCGACAACGTGCCGCAGCGGAAGGGCTGTCAGACAGGGTTGAATATGTTCTCGATGATTATCGCAATATAAGCGGTAAATATGATGTGTTCGTCTCAGTTGGCATGCTTGAGCATGTCGGCAAACGGGATTTCACGCCACTGGGTAAAGTGATTGATCGCTGCCTGAAGCCCGAGGGCCGGGGCCTGATACATACCATTGGCCGAATCAAACCAGGTCCCATGAATGCATGGATCGAACGGCGCATATTTCCGGGTGCTTATCCGCCCAGTCTGAAACAGATGATGGATATCTTCGAGCCGAACCTGTTTTCAGTGGTGGATGTTGAAAACCTGAGATTGCATTATGCGAAAACGCTTGAGCACTGGCTGCAACGATTCGAGCTCAACAGGGATACGATAGTGTCAATGATGGACGAGGGATTTGTCAAAGCCTGGCGACTGTACCTGGCTGGTTCTATTGCTGCGTTTAATGTTGGTGAGTTGCAGCTATACCAGGTTGTGTTTGCAAGAAAGAACAATAACAATTTGCCATGGTCACGTTCGCATGTTTATAGCAATTCAAGCGATAACAGGCTCAGCATCGTAGCTGGTGATGGCAATGACGTTTGATGTGCTCATTATAGGTGGTGGTCCCGCGGGCTCGACTCTGGCATGGGCACTGCGTGAGACGGGTATGGATATCGCGATCATGGATAAGGAGAGTTTTCCGCGCCAAAAAGTCTGTGCCGGATGGGTAACACCGACGGTGATGCGGGAATTGAACATTGACCTGGATGACTATGCAAAAGGCAGAGTGTTGCAAGCTATCAATGGATTTCGCATCAGCCAGCTTGGTCAAAAACAGGTGAAGTCACATTATCCTGGCGAACCCGTCAGTTACGGTATTCGACGTATCGAGTTTGATGACTACCTGTTGCGACGCAGTAAAGCGAAACTACTCACAGCCCGGGCCTTCAAGCACATGGAGCGCGGAGCCTGCGGATGGTGCGTTAATGATGACATTAATGCAAAACTGGTTGTCGGTGCGGGTGGACATTTCTGCCCGGTTGCGCGTGCTATCGGTGCAAAAGGTGTGAGTGAAGTTGCAGTTGCCGCGCAGGAGGTCGAGTTTGAAATGACCGCAGAGCAGGCGGCTGCCTGTAGCATTAATGCTGAAGTTCCAGAACTGTTTTTCACACCTGATCTCAAGGGCTATGGCTGGGTATTTCGCAAGGGAAATTTTCTGAATATCGGCCTCGGTCGTGAAGACAGGCACAGGCTGTCGAGTCATGTGCATGACTTCATCCAATACCTCAGGCAGCAAAACAAGATTCCACAAATTATTCCCGAGAAGTTAAACGGCCATGCCTATCTGTTGTATCCGCATGCGACACGAAAGATTAGTCGACGATAACGTCATATTGATTGGTGATGCCGCCGGCCTTGCCTACCCGCAAAGTGGTGAAGGCATTCGTCCCGCGGTCGAGTCGGCATTACTTGCTGCCAGGGTGATAATGGCCTGCAAAGGCGATTACTCCGCTGCACGGCTGGGGCCCTACCATGATTTGATCGAGCAACGTTTCGGCAAGCGCAGGCCTGAACCTGCGCTGATTGAATGTTTGCCCGCAGGCATCAAGCAATGGATGGCCGCTGAGCTGATGAAAACAAACTGGTTTACACAAAAGATCGTGACGGATCGCTGGTTTTTACAATCGCATCAGCAGCCGTTGAACACAATGGTGAGCTAGAGTCTGGCCGGCCTGGTTAAAACAAAGCCGGCGGGTTTTCGATCAACACGGCAGCCCACACCAGGGCTGTAATAATCAGAGCGATTAACACAGCAGCCGAGCCCATGTCCTTGGCGCGACCGGACAGTGTGTGTGGTTCGTCACCGATACGGTCGACTACGGCTTCGATCCCGGAGTTCAATAGTTCTACTACCAGCACAAACAGTACGCTGCATATCAATGCTGCCTTGTCGATCCAGTCATGACCAAGGTAGAAGCCTAATGGAATCAGGATCACTGCTGACCATAACTCCTGCCTGAACGCTGATTCATGTTTATATGCGGCTTTAAGGCCAAGCCATGAATACCCGCTGGCGTTGATTATTCTTTTGAGTCCTGTGGCACCGGTTTTTCCCATGTCGATCTCCGCTGTGTCGGTAACTTCAGCCGATGTGAATTTGTTCCATCAGGTAACACAGGCAGTCCTGCCTGATGGCCCTCTCGTTTGTTGTATACATGGAAAGCGTGGCGTTCTTCTTAAGAATCAGTTTTGAGTTAACCACATCAAAAAACTCGCTGGTGACATCTTCACTGCTTTCATTGGTAACTACAAGGTGGGCGTTGCTATCAGCTTTCAAACCGGCAAATTCAGAATCCGCGTCGAGTTGCACAAAGTTCTTTTTTTCAAGTTCGTGGTTGAGGTGAATATCTGTACTGCTTGCTGTGCCCAATGAGAATATTTCCGGCACGGTCACGCGAGCTACAGTATGAAACAGGTTGATATGATCGGGATGTTCTGATGGCAGTTTCTCGGTGTTGAGGACTGCCTGCAGGAAACGAGTTGAATGTGTGACGCCGTCAGCCTGGCCAGACTGGCCGCATTCCAGAACAACGGCCGGGCAAAAATCGGAAAATGCAGCAGATTGAACACCTTTGGGGCTGGTGAAATAAACTACGGTGTTGCCAAACATGCCGGCAAGTTGCATACAGTGCGGGTTAAGGATATTGACACAGGCATAATGCGGGTTCAGCCCCGTGTTGTTATGAATGTCTACGCTGGCGAAAGGGTTTATTTTTGCGCATGATATTGGAAACTATTTTCATCATGTCTGTTTCGGCACAGTCATCATGGTGAGTGCCGGGCCAAACGCGATTGTAGTCCGGCTGTAGATCCAGTCTTCGCTGCTCAACTGCAGCAGCTTCAACATTGCCAATGAAGATTGAAACAGAACGCGGCAGTGGCTTGTCCTGATACTCATTCAATAGTCGCTGAATGGCATAGAAGCCGGTTGTCTCATTACCATGTAGCAGCGTGCTGACGAACAGGGGTTCCTTGGCTTCTCCCTGTAAATGTATCAGCGTTGGCGAACCAAGCAGTTCAAGCAGGTCGGTGGCTTTAGCTTCAAGTATCCCATCTGGCAGGATGTCAGTTTCGTTTAACATTATGTAAGGCTTTCAAAATCCCATTCATGGACGGGCTTGTTGTATTGCTGGTTGTTAAAATAACTACGTGTCAGAAGCTTCATATCACGATGGTGAAGATCTGCAAATTTTCTTTGCCAGTAAGTGCCTGTTTGTTCACTTTGTATTCGGGCTTCAATGATGCCAAGGTAGAATTTGCTATCGGTATCGGAAATTCCCAGTTTATCCAGGCCGGTTTGCGCTTGTGCCAGTAGCTTGTTCAATACCAGGTCCTTGATGGTGTACCTGTTTCCATCACACCACAGTATGCGATGGTTTAATCCCAGCTGTGCTGATCTGTAGAAATTATCTTTTGTTTCCGCAAAAGCCAGGGTGGCCTCAGGTGGATCAATGCAGGTTGCATAGTATTGAACCAGTCCGTAATAAAAGGCGATATTGGCAACATTATCTACCATGCTGGGTGCGCTGGAGATGACTCTATGTTCAACCCGCAAGTGAGGTGTACCGTCAGCATCAAATCCGATCAGCGGCCGATTCCAGCGCCATATTGTGCCATTGTGCAACCTCAGGTAATTGAGTTTTTCAGGTTCGGTATTATAGGTGACAGGTAGTAATACGGGAAAGTGCTCGAGGTTCTCACTGAAGCATTCAAACAGCGATTCCCGGGCATATTGACTGCCGAAGCTCACGCGGTGTACTGGACCGCTTGCGGCGCCACCTATGCCGCCAATATCTACAGACTGTTCAAACACGGGGATGCGAGTTTCGTACCACAGGTCCTTGTTGAACAGGAAAGGTGCATTGGCACCAACTGCGACCAGTGGAGCAGAGAGTATCATTGAGGCATTGTAATAGCGCACAGCAAGATCTTGCGGCATTTGTAAATGAATCTGTAACGAAGTCGATGCGGCTTCAAGCATTACATCTTTGTGTTCTACTTCGAGGTGTTCGTTGCCATTGATGCTGAGGCGAATGGTTTTCCCCTTGCGATGTCTGAGTACCTGTTCATTCAGGGCACGATAACGATCGAGTGAGGAAATGTTTTCCAGTGAGAGATCGCTATTGGTCAGTGTTGGCAATATGCCTATGCCCAGCATGTTGCAACCAATCATTTTAGATGTTTGCTGACACTGCTGCCAAAGTTGCTGAAGCTGTTTATCGAAGTTGCTTAGCAGGTTGCTGTTGAATGACTGGGGCTCTACATTAAGCTCGATATTGAATTTTGCCAGTTCGGGGAATACATACGAGTTATCTGACTGTTCAAGAAAAGCTTCGTTACGAGGGCAGGGTGAAGAATCGTCGTCTATAAGCCAGGCTTCAAGTTCGTAACCGGCAACGAGTTCTTTTTGTGACAGAGAGCCACTGCGAAACCATTCGGCAAGAAGATCAGTCTCCTGTTGCAGGCGTTTTTCATATTGCTGGTAGTCGGCCTTGAGGAAACGACTGTATGTGATTTCTTCGCCCATGCGTATAATTTAACTTAGATATGATCTCAGTTGTGCGAGACGTTCAATGGTGCCTATATCAACCCATTGACCGTTATAGATCTCTCCACTGACTTTATTAAGCTCTGATTTTTTTCTCAGTATCGGGGCAAGTGCTTTTTTTCCTGGTTGTGTATCTGCAAAAAACCCGGCAGTGTAAAGTCCGATACCACTGTAAGTCAGTTTTTCCTCGCCAGCATTTTTTATCAAACCATCTTCAAGTGCAAAATCGCCTTCGGTATTATGTTCCGGGTTGCTGACCAGTACCAGGTGCGCTTCATGTTCCAGGTTCATGTTCTTCAGTGCAGTTAAATCATAATCACACCAGATATCACCGTTAATGACGATAAAAGGTTCGTCGCCCAGGTACGGCATTGCATTGATTATCCCACCGGCAGTTTCCAGTGCCTGCTCACCTTCATCTGAGTAGGTGATATCGAGAGTGTATTTGCTTCCGTCTCCCAGTGTTTGACTGATTTGATCGGCAAGCCATGAAATGTTGACCACAACCTGTTTAATACCGGCTTTGGCCAGGTTGAGCAGGTGATACTCAATAAGGCGATATTTTCCGACCTGAATCAACGGCTTGGGAATAATGTCTGTATGCGGGCGTAAACGCTCACCGCGACCTGCTGCCAGTATCATGGCCTTCATTTATGATTCTTCCGCAACAATGTTTGTTCGTGAATACTGCCACACCACGATACATGGGGTCGTAATCGTGGGATCGGTATATCTCAATTCACTCGAATACCATGCGAGGCAGGTGCTTGCCATGGCAGAGTTGTGCATGTTGTTACTGGCGCCTTTTAGCTGGATCATTTCTGGTTTAATACGGTAGCTTGAAGAAGGTTTAATAACGGCGATAGCTCGTCATATTGGTTACACGTATCAACGACGTATTTTAGCGTTAATGGTAAATCATTTAGATACTGTGATTTCCCGTCGCGGTAATTCAATCGTGAAAAAATTCCCAGTACTTTAAGGTGGCGTTGGACACCCATCAGGTCGAACCAGCGAATAAACTGGTCCCGATTAGCAGTAATATCAACTGCTGTGAGCTGCAGATATTCGTCCAGCCAGTGTAAAACCTTTTGCCTTGGCCACTCGATATAACAATCCTTGAATAAAGAGACCAGGTCATATGTTACAGGGCCGATGACTGCATCCTGATAATCTATCACGCCGGGGTTGTTTGTATCTACCAGCATGAGGTTGCGCGAATGGTAATCCCTGTGCACAAATACCTGCGGTTGTTGCTGAGCTGAATCAATCAATAATTCAAATGTTGAACTTAAAGCTGTTTTTTGCTGCTCATCAAGGTCGATCCCAAGATGCCTGTTGAGGTACCAGGGTTCAAATAGCCCCATTTCATCATGTAAACGTTGTCTGTCATATAGTGGTAAATGATCGTGGATGCGCTGCATATTGATAAGCGCTACCAGTGCGTCGTTATAGAGCTCATCGCTGTTGTTTTCATCCAGGTAGTCAAGGTACTGGCGATCACCAAGGTCATCCAGTAACAGGAAACCTTTGTCCAGATCCATGTTGATGATGTCCGGCGCGTTGACATTTACACTGCGTAATAGCCGGGTGATATGAATGAATGGCTGGCAGTCTTCCTTCTCGGGCGGTGCATCCATAATAATGAATGTATCCCGGGTGTTTCTGTCTGCGACTCGAAAGTATCGCCTGAAACTGGCGTCAGAGGAGGCTGGACGGATATCTGCCAGCGCGTGACCAGGAATTGACTTCAGCCATTCCTCAAGTTGTGACATTCGATCGTTGTGTGGCTGGCTCAATGAAACATTATCCGTCTTTAGTATAAAATGCGCGGCATTTTACCAGTCTTGTCGGTATCTTCCGAATGAAAAATCCAGTTATTGTCGTAGGTATCGGTGAAATGGGTAGCGTGTTTGCGCGTGGTTTTTTACGTTTGGGTCATTCGGTATACCCCGTGATTCGCGGCACTGGTATGTCTGAAGTAGCTAACCTGGTCGCCAATCCGGAGCTCGTTGTCGTCGCCGTTGCCGAGAAGGACATACAGGCAGTGCTGGAGGATGTGCCGGGATTATGGCGCGACAGGCTGGTGCTGTTACAAAACGAATTGCTGCCAGCTGACTGGTTAAGGCACGATCTGGACGCCACGGTAATTTCTGTGTGGTTTGAAAAGAAAAAAGGAATGGACTCGAAAGTCATCATTCCATCGCCGGTTTTCGGCAAGCATGCACAACAGGTGGCGGCTGCACTGGCCACTATCGATATTGCCACCAGGGTGCTGGATAGTGCTGCAGACCTGCTGTTTGAACTGGTGTTGAAGAATGTTTATATCCTGACAACAAACATTTCCGGCCTGGAAACCGGCGGTAGTGTTGGTGAACTATGGTCACGGCATCAATACATAGCGACCGAAGTAGCAAAAGAAGTTATCCAGTTACAGGAGATACTGGCGGGACAGCCGCTGGATTCCGAGCGCCTGATAGCCGGCATGGTGCAAGCGTTTGATGGCGACCCTGATCATGCATGCATGGGCCGTAGCGCGCTCGCCAGGCTCGAGCGTGCGCTTAAACTGGCCGATGAGCACGGCCTGGATTTACCCGGGTTGAAGAAAATCTTCAGTTCGCAGTAGATGATTTACGAACCACCGTGTCCTTCGTGGTTCAAATCACCTGCATCATCTAGCTTTAATCACCAGTTTCGGTTTTGCTTCAGCTTCGATGATGCTGGTGATGATGCCGCCATATTCGATCTTCAGATTGCTGTAAACGTGATCCAGGTCCATACCAAGTACATTTGCGGTTATGGCGCGTATTACCCCTGCATGCCCAACGATCAGCACCTTTTCATCACAATGTTTTCTTGATAAGTCGTTGTATGCATGCCACACGCGATCTGAAAATGATTCAAGCGCCTCGGCGCCCTGAGGACGATTATTGATCGGATCCTGATAAAAATGATCCAGTGCATTAGCGTCTGTGGCCAGAATCTCATCGGGTGTCAGGCCTTCCCAGGTTCCGAAACCGATCTCCTTGAAACGGTCGTCAACGCTGTAACCGATTTTGAGTTTTTTCGACAGTTGCTGAGCAAAATCAAGACAACGTGACAACGGTGAAGTAGCGATGTGCTGCCAGTCGGAACGGCCAGCAACAGCATCCCACATTTGCTGCCATCCTTTTTCTGTTAGCGAATCATCGACGCCATGACCGCGGTAACGGCGTCCACCTACAGGCTCGCCATGACGAATTACATCAATTTGAGTTGTCATTATATCTAGCTGGAAGGTTGGGATTGTTTATAACGATGATCGTTCTGCATTAACTTAACACTGGAGATGATTTGTGGCGATTATAAGCCATCTATCAATCATGGCTAGTGCTGTTGTAGACCTGACTTACTGCTGGTGCAACCCGGGGTTTGTCAACCGAACCATCCACCAAGCGTAAGCAAGGCAAGTACAGCAATCCAGATCAGGATTGAACGCATGACCAGGTTTTTTGCCGAGATGATACTCGATATTTCATCAGTCGATTCCTGGTCGCGCAGGGCGCCCATGCCAGTGTTTACCAACACATCATAATTTTCCAGTGCAAGATCAGATTCGTAAGGTCTGTTGCGGTAGGCTTGCAGCGCACCATCGAAGTGTCCAGTCAAGGCGTAGCCCAGTGCCAGCATTCTTGCCGGTACCCATGTCAATACGGCCTGGAAAAGTATGGCGATTGCGGCAAGGCTATCACTGGTACCATCCTGTTTACTGAGGTTGGTCGTTAGCCGATACAATATCGCTCCTGTTGGCCCGAAAATTACAAACCAGAAAATGACGGCGAATATACGTTCGTTGGCAACATGAAATATCGCGCGGGTAACATCACTGGTTTGCTGGTCAGGTGCAGTTGAGGCGGCGCGTTCAGTTAGCACGCCGGCATAATGCAGGGCTTCATCCTCATCACCGAGGCGACGGGCATCAAGGTAGTATTCAATATCACTGCTGAGGCAGGCAGGGCCCAGGCAATAAGCGAATACAAGAACCCCAAACAGCAGATAGAGCATACCCAGGAGAAAGTCCGATAACAGGTATTGAATGGTAGCAATGATCAATACCGGAAAAACCAGTACTGCAATCAGTTGAATCACGCCATTGGATGTGCGTATCAAGCGCGTGACAGCGTTTGTGTAATATTCAAACCACGATAGATCCCGCAGATCGTGCAAGTGCCTGAATGCGCGATCGAACAGTAATCCGATGATTATTGAAATGAGTGCCATAAATTAACCTTATATGCGCTAATAATAGCGTGCAGTGAGTTTTTTTCAGGCCAGTAATGCAGAAAGTTTATTCCAGTCAAAACCAGTTCCCGGATCTGTTTTCCGCCCAGGCGCGATGTCTGAATGCCCGGCTATCCTTGTCTTCGTGATCGAGGGGTAATTTAAGCTCAGGGCTTTCACCAGTTCAACAAGTGCATCATACTGGCAATTTTCAAAAGCATCTGTATCTGTACCTTCAAGTTCAATGCCAATTGAAAAATCATTACAGCATTCATTGCCCTGGTAGCAAGACTCGCCTGCATGCCACGCACGTTTATTGAAAGGCACAAACTGTATAACGCTGCCATCGCGTTTGATCAGCACATGCGCGGAAACTTCCAGTTGATGTATTTCTTTAAAATAGGGATGGGCATGCGGTGGCAAGGAGTTGGTAAAAAGCTGTTCTATATGATTACCGCCGTATTCACCGGGCGGCAAGCTGATGGAATGAATAACCAGCAGGTTGATATCACAGGTTTCAGGCCGGTCATCCATGTTGGGTGAAGGTATGTAATCAGCACCCGTGAGTAAGTGGGTAGTGGGGTCTATCTGCATCTAGCTTAAATCCAGTAAGCTGTTCGCGTCATCACTTTAGAGATTGCCTGCATCAGTTTTTTCACCGGGGCTGGCAATGCCTCACCGCCATGAGCAAGTGCGGTGGTTGCATGCCTGTCCTCGTCAATTTTCATTTGCTCGAGGATGGCATGGCTGCGTTTGTCAGACGCCGGTATTTTATGGATATGTTCATCAAGGTGGGTTACAACCTGGTGTTCTGTTTCAGCGAGGAATCCAAGATTCCATTTATCACCAAGCGCACCGGCAACAGCGCCAATGGCAAAAGAGCCGGCGTACCATAACGGATTGAGCAGACTGGTTCGATCGCCCAGTTCTTTCAGGCGCTTCTGTGTCCATACCA
>CAWEEC010000121.1:0-6543 GCA_963807785.1 uncultured Gammaproteobacteria bacterium | reverse complement strand
CCAAAACCGTTGAAGTGAACGTCATCACCGAGCAATACCTCGACATCACCGGTAACAATGGTTTCTTCCTGTTGCTCAGCTTCACGTTCCGGCACATGTACGATTACATCACTTGACCTCGGCACGGCATTTTTCGGCAGGTCTCGAATCTGTGCCGTTGCACGCGGAATGACTAATGTGCCGCTGATATCGAACACTCCCTCGCCAATATGCAGCTTCAGGTCTGGCGATGCATCAACGCTCAGATCCGGGACACGCACAATAGCCAGGTCTTGACCCTGTATGCGGATGTCGGCCACCAGGTCCGTGTCTTCTGATGCACGCACCTCACCAAGAATTTCAGCACTGCCTTCACCCGATCTCAGCTCACCGGTCACCAGCAGTTTATCGGCACCCTTACTCTGCGCAGCTATATTTATGTCCGTGAACGTGATCCCCGCACCCAGCAGCCCCAGCGTGCCATTGGCAAGATAAGCCCCGCCGGTAAACAGCGGATCACCCAGTGTGCCTCCAGCCTCGAGGTCTATTGTTAACTCACCCTTCAATTCACCCGGGTCAACCACCCGTTGCAGCAAAGGCCTTAGCAGCCCGATGCTCGGCAATCTGCCTTTGGCTGCAGCCTTTAACGGACTTTCTTCAACCAGTGACCCGCTAACTTTGGCAGTCGCGGTCATATTCAGCCCTTGTTCGCCGCTGAGCTTCGCATCGAGATTCGTTTGGCTATTGTCTGAAAAAAGATTGATCTGGACTTGATCGAGCGTCGTCTGCAGCGTGTCAATGTTGTCACTGTAAGCCATCACCGTGCGGGATTGTCGCCAGTGCAGTTCACCTTGCAAACCTGCTTTATTTCGCATCAGCTTGAGATCGGCATTGACCGTGCCATCGATGCTGTAGCCCTCTGCCAGCAGAGGCTGCAAGCTGGCGAGTGCAAAATCTTCGATAACAACCGCACTTTGCAGGCTATCTGCATCCCAGTTGCTGGCATCGATGCAAATGCTGGCATCCTGTTGTTTCCAGCAGTGTGCACTCACCTCTCCACTTTCTGCTGACAGGCGCAGTTGCGGATTTTGTTCCAGCTTCCAGCTGTCAAATCCCTCTGGCTGCACCAGTCCATATTCAAATCGCTGGATGTAGTGCTTACCGTCCCAGCCACCGTTGGCACGAAATTGCACATCAATCAAACCACCGGCTAACTTCAGTACCGATTGATGTTCGGCAAGTGTGCCATTCAGCGTGATATCGAGGTTGCCGAGTTGTTTTTGATCGGCAACCAGGCCGGTGGCGGCAAGTGCGCCTGTAATCCTGTTATTGCCCTGTAACTCCCCGCTCAACATGAACGTGTCCATCGATTGCGCCCCGAATGACACCGATGTCGCTTTTGCTTTTACACGACCCTGTGGGTGTTCAATACTGCCGCCGAGGATAATTGAAGCGTCCAGCGCACCCTGCAGCCCCGGCCACAGCATTGCCAACTCGGGAGCGTTTGCTTTAATCAAACCTTCTAATTGCTTGCCCAGTTTTACATCAGCAGATAGCTGGTTTTTGCCTGCATTGATATTGGCATCGATGGCCGCCAGCTTTGCATTGCGCCATTGCACACGGCCGAGACCAGTAAAGTTTTTATCAGCAATCTGTGCTTTTGCAGTGGTCACATCGATCACGAACACTTCTGCCGACTCAATACTCAGGGTAGCGTTAAAATCAAGCTGGCCCGGCAAGTCGCTGTTAATAACTCCCGAATTGATCTGCGACCCATTTATTTGCAGCTGCCCTTGCAGGCCTTTGCTATATTCGATCCGCCCCAACCCGGTAACCCGTCCATCCAGTGCTTGTAAGGAATACTCATCGATCGTGATCCCTTGCAGGTCGGCGAGAGCCTTCAACTGCATCGGTGCCTCTGGCCAGCCTTCGAGCAACACGATGTTGTCGCCTTCGAGTCTTACTGATCGAAAGTCACTGCTAAGCGTGACACGGCCGGCGTTGCTGTAAAGTACCGTCTCACCCGGCAAACGCACACTCGGCCAGTCAGCCACACCATCCAGCCTTGGCGTACTGAACAAATCATAAATGCTGCCGTTGAAGTTGACGTTTTCCGGCACATTGATTACATGCGTAAAAGCGAGCTTGTCGATATTTCCGTTGAAACTGCCGCTGCCATCCAGGTTTTCTTCCGGCATTTCCCAGCTGGCTGTTGCTTCCAGTCGACCGGGGTCCGGACCAGCCAGCTCACCGCTTGCTTGCAGCTTGATACCGGCAATGAGTGCAGCCAGTGATTCAATTTCAAGACGCCCGTGCCCGATAGTTCCGGCCACGCTCAGGTTTTCGAATTCCGCCTTTTCTATGCGCAGTTTGTTGAGCTGCCCTGACTCTATATATATGTAAAGCGGTAACTGTAGCCAGAATAACTTGTCTTCAATCGGATCGCCGGTGCTTTCAGTCTCCAGTACATCGACACTCAGCTCGGTCATGCGGGCACTGTCGATGTCGACGATACCGGCAAGCAAACTTGCAGGGCTCCAGCTGACCACGATTTCTGTCGCCCGGATTTCGGCACGCGGCAACGCTATAAACAGGCTCTCGACAGCAAGTCCGTCTGCCAGGGTACCGGAGATACCATCTGCCTCGATCGTTACCGGTGAAACCCCGAGCCCCTGCTCCAGCAACCAGCGGCTGCCCTGTTCCGATCTCACCAGCCACGCCAGCAGCGAGCGCAAGTACGACCACAGTCAGCAGTGCAACCAGCGCAGTGATTTTCAATGCGCGCATCACAGGTCGGGCCCCAGTGTGATGTGAATTCGGTAATCATCCGGCGCGTCTTTCTCCAGCGGAATCGCAACGTCGAAACGGATGGGCCCGAGCGGTGAAATCCAGCGAATGCCGACGCCAACACCGGTCGCAGTATCGAAATCCTTGAGTTCATCGTAAGCATTGCCACTGTCGATAAACGCCGCCACCGACCAGTCGTCTGCAACCAGCTGATCGATCTCGACACTGCCAACCAGCAGGTTTTCACCACCGACAACAGCGCCGAACGGATCGGTCGGCCCCAGTGAGTTATAGGCATAGCCGCGCACACTGGTGTCACCACCGGCGAAGAAGCGCACCGATGCCGGCAGGGTGTCGAGTTCGTCGATCAGGGTAGCGCCCACTTCGGCCCGGGTCAACAGCCGTCCACCCGACCAGAGCCCGAACACCCACTTGGTGTTGCCATAGAGTTGCAGCAAAGCTGGTGTCGGAAATCAGGCCTTCCACAGGCACCACGTGTTTGCACGCTGCTGCGGTGCCTCGAGAATGGTCGCGGCGGGAAATCTTCTTCGACGAAGGCGTAACTGACGCCCGGGGTCAGCAACTTGGACTTGTCCTCGTCGATTTCGCTGGTCTCGTATTCCTCGAGCCGCAGATCCAGGAACAGGGTACGTATCCAGCCATTGTCGCGCTTCTGTATGCGCTGCACGCCGGTGGTGAACAGGTCACTCTCGAAACTGTCGTTGTCTTCGATCTTGTAGCCGGTATCGATGGTAAACCAGTCCTTCGGCTTGTCGAGCGGTATGCGGTAAGTAACACCAATGTCCGAAATAACCTTCGACCAGTTGACCTCGAATTCGATCTGGTGACCATTGTCATTAACCCGCCGGTTCAGTACTCCCAAACGCAGTTTTGGTCCGACGTCGGTGGCGAAACCAACGCCTGCGTTGTACTGCATTTTCTTGCCGGGCGTCAGCTCGATATGTATCGGCACATCAAAATGAGGTTCGCCGCGGGGGTTGCGTGTGAACACAACCTGGTCGAAATACGCGCTGGACACAAGATCGCGTTGTATTTTTCTGACAATCTCCGCATCGTAGGGCTCGCCCGGTGTGATCCTGACGAAACGCCGGATCAGATCAGGATCCAGTACCGCCTGGTCGAATGTGATTGCGCCGAACACATAGCGCGGACCGGTTACGAAATGCAGTGTAATGTCGGCTGCGTACTCGTCGGGATAGACATCGATGCGCCGTTCTATGAACCTGGCAGCAAAGTAGCCTCGGCTTTCAGCTGCCCGGGTGATCTTACGCCTGCAGGCATCATAGGTGGCGTGTTGCAAAACATCACCTGCCTGCAAAGCACACTTTTGGATCATGCTTTGCAGCTCACTATCCTGCGCGCCTCCTGTGTCGATTTTGATCGATACGTTTCGCAGCACAACCGGCTGACCGGGCTTGACGACAAAGCTCGCTTGCCAGCAGGTATCGCCTTTCGTGAGCGTCTTCTCGATCTCGACGTTGTAATAGCCGGTAACTTCCAGCGCCTCACGAATCTCTGTTTCTGAGTCAGCAAACAGGCGCCGCACCCGCCAGTCGGGAGCATCGCAAGCTTCATCATCGAGCCGCAGGTAGGCAAGTATGTTGTCGCGGACTTGCGATTCGACTCCACTGATCGAGACCTCCGCGTGCGCACAGAATAAGATACCCAACCAGAGCATACAGACCAGCACAAACCGTTTCTGTATAGATGTCCAAACCTTTTGCCTACTGGCTTTCATGAGCAGGATTATGCGGCAATGCTCGAGCTTATGCGATATCAGTTATTATGTTTAGACATGGTAATTAACGCAAAGGCGCGGAGACGCAAAGGACACCAATAAAAAGCTCGTTTACGTGTATGTAAACAGTTGGTAAAGATGACAGGATGATTTACATAATTACCATGTAAATGTCAGGATTTAATCAAATCTTGCTTGTTAAAATGCGTATTGCATTATTGTGAATATTTGAGCGCCCGCAGGAGCGGCTTCAGCCGCGAATTCATCGCGTTCTGATACTTTTGTTCGCGGCTAAAGCCGCTCCTACGTCTAAATATTTCTTTGCGGCCTCTGCGCCTCCGCGCCTTTGCGTTGAATAAAATGTTAGTTTTGTAATAAACCCTGCCTGTCTAAATCTAATCGCTGATCTGCTTGTGCAGCTTGACCGGTACCGCCAGTTTCTTGCGCATGCGGATATTGAGCATCTCCACCGATACCGAGAACGCCATCGCAAAGTAGATATAACCTCTTAGGCACATGGACATCGAAACCTTCAACGATCAGGGTAACGCCCACCAGGATCAGAAAAGACAGGGCAAGCATCTTGATGGTGGGATGTGCTATCTACGAAGTCGCCGATGGGTTTTGCGGCCATCAGCATAACGACCACTGCCAATAATGATGGCTATGGCCATGATGGAAACATGTTCAACCAGTCCCACCGCGGTGATGACCGAGTCCAGCGAGAACACAATGTCGAGAATGGCGATCTGTACCAGCACACTGGCCAGGCCTGCTACTACCGGCACCTCGGTACTTTCTTCTACGCCTTCCAGGCTGTTGTGTATTTCATGAGTGGACTTGAACAGCAGAAACAGGCCGCCGCCGATTAATATCAGGTCCCGGCCTGATATTTCCTTCCCCAGCACAGCAGAACCAGGGCTCCTTGAGGCCCATCACCCAGGCAATGGAAAACAACAGTGCAAGTCGTGTAATCATAGCCAGGCTGATACCAACACGGCGGCCAAGTTCACGTTGATGCTGTGGTAAACGACCAACAAGGATGGATATAAAAATGATATTGTCTATACCCAGCACAATTTCCAGTGCTGTCAACGTGCCAAGTGCAATCCATGCTTCAGGGCTGGTGAACCATTCGAACATTTATTTCTCCTGCTATCAACTCAAGTTGTGTTTATCTAATATCGTGTCTTTATTCACGCCGGCCGCCAGAGCAAAGCGACTGAATAAAAAGTGTCAGGTAATTAATCTGTATTCAACAATTCATCTATTTCCTTCTGTTCTTCTGCTGCCATTTTTTCTTTAAGTTTTATTACATTCTCTCTTTCAAAGAATATTTCACACTGCTCACTGGCATCTTCAGGCACCTTATCTCCGAACACCCAGCGCGCCGGCACATGCAGCGGGCTGGTAATAAAGGATACATAAGCAGCGGCAATATCCACTGGATTTGTAACCAGTCTTATATCGTTAAAGTTACCTTGAGCTCTTATCGGTGCCTGTAAAGCAAACAATCTCGCTGTTTTTGATCTGGGATAAAGTGATAGACGAACATGCTCCTCCACAAAATCTACATTGATATTACCGTTCATCCACACTTTCGTAGTATCCATGATAAACAGGTCCTCCTTCATGACGCCATCATCCAGGTCCATTAATGCAACTATACAATTTAACCTGGAATCCTTTCTCTTGATCTCTGGTAGTATCAGCAGGAAAAGATTGTTTGCCCATACATCAAAGATTTTTGTATTGGTATCTCTTGGCCACAGTACAACGTCCAGTTTGCCGGTAGCATGGTCGAACAAGCGTGTAAAGTTTTTACCTCCCAATTGCAGATCAATCCTGGCGCTTATTACCCCCCCTAGCTTTTTATCCTGTGTAAAATAACGAACAACAACACCGGTTTCGAGCTTGTCCATATCAAGCATGAAGGTGCCTGTTACCTGTTCATTTTCAACCTTGAATGATGCTGTTGTTTTAATCTTTCCGCCTGGCATATTGAGCTCGGCACATTG
>CAWEEC010000120.1:0-3129 GCA_963807785.1 uncultured Gammaproteobacteria bacterium | reverse complement strand
ATATCTTTTTCTTTTGCACTCTAACGGTCGCGCTTGAACAACTTGTTATGTATTAATATATATTTTCTAATTAATAATCTTCTGCAATACGTGAGTCCTTCAAGTTAAATTACTTAATGATCATGATAGTGACTTCAGTTGTCATTGTTTTATCAAGGGAAAACCATTGTGGAAGATTTTCATTATGCTCAATGCTTATATGGTTTTTTGACATCACTTCTGCCATACCCATATCTGGTGCGCCATTGTAAAGTATCCAGCCGCCATATTTGTTATAAATTGACCACTTAGGTAGTTGTTTTCGATACCATTCCTGAGTTTCTTTTGGGGAAAGGCTTGTGGCAAATCTAAAACCAATATCCTGATTACCGTTAGCGAATGTGGTCTTTGAGTAGATAGGGATACCTGCAGCCTCGATCAATTTTAAATCTGAGGACTGAAGACTTGCAGCATACGAATTAACTGAAAAAATTATAAAATAAACGAAAAGTAATTTATTCATTTCTCTACCCCTTTTAAGTTTTACATAACAGTATATTCGGTGGATGGCAGGTATATTATGATAGGTGGATGTCCATATATCATTTGATGCTGTCCTTACTGTTTTAATTAAAGTATTATTTTTACAGCTATTCAGTAGTTCATGCAAGTACGATAGATAGAAAAGGCGGTAGGCAGTAACACCATATGACTTTGCTTTCTTCCTCGCACAAGCTGTAATTTTTTATACTTCTGCCGTCTGCTGTGATTGTTCGATTCACCCGGTACTACTTCGCGTAGTAGTAATTCATTAAATACTAATCGGTTTTTCTCTCAGGGATTATAAGGAGTTTCCCTATATCCCTCATTGCTCTGTGTCTTTAGCCTCCATCATCAACATTAACAACTTTGATGCCGCAGGTTTATTTGCCTGTATAAATGTTTAAAAACGGAGAAGAGAATGAAATTGAAGAAACAATCTTTTACCGGTTGTCGATCATTGTTATCGGTTGCGCTCGCGGTGGGCTCGATTGGTGCACAGGCGTTTGCCTATGATAATGACAACCTGGTTACGCTGATCGAGATGGGCGATTTGCACGGTACCCTGGTGCCGCATGCTGCCGTTCTGAAAAATCCCGATGGCACTGAGCGCCTGGTTGCGAGTTCCGGCGGTCTGGCCAGATTAAAAACAGTGGTTGATGATATTCGTGCTGATAACGCTGAAGCGGTGTTGCTGTCTACCGGTGACCTGACTCACGGCAGTGCCGAAGCCATGTTCACCGTTGGTGATGCCATGATGGTGCCGATGAATGCTTTTGGTATCGATGTGTATACACCGGGTAACTGGGACTTTGGTTATGGTGCGGCTGTGTTCCGTAACCGTTTTACTACGTTCGGTCCTAAGCCGACTATTCCGGGCAACATCCGTACCATGTCAGGCTATATCGGCTGTGATGATATTCCTGTTATCGCCGGTCTTACTGATGCAGATAGCGGTTACTACTGTAATGAAATAACGGCGACTGCGCCGTTTCCGACACCAGACGGTCTGGGCGTGATCAAGGCGAATTTTTCGACGGTAGCTGCCAACCTCTATAACAATACTACCGGATTACCCTTGCCACCTTCACTGCATGGCAAGCGTCTTCTTCCCGCGTATAAAATCGTCGAGCGTGGTAACAAAAAGATCGCGGTCATCGGTCTGACGGCCTCTATCGTTCCGCAACAGGCTGACACCTTCAATATCGGTCTGAGTTTTACTCAGGGTGTCGAAGAGCTTCCCGGTCTGATCGATGAAGTGAAAGGTCTAGGCGCTGATCTGATCGTGGTTCAGTCAGAGCTTGGTTTGTCGCAGAACATCAAGATCGCACAGAGTTTTAGAGATATCGACGTGATGTATTCAGCGCATACCCATGAAGTGACTCTGGGCGCCTTGCTGGTAAGTAGTAAAAAAGTAACAAGAACCACACCGGGTAGACCATTAAGCCGAGGTGAACGTCGTCAGCTCGAAAGAGGCGCGGCCATTGTTGTTGAGACTAACCGTGATATGTATGTCGGTCGTCTTGATCTTGAAATGGACGGTGGCCGTATCGAAGATTTTTCATGGGAAGCGATTCCGGTTGATGAATCTGTTGCGCAGGATCCGGCCATGGCACAGCTGGTCGCTGCTATGGAATCAGGCTTCACTGGTGAAGGACTTGTTCGTCACACTTTCATGCCAGGCGGTTTCACTAACCCTTCAATAAAAGGATTACAGCTGGTCGATGATCTGGATACGATTGTCGGTTATACCGATACCCTGCTGCTGAGACATCACGTACTGGAAGACACGCTGAACAATTTCATCGCCGATGGCATTCTGTCAGTCGCTGATGATGTCGCTGATGTACGCGGCGTTCCGGGATGGGAAAATGGTGTCGATGTTTCCATGGCGAATGGTTTCCGTTTTGGTAATGCCGTATTACCGGGCAGTGCGATTACCTTGCGCGACCTGTATACCTGGTTCCCGATTGCACCTGCAGTCAACATTGCAGACTTCTCCGGTCAGTCAATTCAGAACAGTCTGAATACTATCCTGGGTGCGGTGTTCGATCGTAACGTCTTCATGCAGCGCGGTGGCTGGTATCTTGGTCTTGCCAATATGGAGCAGAAGATTGACCTTAAAAACAGACCATTCAGCAGTTCAGGCGGCCGCGTGGTAGAAACCAGAATCGGTGGTCAGGCGCTGGATCCCGGCAAGCGATATGTATTCGCTTCCTGTTATGGTCACGGTAATCCACTGGATGAAGTCTGTCGTACCAGCGGTGGTGCAAACCACAAGTTCTTCCAGTTAGCCGATGCGGATAATTATGCCAGTGCTATCACACTGACTGATCCGGTCAATGACCCGGAAGTTCCAGTGATTGTTGGTCCTAATGTGCAGCAGGTTGCACCTAATAACTTCCTGCATCCGGTACATGCGTTACGCCGTTACCTGGATGGCCTGGATGACAATACTGTGACAGAAGCGCAGTTTGGTGTCGGTCATGGTCGTGTGGTTACGGTGAATTCAAATGCAGCGGGCAACCCGGAGCAGGCTGAAAGTGAACAGATCGGTCAGCCCGATAACACACCTGATGTGACCTTTGTACAACCACCATTTGGCGCAGG
>CAWEEC010000119.1:0-11706 GCA_963807785.1 uncultured Gammaproteobacteria bacterium | reverse complement strand
TACGCCATGCAGCAGCAAGGCCACTCCCTGGTCTCGATTAATCAGCTGGATGGTCCATGTAACTACGGTGATACCTCGACATGGCTCGATGAGCTGGCAGCCGTGGTAGCTGACTGGCTGGCGCCGCTAATCGAAACGGCAGGCAGCCTCGATGTGAATGTCGATATTTATCCGTGCAACGGGGTACGTTATCATTTCAGCAACAAGAATAAATCCGTTATCAGTAAATTGATTTTCTGGAAAAAGGACCGTCTTCAGGACTATGTCGAAACACACTAGAGTCAGGAAAATACATCGACGTGATGTACATATCTCCGATGAATTGAACAATGCAGCGTTGCATCCGGTACTGAAGCGGATTTATGCGAATCGCGATATTAACAGTCTCAGCCAGGTTGATTATTCGCTCAACCGCCTGCTTGACTACAAACAACTCAAGGGTATCGAAACGGCAGCAGCTATTGTTGCTGAAGCCGTGAGCAATGATCAGCGTATTCTCATTGTCGGGGATTATGATGCTGATGGCGCGACCAGCTCTGCAGTTGTTGTGCGCGCACTGAAAAGCTTCGGTGCAACCAATGTTGATTACCTGGTACCGAACCGGTTTGAGTACGGTTACGGGCTGACGCCTGAAATTGTCGCAGTCGCCAGTGACTATTCACCGCATGTTCTGATCACGGTCGATAACGGTATATCCAGTATCGATGGCGTTGCTGCCGCAAAAAAACACAATATCAAGGTCGTGATTACCGACCATCATTTGCCGGGACAACAGCTACCCGATGCGAATGCAATCGTTAATCCCAATCAACCCGGTTGTGCGTTTAGCAGTAAATCCATCGCTGGTGTCGGCGTCGCTTTCTACCTGATGCTGGCGGTGCGGGCGTCATTAAGAGAAAGCAACTGGTTTGGCCAGCAGCGGCCTGAGCCCAACATGGCTGACTTGCTCGACCTGGTTGCACTGGGCACGGTTGCCGACGTGGTGCCACTGGATGAGAACAACCGCATACTGGTCGAGCAGGGCATCCGCAGAATGCGTGCCGGCAAATCCAGAGCCGGTATCAGGGCTTTGTTCCACGCGGCAGGCAGGAACATTAAAGCCTGCAGCAGTACTGATCTCGGGTTTTTTATCGGGCCCAGGTTGAATGCAGCAGGCAGACTGGAAGACATGTCTGCAGGTGTTGAATGTCTGCTCACCGATTCGGACGCAGTGGCCGAGCGCATCGCAACAGAATTGAACAACCTGAACATTCAGCGTAAGCAGATTGAACAGGGTATGCTCGAGCAGGCACTTGATGATATGGATACGCTGCTCGAATCACTGCACATTAGCGAGTTGCAGGCAGGCTTATGTCTTTACAACAGCGCATGGCACCAGGGTGTGATCGGCTTGCTGGCAGCAAGAATCAAGGAACGCTTTCATCGTCCGGTAGTGGCGTTTGCCAATGCCAGTGATGATCCCGCTAGCGATGAGATCAAGGGTTCCGCCCGCTCAATACAGGGCTTACACATCCGCGATGTACTCGATACCATCGCTGCCCGCCACCCGGAGTTGATACAGAAATTCGGCGGCCATGCCATGGCAGCCGGATTGAGCATCAGCAGGAAAAATTTCGACGCATTTAAACAGGCCTTTGAGCAGGAAGTGGCGTCACTGCTGTCAGCAGACGAGCTGGAAGAAGTGGTTGAGACCGACGGTAGTATCGAACCGGGTGATATGTCACTGGAAACCGCGCAAGTGATCGAATCCGCCGGGCCCTGGGGGCAGCATTTTCCGGAGCCCGTATTCGACAACCAGTTCGAGATCCTGGAATGGAAAATCGTCGGTGACAAGCACCTCAAGCTGCAATTACGCCACAATGATGGCAGCAAGCCGGTCAATGCCATCGCTTTTAACACCGTGGCAGATGATTTACCTTCGTTTGAAAAAATTCATCTGGCCTACCGTTTAAACGTGAATGAGTTCAGAAATAACAGAAGCCTGCAATTGATCGTTGACTGTATGAGTGCGGCCGAGCAATGAACATCTACCCGTTACTACGTGCTCTACTGTTCAGACTGGATCCCGAACGCGCGCATGCGATTTCAATGGCATTACTGGAGCTGGTATACCGCTTGAAATTGTCACGCCTGCTTTTTGCTAAAACAAGACTGGCACCTGTTAACGTCTTTGGGCTGGAGTTCCCCAATGCGGTCGGACTGGCGGCCGGCCTGGACAAGAACGGCGACCATATCGATGCACTGTCAGCATGCGGCTTTGGTTTTGTGGAAATTGGTACGGTGACGCCAAGGCCACAGCCGGGCAATCCAAAACCGCGCCTGTTTCGACTGGTACAGGATGAAGCCATCATCAATCGCATGGGTTTTAATAACGAAGGTGTTGAATACCTGGTCAACAAGGTTCGGCAAAGTAAACGCGACTGCATTATCGGCATCAATATCGGCAAGAACCGTGATACTTCGCTTGAGCATGCCGTTGACGACTATGTGAATGCGTTCGAGCGGGTCTATCCGCATGCGGATTACATAACGGTAAATATCTCCTCGCCGAATACACCCGGTCTGCGCGATCTGCAGCATGGCGAAGAACTGAATCGTCTGTTACAAACGCTCAAGCAACGCCAGCAGCAACTCAAACAAAAATACCACAGCTATAAACCCTTGCTGGTAAAAATCGCGCCTGATCTGAGCGATGATGAAATCAAACAGCTGGCGCAGACACTGCTTGATAACCAGGTCGATGGTGTGATCGCAACCAATACCAGTAACCAGCGGCCACAGCTGAAATCTGCCGGCCTGGCGACAGAACAGGGTGGCTTGAGCGGCAGGCCGATACGGACACTATCCGATCATGTGCTTGCCGTGCTGGCGCGCGAGCTTGATGGAAAAATAGCGATCGTCGCTGTCGGTGGCATCATGTCGGCAGCCGATGCGCTGCGCAAAATACAGGCCGGCGCCTCCCTGGTGCAGGTCTACACCGGGTTCATCTACAGCGGGCCGCGGCTGATTGCGGAAATAGCTGACAAAATTGCAGAAAATTAAATAATTTTAGCCCCAAATCACCCCCAACAGGCACTTTCTCTGCTATATTTATTCAGGTAATTGATCCAAAAAAAATCTTATTATTCAATAAGATACGATTTTCATAAACAAGCACAACCAATGCACTGCCGTGAGTGAGCGCTTTTATGTTTAATTGTGGATTAAATACCGCTATCCAGCCTTTATTTTCACTATCAAAGCTTCGATCACGACCTGTCAGCCCGGTTACTAGCGGGGCTTGTTACGACGCATTTACGGATGTTGTGAGCATGAATAATGCCTGAGTGCCTTGCTGCGTTCTCGCCAGGCATTCACCAGCTTGTTATCACATGACTGAGCGCACGTATCTGTTTCTGGTCGGTGCCTACATACTGATGGCGCTGTACCTGGATAATAATTATCTTGTTTATGGCCTGGCGGTGTTTCTGTTCCTGGAAGGCATAACCGGTATACGCCTGACCACCATGCTGCAGAAAGCCAGGCAGGTGTCTCTGCGATCCGGCCTGGTGATTTTCAACAGCAGGGCCCGGTTTGATATTGACGGGCTGAGTGCATGGCGAGTCATTGTCGCTGTGGTACTTGTTTCGAACTATGCACTGCTGCATGGATATGGTTATGAAGTGCTGTGGTTTATTCCATGGTTTTTGGGGTTTGCCATCATGGGCGCAGGTGCAAGTGGAATATGTCCCGTGCTGGTAGGGCTGCGTTGGGCGGGATTTAAATAACAACAATAATAATTTATGGAAAATCAATCCGTACAATTTAATGCCAAGCTGCCTGCTCGAATTACCGGCATTGTATTCTGGGGGCTGGTGTTTGTTGGTCTGCTGATTTCCGTCTTTATACTGGAAGATGCTGAAAGCGACCTTTATTCGACCAACAAAACCAATTCACACATGGTGGCCTATGCGCTGGAAGCTATCGTCAAGAAAAATCCCGAGTCACCGGCACTGGTAACCACCGAATCAAAGATCAAGTTGAAACTGAACCAGTTGCGGGATGAAATGGGATTTACATCGGTTGTGCTGTCCGAAGACGGTAAGGATTACCTGTTCGGTAATCGAAACGCTGGAGATGATGCGTTTCCTTATTCCATTCATTATTACCCCAGCAACTCCCAGGTATTACGGACCATATCAGCTCTCGTCTACTATCCAAACCAGAAGCAGCAAGTCGCGAATATTCGCAAGAACATGTTGCTGACGATCGGACTTTCTGTATTTATATTTGGCCTGATCCTGCAACAAATACTTCATCGTGTGCTTTCAGGCCCCTTTACCAGGATGGTTAACACGGCGCGGGCATTTTCCAATGGCGATGACTCGATCCGCTTCAACGATAACCGGGATGACGAATTCGGATATCTTGGCGGCTTTATCAATCATGCTATTGAGTCCATGTTTACCACGCAGAGGAAATTAAGAGAGGCGCTGCAACGCGCAGAAAAATCAGAAATAGAATTATCCAATCAAAAAGAGAAAGCCGAAGTTACGCTGCATTCAATTACCGATTCTGTAATCACTGTTGGCCTCAATGGTTTGATACAGTATATCAACCCGGCAGCTGAGCAGTTATTCAACACCAGCAATAAACACGCATATAACCTGCAGCTTTCCGAATTCGTAAAGATCGTGAATGATTCATCCGGCGAGAAAGTAGAGGATCCACTCGCCAAGTGCTTTGATACACAACAGACAGTGAATTTGCCCGAGCATTCGTCATTGGTTGCCGCTGGTAATAAAGTAGTAGCGATCGAGGCATCGGTTACACCGATGAAAAACAGCGAGGGCAGCATCCTGGGCGCAGTTATGGTGATCCAGGATGTGAGTAATACCAGGATACTGACGCGGCAGTTATCCTACCAGGCCAGTCATGACATGCTCACCAGCCTGTTCAATCGCCTCAAATTCGAAGAACACCTGGAAGCAGCCCTGTTAAGCGTTCGCGAGGAGCAACGTGTTCATTCACTCTGCTACCTTGATCTTGATCAGTTCAAGCTGGTCAATGATACCTGCGGTCACGTGGCAGGTGATGGGCTGTTACGTCAACTGCCGGATTTGTTCCACAAGGTGTTGCGTAGCGGTGACATCGTGGCACGTCTGGGTGGCGATGAATTCGGCATCCTGCTGGAAAACTGTAACCTTGACCAGGCGGCGGTGATTGCAGACAAGATCAGGCAGGAAATAAAAGACTTCAGGTTTGTCTGGGAAGACAAGGTATTTACCATTGGAGCCAGCATTGGTGTTGTCGGTATCGATGAAAACACGCTTGATCTGTCCAGCATCATGAGCGCTGCAGACCTGGCCTGTTATGCAGCCAAGGATTCGGGAAGGAACCGTGTACATATATACGAGCAAACCGATGAAATCGTGGCGGAAAGACATGGTGAGATGCACTGGACGGCACGCATCACCAAGGCCATGGAGGATAACCGTTTCAGACTGTATCGACAGCCAATCGTCGGCATCAGCGGTGACACTAATGCACACTATGAAGTACTGATCAGGATGATCGATGAAAAGGGTGAGGTTATACCGCCAGGCGCATTTATACCTGCAGCCGAACGTTATAACCTGATGGCGGGAATAGACCGCTGGGTCATCGGTGAAGTGTTGCAGCTGATTGCAAATAATGATCCTGCAGATCCGATTATGGGCACGGGAAAAATTATATCGATCAACCTGTCGGGTGATTCCCTGTGCGATGATGAACTATATGACTACATTGTTTCATTGAAAAACAGCCTGGGTATAACCCTGGATAATGTCTGTTTTGAAATTACTGAAACAGTCGCAATCTCCAACCTGGTAAAAGCCACGGCATTGATCAACCAGCTGAAACAACATGGCTGTCGTTTTTCGCTGGATGATTTTGGCAGTGGTTTAAGTTCGTTTGCCTATTTGAAGAACCTGCCGATCAATTACATCAAAATAGATGGCTCATTCGTCAAGGATGTAAGCAGAGACCCGATCGACAGGGCAATGGTCGATTCCATCCAGCACATGGGTAGTGTGATGAAGCTGGATACCATCGCCGAGTGGGTTGAAGATGAAGAGACACTGAACACGCTAAAAGAGATCGGCGTTAACTATGTCCAGGGCTTTCACCTCGGCCGTCCCGAAGCGATCAATCCCGAAACAACGGAGTAATCTGTAATATAGCTATACATGAGTAGCTGTCCATAGCGCTTATAAGATGCCGTATGGCAATCCTGAAAGACTATTATTTTTGCCGCGAAAAACGCAAACAACGCAATTGGATTATTCGGCACTAAACAATAATAGTTATTTTCGAAATGTTCGCGTTTTTCGCGTTATTTGCGGCTAATGCCTTAATAAAAATGTCTAATTAGATATACAGGCGTCGGATTTTTGAATCGGGCGTGCTTCGTTCCCATATTTCATTGAAGTAATCATCCAGCTCACCCGCGTGTTGCGGTGACATGTAGTTAACAACTGCATCGTAATTGGTACTGCTGCTGCGCCGCCGGTGGAGCAGGCCGATCCTGTCGACAATCATGAAAGTAGAGCTTTCATCCCGGTGTTCCCTGGCCGGATTATGAATCATCACCGAGCTGGTCAGTTTCTGTGCCAGCCTGATCAGGCAGTGTCCTCGCTGCATGGCCAGGGTGGAGTCCTGTGTCAGTATTCGAATGTTAGCGCTGCGATGTTTTCTTGCCAGGCTGAAGACACAGCGTTCGAAATCGGCATTATCGAATACCACAGGATCCAGCTCCGGGGTGAAGATGTTGATACTGATATCAGCCTGCTGTGCCAGGGCGATAACAGCATCGCGATTTTCAGCCGCGCTATCGATACGCAGTTCCTCGTTGTGTTCACCCAGAATGTACAATGCCAGAGCCTCTGTGGAATCACCCTGCATCCAGCGCCATTTTCATGACGCGATGTTTGATACCTGCATCCATGAAGACATCACCTTCAGCAACGAATCCATGTTGTTGATAAAAGTTAACAGCATCGACCTGTGCGTGTAAAAACACCTGCTTGTGTCCATCGCGCTTTACCTGTTCAATCACGGCGTCTAACAGCCGGGAACCGATGCCTCTGTCGCGGTATTCCCTGAGCACAGCCATGCGCCCGATCTGTCCTTCAGCAGTGAGGCGGGCGGTCGCAACCGGTTTCGAGTTGATGGTGGCGAGGAACTGGGTGCATTGCTTATCGCGCGCGTCCAGTTCGAGTTCCTCGGGTACATGCTGCTCATCGATAAATACCGACTTGCGAATGGCAGTCAAACTGTCCTGCTCGTGATGCCAGTCGACGATGCGTATTTCGAGCTCATCTGTCATTGTATGATCAAACAGCCGCTGTTATAGAGTTCGAGTAAGGCTTGCTGATCTGTCGCGTCTGCCACAGATGCGATCAGCTGTTGAGTGCTGATGCTCCTGTTGTCAGTAACAGCCAGTGCAAAATCCCGTGCTGGTGTCATAGCTGGCGCCATCGACAAACAGCAGTGCAGCATCACCGTTTCTGGCAAAGAGGAATTTTGCTGCGGGTGATTGCATGACCCGGCTGCCGGCTTTCAACGCAGCAGCAAGTTCATCATACGATGACATCAAGCTGAGCGCTGCTTGGGTGTGGATGCCGGCTCGGGGTTCACTGCTGAATTCACCGAACCAGCGTACCAGCCTGTCGTCATTGACACTGAGTTGTTGTGCAATCATGCTGCTGATGCGTGCCAGGGCATCGGGTCTGATTTCTGCCGGGTGTTGCTGGCATGTCACATCCGGATCTTCATAGCGCAGCGCCTGGTCGATATTAAGCGCAATATGTTCAGCATATTCACTCACCATGTTGCTAAGCGATGGTGCCCTGAAGCCCACCGAGCACGTCATGCACGCGTTCAATGCAATGCCGTGATGGGCGATATTCGGCGGCAGATAAAGCATGTCGCCCGGGTCGAGTATCCATTCCTGTGCTGCGGTGAAATGTTCCAGTATGCGCAGCTCGGTGTCCTCGAGACAGGTATCATCGAAGTCCTGGTTGATCATCCAGCGCCGCTGACCCTGTGTCTGTATCAGGAACACGTCATAGGCATCGGTATGCGGGCCAACCGAACCGCCTTGTGGTGCATATGAAATCATCAGATCATCGATACGCCAGTCAGGTATAAAACGAAACCGGTCGATCAAGCTTCGTGCTGCTGGCACATGCTTTTCAACATCGGTGACCAGCAGGGTCCAGTTTTTCTCGGGTAGTGTGCTGAAGTCAGCTTCATGCAACGGGCCATGCTGCACATGCCAGTGGCCGAGTTGATGCTGTTCAAACACGATGCGGGCATTGGCGTCATCTTCACAGGCAAGGCCCGCCAGTTCATCAGCGCTCAGTGGGCTGGTGATGCCGGGAAAAGCCTTCCTGATTAACAGCGGTTTTTTCTGCCAGTAATCCTGCAGAAAGCTTGCAACGGAGATGTCACCCGGAAAAGTCGGCTGACATGCGTTGTCAGATGTCTTTTGCCTGCTTGTCGGCATTGCCAATGTAGCTCTGTGGTGTTAACTGCAGCAGGCGTTCGCGTGCATCATCGGGCAGTTCAACGCTGTTGATCAACTGGTGCAGGTCCTCGCGGGTAATGGCTTTGCCGCGGGTCATTTCCTTGAGTTTCTCATACGGGTTTTCGATGCCATAACGGCGCATCACGGTTTGTATCGGTTCTGCCAGTACTTCCCAGCTGGACTCAAGATCTTCATCCAGGCGTGCGGCATTGACTTCGAGTTTATCCAGGCCTTTTTGCAAAGACGCGTAGGCAATCAGGCTGTGTGCCAGCCCGGTACCCAGCGTTCTCAACACGGTTGAATCCGTCAGGTCGCGCTGCCAGCGTGACACCGGCAGTTTACTCGCCAGGTGGTTGAACAGGGCATTGGCCAGGCCGAGGTTGCCTTCGGCGTTTTCAAAGTCGATCGGGTTCACTTTATGCGGCATGGTGGAAGAGCCGACTTCACCGGCAATGGTTTTCTGCTTGAAATAACCCAGCGAGATGTAGGACCAGATGTCGCGGCACAGGTCGATCAGGATGGTGTTGAATCTCGCCATGGCATCAAACAGCTCCGCGATGTAATCATGCGGCTCGATCTGTATCGTGTAAGGATTCATCTCGATACCGAGTGACTCGATAAACTGCCGTGCAAATGCACCCAGAAGAGTGATTCGAGACGAATCGGTTGGTCGAGCTAATCGGCTTCGAAAACAAAGCAAGAGCCAAGTTTTACCTAGTGCATCATGCTTCGCTGAGGAACCCAGAGACCGTGGACCTCATCCCAGTCCATACCCTTTCGAGTGCGCCCAGCAGGCCGCATAAAATTTCCGTTCGAATCTCTCTTGAGCTCGCCAACTGGCTCGACACAACCATCCGGACGAATTCGCTCCCTCACTCTCGCCGCGGAGTATTTGGATTCATTTTGCGAAGGAGGGATTCTTGGACGGGATCTAGTCGGAGGAATATAAGAGGGAATGTCTGGCAAAGCATACGCGTAGGAGCTTGGCATGGCAGCAATGGAACTTGCACGAATAGGTGGCATAGGCGAAACTCCACCGTGCATTTGGCGTCTTCCAACGTCAAATTCGTTCTTCGTCTTCTCCATCTTCTTCCATGCACGCTCGCGTTCCTGTTCCGCTTTCTGGAACCGAGCCTTAAGCGTGTCAGTGTTCTGACGCAGTGTGTTTTCCGCCTTTTCACGCCTCTGCTCCAGAGTTTCTCCCGTGCTAGGATCAACAACCTGATTATCCACATTGGGCGCAGGAGGAGGCACAAAGTCTTCAAATTTCTCCGTATCTCCTTGCTCGGCCTTGAGCACAACAGCATCGACAATATGACTCAGAGTCGACCCGACGGTGCTGCGATTCTGGTCAGGGTGACCGGCGGCAGTTTGAGTCTGGGGGGTTCCCACAGATTGCTGACCGTACATGCTCTGCAAAATTTTCTGGTTCCTCTGTCGCTCCCACTCATCTTTGCGCTTCTGCCACATAGCTCGTTCGACTGCGACTTTGGCCTTGTACTCGTTAGTCGTCTTAGTGATATCCAAACGATGCTGCTGCATCATGCTGTTCAAGTCGCTCTGCAGCCTGAGGTGTTGCTGGTAGATTTCAGAAGAACGTTGCAAAGCAGCGTTGTACGCATTGGTAGTTTCTGCAACGCGCTGTCGCACATGGTCAGCCATGAAAGTAGACATGAGATCACCCTGGATCAAACGAATGCGCTTGAGGTCTTGATCATAGAAAGAAGGAACCGCTGCAAGAGAAATTGGCTTCGCGGGAGGCTCAAAGCTGGTATCCTTTGCTTCGTCCTGCTCTTGTTTTGTGGCTTGTTCTGCCTTCTTCGACTTCTTCTTGCTAGAAGATTTGTCTTCTAATTCGGCTGCAGTATCATCCTCCTTCATGTCCTCATCTCCGCCGTCTTCCTTCTTGCTCTTCTTCTTAGCAGGCTCTTTCTTCTCTTTCCCGGCAAGACGCTTACGTCTGGCTTCAAGATTGTAGACTCGCTTCTGGAGGCCAAGTTCTGCGAAAGTGGGCTGATCGGGAATCTTTGCCAGTAGAGCAGTCTGCCAGCGCTTGAATTCTGCTTCCTTCTCACGCGCACTCATAGTGCGATGCGTTGCGCCGACACCGGCTCCATACTTGATATTGCTGTGGTCTTCTTCGTGTGATTGCTCCAAAATAGAGTACGTGATTTCACCCGTTTCCAGACTGAGAACCTTTTCGTAGGCGTCCTTGTAGTCTCTCAGTGCCGCATAGTCGTCCTCCAAGGAAGGCGGAGTGCTCCCTTCATACCCAGAAGTCGGAGCAGGCTCAGGTTGTTCTGAAGACACTTGCTCATCAGGCTCTTGCTCTGCGTCGGCCTTCGCTTCCTCTTGAGGTCTCTCCTTCGATGTCTTCCCGTCCGCCGTCTTTTCCTGAGGTTTCTCCTCCGCCGTCTTTTCATCTTGAATTTTCTCATCCGATGTCTTCTCCTCTTCGGTCTTTTCGGCTTGAGGTTTCTCATCTGTTGTCTTGTCCTCGACCATCTTATCGTCTTGAGCCTCCTCCTGTTTTGTCGTGTCTTCTTCCATCTTTTCTTCCGAGGACTGGCTCGTCTTCTCCTGTTGGAGCTGGCGCACCGCCTTCTTCATCGCTGACATCATTGTTCGTCAGTTCCTCCTCCTCCTCCTGTCGCCGCTGCCCTCGGTCTGAGGAATAACACCCTCGCGATGCTGCTGGATGCGACGACGAGCTTCATCCTGACGCCTCCAATGCTGTTCGTACTCAGCGACGGCCTTGGGATCAATGTACAGACGCAAGTCACCATACTTCGGTTGAGGTGGCGCGTGAACATTTTCTTCCCCGTCCATGGCACGAGCGATACGATTGAGGCGACGGGCAAGACGGTTCAAAAGTCGTCGTCGGAGCTTCATACGCAAAAGAAAATCAAGACAAAAGTCTTGCCCTTCTTCGGGTAACTTCTCGCCCTCGAGACTATCTCCTTCGCCATTCAGTTTGATGAGGCCTTCGCCAAGGTCCAAAATGGTACCTTCTCCGCAGGTTTCCCTGAGCTCTTCCTTCAGCTTCCGCAAGGAAGAATTCAGCTCTATCAAGGCAGCAAGATCCGTATCGTTGCGGTCCAATGAACGCATGAGAAAGGCACGGTGTTCAGGACGAGCCTCAAGCGGATGCGACG
>CAWEEC010000118.1:0-80768 GCA_963807785.1 uncultured Gammaproteobacteria bacterium | reverse complement strand
AAGCGTATGGGTCACGCCGGTGCAATCATCGCCGGCGGCAAGGGTACCGCAGCGGACAAGTTTGCAGCCCTGGAAAAAGCCGGTGTCACCACGGTGCGTTCACCAGCCGAGCTGGGCAAGGGCATTGCTGAAGCTGCCGGGTGGTAGATCGTTTTTACCGCAAAGACGAAAGGTCAAAGGTCAATAATTTAGTCCGCAAATGAACGCGAATAAACGCAAATATTGTTTGTGTTTTAGTAGTGAATTCAGAACGAGGTCATTTGTATGTAGACCTGATGTAACGAAGTGGAATACGGTAATATAGTTCATCGCAAGCAACAGCAACCCGGATTATGCTGCGCTTCATCCAGGCTATAGCAATTTATAAATGCTCTGTGCTTCTTTGGCAATAAGTTGGATTCTATAATCCACTACAACAAAATATAAACAATTTGCGTTTATTCGCGTTCATTTGCGGACTATTAAACGAATCTTTGCGTCTTTGCGGTTATAAATTTTCAAACCACTTTACTATTTCGTCTGCAACATACTGGGCATCTTCTTTGTTCGAGAGCAGATGATCCGCCTTGTCCAGGGTGACGATACGTGATGGCCCGCTGGTCCAGGCGCTTATTTCGTCTGCGTTCTCGCCGTCAACCAGTGCATCATCCAATACCTTGAATATCAACACCGGTTTATGCAGCAAAGCCAGTCGTTGCTGCATGTCGTATTTATGCAGGTCCTGTATGAACTGCGGCTCGATATCATAGTGCTGCCCTGCCACTTCAATACTGGATGCAATACCCTGTTCCAGCATGGTCAGTGTATGCCCGAAGTGATGTAATACATGATCAGGCTGGCTGGGTGAGGCGATGGTGACAACGGCCTTGACACTTTCAGTATGCATTGCAGCTTCCAGCATGGCAGTGCCACCCAGACTGTGACCGATCAACAATGAAGGCGCTTCATAGTTGTCGCGCAGGAATTCAACGGCAGCATTCACATCGGCAACATTGGTGGTGAAATTGGTCTGGGCAAAGTCGCCCTCGCTGTTACCAAGCCCGGTGAAATCAAATCTGAGTAGCGCGATGCCGTGCGCCGCCAGCAGGCGGCTTATGCGAAATACTGTGATGGTATCTTTAGTGCAGGTAAAACAATGGCTGGCTATGGCGTAGGCTTTAGGTGCGTCGAGTGGTGTATCAAGCCTTGCATCCAGGTAAAAACCGGCGCCACCGATGAACCCTGTTCTAATTGTTTGCGTTTTCACAAGCGGTATTTTCCAGGCGATGTATTGTGTAGTATGAGTCGTTCTTCAAAAAACCTATTCTACGTGAGTGGGTGATTGACAAAAACACTATGGGAGTGAATCAATGAGTGAAGTGAGTTTACCCAAAGACCGTATGCCGGTACTGCGGGTTCCGGCCAGGCCGCGTGATGCCAATATGGGCGGTACGATTTTTGGTGGCTGGATCATGTCCTATGTTGATATAGCGGGCAGTGTACCGGCACTGGAGCGGGCCAAGGGTGCCGTTGTTACCAGGGCAGTGGATTCCTTTGAATTCAAGAAGCCCGTGTTCATCGGTGACCTGGTGAGCTGCTACGCCGATGTGATTGCCACCGGCAAAACCTCGATCAAGGTCAAGGTCGAGGTATATGCAGACCGTATGACTAAAGGCGAAATTGAATGCGTCAAGGTCACCGAGGCAACGCTGGTTTACGTGGCTATTGATGAGCAGGGTAAGCCGAGGATATTGCCATGACAAGTGTGTTAATTAGTGTTTTGTAATATTTAAGCGTAGGTGTATGATCGGGCGGAATAACAAAGGAGGCGTCATGAGCCATAAAATAATAAAGTTATCACCCCTGGTCCTGGCTGCTGTCGCAGCTGGTTTTTCTACACAGGCTTTTTCAGGCGGTTTTGCATTAATTGAACAGGGTGCCAGTGGACAGGGCGTTGCCTATGCCGGTGCCGCTGCAATCGGAGAAGACTCCAGTACGGTTTACTTCAACCCGGCGGCAATGACACGGCTTTCAGGCCAGCAGATTATTTTTGCAGGCCATATCGTTGCGCCACAGTCAGATTTCAAAAACAATGGTTCGACTACGTTTGCCAGCACACCGTTATCGGGTGCGAATTCAGAGGGTGGCGAAACCGGTTTTGTGCCCAATTTCTACTGGACCGCGGCACTGGATAGTGGCCTGCACGTCGGCGTTGGTGTCAACGTACCGTTCGGCCTGGCGACCGATTATGATGCGGGTTGGGTGGGACGTTACCATGCACTCAAGTCCGAGATTACCACCATTAATATCAATCCAAGCATCGCCTGGAAGCTCACGGATACGGTATCCGTCGGTTTTGGGCTCAGTTACCAGTATATCGACGTTGAGCTGACTAACAATATCGATTCCTATGCTGCTTGCTTGAATCTTGAGCCAGCAGCTTGTGGTGGCTTAACTGCAGCACCTGGTCTGGCGTCTCAAGACAGTGCCGCCAAACTTGAAGGTGATGACTCTACCATCGGCTGGAACGTGGGCGTGCTGTTTGACATTGGTAAAAATGACCGCCTCGGTATCGCCTACCGCTCGGCGATCAAGCATGATATCGAAGGTAATGCCACGTTCAATCTGAATGCCGGGCTGCAACCGGTGGCCGATGGCGCAACAGCAGCAACAGGTTTCAATATATTGCAGGATACTGCACTGGTTGCAATCGCCCAATTACCGCAAACGTTTTCACTCAGTTATGTGAGTGACATCAATACCAACTGGACCTTCCTTGCGGACTATACCTGGACCGGCTGGAGTGACATCGACACCATTGAAGTGGTGCTGGCGGGTGGCGCGCCGGGAAGAGACCCGACGCTCGAGCTGGCTTTCAGGAACACCAACCGTATTGCTGTCGGTGCCCACTACAAACCGGGTAACGACTGGATCTTCCGCGGCGGTCTTGCTTATGATGAAACCCCGATTCGTTCAGATGCACAGCGCACAGCCAGGATCCCGGGTAACGACCGTACCTGGCTGAGCCTTCGGTTTTGGTTATGAGGCATCACAGAGCTGGTCGTTCGATGTGGGTTATTCCCACCTGTTCGTCAGCGATACCGGCATCGACAATATCACGCCGACTTCATCTGGCGCGACGCTGATCTGGTACCTATGAAGCCTCGGTTGATATTCTCAGTGCCGGCGTGAACTATAACTTCTAATTAATAGATCATTGCAGTAACGATAAAGCCCTCCAATGGAGGGCTTTTTTGTTGATGAAAAAACAATCACAGCGAAATGCTTGAGTTGGCCATGAACTCGGGGTATGTTGTTTGATGTGATTATCGATAAAGCCTAAAGGAAGCAGGCACAATGATAGCAGGGATTAATTATTGTTAATGATTAGAAAGGAGTATGAAATGAAAAAGACTATATGCAGTATTATAATCTCGCTGACCCTGTGTATTGCCAGTGTGCACGCGGGACCTAAAGAAGGTGATATTTACGTTTTTGGTGACAGTCTTTCGGATCCGGGTAATGTCTTTGCTGTCACCGGCGAAGTCAGTGTGCGTCCATTCAATACCGGTAATATTCCGGATGCAGCTTATGCCAGGGGCGGGCACCACTTCAGCAATGGAGAAACATGGATAGAGCAGCTGTCTGCGGATCTTAAACTTAAAGGCGGCAGCGGCGCTGCTTTGAGGTCGCCGGCGTTTACCAATTATGCATTTGGTGGCGCGCGTGCCAGGGCCTCTTCAGGTGCGCCGTTCGACCTGGGCACGCAAGTGGGCCTGTTTCTTTCCGATTCGGCGAACGTGGTGACTGCGGATACCCTGTTCTCTGTTTACGTCGGTGGCAATGACGTGCGTGATGCACTGGTGACATTCAATGTGGTTTTCCAGCAAACCCTGCTCTCCGGCGGCACGGTACTGCAGGCACTGGCGGCCGGGCAGGCTGCTGCCGAGGTCGTTATCACTGAAGCGGTTACTGCTATTGCGGATAATATCGTTACCCTGTCAACGGCTGGAGGCAGACGCTTCCTGGTGCCGAATGCGCCAAACATTGGTTTAACACCTGCAGTAAAAGCATTGGGTGGTGAGACCGCAGGTCTGGCAACAGCATTATCGGCCGGCTTTAATGCCGCATTGGACAATGCACTGAGTGGACTGGAAGCTGCGTTACCAATTGAAGTTATTCGGGTGGATATTTTTGATCTGATTAACCAGGTTGCTGCATCACCCGCAAGCATTTGGTCTAGTGAATTCAGCTGATGCCTGCATCACACCAGATGTATACAAAGGCGCTTTTTGCAACAAGCCTGATGATTACCTGTTCTGGGATGGCATTCACCCGACCCGCGCCGGTCATGCGCTACTGGCTGACAAGGCGGCTGAAGCATTGGCGCAATAAAACAGTCACACAAAACTGGAAAGCCCTCCATTGGAGGGCTTTTTTTATGCCGTGAATAACTCAATGCACGCGAAAAATCATTAAAGATTACTGCAGCCGTTGGTTGTTTATTTGCGGACTTTCATTTCCGCAGTTTCCAGGCGGGCTGCATATTTTTGTCAATAAGCTCGTAGTGCTGTAACCATGCAATGGTATCCGCTGCATCGTGATCAAACCAGGCATTACTGGAGCCAAGCCTGAATGAATAACCCCATGCGTCCATATCGCTGAACATGCGTGCTTTGCCCATTTCAGTAATATGTTCAGATAACAGGACTTGCAGATAACAGACAGCGTTTTCTTCTTCATAGTCGCCACCGGCATTGGTGTCGAGGATGTCTCTTCTTCGCTGGTCCATGCAGATGTAATGACAGGACTCGTGCAACGCGGAATGCACCGGGGTGTCATTACGCACATAAAGTATATTACCGACAAGGCCGGCTTCCGGTGGTTGCCAGAAACTGCCGGGAATGTCTTCAGCCTCTACAAGCTTGTTGAGTACCATGCCATAACGAGCGAGCAGGTTTTGAAGATGATCAAGATTGATATCGCTACAAAGCAGAACAGGCATAGGTGTTAATTCACCGCAAAGGCGCAAAGAACGCAAAGATCATTAATGTGTTTACCGCAGAGGCGCAGAGAATAATAATTTTTTATGTGTCTGCAAGCTGCGTGAATTAAAATTCATTACGAGTAACTTTTGAACAATACCAGTAAATCAAACTCGTATTTTCTCTGCGCCTTTACGGTTCAATCAAATGTATTGATGCTTCCTCAATTCTTCCAGCATCGCCTTCAATGCAATTGCGCGATGACTGATGGTGTTTTTTACATCCAGTGGCAATTCGCCACCCGAGCAGTCATGCGTCGGTACATAAAAGATCGGGTCATAACCAAACCCGCCTTCACCACGTGGAGCATGCAGGATTCGACCCTCCCAGCTGCCCTGGGTAATGATAGGGACCGGGTCCGTATGGTCACGCATAAACACGATCAGGCATTGATAGCGTGCAGTGCGTTCCGCATCGGCTACGTCTTCAAGTTCCTCAAGCATCTTGTTATTATTGTCCTCGTCGCTGGCATTTTCACCGGCATAACGCGCGGACAAGACGCCGGGTCGTGCATGCAGTGCATCCACTTCGATGCCGGAGTCATCGGCAATCGCAGGTAAACCGGTATATTCGGCCGCGTGCCGTGCCTTGATAATCGCGTTCTCGACGAAGGTTGTGCCGGTTTCGGCTACGTCCGGTACCTTGAAGTCTGACTGCGGCACAACATCGATGCCACAGCCGGCAAACAGCCTGTTGATTTCCCGGACTTTACCGGCGTTGCCACTGGCAAGAACAATTTTATGTAATGTCGTCATGATTTTATTGCGTCTTGCTGAGCCTGCAGAATATTACTGATGCCGCTTTTTGCCAGTGCCAGCATGGCATTGAGCTCTTCGGCATTGAATGCGTGACCTTCGGCGGTGCCCTGGACTTCAATAAATGAATCGTTGCTGTTCATCACCACGTTCATGTCAGTTTCGGCATTGGAGTCTTCGGCATAGTCAAGATCCAGTATTGGTGTACCCTGGTATATACCTACTGATACAGAAGCAATCTGATGATGCAGCGGGTCTTTTGCTATCATCTGTTGTTTCAACATGTACTGGATGGCATCATGCAATGCGACCCAGGCACCTGAAATGCTGGCAGTGCGCGTACCGCCATCAGCCTGTAATACATCACAGTCCAGGCTGATGGTGTTTTCACCCAGTGCTTCCATGTTAATACCCGCGCGCAGGGAGCGGCCGATCAGGCGCTGTATTTCCATGGTGCGTCCACCCTGTCTGCCGCGTGCTGCTTCACGACCCATGCGGCTGCCGGTGGAGCGAGGCAACATGCCGTATTCGGCCGTTACCCAGCCTTGTCCTTTGCCGCGCAGGAAACCCGGTACGCGGTCTTCTACGGATGCGGTACAGATTACCTTGGTATCACCAAATTCAACCAGTACCGAGCCCTCTGCGTGCTTGGTGTAATTTCGGGTTATGTTTATATTGCGCATTTCATCGGGTGCGCGCTTGCTCGGTCTCATTCGGTTCTCCACATCATTAAGTGCGGCGCATTATAACAACACGGCCGCATGAATGTGCGTGCTACAATGACGCAGGTTCTGACTGGGTATCGATGGGGTGCTGAATGATAAAAAGTATGACTGCCTTTGCACGCGTGCAGCAGAGCGAAACCTTTGGCATGCTGACGTGGGAGCTGAGGACGGTCAACAGCCGATACCTCGACATCAATTGTAGAATGCCGGAAGATTTTCGTGCGCAGGAAGGTCGCGTACGTGAAAGCATTAACAAGCGTTTACAGCGCGGTAAAGTTGAATGTTGTCTCCGTTTTGCACCGGAACAGGTGAGCGGGACCGGTATCGAAATAAGTGAGACGCTGGTCAAATCACTGATCGATGCCTGCCAGAAGATCAATACACGCTTGCATCAGCCATCTGAAATCAATCCCGTTGATATCCTCAACTGGCCCGGTGTGGTGGCCGAGCCCGAACAGGATTTTAAAGTGATTTACGAGACATCGGAAAAACTGCTGCACCAGGCGCTGGATGAGTTAATCCAAAACAGGTTGCGTGAAGGTGATCGCATGCAGAAATTGATAGAAGATCGATGTACTGCTATGCAGCATGTTGTAGATAATGTCAGGCTGAATCTGCCGGAGATACAGCAACACTACCGTGAAAAACTGACTGCCCGACTCGAAGAACTTGATACCAGCGTCGACCGTGACCGGCTCGAACAGGAACTGGTGTTTCTGGCCCAGAAGATGGATGTTGATGAAGAGCTGGATCGCCTGGATGCACATTTAAAAGAGTTGCGCGAAGTGCTCAATCGCGATGAAGCGGTCGGGCGCAGGCTTGATTTCCTGATGCAGGAACTGAACCGCGAGGCCAATACGCTGGGTTCAAAATCGGCGGATATCTCAACCACACAGGCGTCTGTGGAGTTGAAAGTGCTGATCGAGCAGATGCGCGAGCAGATCCAGAATATTGAATAGATTTTATTAACCGCAAAGACGCAAAGAAATTTGATTGTTTAACCGCAGAGGCGCGGAGAACAATTTATTTATCTGTTTACAGCTTGACCTGGGTAATCGCTTCATGGTCATCTGCTGATAAATTTACCAGGAATTAATCTGTATTTTCTCTGCGTCTCCGCGCCTCTGCGGTAGATAAATATTTATTCATTGCGCCCTTTGCGTCTTTGCGGTGAAAAACTACTTGATTCCCAGTAGTTCCAGTTCAAATTGCAGTGTTGAATTAGGCTGGATCAGTTCGCCTCGTTGCGAGGCGCCATACGCCAGGTCGGCAGGTATGTAGAGTTCCCATTTGTCACCGACCTTCATCAGTTGTAGCGCCTCGGTCCAGCCTTTGATCACACCTTTAACCGGAAAGCTGGCGGGTTGGCCACGACTATAAGAACTGTCGAATTCGCGGCCGTCAATGAGTGTGCCACGATAGTGAGTGGTTACAGTATCATCAGGCTTTGGTATTGAACCCGTGCCGCTTTTTATCACCTTGTACTGCAAGCCACTGGCCGTTGTGACCACGCCTTCTTTTTTCGCGTTCTCGGCTAGAAACTGTTTGCCCGCTGCGAGGTTTTTCGCAGCCAGCTGTTGCTGTTCCTGCAGCAGCCTGGCACGCAATTGCTGGGTATACTCAGCCTTGAACTGGTTCATCTCACCCTCTTCGAAGGCCAGCTTGTTTGCTGATGCTGCATCCTTAATGCCGCGGTTCAATGCCGAAATATCAAGTTCGATTCCCTGTTCTTTCAAGCGCTTGGCAAAATCGACACCAAAGCTGTAGCTGGCCTTTTGTTCCAGGGTTTCCAGGCCCTTGGCGGCAACGGCAATGGCTGGTGTGAGTATCAGGGTAATCAGGGCAAATAAAATGCGTAACATAGGTATCTATTCCTGCTAAATGCAATGAATGGCGAAACTTAGCAGGTCAATCCGATATCTGCAATATCGGGCAGTGTTTCAAGTTGCTCAAAAGTAGTCGATAATAGCGGTATATTTGCCCTGAACTCTGTACCTTTAGCTTTGTCAGATAGAACGTTGTCATTACTGGAGCTGTTATGATCAGTTACAAGCACTCAATCATTCTGCTGAGCCTGCTGTTACCCGCGCTGCCGGGAACAGCGGCGTCACATGTAACCCCCGGCGCTGCTGGCGAGAACCTGCCGACGCTTGCGCCAATGGTTGAAATGACAAGGCCTGCCGTGGTCAATATTGCGACCACCGGGCATATCGACGTACAAAAGCACCCGTTGCTGAACGATCCGTTTTTTAAACGTTTCTTTGAAGGCTACTCTGACATGCCGCAACGCAAGGAAACCAAGAGCCTGGGTTCAGGTGTGGTCATTGATGCTGACAAGGGTTATATCGTCACCAATCACCATGTGGTCGAAGGTGCAGAAGAAATCGCAATAACCATGCATAACGGCCATCACTTTGAGGCCAAGCTGATCGGCACCGATCCCGAGGCAGACGTTGCAGTGCTGCAGGCGGATATCAAAGATCTGCAGGCCATACCGTTCGGCGATTCGGATAAATTACGTGTTGGTGACTTTGCCGTGGCAATAGGTAATCCATTCGGTCTTGGCCAGACGGTAACATCGGGTATTATCAGCGCCCTCGGTCGGACCGGGCTGGGCATCGAGGGATACGAAAACTTTATTCAAACCGATGCCTCGATTAATCCGGGCAACTCGGGCGGTGCCCTGGTCAATCTCAGGGGTGAGCTGATCGGAATCAACACCGCGATACTCGCTGCTGGCGGCAGCGGTAACGTCGGCATCGGCTTTGCCATTCCGATCAATATGGTGCGGCAGATTGCGGATCAGCTGATCGAATTCGGTGAAGTACGTCGCGGTATGCTCGGTGTGATCATGCAGAACCTGACGCCTGAATTATCACAGGCATTCGGTCTGCATCAGCAACAGGGAGTAGTGATTTCGCAGGTAATCGAAGACACCGCAGCTGAAGAAGCCGGGCTCAAGGTGGGTGATGTTGTCGTTTCGATCAATGGCGCGCCTGTCAAAAGTGCTTCAGCTATGCGTAACATGGTTGGCTTGTTGCGTGTTGGTGATGAAATGGATATCACCGTCATTCGTGAAGGCAAAAAGAAAAAGATGAACGCCGTGATACGCGATGCTAAAGACCTGTCTGTGTCCGGCACCAGGATTAACCAGCGCCTGGCTGGAGCAACGATCGAAGAGAAAGAGAAGGGCGGAAAGACCTATCTGGCTGTGACTGAAGTACAGCAAGGCAGTGCTGCATGGAACGCACATCTGCGTGAAGGTGATATCATCCTGTCGGTTAATCGCAGGCCGGTGCAGACACTGGAAGAGATGCAAAAAATTATCGGCGAAAAAGACGCGCAGATTCTGCTCAATATACAGCGTGGACGTACTGCACTGTTTGTGCTGATACAGTAAAGGGCTTATTCGCCGGGTATGTCATGTACCCAGCGTTCGTCCGCATCTGTTACTTCCTTCTTCCAGAAAGGCGCACGTGCTTTCAGTTCTTCAATCAGGTAACGGCAGGCATCAAAGGCCTCGGCACGGTGTGCTGACCAGGTAGCGGTCAAAACGATCGGCTCACCCGGCTTGATTTCGCCATAGCGGTGAACGATGAGGCAGTCGACCAGGTCCCAGCGCTGGCTGGCTTCGCTACAGATGTTTTCGAGGAATTGCTGCGTCATCTCCGGGTAGTGTTCCAGTGTCATGGCGTGCACGTTGTCACCGTCATTGAAATCACGCATGCTACCGACAAAGCTGGCACAGGCGCCATGCTTGCCCTTGATGGTAGTAGCCTCAAGCTGTGCCAGTTCATGCCATGGGTCGAAGCTGTCGCCGTATAATATCGCAGTCATGCTGACCCCCCGGTGACCGGTGGGAAAAAGGCGATCTCGTCACCATCGTGGATGCTGTCGTCAAGCCGCGCGTAGGTCATATTGATCGCGCACAGGGTGTTGGTCGGCATGGTTCGATGGCCAGTCGCCTGGTACCAGACATCCTGCACCGTTGCCGGATTGTGTATTTCGACGGTGGTTTCCTTGAGTCCCGTTTGTTCACTCAAGCTGGCAAAAAATTTTACTTGTATTCGCATTATCTAACTATAACGGCTTTATGACTGCAGTGTCACTTGTTAAGCTGTGGTGACTGAAGCGGGCCAATAATCTACGATGACAAAACTGAATCACTTTAATGAAGCCGGTGAGGCACACATGGTCGATGTGGGCGATAAGCAGGCAACATTGCGCAAGGCCGTTGCGCAAGGCCGTATACAGATGCAGGCTGATACCCTGCAACGCATCATCCATGGTGACCATAAAAAAGGCGATGTGCTGGGCGTCGCCCGTATTGCAGGTATCATGGCCGCAAAGAAAACATCTGAACTGGTGCCCTTGTGCCATCCCATCGCGCTTACCCATGTTGAAATTTTATTGACTGCAGATGTACAGCTGCTGTCTGTTATCTGTCAGGCAACCGTAGAGACGCGGGGTGTGACCGGCGTTGAAATGGAAGCGCTGAATGCTGTGCAGATCAGCTTGCTCACGGTGTATGACATGTGTAAAGCAATTGATCGCGGCATGATGATATCGGATGTTGGTTTGCTCAGTAAGTCCGGAGGTAAATCCGGCGACTGGACTAGTGAAGCACGGTCGCTAATAAGAGATTAATTTAAGGAACCTGATACCGCATGAAAAAACTGAAACTTGTTTTCAAAATAACGGGCATTGTAATTGCCATACTGTTGCTTGCACTTGCAGCGCTGATCATCACCTTTGATCCGAATAATTATAAAGATACGATTACTGCGCAGGTTGAGAAACAGACCGGCAGGAATTTTGAAATTGCGGGCGATATAAGTTTGTCCGTTTTTCCCTGGATTGGAGTCAAAGTTGATGAAGTCAGGCTGGCGAATGCGGAAGGTTTCAGTGATGAGCCCTTCGCGCGTATGAAGCAGCTGGATGTCAAGGTTATGGTATTGCCGTTATTGCGCAAGGAACTGCAGGTCGACAAGATTCGTCTGCATGGTTTGTTTGCCTCACTGGAAGTTGACAGCAATGGTAAAAACAACTGGTCAGACCTGGTCAAGCAGGAGGAATCCGCACAACAGCAGCCTGTGCAGTCAACAGATCAAGGCCAACAAGCGCCCGTACTAGCGGCATTGGCAATTAATGGAGTAGAGCTGGTCGATGCCACAGTGATATGGAATGATGCGCAAAATAATGTGCACTCGCGCCTCACAGATTTCAACCTGACAACTGGCGCGATACGTTTCAACGAGCCGGTCGATATTCAGCTGAATGCACGTGTGAAACATAATCAGCCCGCAATGGAAGCATCGGTAAATCTCAATACAACACTGACTTTTAACGAAGCTTTTACCAACATCCTGCTGAGTGCGACCAAACTTGAAGTGTCGACCAATGCGCCGGAATTATTCAGGGAACAACTGGATTTGGTGCTGCTAACTGATATAAATGTTGATATAGACCAGCAACTTGCAACGCTGAACAATACAAAACTCGCCACCATGGACGCCGCCCTGCATGCCAGTCTGGAAGTGAGTAGCCTGCTAACTGAACCAGTACTGGCTGGCACCATTCACACAGACAATATCAATGCACGTGAAATCATCAAGCGCATGGGTATTGAATTACCGCCTATGGCCAGTAACACCAGCCTGACCAAAGTGGCCTATGCGTCACGGGTGAAAGCCGATGCCAAACAGGTTGAGCTGGACGATATCAGGCTCAACCTGGATGACGCCGAAATGACAGGTTGGCTGCATGTGCAGGATATGACGCAACCTACGCTACGTTACAAGCTGCACATGAGCGCGATCAATGCCGATGCCTATCTGCCGCCGCCGACAGCGGATACAAGTGCTGAAACCGCAGCTGCTCTGCCTGTCACAAACGCAACTAGCACCACAGCGGGCAGTTCCGTGACCGCGGAACAGGATCCAGAAATTGAATTGCCTGTTGAGTTGTTGCGTAAACTGGACCTGCAAGGTGAGTTGACGATGGCGTCGGTAACGGTCAATGCAATTGCCGTCACCGATGTCCTGATGAAAACACAGGCTAAGGCCGGGGTGGTGCGTGTTGATCCGCTGCAATTCAAAACACTCGACGGTAACGTCATCGTCAGTCTGATGATGAATGTAAAGGATAAAGTGCCCGATTACGCAGTTGGGCTCAAAGCATCTGATATACACCCCGCACCGGTTATCAACCCAATGCTTGTTGGTATCTTCGGTGACAAAGACGTCACCATGGACGGCGCAGCCAACGTACTTGCCGATATAAAGACACAAGGTTCACGCGTGTCTCAGCTCAAGCAGTCTGCACAAGGCAAGCTGCAATACGACATGAGTAAAACCGTGTTGCAGGGTGTTGATTTTGAATTCTATGTCCGCAATGTGGTTGCTGATTACCTTGCGACAAAGAGTCTTGCTGTTCCGGGTGACTGGCGTGGTGGTTTTGATCCGAAAACTAAAACAGCATTCAATCGAATTCACGCCAGTGCAATTATCGCAAACGGTGATGTTACCAATAAGGATTTAATACTGGATTCAAATAGCATCAAGGTTAATGGAGAAGGTGTGGTCAATATTGTACGTAATGACATGGATTACAAGGCATTGGTCGATATTGAACCAACGCGCCGCCAGACCACAGCAGAAAAATTACTCGATCAACCATTGTCAGTTCGTGTACATGGACCGTTTGAACAATTGTCCTATGATGTAGATAAAAACCAGTTGAAGAAAGCGATGGGGAATCTGCTCGAGGATGAAGCCAAAGCAAAGGTCAAGAAAGAAATCGAACAGGAAAAGGAAAAGTTGAAGCAAAAAGCGGAACAGCAAGAAGAGCAACTCAAGCAAAAGCTGGAGGACAAGTTAAAGGATAAATTCAAAGGCCTGTTCTAGATGGGGAAAAAGTCTTTCTCATCGCGCGTACTGGACTGGTATCAACAGCACGGTCGCCATGATTTGCCCTGGCAGCGTCAACGCACAGCTTATCGCGTTTGGGTAGCTGAAATCATGTTGCAACAAACGCAGGTCGCTACCGTGATTCCATATTACCTGAGATTCATGCAAGCCTTTCCTGAACTGAATACGCTTGCGCGTGCGCCGCTTGATCGTGTACTCGAGCAATGGTCCGGGCTTGGTTACTACTCGCGTGCGCGTAACCTGCACAAAACCGCAAACATTATTGCAAGTGAACATGGTGGTCAGTTTCCACGGGAAATTGATCAGGTTGTGGCCTTGCCGGGCATTGGCCCATCAACCGCGGGTGCAATTCTTGCCCAGGCACTGGAGCAACGCCATGCCATACTGGACGGTAATGTAAAACGCGTACTGTGCCGTTACCATGCCATCAATGGCTGGCCAGGGAAAGCATCAGTGCAAAAAAGGCTGTGGCAGCTTGCCGAGTGCCACACACCAGGTAAACGCGTGGCGGACTACACCCAGGCCATCATGGACCTGGGTGCAACTTTGTGTACACGTACGTCACCGCAATGCGAACAATGCCCATTACAGTCGGAGTGTGCTGCTTTTACATTAGCTGCAGTCAAGCAATTCCCGGTGCCACGACCACGCAAGCCGCTTCCGGTCAGAACAGCACGCTTACTGATACTGACCGATAGTAACAGCGGCAGAATATTACTGGAGAAGCGTCCGCCAACCGGCATCTGGGGTGGATTATGGAGCCTGCCGGAAGCCGAGCTGGATGCAACAATTGAACAGTTGTGCCAGCAGCGTTGGGGCCTGAAAGTACTGGATAATGAAGACTACGGTCCATTCAGGCACAGCTTCAGCCACTATCATCTTGATATCACGCCATGCAGGATACGGGTGTCGCTGGATGGGGTCGGGGTGAAAGATCCGGGTGAAATCATCTGGTGTGCCTCGAGTGATGCGCTGAAACGCGCGCTGGCAACGCCAGTCGCTCGCATAATCAACCAGCATGCGCAAAACTTGACTCCAGAGCAGCTAGCCGATTAAATACGCCTCTTCCGAAAGGGCCTTGTGCTGATATTAGCCTCAAGATGTCCGGTTAGGGGTCAGGTTTAAGTTGTGATTTGTACCTCGTCCCTCGCCACTCGAACCTAGTTCCTGTTTTTGGCCGGGTAGCTCAGTTGGTAGAGCAGCGGACTGAAAATCCGCGTGTCGGCAGTTCAATTCTGCCCCCGGCCACCATTACTGTTTCGTTCATCTATCCTGTTTCATCGATGGCATCAAACCTGATTCAATTGAACTGCCGTGCAGTTAAATTGCTCGGCTCATCCCTGAGCCTCACCCCTTCGGGGCTGACGCGAAAATCTGTTCCAGACAGATTTTTCTGCCCCCGGCCACCACTTACCTTCGTTCAATATTTTTCCTGCATCGACAACATGTGAATTATTACGTTCATAGCGTCTGTAACAAGGGAAGAGTGGCGAGGGACAAGCTAGCAGGACTGGTGATCAAGATAATGCATCAAATTGCAGATACTTCGTACCTTGCCCCTCACCACTCGTCCCTGGCCCCTGTGTTACCAGTGATATTGTAAATACAAGGTATTGTAGTTGCTGCCTCCCTTGATACGACCAAACGCCGAAGAGGTTTCAAAGATCGCCGAGCGGTGGTGCAGACTGTAGCCAAACCACAGGTCACGCATCGAGTCCGCGCTGAACAGGTCGCCTACGTTCAGGTCGATACTGACATCAATGAAGTTCAGCAGGTTGCTGGCACGGTAGCCTTTACGGTCCATCTCACTTTGTTCCAGGTTAGTGATATCTTTGGCATACGATAAACCTTCAGCTGCACCGAGGCGCCAGCGTAGCGGCCATTCCAGGTTCCAGAAAAGTTTCAATGCCAGCACATACTCTGTCGTTGGTTGACTGTCATAGGTAATGCCGCTGTCAGGGTTGGTATAGGGATCGGATGCAAGATGGTAGACAAATCCCGGTGTTATATACACATCCAGTGACTCGACACCGAACAGGCTGTCGGCTACAGGATGACCATAGAAAACCGAGGCCATCTGGTTGTTTTGCGGATCATCTTCCACATCCCAGCGCAGCAGGATGTCACCCATATTCGACGGCGTGGCCCAGCCGTATGAAAAGCGCCAGTAGGGCTTGGCATCGAGTGAGGGCTTGCTGGCCTTGGTTTTGTCTTCAAAGAAAGCAATACCCAGATACACTTCGCCGAAGGTTCCCTTGTTGATCGATGCTGAATTGCGTGTATTGCTATCCAGTAGCGTGTTGATTTGCGCGCGGCCAACCAGGTACAGGTTGCTGACAACATGGTAGCGTGCAACTGATCCCAGTGTCAGATCCCAGCCACTGCCAATAGGATTGCTGAAGGTATTGCCGGGGTTGCTGGGGTCATCGAAGCCATCAAGCCCGAAATAGCGGTTATTGAATTCTGAGCTCCTCCATCTCAGGCTGGTGTAGGGTAACAGTTCCCACGAACCCGAGTCCCAGGCGTACCTGGCGTCGATGTTGGCATGTAAACGGCCTTCATCGTCTGACAGGAATTCCATGTTGGATTGCAGCTCGGGGCTGAAGCGGTATTTACCCTGTATACCAACATCCAGGCCGTTGCCCCGTATCATGTTCTGGTATTCAGCGGGTATATCGAAATAGCGATAGCGGCCGATCAGACTGAATTGCCATTCTTCCTCGTTATACAGCTTAATACCACCGGTGAGTCCACGCAGGAAGACATATTTACTGTCATAGAACAGCAGTGGAATGACATCAGACACCTGTTCTTCTGCTGCAGGGTAGGGGATTCTGGCAATACGAAAACCCATGGCAATACCCCATGGGTCGTTAATGTTCAGGTTTGCCATGGTTGGCGATGACATGAGTAGCAACACAGTAAAGATGAGTAATTTTCTTAACATGGTTATTTTCTCTTACACAGAAATTCAGTTTCCCAATTCCAGGCGGTTTCAATAATTGATTCGAGCTCGGTATGTTCAGGTTGCCAGCCAAGCTGCTGTTGCGCCAGGGTTGAATCCGCAACCAGAACTGCAGGGTCGCCTGGTCTGCGCTCATCATGGGTAACCTTGAAATCCCTGGCGGTGACCTGACGCGTGACATCGATCACCTGTTGTACCGAGAAGCCCCTGCCATTGCCCAGATTGTAACGTGCACTGTAACCGGATTGCTGCATGTGCCTCAAAGCCAGCGAGTGTGCCTGACATAGATCACTGATGTGTATGTAGTCGCGTACACAGGTGCCATCTTCTGTGGGGTAATCACTGCCAAATACCTTGATGTCTTCACGCCGGCCCGAAGCAGCCTGCAGGATCAAGGGTATCAGGTGGGTCTCTGGAACATGGCGCTCGCCCAGTTTTCCATCCGGGTCCGCACCTGCGGCATTAAAGTAGCGCAGGCAAGTTGATTTGAGGCCGTAAGCGGTATCGTAATCCTGCAGCATCTGCTCCACCATCAGCTTGGAGCGGCCATAAGGGTTAATCGGGTTCTTGCCGTGTTTTTCATCAATCGGTGTGTATTCAGGCTCACCAAAAATTGCTGCGGTTGATGAGAATATAAAGTATTTAATCTTATGTTGATTCATGGCATCCAACAGCACCATGGTGTTCATCACATTATTTTGATAATACCTGGCTGGCTCACGCACCGATTCACCTACTTCAATGAAGGCAGCGAAATGCATGACGGCATCAATGGAGTAATTGCTGAAAATATGATCAAGCATCGCAGGATCGCCAAGATCACCTTCAACAAAGTCGCCATATTTCACGGCATCACGATATCCACAGCTCAGATTATCGAGTGTTATGACTTCGGTGCCGGAAGTGGCCAGTTGCTTGACCATGTGGGAACCAATATAGCCGGCACCGCCTACTACCAGAATACTCATCAATGTCCTCTAGATTTGAAACCGTGTGCTTATTATACAGATCAGTGACCAGCAAATCCTGAACTGTGTGTAGCCATATGCCAGCTCTGATTCTGTTCTGACAGGGGTGTACGATTAGAGATCGGTTTGGCCAGGTCGAGAAAATGGTGGTAACTGCGGCGTGGAACCTGACGACTAAATCTCAGCCTCTTGGGTCATCGCATTTAATTATTATCAGTATCCTGCAACAGTATATATCCTGCCTGATTCAAGGTGTTTGCCATTTTGTCAGGTATCATGTTATACATAGGCCACCATGTTAGAACAAAAAAAATAAATACGTGGAAAGACTAATAATGCTGCCGCGTAAACTGTACGAGCTGCTTCCTTATTTATATATGCTGACAGGCATACTGTGTGCAGTACTGATCGATTCCACGATTGTGCTGTTATCATCACTGCTGCTCATCGTGGCTGGTGTTTTCGTGCTGGTAATGCGCCGGAACTTCAGAAAATCATCGAGTGAGCGCTATGCCTTATATCAGGCCGCGTTTGACCAGCATGCAGTTGGCGAGTTTATCAAGCGTTCCGGTATCGACCGGCGTAGTCGTGCGGTTACCCAATGGCCGGTAGTGGATGATAGCGGTGATGTGCTTTTCTCTGATCGCAGAGCCGGGGAACGCCGTATAGAAACAGTCTAGAACAGTAATGGATCAATCCAGATAGCTCGACCAGTCCTTACTGGCATCACCGAATACAAAGAAAAATGGATTTAACAGGCTGTCCTTGGTGTTGTATTCAAGCGCGCTCATGTCAGTTTTGGTGACATAACCACCTGCCTGTTCGACAATGCACTGTGCAGCAGCGGTATCCCATTCCGAGGTCAGGCCCAGGCGAGGATAGAGGTCCGCCTTGCCTTCAGCTACGAGGCAAAATTTCAGTGAGCTGCCCATGCTTAACATGTCCACCTCACTGTAGCTGGCTGCAATGTTTTTCATATATTTCTGCATTTCTTCCGATCCATGCGAACGGCTGCCGGCCACGGTTAGCCTGGTGTTATCCGGATTCTTCACTGTTATGGTTTCTGCCTTACCGCCACTAACGGATTTGAATGCACCAGCGCCCGCATAGGCGAAATAATCGATATCCAGAACAGGTACATGTATAACGCCGAGTATGCTTTTATGATTTTCAATCAGGGCGATATTGACAGTAAATTCCCCATTGCGTTTGATAAATTCGCGTGTTCCATCAAGCGGATCAACAAGCCAGTATACTGACCATTGCTTGCGCTGTTCAAATGGCAGGCGGGCAGATTCTTCGGATAAAACAGGGATATCAGGCGTGAGAGTAGACAGCGCTTTAACTATAGTGTTGTGTGATGCCATATCAGCATTGGTTAATGGCGATTTGTCTTCCTTGTGCTCGATGTCAAAGTCACTGTTATAAATCTCGAGTATTTTACTGCCCGCTTCGCGTGCAATTGCAACACAGCTGTTGCATAGTGATTTAAGATCAGGAGAATCTGCCATATTTGAATTCCGGTTTGATATTATTCTGAAATAGAAACTATAGAATTATTTTACTGCATATGCCGTTACCCGACCTTAATAATATTGATACTGTATTGCTGGATCTCGATGGGACCTTGCTGGATTTACATTTTGACAATCATTTCTGGCTTGAATATGTGCCTGTTTGCTACTCGCGGCAGCATCAACTGTCACTGCAGGAAGCGCATCGCATCCTGATGCAACGATATAATGAGGTTCGCGGCAGTCTTGACTGGTATTGCGTTGAGTTCTGGACCAGGGAACTGGGCCTGGATATTGAACAATTGAAGCGGGAAGTTGCACACAAGATTGCAGTACATCCATTTGTGCATGATTTTTTGCAGTCAGCACGTCAACAGGGCAAGCATGTCGTGCTGGTCACCAATGCACATCCCGCCAGTCTGTCAATCAAGATGGAGAAAACCGAGTTGATTGATTACTTTGATCGTATAGTAACTTCTCATGAGCTCGGTCTCGCCAAGGAGCAGGATGGTTTTTGGGAAAAGCTGCAGGATCTTGAAGCCTATTCACCTGATAGAACCTTGCTGATTGATGACAATCATGAAGTACTAGAGTGTGCCGAGCGTTATGGTATCAAGCACCTGCTGGCAATTCATAGACCGGATAGTAAAGGCGACGAAAAATCACACGATCGGTATCATCTATTAAAAAGCTTTGAGGAGATTACACTCTGACAGTGGGAAAGGAATTATCTCACCGCAAAGGCGCAAAGGACGCAAAGTAGAATTATTTATTAACCGCAGAGGCGCGGAGGCGCCGAGAATAACTGTTCTTTATGTGTATATAGGCAGTATTAACGAGGCTTACCGCGAACACCTTCTGAAAAACGTCAGCCACTAAATCGGTCTTTCCTCTGCGTCTCCGCGCCTCTGCGGTAAACACATTAATAATCTTTGCGTCCTTTGCGCCTTTGCGGTGTATGTATTATTCCCAGCGCTTGTAACGCTTCTTGCAATAGCTCAGCAGGTCTTCGTAGTTCTGGAAGTACAGGTCAAAACCTTCTTCTGAAGGTGCATCGTATTCGCAGTAGTCGTTGGAGTGCTCGCGGCATATGGGGGGTCGCTTATCATAAATGCCGCAATCACCATTTACCTGCAGGTGCTGGCACTTGCCTTCGATTAACAGGGTCCAGCCGTCCTCGTCTTTGTATATCTTGACGTGATCATGTGATACCTGCCAGAGCAAATGTTGAAAATCCTGTTTTGATCGTGGTGCATCGATATGGTGTGTTACATATGTGCAGCATATCGAAGCTGTACAAAATGAGCATTTATTATCGGGTGTAATCTCGATTTCGACTCTTTTATCCATTACATTAGTCCCAGTTGCTTCAGGTTGCCCTTGTTGTTAAGTAAGTATTCGCCGTTACGTTGTTTTCTGGCAAACATTGCAATACTGTCAATCAGATTGTCGCTAGCAGTGGCATTGGGTTTCATTGTCAGTTGCAGTGAATATTCACCTTCAGGTGTGGTGGTAAATGTGCCGTTGAGTGAAATATGCCCGCCTTTATTGCGGATGCTTGCGCTTAGAGGTGAATCATCATTCTCGTTTATCAATATTGAAACATTGCCAAGGTCTGCAGTTTCGGCAATTGTCACGCTTGCCTGGTCCCAGTTTACTGTGCCATCTATACGAGGCACAGATCCTGGCTCGAGACTGGCGCTATTGATATTTAGTCGAAACTCTCCCGACAGCTCTCCAAGCGGCAGTGATATCAGGGAAGCAATATCAGCGGCATCAAGCTTCATGTACAGGTCATGCACATCAAGATTTCCACCTATGCCGGTAGACAGGCGTGTAGTTAACGGCCTGTTACTGAATTCGGCATTGACATCGATAGCTACTGTTGCAAGCAGTAAACGCCAGGGCAGGAATGACCATTGAAGATTATTCAGTGTCAAATTCCTGTTGCTAATGACTGTAGTCGCGTGGCCTGTCCACACTGTGCCAGAGACGTTGTTGATAGTGAGTGGTATGCTGTCTTTAAACAGGCCTATTATCGGTGCTGCAGGCATTGTTGCGATCAGGAATACAAGATAGGCAACAATACCTGTGAAAATATAATATCGGGTTCGCATCAGTCTCTGTTAAGTGTCATGCGCGCATTGACTGCACCTGGTTTTTCATCCCTGTCGAGATTGGCTGAAGATACAGTGATACCATACTGGGTTTGCAGTGTATTCAGCCATAACAACATTTGATTAAAAGGTGCAGCATCGATCGTGACTCGAGCACCTTTATCGGAAGTGGATTCGAGTTTATTCAAATAGGGTTTGAGCCCTGCGTTAGCTGCACTCGTTTCAACAAGCAGCGAGACTGGTTGTGAGTTGTTTTTGCTTCTGTTTGAGGCGCCGGATGATTTTAGTAGTCTGACCTCGTTTGCTGCAGTCTGCATCCATTCAAGATTTGTAATATATGATTGATGTTTCTGTTTCTGTTTTTCCAGGCCGTTGTGTATTGGTTCCCAGATTATCAGATACAGCAAGGTAACAATGATAACGATAGATGCCGCCAGTACCAGTTGACGCTCACGTTGTTGTAGCCCCCGATACCAGTTTTGAACATCGTCCAGTTGTTTCATGTGCCTGACCTTTGCAGTCTGATGCTACTTTTGACACTGTCCTTTTCTGCGGTAGAAGATGTGATTTCAGCTTTCAGCTTGTTGTTGGCATTCAGCTGCTTGTTGAGTGTTTCAACGGATTGCAGGTTTGTGCCTGTCAGTCCTATATCCATGCGGTTGTTGCGAAAGTCGATTGACTGGGCCTTGATATCTTTTTGACTCGAGATCACAGCTACAGAATCAGTCAATAATGCCAGGAACTGGCTGCCCTGCGGTCCGCCGCCACCTCTTAGCTCGTCAAGTTTTTGCTCCATCTGAGCACGTGGATTTACGATGCGCTTGCTTCCGGGAAATGATCTTTTATAGATGCTCTCAATCTGTGCAGTCAGCTCGGAATTCCTGGTCTCGAGGTCGTTCAATTCAAACAGGTTTATGCCGAGATACAGCAACAGCCATACAGCAGCCAGAGAGGCCGCCAGGTGCCAGCGGCCCCAGTTCCCGCTGCTCTTTCGTCTGGGTTTATATTTACCCTGCAATAAATTTAATGACTTGGACTTGCTGAACTCACCGCAAAACACAACCAGTGGGTGAGTGTTGTATGCAATATTAATTATCTCAATATCGCTGTCGATTTGTTTCAGGGCTAAATCAGGCTCTTCACCATCCAGGTAAAAACAGGTAATTTTTTCAGGCTTGTCTTCTGCTTGATCGAGACTGGCCTGGAGTAATAATGGCAAATTGACCGTATCAATTACGGTGCCGATGAGCGCTTCAAACTGCACCAGTGCCTTGTCTCCATGCAGCAGCACCGACCACTGGTCAGCTGCTACGGGCGAACAGATTGCATCAGGAATGATTGCATCGATCGTTATGCCTGCCTGAGCAAATTCAGCTAACAGCTTGTCAATGATGTCTTTGCGGATGCCGGCAACTGCAGTACCGTAATGAGAGTCTGTTTTGCCGATAACAAAGTGAAAGTCTTCTATGTCTTCTGCCAGCTGTTCTTCCAGTGCATAAGGGATTGCACGTAACATTTTCTGGTAGTTGCTGGTTGGAAGTTGCACATGATTCAAATGCACATTGGTGCTATCGAGTAGAACAGTGACCTTGTGTTGTTCTGCGACAAGTGCGGCATCATCAAGTGATCCCGATGTAATTCGGCTGGTCAGCTCTCCCTGATTGTTGACGTGAGACCATGTGGCTTGATCGGGCTTTGCCGGGTCATAATGTATTAACAGGGTATCTGCCATCAATAGACTCCCTGGGAGCGGGCAATAACCGTGGTGTTGGCGTCACTGTTACGATGAATAATGCTATAGGTGATCACCCGTACCTGCCCGATTGTTGACTCTGTTGTTAGCATGAAATACTCGGTATCTACGGACAGGCCTTCTGTGCTGGCTATTTTTGTCTTCAGGTCGCTGAAACTGGTGAATTCATTAATAGTGTTGAACGCCGTATCGTTACGCTGCTCGATAATTTTTTTAACATCATTTTCGCTGAGATTATCTGCAAGTGATCTTAGCACTTCTATTGAGGCTGTGTTGATGTTGATAGGTGTATCAACACCAAATGCGCACACGTTTGGCAACAGTGCGTCATATACCCTGGTATCTTCGAATCCCTTTATCAACCTGAGTTCGCTGATACTTAGCATCGGCGTATTGGCAGTGCGATAGGGACGCTCCAGGTTCATGTAATACACATCTTCTGCACCGTCAGGAATCGTGGTCTGCAGGTCACTGTCAAGCCAGTCAATGATGGCCTGTACATTGCCTTTATCTATGCCCAGGTTGTCCAGCATGCGTTCCAGCCTGGTGCGTGCCACTGCATTGTTTGCACTGGCATCAAGCAGCGAGTTGAGATTGAAACAGGACTGTAGGTCAGTCAGCGTGCCTTTGATGAAACCACCTTCAACCGGCAACGGGGGCAGTTCGATTGCCCAGTTCTCTCCGAGATGGTCAATCTCATTTTCGATACGGTCGTCCTTGAGGATGCGCTGACTCCAGCTTTCAGCTGCAAGTGTATATAGATAGGCCTGATCACCGGCAATCATGTTGCCCGTGCGACGCACATCGAGTTGTAACCTTGTGCTTATGGTTACACTCACGGTTGTCGCGATGGCAACGATCAGTAATGCAGTAATGATAGCTACACCACGCTGTTGAGTAATAGCGTTCATTAACTGCTTACCATGAAAATGCGCACAACCTCACCCCAGTCCTGTAATTCGAGACTGAACTCGATTGCGGACAGGACTATGGTATTGCCAGTACCCTGGCCGGTGGCGTCAAGCGGTGGCCACTCGTTGTGCCATTCATTGTTGTTGTCGAGGAACCTGATGCTGGCGTTTTCTACATTCTCTAACAGTACGCTTTCGTAGGGCTGCATTTCCTGGGTGCGGTCCAGTTGTGGCCAGTGCAGGCGGGAGAGTTTATTCTCTTCCAGTTTATAGGCTACACGCTGCAAATGGCTGCGTTGCAGTTCAGCCGGGTTGCGACGACCACCGCGACTGAATTCTATAAAGACGTCACCGTCTTCGCCAGCCAGGATGTAATTATTGGTGTTGCCATACTCGTCACGAATATTGCGTTGTGATAACTGGCTAAAGTCGCGGGTGATTTTCAGCATAGCCAGCTGTACCTGTTGCAGGCGCTGCATTGCCAGGTCGGTCTGCTGGCTGTTGTCGATCACATTTCGCAGGCCGCCGTAGGCCATTGCGGATAGGACGGCAAAAATTGCGACAGCTACCATTAATTCGAGCAGTGTGAAGCCGTGGCAGTGACGAGCTACAGATGGTTTCATAGCTGCGGCGTTGTTGTTTCAGCAGGCTTGGACAAATAACCGATGAGCCGGGTCAAGCTGGATTCGCGGCCCTTGTCGAGATATATTTTGAATTCGACCTGCTGTGCATTCTCATCTTCGGTTTCTTTCACGCTTCGTGTCCAGAACCATTCGGCCCCGGCCATTTGCGTCGAGCCCTTGGTGTCGCCCTTTCCCGGCCAGGCTTTATCGACTTGTAGCCGGGTGATCTCGTTCATCGCTACCCAGTGCGCAATGGTTTTTTGCTTGAGATAACCGGCACTGTTTGCCTGGCTGCCGGAGGTGCTGATGAGGGCGCCCAGCGACAATGAAACAATAGTCAGGGCGACCAGTACTTCCAGCAGGGTAAAACCCTTGTGAAAAACTGCAGCCTTAAAGTTCACTGATTTCAGCCTTGTGCTCGCCATTGATTGTGCCTGAAACGATGTAACTGGTAGTCACACCCGGCATTACCAGCCGCACACTGAATTCAGGCGTGATCTCGCCACTGGAGAGAAGAAACACCTGCGGATCAGGCTTTATCTTCTGCCTCGGCATCGGTTTCGATTACAGCTTTTTCAATCAGCACATCGATCTGTTCGATTGCCAGTTCGAATTCCATGTTCTCGGGCAGTTGCCTCTGGCGTAACAGTTTGTCTTCCTCCAGCGGGACCCAGCTGTCCTCAATATAAAGCAGAAAGCGGTAGCTGTCGGGGCTGAATTCCAGGCCATATTCCTGACCTTTGAGAATGGCTTCTTCGAGGCCAAGTTGTAGCAGCCGGTCCAGTCTTTGTGCTTCGACTTCAATCAGCTCTTCGGGCGAAGTACCGCGAATGGCCAGCGTGGTAAAAGTAAACAGAATGGAAATGATGACAATAACAACCAGCAGTTCCAGCAGGCTGAAACCCTTATGTTGTTTGCCGTGCACTGATGATCGAGCGCGCAGCCTGGCCGAACAGGCTTTATTCAGTGTCCCAGGAACCGATATCAGCATTAATGCCATCACCACCCGGGGCACCATCTGCGCCTAGAGAGTAGATGTCGATTTCGCCCTGCTGGCCCGGACTGAGATACAGGTAATCATTGCCCCAGGGGTCTTTTTTCAGGCGCTTGACGTAACCACCCTGCTTCCAGTTTGGTGGTTCCGGCGCTGAGGTCGGTGGTGCCACCAGTGCTTCCAGACCCTGGTCGGTTGTCGGGTATACAAAATTGTCCAGCCGGTAGACATCGAGCGCGCTCTCCAGCGCATTGATATCATGCTTGGCCTTTGACACCCTCGCCTTGTCCGGGTTGTCCATGATCCTGGGCGCAATAACACTGGCCAGTATGCCCAGTATAACGACCACAACCATGATTTCGATCAGGGTGAAACCCTTTTGATGCCGATAGATTCTATTCACCGATACAACTCCAGTGCTTTGCGAAACTGCAGTTACGGGGTAGAGTGGCAGTCACGCAGATAAATATAAACGATTGTTCGGAATAATAACAAATGCGCATACAAGTGCCTATTAAAAACCGGATATCAGCTCAATGGAACCACGTACTGTGGCTGTTTCTGTTCATCATCTGTTTCAGTCTGCAATCCGCAGGCCTGGTCAGTACCTTCCAGTTCGACCGCGGCCTGATTGACCAGGGCCAGTACTGGTTGTTACTGACTGGCCATCTGGTGCATCTCAACTGGATGCACTGGGGACTCAACATGGCAGGCCTGGTCATCGTTGCAGTGTTTTTCAGTCTCTACGGCAGCATTCTCGACTGGCTGTTTGTGTTGCTGTTCACTGCTATTGTGACCGGTCTGGGGCTGTACTGGTTCCATCCCGAGTTGATCTGGTATGTGGGATTATCCGGTGTGCTGCATGGTCTGTTCGTTTACGGCGCCATCCGCGAGATACGTTTTTATCCGTTCAGCGGCTACGTGCTGGTACTGCTGCTGGCAGGCAAGCTGTTCTGGGAGTACATGAACGGTGCCCTGCCGGGTTCGGAACAGATGACCGGTGGCCGGGTGCTGGTCGAGGCGCATCTCTACGGCGCCATCGCCGGGCTGGTAGCCGTGTTCCTGACCTGGCCGTTGCATTTACTTCACAAGCTGATTGAGGTCAAAAATCGGCAGCAGGATGCCTAGTACGATCAGCAGCACCAGTACACCCATGGTGAGAATGATCGCCGGTTCAAATATACCCACGATATAGGCGATCAAAGTTACCTGCTCACGTTCCAGTTGAGTTGCGGCGCGATCCAGCATCGATTCCAGGTTGCCACTGTTTTCGCCGCTGGCTATCAGCTGCAGTGTCATCGGTGGGAACAGCTTGCTGTGATCCAGCGACTTCTTGATGCTCGTTCCTTCGCGTACCCGCTCGGTCGCTTCCAGAATTGCGTTACGCATCGGCAGGTTGCCGACCACCTGGGCGGATATGCGCATTGATTCAAGCGCAGTCACGCCACTACCGGTGAGGATGCTGAAGGTACGGGTAAACAGGGCGGTATTGAGGCCGCGTACCAGTCTTTGAATCAACGGGATTTTAAGCAGCATGCGGTGATAGTTTTCACGGTGCTGGGGTTGCTTCAGCAGCATCCTGATGCCGATGCCGATGGCGATGACGATGATGAGTAAATAAATGCCGTAGGCAATGACGAAATCACTGATCGCTATTAATGCCATTGTCAGGCCAGGCAGGTCCTGACCGATGTCTTCAAATACGGAAACCACCTGGGGGACGATATTGGTCATCAGGAAGATAACAATGGCGATGGCGAATACCGTGAGAAAAGCCGGATAGATCAATGCCTGTCTCACCTTGCCCTGCAGCTCCTGCTGGTTCTCGGCGTAGTCGGCCAGTCTTTCGAGTACGGTATCGAGGTGTCCGGATCTTTCACCGGCATCAACGGTCGCGCAATACAGGTCTGAAAATACCTTGGGGAATTCTCCCAGGCCGTCTGCCAGGGTATGGCCTTCCATGACTTTGGCGCGAACGGCAAAGATCATGCTGCGGATGCGTTGCTTTTCCGACTGGCTGGCGATGGCAGTCAGCACTTCGTCCAGTGGCAAAGCGGCCTGCACCAGGGTCGCCATCTGGCGTGTGATCAGGGCCAGTTCCGTGGTGCTGATGCTGCGTTGAAACAGGCGCGATGTAGACACAGCGCCTTTACTCGCGCCGCCGCTGTCCTTTTGGCTGGTGGCGGCATTGATCTGTAGTGGTATCAGCCCTTTTTCACGCAGGTTCTGGCGCACCTGTTTTGCGTTATCGCCTTCGGCTACACCCTTGCGCTCACGGCCTTTTTCATCAAGAACAACGTATTCGAATGCGCCCATTAGTTACGACAGGGGTGTGGGACTAGGGGCTAGGGACGAGGGAAAGCCGGGTATAAGAATCTGGTTCAAGCTGTATCACTCTAATTTGCCAGCAGATTGTATAGTCTGTGTTGTAATCGCGTACTCGTCATTCATCTTCACTGTTCGCTATTCACGGCACTTCAGTCTTCCCTGCTGACGCGCAGCACTTCTTCGAGCGAGGTGATGCCTTTGAGAATAAGGCGACGTCCATCCTGGCGCAGTGTCGCTGCCAGGCGAGCGTGCGTATTGTCTCCATCGCGTGTTCACCTTCACCATCGTGGATCATGTCCTGCAGTCTGTCATCAACGGGTACAAATTCATACACACCGGTACGCCCGGCATAACCCAGGTGATTACACTGACTGCAGCTGCCTGCCGAATAGATGGTGGGTGTTTCCCCGGCAGGCAGATTAAGCCATTCGCGCTCACTCTCGGTCGCCGTATGTGGTTTTTTACAGGCCGGGCACAGTTTACGTACCAGGCGTTGTGCCATGACCCCGATCAGGCTCGATGCCAGCAGGAAGGGTTCGACACCCATATCGCGCAGACGGGTGATGGCGCCGATGGCGCTGTTGGTGTGCAATGTGGATAAAACCAGGTGCCCGGTAAGACTGGCCTGCACCGCGATGGTGGCCGTTTCCAGGTCACGGATCTCGCCGATCATCACCACGTCCGGGTCCTGGCGCAGGATAGAGCGCAGACCGCGAGCAAAGCTCATGCCCACTTTGGCGTTGACCTGGGTCTGGCCGATGCCATCGATGTAATATTCGATCGGGTCTTCAACGGTAAGGATGTTGCGCGTTTTCACGTTGAGGCGGGCCAGGCCGGCATACAAGGTTGTGGTTTTACCCGAGCCTGTTGGGCCGGTGACCAGGATAATGCCATCGGGTTTGTGCAGCAGGGTATTGAATTTGGTTTGCACCTCCTTTGCCATACCGAGGTTTTCCAGGGTGAGCCGGCCTGCCTGCTTGTCGAGTAAACGCATGACCACGCGCTCGCCGTAGCCCGAGGGCAGGGTGGAGACACGCACGTCAACGGCACGGCCCGCTACGCGCAGTGATATGCGTCCATCCTGCGGCAGGCGTTTTTCGGCAATATCGAGTTTTGCCATGACCTTGATACGGGAAATCACCAGCGGCGCAATGTTTCCCGGCGGGCGCAGGATTTCACGTAGCATACCGTCAACTCGAAAACGAACGCGCATGCGGTTTTCAAACGGTTCGATGTGAATATCGGAGGCATTGATCTTGATTGCCTCGGTCAGCATGGCATTGATCAGGCGAATAATGGGGGCATCATCTTCAGCTTCCAGCAGGTCTTCCGGTTCCAGTGTTTCTGCGAGCTGGTCGAGGTCCAGCTCTTCGCCGACGCCTTCCATCATGGCCATGGCCTGGTCACTACCGCGCTCGTAGGTCTGTGCCAGCAGGGCGTCGAACTGCTCTGCCGAGGCGGGGCTCAATGACAACCTGCGTCGGGTAACGCGACCGACTTCCGCAAGGATGCCCGGACTGAAATCCGGTCGATGCAGCAACTGTACTTCGTCATCTTCAATCTGGCCGATCAGGACACCATGACGTTTGGCAAAGGCATAGGGCAATGTTTGCGCTGTCAGTTCCTGCAACCCGGTCGCTTCAGCTTGATATTCCAAAGCCTCAGATGAAGTCGTCTTCGTCATCCCAGTCCCATTCTTCTTTTACCGGTTCGCTGGACTCTGCGGGTTCTTTTTCCTGGTTTACGCTATCAGCCTTCGCCTTCGCCTGTGCCTGATCCAGGCTTTCTGGCGGCAGCGGTGGCAATACGGGTACGCCTTCGATCAGGCCGAAGTCTTTATCTTCATCCCGAATCTGCTCGGCACGCAGGTAATTGTATTTTTCGTTGGTGACATAGGCGGCATCGCTGAAATCACGCAGGATAGAGGGCCTGAGGAACACCATCAGGTTCTGTTTATTCTTGTCACTGGAGGTCGTGGTGAACAGCTTGCCAAGCAGCGGAATATCGCCCAGTAGAGGCACCTTGCTCTGGGTGTCGTTGACAACCTCTTCAATCAGGCCGCCGAGTACCAGGATACCGCCATCATCGACCAGCACGCTGGTCTTGATCGAACGTTTGCGTGTTATCGGACCCTCGCCGCTGGTGGCTATCACGTCCGAGACTTCCTGCTCGATGTCGAGTTTGACGGTATCGCCTTCGTTGATCTGCGGCGTAACCTTGAGCGTCAGACCAACGTCCTGACGCTCAATGGTGGTAAACGGGTTTTCCGGATTCAGGCTGCCGGTGCCGGTGAATGATCCGGTGATGAAGGGCAGGTTCTGCGCCACGATAATTTCAGCTTCTTCGTTGTCCAGGGTAACGATGCTCGGTGTCGACAGGATATTGGCTGCCCTGTCATTCTGCAGCGCTTTCAGTATCAGCCCATAGCGCACGCCCGAACTGGTTTCACTGCCAATACCCAGGGTGAGTCCGGTACCGATGGTATTGATAATGCCCTCTGCCGCTTCTACGCCACCGGCTGCGGCGGCAATCAGTTCGCCAATGCCAGCCAGATTGCTGATACCGACCGGAAAGGTGTTGTCACTGCTTTGAGAGCCATCGACCACGGCGCCGATACCGATTTGCTTGTCTCTTCCAGTGGTAATCTCGGCAATGATGGCTTCGATATGGACCTGTGCGCGGCGAATGTCGAGCTGTCGAATCACCGACTTCAGTGTTAGCAGGGTATTCGGATCGGCGGTAATGACCAGTGCGTTGGTCTCTTCATCGGCCTGAATAATCGCGCTTTCACTGATAAAACTTGCCACGGCTGCAGCGCGAGCGGCAGTGGCAGGCGCAGCCGGTGTGCGTTTGCTAGAGCTGGTTTTTTTTGTCGCCTGTTCCTGGATTCCGGTCAGGATCTTGACCATGTTTTCAGCCTTGGCATAGCGCAGGTAAACCACGTGGGTATTGCCGCCACCGTCATCCAGTGGCGTATCCAGCTGTATGATGGTGCTGCGGATCTTGAGCCTGATGGCGCGTTCTCCACTCATCAGGATGCTGTTGGTGCGCTCGTCAGCAGCCAGGTTTATCTGGTTAGCCTGGTCCTTGACGTTTTTCGGGTAGAGCGAATTGACGATGCGTACCAGCTCCGGCGCCGAGGCGTGATTGAGTGGAATCACTTCCAGCTCATCACTTTCAGCCCTGTCGACACCGGCGATAATTTTCATCAGGCGCTGAATATTACCGGCATGGTCGGTGATGATCAGTGTGTTGGTCGGGTTATAGGCGGCAAGGTGGCCCTGTTGTGGCACCAGTGGCCGCAGTATCGGCACCAGCTGGGCGGCAGGGACATGATCGAGGCTGATGACCTTGGTAATGAGTTCATCGCCGCCTTCGCCCTTTGCGCTGCCGCTCATCGGCAACGGGCCCTGCTTGGCATTGACCTCGGGTACGATCTTGATCACGCTGCCTGTAGGCACGGCGGCATAGCCGTGAACCTGCAAAATCGACAGGAACACTTCGTAGACTTCTTCCGGCGTCAGTGTTTCGGCGGAAATGACGGTTATTTTGGCCTTGACCCGGGGGTCGATGATGAAGTTTTTTCCGGTAAATTTCGATACCGTGCTGATCAGTGCGCGGATATCGGCATCCTTGAGGTTGAGTGTGATTTCATCAGCGATAGCCTGTGCACTGAGGAACAGCACCAGCATCAGGCTGGTGATGAACTTATGTAATCCGTCGCTGGCGTAGTGAAAATTCAAGGTCTTGTTTTTTATTTAATGAACTTATTGTAGCTGAATGTTGAGTGGTACTTCAGAGCCATTTCGCCTTACGGTAATCGAAACGCTGTTAGCGGTACTGAGCTGGCGCAGGGCGCCGATGCCGTTTTGCGGATTGTCCAGCCTGATGCCATTGATTTCGGTGATGACATCACTTGCCTCCAGGCCGACTTCCTGCATCAGTTCATTGCCTTTTTGCTGGGGTTGCAGGCGGTAACCGATCTGCCTGCCATTCTCCTTGACCACCACCGGCAGCGCATAATCGCCGAAAGAGGTTGGATTTTGCAGGATTTGCTGGCGCACGCCGGCCAGGTCTCCCGCAGCTGAACCGGAGGGTAGAAAACCGCTGTTATTGTTGGCTGAAGTGATGGTGCCCACCGCGTCATCCTTGATCAGCTGCAGGGTCTCCAGCTGTCCGCCACGGTTGAGCACGACGTGGTCCGGGTGAATCGCTTCGACCGTCACCCCGCCCGGCATTTTATCCCCGAGTGCATAAACCTCTTCCTTGCCCTTTTTACCCCGGGCAATAATCGCATGCGACAGCTTCATCGGGGTGGTGGCGATGACACCGCGCAATACCAGGTTCAGCCTGGTTTCCGGTGCCTTGCTCTGTTGCGGTAACGCAGTACTGTCGGCTTTGCCGAACAGGTGTGCATTCGCCACCTGTCTGATGGCCTGGCGCTGGTCAACCTGGCTGACCGCCGGCGTTGTTGATGTGGCCCGCTGCTGCATCGACGTTTTCGCTTCAGGCAGTAACATCCAGCTGATTTTAGCCAGTGAATGGGCACAGGCAATGACCAGCAACAGGCTGATTAACGCGGGTAGTCGCTGGTTAATCTGTTGCAGGTAGGCCGTGTTGGCAAATAATGCTGTGAGCTGGTTTGTCATCAAATGCTGCATTCAACTATCAATGTTAGGATAATAACAGCACGATAGCCTGAATACATTAAAAAATTATTAATACTATCTTGTGCTTAGCTGCTGATTTGCACACCATTTCGACAAAACCGGTAGATCGCGATCTCACCAAACAGGTTCGGAAACAGTCGCATCAGCAAGGTACTCTTACTATGAGTATGATCAACCACGGTTCGTTCCAGTATATTGATACCTTTTTCTTTGCATAGTGCTTCAAAATCACTCAGCGTGCACAGGTGTATATTGGGTGTATCGAACCACTGGTTGGGCAGGCTCTTGGTGACGGGCATGAAACCGCCGATGCCGAGCTGCAGACGGCCTTTCCAGTAAGCCATGTTGGGGAAGGTGATAATGCCCTGCTTGCCAACACGCAGCATTTCATCAACCAGGATATCCGGGCGATCCATGGCCTGAAGTGTCTGGCTCATGACCACCACATCAAAACTGTTCTCGGAGAAATATTGCTTCAGGCCGTCATTGAGATCGGCCTGTATCACGCTGATGCGGTCGAGGATGCAGGTTTCGATTTTTTGCGGGTCTATTTCCAGCCCAATGCCGTGAACATGGCTGTTATCACGCAGGAATTTCAGCAGCGTGCCATCGCCGCAACCCATGTCCAGAATCGATGTCCCCGGCCTGATCCAGTCTGCAATGATGGCGAGATCCGCGCGCATCAGGCGATGTCCCCGGCGACGTTGTGCATATAGTTCTGAAAAACGTTCATATAGTGTGGAATCGGCATCAGAAATGCATCGTGGCCATGCTGCGCTTCAATTTCGACGTATGACACCTGCTTTCTGGCCTTGATCAGCGCTTTCACGATTTCGCGTGAGCGTTGAGGAGAAAAACGCCAGTCTGAAGTGAATGACATCACCATGAATTTTGCGGTGGCGCTCGACATCGCTGTCGCCAGGTCATCGCCATGAGCACGTGCCGGATCGAAATAATCCAGCGTCTTTGTCATCAACAGGTAGGTATTGGCATCGAAGCGTTCCACGAAGGAATGACCCTGGTAGCGTAAATAGCTTTCTACCTGGAATTCAACATCAAAACCAAAATTGAGTTTGCCTTCGCGTAATTCACGACCAAATTTTTCACGCATTGAATCGTCAGACAGGTAAGTGATGTGTCCGAGCATGCGCGCCAGCATCAGGCCGCGCCGCGGGATAGTATTTTTTTCCAGGTAATGACCGTGGTGAAAATCAGGGTCAGACAGTATTGCCTGCCGGGCAACTTCGTTGAAAGCGATGTTCTGCGCGGTAAGTTTGGGTGATGCCGCAATCACGATAGCGTGTTTGATCAGGTCAGGATAGTCGATAGACCATTGCATCACCTGCATGCCGCCAAGACTGCCACCGATAACTGCCAGCCAGTAGTTGATGCCAAGCGCCTGCATCATGCGTTGCTGGCTGTTGACCCAGTCTTTCACCGTGACGATCGGGAAGTCCGGGCCCCAGTACTTGTTGGTTGCGGATCTTTTGGTGTTCGGGCCGCTAGTGCCTTTGCAACCACCCAGGTTGTTCATGCTCACTACAAAAAAACGTTTGGTATCGATCGGTTTGCCCGGGCCGATGCTCGATTCCCACCAGCCCGGTTTGCGATCTTCCATTGAGTGGTAGCCTGCGGCATGTTGATCACCCGAAAGTGCATGGCAGATCAGAATGGCATTGCTGCCATTGGCGTTGAGTTCGCCATAGGTTTCGTAGGCGATATCATATTCGGGCAGGGTCTTGTCGCACTCCAGTTGGAGCGGCTTATCAAAATGCATTGATTTTGATTCGACGATGCCGACAGAATCGGGTGGCAGGGTATCAGGCATTGCTTGCTGTCAGTGAATAATTTCAGTGAGTCTAATCAGTGCGGGTCAGCTATTCAACCGATTGATCATATTGTTGTTTTCATCGCATGAGCCCGATTATTTCCGGTATCTACCCTGGCCGGTGAATTTTAATCCGCTTGCTGCGTCCAGTAGTGCCCGACAGGATGCTGACATCGGCTTTAGCAAGCTTGAAGGTTTTAGCGAGAAAGGCAATAACATACCAGTTTGCTTTACCATCAAGCGGGGGAATAGTGATACGCAGCTTGATCTGCTCGCCCATAATCTCGGCAAAACCGTCACAGGCGGCGCGCGGCTGAACCCGAATATTGATCACCAGATCATCATCCTGCCATTGAAAAGACATGCTTATCCCTCCATCATGCTTTGCGCGTGGCCAGATTGTGCATAGACTTTTCTTGAGTATATAAATCATTTAACGCAAAGGCGCGAAGACGCAAAGGGCGCCAAGAAAAGCTTTTCATCTGTATATATAAATTATGAGTTATCGGCTCGATTCACTCGAAAGCCTCGGCACATCCTTTTAGAAACAGGTAAGGCGTAGTCTGTGCATCAACTTCAAGCATGGCAAGTGTTGTTCCAGCTGGCACATAAACGCTATATGCTCTGCGTTCTTTGCGTTGAAACAATTATTTCATGTCATACGCACTGGTGATACATGCAAGCTAGAGCATCTGGAACAGGTAAACAACCATGCGTTCAACAAACATCAATGTTATCAGGGCGAACAGTGGAGATAGATCCAGCCCACCGATGGGCTTGATCAGACGGCGAAACGGTTGCAGTACCGGCCGGGTAATGCTGAAAAGAACGCCCGCAACCGGATTATAGGGGTCCGGATTGATCCAGCTTAGAATTGCCTGCACGATGATGGCAAAGATAAAGATATTGAGCGCCAGCGTGATGAAGTCCCTGATGCCGGTAACTAACAGCGCGAGTATCGAGGGCGTATAGCCGGATAAGAGTGCAATGATGAGAAGCTTGATGGCGATGAATAGGACCACAACAATAATCGTTGCGACATCGACACTACCAAATCCCGGTATCAGTTTCCTTGCAGGATTCAGCACCGGCGACGTTGCCTTGACGATGAACTGCGAAATAGGATTATAAAAATCAGCACTTACCTGCTGCAGGATAAATCGCAGCATCAGCACTATGATGTATAGATCGAAAAGTGTATCGATAAGAAATATTAATGGATTATCGGATCTCATCGTTATTTGTCCTTGCCAAGTTCATTTGCCAGCTCACGTGATCGATTATAGGCCGCATGCAATGCCTTGCTGACATGTTCGGGAAAATGATCATGCTCAAAGCTGGAAATTGCAGCGGCCGTGGTACCGCCTTTTGAGGTAACACCTGCACGCAACTGTTGCAGACTCAGATCGCTTTCGTTTGCCATGCGCGCCGCACCCAGCGCAGTCTGCAAAGTCAGCCGGGTTGCTGTTTCCTGATCAAGTCCCAGCTTTACAGCGGTGTTTTGCATGGCCTCCATTAACAGGAAGAAATAGGCGGGACCGCTGCCGGATAGTGCAGTTACGGCATCAAGCAGGTCTTCGTCTGTTACCCAGGTGGTAATCCCGGTTGCATGCAGTATGTTATCGGCCAGCTTCTGCTGCGCTGCGCTGACCGTTGGATTTGCATACAATGCGGTTGCACCACACTGGATCAATGCCGGTGTATTGGGCATGCACCTGACAACAGCCACATCACCGCCAAGCCAGCGTACGATATCCACCGTTCTGATGCCTGCGGCGATGGAAACATAGAGCGGGCCATCAACGTTATCGGCAATAGCGAGTTGCCTGCATACAGTCTGCATTGCTTGCGGTTTTACCGCCAGTACCACGACATCTTGCTGTAAGGCCACAAGATTATCGTGCGTGGTATCGACATCGTAGTGCTGCGCCAGCCATGAGCGCCTGTCAGCGTCGGGTTCGGCAATCATGATAGCTGCGGCTTCTGTGCCAGCAGCGATCAGGCCGCTGACCAGGCTGGCCGCCATATTCCCGCCACCGATAAATGCAATATGTCTACTCATTTTCCAACTGTGTTTGGATATACCAGAATTTTTGCAGTCTATCATAGCTCATCAGTCATCAACTCCCGCGCAAGCATTCGATACATCTGTTTTTATCTGACAACTCGTGGATTCCTTTGCGCTTATGGCGTCTGCTCAGACATGGTCTATAAATGGTCTATAACATAACAGTTCATACAGAAACTAAAATCACCAGGGGGAACAATGGATATCGCTCAGTTGCTGGCGTTTAGCGTAAAAAACGGCGCATCCGACCTTCATTTATCGGCTGGCCTGCCACCCATGATTCGTGTCGATGGCGACGTGCGTCGTATCAACGTAGACCCGATGGATCATGAGCTCGTACACGGCATGGTATACGACATCATGAACGATAAACAACGCAAGGCTTATGAAGAATATTTCGAAACGGACTTCTCATTCGAAATTCCCGGCCTGGCGCGTTTCCGCGTTAATGCATTCAATCATAACAGGGGGTCCGGTGCTGTATTTCGAACCATTCCTTCGAAGATCCTGACACTGGAAGATCTGAAAGCACCAAAGATATTTGAAGATATTTCCAACACGCCTCGCGGCATTGTGCTGGTTACCGGGCCAACCGGTTCGGGTAAATCGACGACCCTGGCAGGCATGGTCAACTATGTGAACGAAAACCATTATGGCCATATACTGACCATCGAGGACCCGATCGAGTTTGTACACGAGAGCAAAAAGTCCCTGATCAACCAGCGCGAAGTCCATCGCGATACCCTGGGTTTCAGTGAGGCGCTGCGATCGGCACTGCGTGAAGACCCGGACGTTATCCTGGTGGGTGAGATGCGCGACCTTGAAACCATTCGACTTGCGCTCTCGGCTGCAGAAACCGGTCACCTTGTGTTCGGTACCCTGCACACCAGTTCTGCCGCTAAAACCATCGACCGTGTTGTCGATGTGTTCCCGGCAGCCGAAAAAGAAATGGTACGTTCGATGATGTCAGAGTCATTGCGTGCGGTAATTTCACAAACACTGCTAAAGAAAATCGGTGGTGGTCGTGTCGCAGCACACGAGATTATGCTGGGTACGCCGGCGATTCGGAACCTGATTCGTGAGAACAAGATTGCGCAGATGTACTCGGCCATCCAGACAGGACAGTCTATAGGCATGCAGACGCTCGACCAGAACCTGCAGGAATTGCTCAGCAAGGGCATGATCAGCAAGGATGAAGCGCAGAAAAAAGCCGCCAACAAGGACGCATTTTAACGGCGTATTCTGCTTGATAGCAGTGAAATTACGTTCTAAGTAGCTATACTTTCCAGAGTGATGCTTGAATATTACGAGGTGAAGGGAGATGGATCGCGATAAGGCCATACGGTACATGCATGATCTGCTGCGAATGATGGTGCAGAAAGACGGTTCTGACCTGTTTATTACCGCCGGTGCAGTACCCTCGATGAAAGTTGACGGCAAGATGACGCCGCTGTCGAACCAGTCCTTGAGTCCTCAGCACACCCAGATGCTGGTGCACTCCATTATGAATGACAGGCAAATGGCAGAGTTTGATGCCAGCCAGGAATGCAACTTTGCGATCAGCTTGCCGGGTGTTTCCCGTTTTCGAGTGAATGCCTTTACCCAGCGTGGCTCAGTCGGTGTTGTGTTGCGTGTAATTCGTTCGGATATTCCCGAATTTGCCGATCTCGATTTGCCACCGATACTGCAGGATATCGCCATGACCACACGCGGTCTGGTTATCTTTGTTGGTGCTACCGGTTCGGGCAAGTCAACCTCCCTTGCAGCCATGGTCGGATACCGCAATGAAAACAGCATGGGTCATATCATTACTATCGAGGACCCGATCGAGTTTATTCATAATCACAGAAACTGCATCGTTACCCAGCGCGAAATTGGTGTCGATACCGAATCGTATGAAATTGCGCTGAAGAACACGCTGCGCCAGGCACCCGATGTCATCCTGATTGGTGAGATTCGAGACCGTGAAACCATGGACTATGCTATTGCGTTTGCCGAAACCGGCCACCTGTGCCTGACAACCCTGCACGCCAACAGTACCAACCAGGCGCTTGACCGAATTATCAACTTTTTCCCGGAAGAACGACGCGCGCAGCTATTGATGGATTTATCTCTTAACCTGAAAGGCATTGTTTCACAGCGACTGATTCCGATCGCCGAGGGTGAAGGTCGTGTACCGGCGGTAGAAGTGATGCTGAATACGCCGTTGATGTCTGACCTGATATTCAAAGGCAATGTGCATGAAATCAAGGAGCTCATGTCCAAGTCGAATGAACTGGGTATGCGGACCTTCGACCAGGCATTGTTTGAATTGTATGAATCCGGCCGTATTACTTATGAAGATGCATTACGTAATGCAGATTCACTTAATGACCTTCGTCTCCGTATCAAACTCGAAAGCAAGGGCTCGAAGAAAAAGGACCTGCTGTCGGGGCTCGACAAGCTTTCGATGGAAGATACATCAGACGATAGCAGCGCGCAGGGCATGCGCTAATTCACCCCCAGGCTTGCAGCCATGAATTTACAGCCCTACCTCAAGCTAATGTCAGAGCAACACGCCTCTGATATGTATTTCACCACCGGTGCGCCTGTAAGTGTTCGTATCGAGGGCAAGATGCGTCCCGTGGGTAAAAGCATGCTGTCACCCGGCATGACCCGCAAGCTGGCATATGATCTGCTATCGCCGGCGCAGATCAAGGATTTCGAGAATAATCTCGAATTCAACATGGGGATATCATATACCGATCTTGGCCGCTTTCGTATCAACCTGTATATGCAGCGTGGTGAAGTTTCCATGGTTATTCGCTATATCAAGGCGGATATCCCGACCATCGAAGAGCTGATACTGCCCCCTGTCTACAAGGACATAATGAAGAAAAAGAAGGGACTGGTACTCATTGTCGGCGCCACCGGCATGGGTAAATCAACCTCGCTTGCTTCCATGCTGGATTATCGGAATTCAATCGATACCGGTCATATCCTTACCATCGAAGATCCAATCGAGTTCATGTTCCATCACAAGAAATGTATTATCGGGCAGCGTGAAGTCGGACTGGATACCTTGTCGTTTGATAATGCCTTGTGCGAGGCCATGCGCGAGGCGCCTGATGTCATCATGATAGGAGAAGCGCGTGACCGCGCCAGCGTTGAGTCTGCATTACGCTATGCCGATACCGGCCACCTGTGCCTGACCTCGCTGCATGCGACCAATGCAAACCAGACGCTGGACCGCATTCTCAACTTCTTCCCCAGTGATGCGCACAACCAGATCCTGATGGACCTGTCGCTTAATCTGAATGCAATCCTGGCGCAACGACTCGTGACATCGATTGACGGTTCTCGAATCGTTGCAACCGAAGTAATGATCAATACACCTTATATCAGCCAGTTGATTCGTGATGGTAACTTCCACGGTATCAAGGAAATTATGGAAAAAGGTTCCGACGTGGGTATGCAGACTTTCGATCAGGCTCTGTACCTGTTGTTCAAGAATGGCAAGATCGATCTGAAAACGGCACTGGCGAATGCCGATTCAAGCAGCGATCTTGAGTGGCGCATCAACTTTGGTGGTGGCGTCAAGGATATAACGCAAAAAGAAGAAAATCCGGAAACCCTGCAATTCCCCAGCACATCTACCGATTAGAGCGATCCTCAGTTACAGAACTCGTGCTTACGCAGCAGATCAAGCATGAGGCATGAATGAATTACTGTTTTGTTGCGCTCAGGGTATAAACACCGTTTTCAAAACCATCAAAATAGATTTCAATAGCCGGATGGTTGACCGGCTCATTGGTGCTGTCTTGTTCAAGGTGGCGTTCGGCGACATAGGTCAACTGGTTGCTGTTATGTACCAGCACGTGGTACCAGGGTTTGTTCTTTGGCGGCCGGCTTAATGCGACCTGTTGATACCAGTCATCTGTGCCTTCAAATTCAGCATCGACATCAATAATGACACCTCGGTATTCGAATTTCTTATGATGTATCAGCTGGCCAATAAAGAACAGTGGCCGGGAACTCATGATTGTCATGATAATGTGTGAATCAGCTTGCCGCCGATAATGGTATGCCTGACCTTGCCCTGGAAATTCCAGCCTTCGAATGGCGTGTTCTTGCCTCTGCTGAGCATGGTCGAGGTATCAAGCTGCCAGTCCTGCTGCGCATCATAGATACAGATATCAGCTGGCCTGTTTTCGGCAAGCACCCCGGCATTAATACCGAGTATGGCTGCGGGCTGGATTGTAAGCAGGCTGAGGGCGGTATAGGTTGGCACCAGCTGCTCATGTACGAGTCTCAAGGTCAGAGGCAGTAGTGTTTCCAGAGCGGAAATACCTGGCTCAGTACTGGCAAACGGTGCCTGTTTGGCATCGGGTTCATGGGGCTGGTGATCGGAACAGATGGCATCGATGACACCCTCCCTGACTGCCTGGCGTAGTGCTTCCATATCGCGCTGGCTGCGTAGTGGTGGCAGTACATGGTACAGGCTGTTGAAGCTGTTGATATCCATCTCGTTGAGAAACAGCTGATGGGCACTGACGTCGGCGGTGATATCCATGCCCTGTTCTTTTGCGCGGCGTATCAGCTCGACACCGTGAGCTGAAGACAGACGACCAAAATGTGCTTTTACCCCGGTTTCAAGTATTAGTTCAAGCGCCCTGGAAATCGCCACCGTTTCTGCAGACACAGGAATGCCCTGCAGTCCCAGCCTGGTGGCAATTGCACCATCATGGGCGCAGCCGCCGAGGCTTAGCCAGTGATCGTCAGGTTCGATGAAGACTGGCATGTCGCAATTGGCGGCATAGGAATAGGCACGACGCATAATTAACGTGTTTGCGACCGGTTTACGACCGTTACTGACGCCGACACACCCGGCGGCATGCAAGGTAGACATTTCGCTGAGCCGTTGCCCTTCGAGTCCGCTAGTCAGTGCACCCAGTGTGACAACATTGGTGTGAGCTGCAGTTGTGGCCTTGCGATGAATCAGTTCAACAACAGCAGGTTCATCGATGACCGGATCCGTGTCAGGCGGACAGCACAATGTGGTTATACCGGCACTGGCAGCCGCAAGGGTTTCGCTTTTGATGTCAGCCTTGAATTCGAAACCTGGTTCCCTCAGGCGCGCGCACAGGTCAACCACGCCGGGGCTGATGATAAGGCCGCTTGCATCGATGGTGTGCTCGGCTTCAAAACCGTCCGGAATACGATCAATTGCAACGATGCTGCCGTCGGCAATGTAGATATTGCTGGTTTTGACCGTTGCTGTAACCGGGTCAAGCATCAGGCCGTTGGCAACATGCAGGCGGTTCATGAGTTCGCCTCCGTTGCCTTTTGTTCAGGCTCGCGACCCAGGGCCATTGACATGATCGCCATGCGCACAGAGATACCGTAGGTAACCTGGTCGAGTATCACAGAGCGAGCCCCATCAGCGACACTCGACTCTATTTCCACACCGCGGTTAATAGGGCCCGGGTGCATAACGATGACATCATCTTTGGCAGTGCGCAGACGTTGTTCGGTCAGACCATACTGGCTGTAATATTCATGTTCACTGGGAATGAATGCACCCTGCATGCGTTCTTTCTGCAGCCGCAGCATGATGACCACATCTGCATCCTTGATGCCGGATTCGAGGTTATTGAACACGGTCACGCCCATGTCCTCGATGTCTGTTGGTATCAATGTCTTGGGTGCAATGACGCGGACATCACCGGTGTTGAGTATGTTCAACGCGTGAATCTGAGAACGTGCAACACGCGAGTGCAGCAGGTCGCCTACAATGGCTACGCGCAGCCGGCCAAAATCCTTGCCCTTGTTTCTGCGAATCGTGAACATGTCGAGCATGGCCTGGGTCGGATGCGCATGCCAGCCGTCACCGGCATTGATCACACTGATGTGCGGTGCAACTTTGCCGGCAATAAAATGCGCCGCACCCGAATCGCTATGGCGCACAATAAACATGTCGCACTGCATTGCCTGCAGGTTCTGCAGGGTATCGAGCAACGATTCACCCTTGCTGGTTGCCGATGTGCTGATGTTTATATTGAGAATATCGGCCGAGAGCCTTTTCGCCGCGAGTTCAAACGTTGTACGTGTGCGTGTACTGGCTTCAAAAAACAGGTTGACGATGGTTTTACCGCGCAACAAAGGCACTTTCTTCACGCGCTGCTGGTTAACGTTGGCAAAACTCTCCGCGGTGTCGAGTATGCTGGTGAGGATTTCACTGCCGAGCCCTTCGATGGTAAGAAAATGTTTCAGACCTGCCATTACTGTCGAGTTGAATGTTCCAGTTGTCGTTGCCGATCAGAGGATCAGTTGGCCTGGTTGATTTATTGACCATGGCGCTTACCTGTGTGTGGCAGCTGTGTCAGGGCAGGGGTGATGTTCAGCGTCAGGCACATGTTCAAGTGATGATAAATTTCAGTGGTTCCGGGCCACTCAGCTTGATGTGTTGTTCAGGACCCAGATGCAGATGTTGGCCAATAGCGTCTGCCTGTATTGGTAATTCTCTTCCACTGCGGTCAACCAGGCAGGCGAGGGCAATGCTGGCCGGACGTCCGTAATCGAATATCTCGTTCATCGCAGCGCGTATGGTACGACCGGTGTGCAGAACATCATCGACCAGGATAATGTGCTTGTCTTCTACCTGCGGTGGCAGGCTGGACGGTTTTACCCTGGGATGAATGCCGATACGAGAGAAGTCATCGCGATAGAAGCTGATATCGAGGGTAGCCAGCGGCTGTGACAGCGCCAGTTTTGTATGCAGGATATTTGCTATCCAGGCGCCGCCGGTGTGAATGCCAACCATCAATGGATCATCGATCTTACGCTCGTTGAGCAGCTGGTTAAGATCGTCTGCCAGTTTCTCCAGAAGTTGATCTGGTTTGGCAATTTCATCCATAGATGCTGAGCCCTTGTTAACGGTCCTGATGCGAGTTAAGCCAGCTTTGTACAATGATGGCCGCGGCCATTTTATCAATCTCGTGCTTGTTGTGCTTGGATATTTTAGTACCCTGTTTTAGCTGCTGTTCAGCTTCAAAAGAAGACAGGCTTTCATCAATGGTATATACCGGTAAATTAAATCGGCGTACAAGCTGTTTGCTGAAGTTGCGTGCAGCCCTGGTGATGTCGCTTTCTTCACCTGCAAGCGGGTAGGGTATGCCAACAATCAAGGCGTCGGGTTGCCACTGCCTGATATGTGATTCGATACTTTTCCAGTCAGGTGCCTGATTGATGGATTGCAGTGTGACCAGTGGTGAAGCGGTGCCGGTAATGGTTTGTCCTGTGGCGATACCGATGCGTTTGAGTCCATAATCAAAGCCCATCACCGAGCGCACAGCGCGACTAGTCATGCATGCCCGGCGTCATTACTCATTAGCTGTAAATCGATACCGATCAATCGGGCGGCGGCCTGCCAGCGTTCTTCAACCGGTGTGTCGAAGATAATCTGCTCTTCCGCAGGGCAGCTAAGCCAGGTGTTGGCAGCCATTTCCTGTTCAAGCTGGCCTGGGCCCCAGCCGGCATAACCCAGTGCAATGATAGTGTCCTGTGGACCCGTGTTGCCAGCGATGGCTTCAAGAATATCGCGCGAAGTTGTCAACGCCACAGAATCATTTACGATCAGGCTTGAGTCCCAGTTACCCGTTGGTCGGTGCAGGATGAAACCGCGGTTGGTTTGCACAGGGCCACCGCTATACACGGGTGCGTTATCGTTGTTTTTCGACTGATAGGGGATTTTCATCTGCTGCATGACATCATCCAGGCTGATATCAGATTCACGGTTAATGATGATGCCGAATGTTCCGTTCTCATCATGCTCGCAAATATACGTAACTGCCTGATTGAAATTCTCATCCATCAAGCCAGGCATGGCGATTATGAAATGGTCAGTGAGACGGTTAGCGGTCATTTTCAATTGGTTCGCAGGCTATTGTCATTAAGAAATTCCCAGCTTCTGGTTATATGTATGACATCGGCTTGCTGGCGAAGTTTTGGCGGAAACGGTGAATAGGGGGCGGCCAGCTGTACGATGCGTTTGGCGGTATCGTCGAGTAGTTGATGCCCCGAAGACTGCCTCAGATCGGTTTTGACCAGTTCGCCATCGGCATTGATAACTACATCGAGAATCAAAGTGCCACTCATTTTATTACGTCTGGCCTGGTCAGGGTAATTCAGGTTTCCAATGCGCTCTACCCGGTTGATCCATTGGCGCATATAAGTCGCGGGTATGAATTCACGGGTGCTTGAATTCAGGTACTTGGTACGCGTTTTTTCTGCCTGGTTCTCAATCTGTGTGCTCAACTCGCGTGCTAGCCGTGCTTGTTTGTTGTTCTGGTTCTGGGTTTGCTGATTTAGCAGTGTGATGTTATCCGGGCTCTGTTTTGTGCTGTCTGTGTTGACCTGGTGGCTGGAATCGTCCTGATGCAGCAGCGCGACTTTCTCAACCTGTTTCTGGCTTGCCTGTTGCTGTTGTGATGTTGACATCGCCATGCCGGGATTTTTCGACAGGCTGGGCGCGGTAAACAGGTCTGTGGGGCGGTTTTGTTTCTCGCTGATGCCACCACCTTGCTGTGACACCTGTGCCAGGTATTTTGCATCTTCAGCCGGTGAAGCTTTCTGTGTCTGCACCAGGATGACATCCAGAGTTGGCAGTGATTCACTACCTGCCGGTGGCGAGATGCTGAAGGTGATACCCAGGATGATAATGCCATGAAATACAGCCGCCAGGAATAAAGTCATTCCCAGCCGGTCATTGTCTGTGATTTGTGGCGCCCGTGCTACTGTAGTCATTATTATATGTATAGCAGTTAATTGTTGCCCATTGCTTTAATTATAGTGGCTGACTGATGATAATGTGGTCAGATTCGGAATTTACCAGATGTACGCGTTTATGCATCGCCGGGCTCATATGAATACCCGCTTCAGTATCTATCAGCAACACGTACTTGATACCCAGGGCGCGGGCAGTTTCGTACCAGTGCTCCGGGCCGGCAACAAATAACGCGGTGGCAGCAGCATCAGCAATGCCGGCATCGTGATGAATGACGGTAACCGAACTGGCGCCTGCAGCAGGATAGCCGGTGCGCGGATCAAGGATATGGTGATAGCGCTTGCCTGCGAACATATAAAAACGCTCGTAATCACCAGAAGTAAAAATGCTTTCATTGGCCTTGGCGTCAAGCCAGGCAATGACCCCGACTTGCCTTGGATGACGGATGCCAATACGCCATGGACGCTCGCCATGCTGACCGCTTACTCGCAGGTCACCGCCTGCGTTGATTACGGCATTCGTAATGCCCTGTGAACGAAGATATTGCATGGCTTGATCTATGGCATAACCCTTGGCAAAAGCGCCCAGGCTCAACTGCACGCCAGGATTGTCGCTGGAGAGCATTGTCCCGGTTACATGTATGTCATCCATACCCGGGTTTTGCCTGACGAGGCTGGCAATGTCAGCTGCATCGGGAGGGCTGATGTCGGTTTCATCATGGCGTTGCATTTGCCACAGGTTGATCAGGTTGCCGATCGCGGGATTGAACAGGCCGTCACTTTTCTCATACAGGTCTTTCGAGGCAGTAATCAGCGGCAATACTGACTGCGGTACAGAAATCCGGGTGCCTGCCTTGATCGCGTCATTAATGCGGCTGAGATCACTCGTTTGCCAGGGCGTCCAGCTGTCATGGTGATCCTGAAAGTCACGTTCCAGTTGATCGAAGCTGGCATTAGCTTTCGACTCGCTGGTATTAAACAGCGTTATTTCGATCAGAGTGCCGAATGCAAAAATGCTGTGTTTGTGCGCGCTATCACTGCTTTTGTCACATGCAGACAGCAGCAGGCTTATGCCGGCCATGAGCATAAGACAGCGAGAACGCAGCATTGCCTGAAGCATGTTATTAGGCAAAGGCTTCGAGTTCAGCTCAGGTGGGATTCTATACATTGTATTAGCTGCCCGCCGATATCGAGATCGTATTGCTGATCCAGTTCGCGGATACAGGTTGGGCTGGTGATATTGATCTCAGTCAGGTAATCGCCAATGACATCTAGGCCGGCAAACAGAATCCCCATCTCGCGCAGTACCGGCGATACTTGTGCGCATATCCAGCGATCACGTTCAGTCAGTGATACACCCACGCCGCTGGCGCCAGCCACCAGGTTTCCCCTGGTCTCTCCCGCCGCCGGAACCCGGGCAAGTGCATAGGGCACGGGCTCGCCATCGATGAGCAGTATGCGCTTGTCACCCTGCGTGATTTCAGCAATATAGCGCTGGGCCATTATGGTTTTTTGTCCAGCGTTGGTCATTAGTTCCAGGATGACGGAAAGGTTCTGGTTATCGGGCTGGACTCTGAAGATAGAATGGCCGCCCATGCTGTCCAGGGGTTTCAGGATCACATCCCGGTGTGCTGCAACGAATTGGCGAATCCGGGCCGGGTCACTGCTGACGAGCATGGCTACGCAGCATTGCGGGAAACAGGTGATGAAGAGCTTTTCGTTGGCGTCACGCAGGCTTGCAGGCTTGTTCACAACCAGGGTTCCGGCGCGCTCGGCGCTGTCCAGCAGCCAGGTGGTGGTAATATATTCGATATCGAACGGCGGATCCTTGCGCATCAGTACTGCATCGAGCGTTTCCAGGGCAATATCCTGCTCGCTGATGACGCTGAACCAGTTTTTGGGCGCATCCTCAACCGTTAATGTCTTGCTCCGGGCGCGGGTGCTGCCACCATCAGAATACAGGTTGTGCTGGTTCATGTAGTGCAGCTCCCAACCACGGCGTTGGGCAGCCAGCATCATGGCAAAACTGCTGTCCTTGACGATTTTGATGTGTTCGATCGGGTCCATGACGATTCCAAGCTTCAGGGCCATGCGATTTCCAGTTTAAAGTCTATATTGAGGGTAATGTAAATGAAAACATGACTTCACACAATTCAATGCCTTATAAGCAAAGATTGATTGCGAATATAAATTTCATGGTCTACATTCTGTGTATATCCACCTCTCTAGGGCTAATAATGAATGAATGGTGCAGCAATGGCAGAAGAAATTGCTGAGTTGAGTGACCTCAAGGTAATGGTCATCGACGACAGCAAAACGATTCGTCGTACAGCTGAGAACCTTTTGAAAAAAGAAGGTTGTGAAGTTGTAACCGCGGTTGATGGTTTTGAAGCGTTGTCAAAAATCGCCGAAACCAAACCGAATATCATTTTTGTGGACATCATGATGCCTCGTCTTGACGGCTATCAGACATGCGCCTTGATAAAAAATAACAAGACCTTCAAGGAAACGCCGGTGATAATGTTGTCCAGTAAGGATAGTATTTTTGATCGTGCGCGTGGTCGTATCGTGGGTTCAACACAGTATCTGACCAAACCGTTTACCAAGGAAGACCTGATAGGCGCGATCAAACAACATGCATCAAAATAATTTGAATAAATCCTGATGAAAAACGTATAACAATGGTGATTAAGTAATGGCGAAGATACTAGTGGTTGATGATTCACCAACAGAGGTTCATGTACTGCAGACGATTCTTGAAAAGAATGGTCACGAGGTTGTTGTAGCTGATTCTGGTGAGGCTGGTATTGAAAAAGCAAAAGAAACCATGCCCGACCTGGTATTGATGGATGTGGTAATGCCTGGTATGAACGGCTTTCAGGCAACACGTCAGTTATCCAAACAGTCAGAGACAGCGAATATTCCTGTCATCATTGTAACAACCAAGGATCAGGAAACTGACAAGGTATGGGCCAAGCGACAGGGTGCAAGAGATTATATCGTCAAACCGGTACAGGAGAAGGGTCTGATTGAACATGTCAATATGGTGCTCTCAGGTTAGTACTCGATAGATATAGTTATGGAAGTGAATACGAGCGACCCCTTCGATTTATTACTGGATATCGAGCGACGTTGTCATGCAAACGCGGCTGGAATGCCGGAGCGGGCCAAGGCTGAAGATGAATGGGTGGGCGTTGGTTTCAGGATTGGCGATGACAAGCTGATTGCGCCCATGAATGAAATTGAGGAAATTCTGGATCTGCCTGAATTTACCTATGTTCCTGGTGTGAAGTCCTGGATGGTAGGTGTTGCCAATGTTCGCGGAGGATTAATGCCGTTAATGGACCTTAAGGGTTTTATACTCGGCGAAGATATAAAACAAAGAAAAAAAGGCAGGGTCATTGTTATTGATTACAAGGGGTTCAATACAGGACTCATTGTGGAAGAAGTATACGGGATGAAACATTTTCTATCCAAGGAACAATCTAGTGATATTCCAGACGTGCATGAAAATGTTTCGAAGTACATAAATATGGCTTTCTGTCAGGAGGGTGATAGTTGGCCTGTGTTTAGTTTTCAAAACATGGCGCAAGATGAGCGATTGGCTGAAGCGTCACTATAAACAATAAAAATAAGAATATTGCCGGGCGATTCGGTTGAGTAGTAATTCGGAGACAAGAATATGAGCGCTGATAAGAAAAAATCAAAGCCTGTGGCACGGGCGGTCAGTAGACCGCTAGCGTTACTGGGTATATTGCTTTTCATATCAATCTTTGTGATGTTAGGAAGCTTGATTTATGTGGGTACCAAGCGTACTGACTTGCAACAACATGTAGAACTGTCATCAGAGCAGCTATTGTTATCACAGCGCATGGCTACACAGGCGCTCGGTGCATCATCCGGCCAGGAATCGGACTTCACAGCATTGCTGGAGAGCCGTATTCGATTCGATGAGATTCTTAATACATACCGCGCCGGGGACACATCATCTGGAACACCGCCACTGGATAAATCTCTGCTCACGCCATTGCAAAGCGTCGAGACCAACTGGGCTGATTTCAGCAGTGATATCTCGGTCATTCTGGAAGGTAAGAAAGCAATTACTGAAGTACAGGAGCTTTATAACGTCATTGACAGTTTCATACCCCAGCTGCTCACCTTTTCTGACGAGGTGGTCGGCGTGCTGATGAATAAGAACGCATCAACTAGACAGGTCTATCTCGCCAGTCGGCAGATGATGCTATCGCAGCGCATTAAAAACAATCTTAACCAGGTTTTGACGGGTGGTGAGCAGGCTGCAGCTGCGGCTGACCGTTTCGGTCGAGATGCTGCCTTGTTTGGCAGGGTGCTCGAGGGACTGCTCAAAGGTTCCAAGTCACTGCGTATCGAAAAGGTAACCGACAAGGAAGCTGTTGCCAAGTTGCGCGAGGTGGCAATGCTTATCAGTGCGGTGAGTGACAACATTGCCGGTATCCTCGAACTTTCACCCGAATTATTCGAGGTTAAAGATGCTGCAAGCCAGGTAACAACCGGTAGCGCCATGCTGCTGCTGGAGCTGGAAACGCTACAGGATGCAATTACCAGTCAGACACAAACACTGGATATTATCCAGCTGGCTGGTGTGGGCTTTGGTGCACTCGCGGTAATATTGATCATTATTGGCGGTATCTTCATGTTACGTGACGCGAAAGCACGTGAGGAAGAGGCGCTGGAAAATAACCGTAGAAACCAGCGTGCGATTCTGAGATTACTGGATGAAATGGCAAACCTGGCTGATGGTGATCTCACCGTACACACCACGGTAACAGAAGAGATTACCGGGGCCATCGCAGATTCCGTGAACTTTGCAATCGATGCCTTGCGTACGCTGGTTACAACAATAAATAATACCTCGACCGAGGTAACTACATCCACGTCGAACGTACAGGGTACGGCGATGTCACTTGCCGAAGCAAGTAACCACCAGGCGCGTGAAATCGCATCAGCGAGTGCGGCGATTACCGATATGGCTGAATCGATGGAGAACGTTACCAAGGAAGCGTCCGAATCCGCGGAGGTTGCGCGCCAATCAATGGAAATTGCACAGAAAGGTGCTGGTGTGGTGCGTGAAACCATCAGCAGTATGGAAAGTATTCGTGAAACAATTCAGGAAACATCAAAACGTATTAAACGACTTGGGGAATCATCACAGGAGATTGGTGATATCGTGGGGCTGATTACGGAAATCGCAGACCAGACCAACATCCTGGCATTGAATGCAGCAATTCAGGCATCAACTGCCGGTGACGCAGGGCGTGGTTTTGCCGTGGTTGCCGACGAGGTACAACGACTTGCAGAACGTGCTGGTAATGCAACCAAGCAGATTGAGACACTCGTGAATACGATTCAGGCGGATACCAACGAAGCTATAACTTCGATGGAAGTAAGTACCGCGGGTGTTGTTAACGGTGCCAAGCGTGCGGAAGATGCAGGTGAGGCACTTAGAGAAATTGAAACTGTGTCAACGAATCTTGCCAACCTGATTCAGGGCATTTCTGAATCTGCAAAAAAACAATCAGCTATTGCTAACGATGTATCCAAGACGATGAACGTAATTCAGGAAATTACCTTGAAGACGTCAGAAGGTACTGAAGAAACATCGTCTTCATTGAGCTCACTGAATGACCTGGCTAACGAGCTGCAACGCTCTGTATCTGGCTTCAAGCTTCCAGCGCAAGGTGCGGGCAAGGTTGATACAGTGGTTCTCGACAGTTAGCGACACATCGTTATGTACAGCAACAGTTATATCAAGCGCGGGTAACCTGTAAATGAAACAACAAGGTACAGTCGAATATAACTCTCTGAGCTGGGTCAAGCAACAGCTTGATACCGTGTTGAATGATGCGCAGACATCGTTATCGGAATACATTGAAAACAGCGATAACGAAGCATTAATGCAGGATTGCATCGAGGGAATACGACTTGTTTATGGAACCCTGCAGATGGTCGAGATTTTCGGCGCGGCCATGCTTGCGGAAGAGATGGAGCAAACAGCACGGGCGATAATCGAAAATAATGTTGATAACAGGGAAGATGCATATGATGTATTGATGCGAGCAATGCTTCAGCTACCCGACTATCTTGAAGGATTGCAGGCGGGTAACAAGGATACACCAATGGTGCTGCTGCCATTAATGAATGACATGCGCGCTATTCGCAAGCAGGGCTTGCTGTCAGAGAATGTGCTTTTCTTCCCTGATATGGAAGCCATGGATATAGAGGAACAGGAGATCCATGCGCCGGTAATTGAAGCGGGTAAGCTGCATGCTGAGGCAAAACGATTACGAACGCATTATCAACTGGGCCTGCTTGACCTTCTGAAAAACAATAAAGAGCGTGCCGGTTGTCAGCGTATGCTGGCTGTCATCGCTTCCCTGGAAAAAACTTCTGCCGAACAATCAGTGAGGCGTTTCTGGTCTGTTATTGCAGCACTACTCGAAGGTTTATTCGAGGGCGGTATTGATTCGAATGTCAGTGTGAAAATGTTATTAGGTGGTGTAGATCGTCAGGTCAAGCTGCTTATTGATATTGGCGAAGACGATTTTGCTGCACAGTATTCGCAGGAGCTTCTGAAAAATATTCTTTACTACATTGGCAGCAGCCAGACGAATGGTAAACGCGTTACACGAATCAAGGAAATATATAACCTTGAGGAGTTGCTGGCTGCCCCGGCTGAAGGTGCAGAAACAGGTATGGGTGGCCTCAATGCCGAACTGTTTGCGACTGTTTCACAAGGTATCAAGGAAGATCTCGCCCAGGTAAAAGATGCGCTTGAAATATTTATCCATAGTAGCGATAAAAATGTTGCTGACCTGGTAACCATTTCAGAGCAGATGGTTAAGATTGGCGATACCTACGGTATGCTTGGTCTTGGCGATGCAAGACAGAAAGTTCTGCAACAGAAACAAATAATACAGGGCATCACAGAGGGCAATACAGAAGCTAATGAAGAAGTTATCTTTACAATTGCCGGAGAGTTGTTGAGTGCAGAGTCTGATCTTGATGACTATGTTGCTCAGCGTACTGGTGTTGCCGATTACGACGATGATGAAGACAGGATCGTACCTGCTGCCGAATATCATGAGGTGCTCTCCACGGTTATAGCCCAGGGCCTGCAAAACTTTTCTGATGCCAAGGAAGCCATCCTTTCCTTTACCAGCGGAATTGGTAGTGTAGAACAATTGCAGACGGTGATGAATTTGCTGGAAGAAGTCAGGGGTGTATCTATGATATTGCCCATGGCGCAGGTGGAGGCGATGCTGGTTAATCTTAAAGATTATGTACACATTGCATTGCTTGAGAATAGCCACCAGCCAGATGCAGAAGAGCAAGACAAGGTCGCTGATGTCGTCACAGCGATTGAATATTTCTTTGAAGCAATGTCAGAAGGGCGCCCCGGAGTGGAAGCGGGTCTTCGCACCGGCGAAGAAGCTTTAAAAACGCTGGTTGAAGTCAGTGACCGTTATGCGTCACTTATGCCAGCACAACAGCCTGAAACAATGGCTGGCGAGGATGCTGTAAAAAAGTCGATAGCGACTGAAGAAGAACCTGCTGCAGCGGCAGCAGAGATAGTCGAGTTTGTGCAGGCGCAAGAGGCTCCCGAAGCCGCAGCGCCTGAACCTGCAGTTGCAGCTACTGTAGCCGAGCCTGGTTATGGCGAGTTCGAGATACTCGGTGATGATGCTGATGAAGAAATTCTTGAAATCTTTATCGAAGAAGCCATAGAAGTACTGCAAGAACTGCATAATAACCTGCCTCAGTGGAAAATAAACCACGATGATGAAGAAGCACTGGCCGTTGTTCGTAGATGTTTTCACACGCTAAAAGGTAGTGGCCGACTGATTGGCGCGCAATTGATTGGCGAGTTTTCCTGGAAGTTTGAAAACGTGCTCAATCGTGTTATTGACAACAAGATTGAAGTTGATAGCAGGGTTCTGAACGTACTCGATGAAGCTGTGGCCGTTATGCCTCAACTGATCGAGCAGCTTCAGGGTAACAGGGAGCCGGTACCCAGTATATATCATCTGATGGCAACTGCTGAAGCCATTGCCGAAGGTAAAGAGATTCCAGCTGTTGCAGAACATCCAGCTGAAGCCAGCGTCGATGCAGTGGCTGGAGTAGCAGGCGATGCAGAATCACAGGCTTTTGATCAACTTGCGCCGGAAGTCGATGAAATAAGCCTCGAAGACGTTGAGCAGGACAGGCAAGAAGTAGCACAACAGCCGCATGCCACGGTCGCAGAAGCAGAAGAAGAAATCAGTCTGGAATTAATAGAACAGGCTTTCGGGGATGATGTTGCAGAACAGACAGATTACAGTGTAGCTGAAGAAGAAACCAGCCTGTCACCAGGTCAACAGGAAACAGAATCTGAAGATGTAATTTTTAATACATCAGCTGAGGTTTCGGACACAGATATTGACCTTGATACCATAAACCTTGACACGGAGGCACAATCCGGAGTCTCGTTTTCAGCCGATGATCTGGCTTTTGAAATCGAAGAACAGGATGCAGGCGAGGGACAGAGCGGTGAACTCCCCGCGGGAATGGATCCGATCCTGTTCCAGATTTATTACGATGAGAGTGTAGGTCATCTCAGCCGTGTTCAACAGCTACTCGATGCACACAATGATAAAAGTGAGCCATTAACGGCCAGCAAGGATCTGATTCGTGCATTCCATACCCTGTATGGCAGTGCGCGTACAGCAGAGATCGAGCAAATAGCTGAATTGTGCGGCGCAACTGAGAAATACGTCAAAACCAGGCAGGAAGGCCACGAGCTGACAATCAATGATGATATTGTGCAGCTGATAGCTGTCGTTGCACAACAAGTTGATTCAATGCTGGATCAGATAAAGTCAGGCTCGATACCAGAGCATGATAAAGCCCTGCTGGATAAAATAACGAAAGCTATTCAGGCTGAACTCCAGCACCAGCTGCAAACATCTTCATCCAGGGGTGTAGAAGCCTATGGCAGACCCGAAATAGAAGATGCGGCTGAATTTGAAGAGGTGGTAGTTACTGCTGCAGAGTCTGCAGCAGATGAGATAAACCTCGATTTTGAACCAGAGCCTGTAACGGAGCAGGTTAAAGAACCTGAGCAGACAACTACTTCTATCCTGTACGGTGAGATTGATGGCGACCTGATTGATATCTTTATCGAAGAGGCTGATGAGTTAATTGAAAGCTGTGAAGAGATTCTGCAGAAATTAACAAATAATCCGGATGATGAACAAAGTATTAATCAGCTTCAACGCTATATGCATACGCTCAAGGGTGGTGCACGAATGGCAGAGTTGACGCCGGTAGGTGATTTGACTCACTTGCTCGAGTCACTGGTTATCAAGGTTTCAGACAAGCAGGTCAATATAGACAAGGTGCTGTTTAATACATTGAACGATGCCGTAGATCGTCTAGCGTTAATGCTGAAGAATGTAAAAGACCGCGCACCGATTGATTCGGCCAGTGACCTGGCTGCACAACTCGAAGCCCTGATGAAAGGTGAAGTTCACGAGAAGCGTTCGGTGGAGCGATATGATCTGGAGCTTGATGATCTTGGTCATACATCAGCAGATGAGGAAGTGCAAGACGAGGGTGGCGAAGCTGAAACCGTGCAGGAAGAAACTGAAGCTGCAAGCGATAATTTCGGTCGCCGTGCAACAGACACGCAGGAAGCTAAGCAATGGGGCGAGCGTGCAACCGATATTAATTTTCGGGAGGCACAGGAGCAGATCCGTGTTCGTGCTGACCTGCTTAATGATCTTGTTAATTCAGCTGGTGAGGTAAATATATATCACGCTCGAATGGGTAAGCAGATGAATGATATCGGCTTTAACCTTAACGAGCTCGAATCTACAGTAATACGCCTCAAGCAACAGCTGAGAAATCTTGAAATCGAGACAGAAATCCAGATTCGCTCTTCTTTTGAAAAAGAATCAGACCAGTATGGGGATGATTTTGATCCACTGGAGATGGATAAATATTCAACCATTCAGCAACTATCAAGAAGTCTGACTGAGACGGCAAGTGACGTTGAGAGTATTCGCGAAATCCTTAGTGACATCGTACGAGACTCTGAAACATTGTTACTGCAGGAATCACGTGTAAGCATAGAACTGCAAGAAGGCCTGATGCGTACTCGCATGGTTCGTTTTGGTGGTTTATCAACACGTCTGCGTAGAATTGTAAGGCAGACATCCAGGGAGCTTGGCAAGGAAGTCGAACTTGAAATAACGGGTGATACCAATGAGCTTGATCGCACCATTCTTGATCGTATTACGGCGCCGCTTGAGCATATGCTACGTAATGCAGTGGCGCATGGTATAGAAGCACCGGATAAACGTATTACCGCTGGTAAAGCCGAAACAGGACGTATAGTTATTGAAGTCGATCGACAGGGTGCCGACGTCATACTGCGGGTTAAGGATGATGGCGCGGGTATAAATGTAGCAGCTGTTCGCGCCAAAGCCATTAAACAGGATTTGATAAATGATGATATCAAGATCACTGACCATGATGTGCTGCAGCTTATTCTGAAATCCGGCTTCAGTACCGCTGAGTCAGTTTCCCAGGTTGCTGGCCGCGGTGTGGGTATGGACGTTGTTGATGCCGAACTTAAGCAACTGGGTGGTGTGCTGGAAATTGAGACAGTGCCGGGAAAAGGCACAGAGTTCACCATACGCTTACCGCTTACACTGGCGATTAATCAGGCCCTGCTGGTTAGCTGTGGTGAGGATATCTATGCGATTCCACTGGCGAGTATTGAAGGTGTTGTTCGTATCACTGGTGCTGAATTACAAAGATTCTATAACAATGCTGAGCACGTCTACGAATTTAATAATGTTGAGTATCAGTTAAAGCATCTTGGTCAGTTACTAACTGGTCAGAGGGCGGATTACTCTGAACAGTACGGATTGTATCCTGTACTGCTGGCGCAGGTGGGTAACAGCCATTTCGCATTACATGTCGATGACCTGGTGGGACGTCGCGAGATTGTGGTCAAGCCTGTTGGACATCAAATCAGCATGGTTCGAGGTATAGCGGGAGCAACCATTCTTGCAGATGGTCGTGTAGTTTTAATATTGGAGATGTCGGCACTGGTTGTTGGCGAAAGCCTGTACAAGAAGGATGAGTTTGCAGATGTTGTCGAAGAAACGGAACCGGAGAAGAAAGAAGAAAGAACCATTATGGTTGTGGATGATTCGATTACCATTCGCAAGGTTACCGCTCGTATGCTTGAACGAAATGGTATACAGGTGCTGCTGGCAAAAGATGGTATTGATGCAACCAATCAGCTTATTGATACCAAGCCTGACCTGATGTTACTGGATATTGAGATGCCCCGTATGGATGGTTTTGAACTTGCAACTTACATAAGAAATGATGAGCGGCTCAGGGATCTTCCGATAATAATGATAACCTCGCGTACCGGGGAAAAACATAAGGAAAAGGCCCTGGAAATCGGTGTTAACCAGTATCTGGGCAAACCTTACCAGGAAGAAGAATTGATGAAAAATATTAATGAAATTCTTGAAGCGTAACTAGTCATGCAACAAAGTAACCAGCTAATTAAAAGCATTATCCTGACACTGAAAAACGAATTGATCGTTGTTCCAAATGCAACAGTTGCAGAAATTATTTCTGTAAATGATGTTTATGAAGTTAAAGGATCGCCACAATGGGTTCTGGGAAAAACCAGATGGCGTGGCATTGAGTTGCCAGTGGTATCCTATGAAGCTGCAGGTGGTGATAATGCACAAGCTGTCAATATCAATACCCAGGTTGCAGTAATGTATTCCGCCAGTGAGGATGAGGATAAAAACTACCCGTATATAGGCCTCGCAATGCATGGTGTGCCACATGTAAGTACTTTTTCCAGAGACCAGATAAAGACTGATGAATTTGCATCAGCTGAGCATCCCATGGTTGCGCAGAAGGTCAGGCTTAACGGGGCTGCTGCGGGAATACTTGACCTTGACGCGATAGAGGGTATGCTGCAACAGGCAGACATATAAAGTTCCCTGTCCAGGCTTTACTGGCCCATATCACCCCAGATGGCCTGCAGCGCGGTAATAAACGCAGGCCCCGCCGTTTCCGTTCTCAGAATACGTGGACCGAATTTAACTCTTACAAAACCGGCATTGCATACATTGTTGAGTTCCTCTCGCGCAAGCCCGCCTTCGGGCCCGGACAAGATGCACATCGCATTATCCCGGGGCTGTAAGCTGTTTATACCATTTACGGCTGTCGGGTCCAGCACCAGCTTTGTTGAAGCATCAACGTTAGCCAGGGCATCGTCGAGCGGGGTTATTTCATGCATTCTGGGTAAGGAGTTTCTGCCGCTCTGCTCGCATGCGCTGATAATAATTTGCTTCCAGCGATCGTGTTTTTTACCGCTACGGCCTGTATTTATATTTGTCGATCGCATACAGATAACCGGGATGATTTCAGCTACCCCCAGTTCTGTAGCCTTTTGAACTGTAGTGTCCATATGCTCACCACGAGATATGCCCTGTACGAGTGTTATCCTTAAGCATGATTCACGACTGATGTCAGTAAAACTGTTGATAATGAGGTTCACGGCCCTGGGGTCGTCATTCAGCAGAGTTGCCGAGTATTCTCCAGCTTCGCCATTGAACACGGTAATATCTGTATCTTTTTTACACCTTAAAACACGTACCAGGTGATGCGATGCATTGGCAGGCAGGCTAAGTGACTCACCTGTGACGATTTTACCTTCGTAGTATATTCGTGTAACGCGCAAAGTTGATATTATGAAGTAAGTCTGCGCCAGATTTCGAGTGTGGCCTGGGACTGGTTAAGTGTGTAAAAATGCAGCCCAGGCGCCCCGGAGTCCAGCAGCCGCGAACACAGGCTTGTGACAACATCGATGCCAAACGCGAGCAGGCTGTCGAGGTCATTTTCACAGGCTTCTAGCTGCTTGCGTATCCAGCGTGGAATTTCAGCGCCACAGTTATCCGAGAATCTGACAAGTCCCTTGTAGTTTGTGATTGGCATAATACCTGGAACAACAGGGACATCGAGATTAGCCTTGTCGCAGTTTTCGATAAAGCGCATATAGGCATCAATATTATAAAAATACTGGGTGATAGCGGAATTCGCGCCTGCTTCTATCTTGCGCTTGAAATATTCAAAATCAGACGCAGGTGTTAGCGATTCCGGGTGATATTCCGGATAGGCAGCGACTTCAATGTGAAAGTGGTCACCGGTTTCCTTACGAATGAACTCAACCAGCTCATTGGCGTGAGCGAAATCTTTTGCTCCAGGGCCGAATGCAGGAATATCACCACGCAGGGTAACCAGGCGGGTTACACCTTTGTTGATGTAGTGCTCGAGTAGTTGCTTGATCTGTTCTCGCGTTGAACCGATACAGGAAATGTGTGGTGCAACTGATGCATTATCCACTCTGAAACGGTCAACCGTTTCCAGGGTGCGATCACGGTTTGTGCCGCCGGCGCCAAACGTAACCGAGTAGAACGCAGGCTTGATGATTTCATCCAGCTGATTACGCACAACAAGAAGTTTTTCCATTCCCGCTTCAGAGTTGGGTGGAAAAAATTCACAACTGAATAGCTTACTGGCATCCTTTGGGGAATTCATGATTGTTCAAGACTCGGGCTGATTGATACAGGGTGCTGAGTTGACAGCACCCTGTGTTCAATATTAATAACGATAGTGATCAGGTTTGTATGGGCCGTCTAGCGGTACATTGATGTAATCAGCCTGTTCTTGTGAGAGTTCTGTCAGATTTACGCCGATCTTCTGCAAATGCAGGCGCGCAACTTTTTCATCGAGTAATTTCGGTAACACGTAAACCTTGTTTTCGTATTTATCCGAGTTGGTGAAAAACTCGATCTGCGCCATGACCTGGTTGGTAAATGATGCCGACATTACAAAGCTCGGGTGCCCGGTTGCGCAACCAAGATTGACCAGCCGGCCTTTGGCGAGAATGATAATACGTTTGCCATCCGGGAAAATCACATGGTCAACCTGCGGTTTGATCTCCTCCCATTCATACTGTTCAAGCGAGGCGATATCGATTTCCGAATCAAAATGGCCGATATTGCACACAATGGCCTCGTTTTTCATTGAAGCCATATGGTCATGATTGATCACATCTACATTTCCAGTCGTGGTAACAAATATGTCACCCTGTTTGGCGGCATCATTCATGTTGACGATGCGGTACCCTTCCATGGCAGCCTGTAATGCGCAGATCGGGTCGATCTCGGTCACCCACACAGTTGCACCCATACCGCGGAACGCCTGTGCGCAACCCTTGCCGACATCACCATAACCCAGCACAACACAGATCTTTCCTGCAATCATTACATCGGTGGCGCGCTTGATGCCATCGAGTAGCGATTCACGACAACCGTACAGGTTGTCGAATTTTGACTTGGTGACGGAGTCATTGACGTTCATTGCAGGGAACATGAGCTCACCTGATTCCTGCATCTGATACAGGCGATGTACACCGGTTGTGGTTTCCTCGGTAACGCCTTTAACGTTTTCAGCAATCTGTGTCCACTTGCTGGAACCATCAGTGATGGTGCGCTTGAGCAGGTTGATAATTGCTTTCCATTCTTCGTTATCGCTTGCGCTGGCGTCCGGTACGGCGCCTGCTTTCTCGTATTCCGCACCTTTGTGCAGCAGCAGGGTTGCATCACCACCGTCATCGAGAATCATGTTGGGAGTGCCGCCATCGGGCCATGCCAGCGCCTGCTCGGTGCACCACCAGTATTCTTCAATGGTTTCGCCTTTCCAGGCGAAAACAGGGATACCCTGTGCAGCAATTGCAGCGGCTGCCTGGTCCTGGGTCGAAAAAATGTTGCACGATGCCCAGCGTACTTCTGCACCGAGGGCGACCAGGGTTTCGATCAGTACCGCGGTCTGAATGGTCATGTGCAGGCTGCCGGTAATACGTGCACCCTGTAGAGGTTTTTCATTGCCATACTCTTCACGCAGCGCCATCAGGCCCGGCATTTCAGTCTCGGCAATGGAAATTTCCTTGCGGCCCCAGTCGGCCAGGGTAAGGTCGGCGACCTTGTAATCGGAAAAGTTATTTTCAACAACAGCATTCATCTCTCATCTCCTAATCAGTGTTAAGAAATGAGCGCCGTTGTTAATCTCTGAGCCTGACCCCGTTAGAAGACGTATCGACAAGCATATGCGTCGATACGTCTTCTAACGGGGCTGCAGCGCCCCTCAGAAAGGAATAAACCCGATTATAGCTTAGCCGGGCCTGATTTTGTACAGGCCCGGCCTGGATCACAGCCCGGCAGCCTCTTTCAGTGCCACCGCCTTGTCCGTTTTTTCCCAGGTGAAATCAGGCTCTTCACGCCCGAAATGCCCATAAGCGGCAGTAGCCCTGTAGATGGGACGTAACAGATCGAGCATTTGTATCAGGCCTTTGGGTTTAAGATCAAAGTGATCGCGTACAAGTTCAATAATCCTGTCATCATCAATCTTGCCGGTACCGAATGTCTGTACCGAGATCGATGTTGGCTCGGCCACGCCAATGGCATAGGAGATCTGGATTTCGCACTTGTCGGCAAGACCGGCAGCAACGATGTTCTTGGCGACGTAACGTCCGGCATAGGCTGCGGAGCGGTCGACTTTTGATGGGTCCTTGCCGGAGAAGGCGCCGCCACCATGACGAGCCATGCCACCATAGGTATCTACAATTATTTTACGGCCAGTGAGGCCGCAGTCACCCACAGGCCCGCCGATGACAAATTTACCGGTTGGGTTGATATGTATGTGTTCCTGTGAACACTGGTCCAGCCATTCCGCGGGTAATACCGGTTTGACGATTTCATCCATGACGGCTTCGCGCAGTGATTTATTATCAATATCGGGGTCGTGCTGGGTCGATAGCACGACCGCGTTTATGCCAACTGGTTTACCGTCTACATACTTGAATGTCACCTGGCTTTTTGCATCCGGACGCAGCCACGGCAGGGTGCCGCTCTTGCGCATCTCGGCCTGGCGCTTTACCAGTCTGTGTGCATAGGTAATGGGTGCGGGCATCAGCACATCGGTTTCGTTGCTGGCATAGCCAAACATGAGTCCCTGGTCACCGGCACCCTGCTCATGATCGTCGGCTTCATCCACACCCATGGCGATATCTGACGACTGCTTGTCGATAGAAGTCAGCACGGCGCACGACTCCCAGTCAAAGCCCATATCTGAATGGTTATAGCCGATTTCCTTCACCGTCTTGCGCACTACAGCTTGCATATCAACCCAGGCCTCGGTGGTGATTTCACCTGAAATAATCACCATGCCGGTATTTACCATGGTTTCACAGGCAACGCGTGCCCGGGTGTCCTGTTCAAATATCGCATCCAGAACAGCGTCTGATATCTGGTCAGCCACCTTGTCAGGATGGCCTTCTGAAACCGATTCCGAAGTGAATAAATGTTCGCTCATAGTTAATACCTGCCGTTGTGGCCTTATTAAAGGCAATAAAAAACCCGTCTAAGCACAGCTGTGGACGGGTTTGCGATATTTTTAATATCGGAACTCGCTTTAGCTGTATTTGTAAGGCGCCCGCAATCTGAGTCAAATTGGCGCGTAATCGTCAGCGAATTATGCCGTAATTATGTGCGTTGTCAATATTAATATATTTTTTCAACGCAAAGGCGCGAAGACGCAAACAGCGCAGAGGTTATAATAATTATTTATATGAGTAACTTCAGTCGCGAACTTGAACATTCGCGACTGAAGTTACTCCTACGAAAAACCAAACATCCTCTGCAAGTACGCACTGCCTGAAACACTGGCCAGATAGACAAATACATTAATCAGAGATAACTGAAGATATTCTTCGCGTTTTCTGCGCCTTCGCGCCTCTACGTTAAAAGATCAAATAAAATTTCCGTGTTATCTTGTCAGAAGTGATTTGTATTCTTCAAGCTCTATTGCGCTGAGTCCGCTTTGTTTAAGTTTGGACTCAAGTAATTCAAAACGCGCATCCCTGTATTTCATACTGAGGCGTTGCACGGCATCACCGAATACAGTGAGCTGACCGGTTTTGTCATCTGTGCCGTATACGTTTCTGTGCATCAGTTTCTGCAGTATTTCGAACTCATTATTTTCTCGCCAGCGCTCAAGTAATGCGGAAGAAGTTATATCGGGATTATTGCGCGCGGTCAGGTATAACGTATGTAGCAGGGAAAATCCCTGCATTGACGCGGTCGCAAAAAAATCAGGTAAGTCAACTTCATTGGCCAGTGTGGGATGTTGTAATAACAAAGCGATCGCATCACGTGTAGCATTCTGTTTAATTTCCCTGTTATCACGTGACCTGCTTAGCGGCTGTTGTGATAATTTCGATTCGCTGGTTACCTGTTCACCTTTCAATCTGTCGTCACTTATGCCTACCAGTTCAGCAAGGCGTTTATACATCAGGTCCCTGAATACGCTTTCAGCAATGGTTGCCAGTAGAGGTCTGGCATTTTTAGCAAGATTCGCCTTGCCATCCATTGACTGGGTATCGATTTCTTCTAACAGGTGGTCAAATAGATATTCCGATAACGGGGTTGCGTGTTTGAGTCGTAGCTCGAATGCCTGTTTTCCTTCCTTGCGTACTATCGAGTCCGGGTCTTCGCCGTCGGGCAGGAACAGAAACTTGGCCTGCAGACCATCACGCAGAATTGGCAAGGTGTTTTCAAGTGCACGCCATGCGGCTTTATGACCAGCCGGGTCACCATCGTAGCAAAAGATGACTTCAGCAACCGAGCGAAACAGTTTTTGGATCTGATCTCTGGTTGTTGCGGTGCCGAGTGAAGCGACCGCATACTCGATTTCATTTTGTGCCAACGCTACAACATCCATGTAGCCTTCCACGACAATAATGCGTTGAAGGTTTCTTAACGCCTGTCGCGCCTCGTAAAAGCCATAAAGCTCGTAGCCCTTATGAAAGATCGGGGTCTCCGGGGAGTTGAGATATTTGGGTTCGCCATCATCGATAATACGGCCACCGAAGGCGATGGTGCGGCCGCGCCGGTCAAGAATAGGGAACATGATGCGGTCACGAAAACGGTCATAGCGTTTACTGGATGATTTTTCCACGAGCATGCCAGTTATTTTTAAGTATTTGATATTTAATGGATTATTACCCATGTTATCGAGCAGGAAGTTCCAGCCTTCGGGCACGTAACCCAGTTGGTAGCGCCTGGCGATTTCCCCGCTGAGGCCGCGCTGTTGTAAATATTGAATGGCACGGTCTGACTGGCGTAACTGCTGCTGATATAAATGCGAAGCCTGTTCGAGTACTTCGTATAATGGCTGTTTCTCGTCTTGTGCACGATTGCTAGTGCCCGCTGTGTCTTCGCGTGGAACTTCAATGTGGTATTCGGCAGCAAGTGTTTCAATGGCATCGACAAAATCAAGGTGCTCATACTCCATTAAAAAACCGATAGCGGTACCATGCGCACCGCATCCAAAGCAGTGATAGAACTGCTTGGTTTCACTCACAGTAAAAGAAGGTGTCTTTTCGTTATGGAACGGGCAACATGCTGTATATTCCCGGCCTTTCTTTTTCAGCGGTACACGGGCATTAACGATTTCTACAATATCGGCTCGTGCAATCAAATCATCAATAAATGATTGTGGGATTCTGCCAGGCATTAAATTGACTAAGGTATCAGGTTAGCGAATGAAAGTTGGCGCGGATTGAATATGCGCTCATACTCGATGATCGCATATCTATCGGTCATTCCGGCAATGTAGTCCGCAACACCACGGGCAATGCCTTGATCTCCCGAGTCTGCCTGCATTATCCTGCATTGTTCGAGGGCCTCGGGGGGGAGTATCTTTATATCATTCATGAAAGCCTGGAACAGTGCAGTGAGGATATCATAAGCCTTTGTGCTCATGCGATGCACTCGGTAGTGCTGATACAGGTGCTCGCGTAGAAATTGTTTCAATTCCAGGTTCAATGCGGCCATCTCGTCGCTGAATGACATCAATGGCTGCGACTGATTGTGCACATCTTGCAGGGATTCAAGCCTGGCTGATTGTATTTTTTTTCGACTGGTATCAATCAGATCGACCACCATGACATTGATCATGCGCCTGATTATTTCGTGAATCATTTGCCTGTCATTGATGTTGTTGTACTTCTCAACAACCTTATCGTATTGATGACGAAACAGCTTGATTTCGAGCAAATGTTCTAACGAGATCAGGCCATAACGCAGACCATCATCAACATCATGGTTGCTGTATGCAGTTTCATCTGACAGATCAACCAGTTGTGCTTCGAGGCTGGGTTGGGTTTTGTCGATAAAACGCTGTGCCACATCCCCCAGCATGCTGGCGTTCTTCACCGAGCAATGCTTGAGAATACCTTCGCGCGTTTCAAACATCAGGTTGAGGCCGTGAAACTCGGCATATTTCTGTTCCAGCGCGTCTACCACACGCAACGACTGCAGGTTATGTTCAAAGCCGCCGTAATCTTTCATGCACTGGTTCAGGGCCGTCTGTCCTGCATGACCGAAGGGTGTGTGCCCAAGGTCATGTGATAGCGCTATGGCTTCGGCAAGGTCCTCATGCAGGTGCAGCTCACGCGCGATACTGCGCGCAATCTGGGCAACCTCAAGCGAATGTGTGAGCCGGGTGCGGAACAGGTCACCTTCATGATTGACGAACACCTGGGTCTTGTATTCCAGTCGGCGAAATGCCGCCGAGTGGATGATGCGGTCACGGTCACGCTGGAACTGGTTGCGGTAAACCGGTTTATCTTCGGGGTGAACACGTCCCCGCGAATTTTCATCTGTACAGGCGTAGGGGGCTAGATTTTCCATAAGTCTGTTTCAGGCCGGAATCACTCCGGATAACTGCTCCGGATGGCTGCGACAAGCTGTTGCTGGGTGTAGTCATCGGTGATGACCGCATCACCGATCGCTTTGAGTAAGACCAGGCGCAACACGCCGTCCATGACTTTTTTATCGACCGACATCAGTTCAACAAAACGTTCGACACCGAGTTCGGCTGGTGCATTGACCGGTAGATTTGCGCGCGCGATGATTTCAGTGACCTGGCCAACCTCTTGCGCGTTTATCCAGCCCAGTTGCCCTGACATGGTTGCTGCCATACACATGCCGGTCGCAACCGCTTCACCGTGCAACCAGTTGCCATAGCCGAGGCCGGCTTCAATGGCGTGACCAAAGGTGTGTCCCAGGTTGAGCAGGGCGCGCTGGCCACTTTCTTTTTCATCGGCTGCGACCACTTCAGCCTTGTTACGGCAAGATCGTTCTATGGCATAGGCCAGCGCTTCGGTATCCCGTGTCACTAGTTTGGCCATGTTCTGTTGCAGCCAGGTAAAGAACGGCAGATCGCGTATCAGGCCGTACTTGATGACCTCTGCGATGCCTGCACTGAGCTCACGGTCGGGCAGGGTATTCAGTGTCGAAGTATCTGCAAGTACCGCCCGCGGTTGATAGAAAGCACCGATCATGTTCTTGCCGAGCGGGTGATTGACCGCCGTTTTACCGCCGACAGAGGAGTCGACCTGCGCCAGCAGCGTCGTCGGTATCTGGATCAGGTGAATCCCGCGCTGGTAACTGGCGGCGGCGAAGCCGGCCATGTCACCGATGACGCCACCACCAAGAGCGATTATGGTGGAGTTGCGGTCAAGCTTTTTACCCAGCAGAACGTCATAGATGGTATTCAGCGTATCCAGGTTCTTGTATTCCTCGCCATCGGGCAGGATACAGGTTTCGACATGTTTGCCAGATAGCATGGCCAGTGTTTTATCCAGATATAGCGGTGCAACGGTTTCGTTACTCACAACCAGCACATTCCTGCCTGGAATGTACTGCGGCAGGAGGTCTGCTTTACCCAGCAGGTTATCACCGATGAAAATCGGGTAGCTGCGTTCGCCCAGGTCGACGCTGAGGGTGATCATTTGTTGCTGACTTTGTCGTTAGTGTTTTTTTCGAGGCAGCCAATGATAGCTTTTATTACGCCACGTATCGAGCTATTGCCGGTATCGATGATATGGTCAGCTGTTTGCCGGTAGAGTGGATCACGTTGCTGCATCAGTTTGCCGAGGATGGTTTCCGGGCTTTCCTCGGCATGCAGCAGTGGCCGGTTTTTGTCTTTGTGGGTACGCTCGAGCAGGGATTCCAGGTCGGTGAAAAGGTAGAAAGTGGTACCGCGCTCGGCCAGGTACTTGCGGTTTTGTTCTCTCAACACGGCGCCACCACCGGTTGCCAGCACGATATTCTGCTTGCTGGTGAGTTCATCGATGGCCGCCTGTTCCCGTTTGCGAAAGCCGTCCTCACCTTCGACATCAAATATCAGGGGAATACTGGCACCCGTGTGTTGTTCAATGACGCGGTCGCTGTCATAAAACGGCATTTTCAATTCACGGGCCAGTTGCCTGCCAATGGTGGTTTTACCGGCACCCATCGGACCGATAAGAAAAATATTTTTGTATTCAGGCATACAGCTAAAATCATCCTGTTGCAGGAACTGGGCATTATATAGCGTGTAGAAATGAAATGCCCCGCCGGGAACGGGTCCGGGCGGGGCATGGGGTTTAGATGCGGTGTGGAATTATGGACCGTCAATGTCCAGCCAGATGTCGTCCCAGATCGAGATTGATGTCATCACCCCGCACAGGCTTGAGTGCGTGCAACCGGGGCCGTTAAAGAAGCCGTCGGCAATATCGTGCACCCCGTTGGCGCCGCTGGGGTCGTTGGTGCTGACGACATCGATGATGGTGTCCCCGGTGGTGAAAGTGCTGCTATGGTCCGCATCAACATAAGGTTCCTCGAGGTCATCAAAGCCGGCATCGGCATCATCGAAGATGCTGTTGCCATTGGTGTCGGTGAACGACTCTTCACCGATAGTATAGGCAGTAATGGCTACCGTTAAATCAGAGCCGGGACCACCGACATCCGGGCGCTTGATCGCCGACCAGGTTACCGAGCAGGTACCGTCAGTGCCTGTGGTACAGGACGGGGGATTGATCAGGCCATATTCGGAGACGAAGTAGATGGTGTGGCTGTCAGTGATTGTCTGATTGTTGCGGTCACCCGTGAACACCGTAAGGGTGACATCCGTCTGGGTAAAAGAACCGGTGATCGGGTCAATCACCGTAGGCTGGAAGTCATCCGCGAGAATCGAGAAATTCTTCTGTGAAATCACCCCCGGGTTTGTTGTTACCAGGTTGGTACCGGGCGATACAAATGCCTCGTTGCTGTTCGTACAACTGGCCAGGATGACTGCCGACAAACTCAGCAATATAGCCTGTCTTGTGTTGTGGATATTCATGTGTTTCACCTTTCCCAAATAATTACAGAGATAATGTGTCTTTCAGGATTTTAGGTGTGACAAAAATCAGCAGCTCGGCTTTCTCATCACTTTCCAGCGTGTGTTTAAACAGATAACCAAAGAACGGAATGTCACCAAGTAGCGGCACCTTGTCAACTTCATCGCGGGTGATCTGCTCGTAGATACCACCCAGTACGATGGTGTCGCCATTATTGACCAGCACCTGGGTGTCGACTTCGCGGGTATCGATACTGGGGATGCCGGCAAAGATCTGGCCCACTGCATCCTTGTTCACGGCCAGGTCCATGATGATACGATCATCCGGAGTGATCTGAGGTGTAACCTTGATGCTGAGTACGGCTTTCTTGAACTCAACCTGGGTAGCACCACTGGATGTTGCTGTCAGGTATGGAATTTCCACGCCCTGTTCAATAAAGGCTTCATGCCTGTCAGCTGTGACCACGCGCGGACTGGAGATGATCTCACCCTGGTTCTCCGCCTGCAGCACAGACAGTTCGAGGTCGATCAGCGAACTGCCCTTGAGGATGGAAAATGCGATGGAACCTGTCGCCAGGCCGGACGTTGGCAGGTTGACATTAAAGCGGTCAGTCGAGCCGAACGGTATTTCAGTAGGGAATGGCTGTCCGGTGCTGGCCAGGTTATCAAGATTGCTCGAGGTCATGACGTCGGTCGCCTGGTAGCTGCCGCTGGTGTTGGACAGGCCGTCAGAGCCGAATTGTTTGGTATTGGTGAAGCCAAAACGATTACCCAGCTCGCGGGTGAAATCGTCCTGTGCGATCACGATGCGTGATGAAATCATGACCTGGCGCACCGGGATGTCGAGTTCGGTCAGTATCTTTCTGACTTCAGAGATCACTTCGTCGGTGTCTTTCACAATCAGCGTATTGGTGCGCTCATCGATGATTACGCTACCGCGTGATGACAACAGGCCAGTCGCTTCTTCTTCACCCGAGCCAAATAGCGGTTCGAGCTCGGTGACCTTGGCAAAGTTGATAGTGAAAAAAGATGTGCGAATAGGCGCAAGTTCAGTGATTGCCTGCGCAGCTTCCAGGTCGATTTTTTCCTGCGCCGCAATTTCCTCGCTGGGTGCGATCAGCATCACATTGCCTGATTCACGCTTGGACAAGCCTTTCGACTTGAGAATGATATCCAGCGCCTGGTCCCATGGTACATTCTGCAGGCGCAGTGTCAGGTTGCCATCAACAGAATCGCTGACGACGACATTCAGGCCGGTAAAATCTGCTATCAGCTGGAGTACCGCACGTACAGGGATATCCTGGAAATTGAGCGATAAACGATCGCCGGTGTAACCAAACTTGTCCTTGATTTTTTCTTCCAGATCTTTCTTGCTGATTGGCTTGAACTCGATAGTGAAAATATTGTTTGCCTGATATGAGACATGCTCAAAATCGCGGTTAACAGGTTCGATTTCGAGGCGCACCGACCCGTCCTGCTCAAAACTGCTGACTGATTTCACTGGCGTAGCAAAATCAAGCACATCCAGTGTCTGACGCAGATTTTCAGGCAGGTTGGAGCCGAGGAATTTAACCACGACCTTGCCAAATTCCTCGTTGATATCCAGCGGTATGTTGCTTTCAGTCAGAGTAACAACAACCCGCCCTTCGCCATTCGCACCACGACGAAAATCGATGTTGTTGATGCCTTTTAACTGGTCATCAAAGCGCGATGACGTTCCGCCGGATGCAGCGGTTACAGATGCACCCGCAGCAAAAAGATTGCTGGTCGATTCGCTATCGAGAGTAATCAGTACGTTTTTCCCCTCGGTATTGACAGAGTAGGGAACAACCTCGGTGAGGTTGAGGATTACACGCGTTTTATCTTTGGCAGTAATTGCGGTAATGGATTGTGCAATGCCAACACCAATAGGCTGTGAACGTTTGGGTAAGTTACTGCTGGTATTGTTGAAGTCAAAGGCAATCCGTGCCGGATTATCGATAGTAAAGCTCAGTGGTTTGTCTGTTACCTGTGTCATGCCCAGCACGATCTGTAATCGATTTCCCGGCAAGGTGGTGTAGGTGACCGACTCCAGGGAATTTTGAGCTGCCGTCGCAATGCTCATGTTAAACACAACCGTAACAAGCAGAAGCAATCTGCTAAATCCCCGGATTATTTTTATTCTAGGGGTTGTTGCCGTTATTAGAATGCTCATATCATGCTCCGCTTTTTATTCATTACCAATCGCAATGGCGGCATCACGTTCGAGGTAGCCACCCATGCCATCTGGAATAATCTCAACCAAAATAATTTCGCCTTCGGTGATACTGGTAATAGCACCTTCGTTTTGGCCCATGTAATTTCCAACCTGGACCCTGTGTACAACTTGCTTCGGATCCTCAATCAGTCCCCATAAGTTATCTCCCTGTTCGAGCACACCCACCATGCGCAAGGTGTCCAGCGGGAACGCCTCGAGCGGCTGTTTTGGCCGTGCTTTGTCCGGGCTTAAAAGGTCGGATTTGTCGTCTTCTTCAATATCTACCACCGCTTCAAACGGGTCACGCAAGAGCTTTGCGCTATAGGTGAAGGTTTCGTATGGCTTGAACTGCGGTATGGGCTTGACGCTGCCTACGTGCTCTGATTTAGCCTGTTCTATGTAACCGTACAAATCATCAACACTCTGACTACATCCCGTGAGTACAGCAGCTGAGATTAAAGGCAATAGTATCGCATTGAGTTTAAAAAACTTAACCATGCTATTGTTCCTCCAGCCCTGTATCATCCAGATACTGATAGGTAACGGCTGTGAGTTCCATTGTCAGTGCTACACCGCCTTTCTTGTCTGCGGGTTCGATTTTAATGTTCTGCAAGGTCACGATTCTTGGCAGTGCAGCTACACCGCTAACGAATTGTGCGAATTGATGGTAACGGCCTGTTACTTTCAGCTTGATGGGATACTCAGCATAAAAGTCCTTTGGTACCAGGCCTTCCGGCTTGAACAGCTCAATATCGAGACCACTTGAAATACCCGTCTGTGAAATGTCGGTTAACAAGGTCTCAATTTCAGTCTTGTTAGGCAACTGCCTCAGCAAGGCGCCAAATGACTGGCGCATCTCATCGAGTTGTTGCTTATAGGCATCAAGGTTTGCTGCCTTGGCGGCTTTTTCATCGAACACGGCTTTGAGATTAAGCTCTTCTTTCTCGACTTTTTCGAGCTCCTCCAGTTTCGGTGTGGTAAGCATGAAGTAAGCGGCGACGGCAACAATAATACACAGAACGATTATCAGGATAGCCTTTACTATCCCCGGAGCAGAGCCGATGCGTTTAATATCATTAATGTCAAGTTCGTTGAGATCTTCGAGGGAGAATGCCATTAGCCTTCCTCCTCTTCATCTGTTTTTGGTTTCGACTGTGAAGTTGTGAGGACAAAATCGCTGCTTCTGAGCGTGCCTTTCTTGCTCTCGATCACTGTCAGCTTGGGTGTTGACATCCAGTCGGAACTGTCAATATTACGCATGTATGCAGATACGCGACCGTTTGATTCTGCAACGCCGTTTATACTAATGGCTGTGCCTGCCTGTTTGATACCGGTCAGGTATATGCCTTCCGGCACTGTGCGCACGATTTCATCGAACAAATGTACTATCTGCGGTCTTTTCTGCTGTAGTGACTGAATAATATCCATTCGTGACAGCAGTTTTTCCTTGGTGTCTTCAAGACCTTCAATTTCTTTCAGTGCGATGTCGAGTCGTGTTATCTCATCTTGCAGTATCTTGTTTCGACCCAGCTGATAGTTGATCTGGCTACTGATTGTGAACTGCACAAGGGCGATTAAGCACACGGTAAGAATAACCGAGAAGGCACTGATAGAAGCGAATTGACGCGTTTTTTCCTTACGGAGCTCTTCGCGCCATGGTAATAGGTTTATGTTTGCCATTTAGTCAAAACTCCTCAACGCAAGTCCGCAGGCAATCATTAACGAAGGTGCGTCCTTGCTCAGGGCCTGAGGATTTACTTTCGAAGACAGCGACATATTGGCGAAAGGGTTTGCAATTACGGTTGTTATGCCGAGTTGTGATTCAACCAGTTCGTCGATACCGGGAATCGAGGCGCAACCACCCGCCAGGGTAATCAGATCGACGCTATTATGTTGACCTGATGTGTAGAAAAACTGCAGGAAACGACTTACCTGTTGCGCAATGGTCTCCTTGAAAGGTTCGAGTACTTCGGGGATATAGTTGTCTGGCAAGCCACCACTCTTCTTCAGGCGGCCGGCCTCTTCGTAGGCAAGGCCGTAACGACGCATGATTTCCTCGGTAAGCTGCTTGCCGCCAAAGTTCTGCTCACGTGTATAAATAAGGTTACCGTTCTCAATTACATTCAGGCTGGTCATGGTGGCGCCGATATCAATCACAGCAATGATCTTGTTCTCGCCATTATCTTCCAGCTGATAGCTGAGCAGCGGGGCAACGTTTTCTACCGTGTAGGCCTCGACGTCGACAATTTTTGCGGTCAGACCGCCGATATCCAGCGCATCAGTTCGTGTTTCGATATTTTCACTTCGAGATGCGGCAAGCAGGACATCTACAGTATCGGGATTATTTGCTGTCGGGCCGATAACTTCAAAATCGAGATTAATTTCTTCCAGCGGATAGGGTATATACTGATCAGCTTCAAGCTGTATCTGTTCTTCCAGCTCGCTCTCGGTCAAATTGGCCGGCATGTTGATGATTTTGGTGATTACGGCAGATCCAGCCACGGCCACAGCAGCTAGCTTGGCTTTGGTACCGGAACGCTTCACAGCTTTCTGGATGGTTTCGCCGATTGCCTCGACATCCTGAAAGTTCTTTTCAACCACGGCATTATCCGGCAGTGGTTCCACCGCCAGGCTCTGTACTCTGTAGTTATCCCCGTCCTTCTCCAGTTCCAGTAGTTTTACTGATGTTGAACTGATATCCAGCCCCAGAATAACGGGTTTCTTGCGACTCAGCAGAGACACGTCATCATCCCCTAATGCATTTATTTTAAGGTTTTTATAGATTGTTTTAAGGTATTTATAGAATATTTATATTTATTTGCATTAAATAATAGACACAAGTATTGAAAATTACTAGTCACTTGTATACTAATTAATATCGCCATTGAAGATGTAAGTGTCTATAATCTTCATCCTTCGGCATATATAAGACCTATGGACAGCTAACGTGAATATTCTAGTCAAATTGCTAAAAGTCGGAATCGTATTTGCGTTGATCCTGTTTACTGTTTCAGCGATTGCGTTAGCAGGCCTGTATATCTACCTTAATCCCCAGCTACCTTCGATCGAAGGCCTTAGTGACGTCAGGTTGCAAGTTCCACTCCGGATATATAGCAGCGATGGTTCTTTATTGGGCGAATTTGGTGAAAAAAGAAGAAGTCCCAAGTCACTGGAAGAGATACCCGCGAGGTTACGACAGGCTTTTCTCTCGGCCGAGGATGACCGTTTTTTTGAGCATCCAGGCGTGGACTACCAGGGAATATTGCGTGCTGTTTTCAATTTAATTTCGACCGGTGAACGCGGCCAGGGTGGCAGCACCATTACCATGCAGCTGGCAAGAAATTTCTACCTCAGTAGTGAGAAAACCTATATCCGCAAAATAAGTGAAATATTTCTGGCGCTCAAGATCGAACGGGAATTGAGTAAGGAGAAAATCCTGGAACTCTATCTGAACAAGATCTACCTGGGTAATCGTTCATATGGTGTGGCCGCGGCAGCACAGGTTTATTATGGCGTTACACTCGAAGAGTTGACTTTAGCGCAAATTGCAATGATTGCCGGACTGCCCAAGGCGCCTTCGCGTTATAACCCGATTATCAACCCGGAACGAGCGCTGACTCGCAGGGACTACGTATTGGCGCGCATGAATGACCTTGATTACATTACAGATGAAGAATTTGAAATAGCGCGTAGTGAGCCTGTTTCAGCCATTCTGCATCGAGGACGAGTGCAGGTAAGTGCGCCTTACATCAATGAAATGGTTCGATTAGAAATCGTTGATCAGTTTGGTGACGAGGCATACACACGTGGTTTGCGTGTATACACAACTGTGCAGGATCGGTTGCAGATAGCCGCGAATGAAAGTTTGTGGAACGGGCTGGTTGATTATGATCGACGTCATGGTTACCGCGGCATCATTCGCCATGTTGAAGTTTTTGAAGATGAGCCAAAGGACGAACTCTATCTCAATATCAAGGATGACAGGAGCTATAGCAAGTTTGAGCCGGCCATAGTAACGTCAATTGAGACGGTCAATATACTGACACCACCCCCGGCGGCTGATGATGAACAGCAGGCCGCTAACAATGAAGGTGAAGAAAAGCAGCTTGCCACGACCGAGCAACAGGTCAATATTGCATTTAGAGACGGTGAGCTCGCTGTAATTAAACTCTCGGGACTGGAGTGGGCAAAGCCCTATGTGAGTGTCAATCGTGTTGGCGATCAGCCAAAAAGTGCAGACGAGGTGCTCAAGCCTGGTGATGTTATCTGGGTAGTACAAAACAACTCAGGCATGTGGGAGTTGGGTCAGATACCGGAAGTGCAGGGTGCGCTGGTTTCGCTGGCGCCAAATGATGGTGCTATCAGAGCATTGATGGGTGGCTTCGATTTCCAGCATAGCAAGTTCAATCGTGCGGTGCAGGCAAAGCGCCAGGCTGGTTCCGGATTCAAACCGTTTATCTATTCATCGGCATTGGCCAAGTCGTTCACTCCGGCGACGTTGATTAATGATGCCCCGGTCGTGTTCGAAGATGATGCGCTTGAGGCCAGCTGGCGACCGGAAAACTACAGCGGCAGGTTCTTTGGGCCGACACGCCTGCGCAAGGCGCTTTACAAGTCACGTAACCTGGTATCTATCAGGATATTGAATGCTGTTGGAATCCGCCATGCCACGCGTTTCGTCAGCAAATTCGGTTTCAATGAAGATGAAATTCCACACGACCTGTCACTGGCCCTGGGCAGCGCCGAAGTCAGCCCGTTGCAACAGGCGCGCGGTTTTGCTGTGTTTGCCAATGGCGGTTACCTGGTTGATCCTTATGTTATTCAGCGCATCGAGGATGCAAACGGTGATGTGCTGTACGAGGCCGATCCTGTTGTTGCCTGTGTTCCATGCGTGCTCAGCGACCGCGGCTGGCAGCAGCGTAATCCGCAGCAGGCAGATGATGCCCTGGGCAAGCTGCCCAAGCAGGCCGAGCAGACACTTGAAACACGCCTGGGCTATCAGATGAATTCAATTTTGCAGGATGTGGTTAAGCAGGGTACCGGGCAGAGGGCGAGATCACTGGGCAGGAATGACCTGGCAGGTAAAACCGGCACCACCAATGATCAGCGTGATGCCTGGTTCAATGGTTATAATCCGGATCTTGTTGCAGTGACCTGGGTCGGTTTTGATCAATTGAAACCGCTCGGCAGCAAGGAAACGGGATCAAGTGCAGCGCTTCCGATATGGATTGAATTCATGAAAACAGCGCTTGATGGCAAACCGGAGAAGCAGCTGAAGCGGCCCAAGGGTCTGGTTACGGTAAAGATCAGTGCAGAAACCGGCGAGCTCGCAACCGACCAGGACAAGGATGTAATCTTCGAAATATTCCGCACCGAGAACGTACCAGGCACGGAAACGGCTACCATCGAGAAGCCGGCAAATACGGGCAATAAGAACAACCCCATACCTGAGCAGCTTTTTTAACCGTTATACACGTTTGTGTTGCTGTTAATCAGGTGCCCATCTACGTCCGATATATAAATAGATGGTCGAGCTGTTATTATCATTGACACCGTAACCCAGGTACATCGGTCCCAGAATGGTGTCGGCGCCAAGAAAAACACTGCCAGCTAAAATCGTATTATCCAGTTTGATCTCATCGCGATCATTCCAGATGTTACCGGACTCGAGTGAAAAACCGGCATAGATGGGTAACAGGGTGATATTACCCAGGCGACGGAAAAAGGCGGCTTCGACCAGTCCAAAATGCTGGCCTGCCAGTTGTCGATTGAGGAACCCGGACAGTTGTAAAAAACCGCCACGCCTGAACAGGGCATTTTCCGGTGCGTTTTCATCGATGGTTGTATCGAACATGGTACGGCCAAAGACACTGTACCTGCCCCATGTGCCTGCGGCACCCAGTGAGAAACGCAGCTGGTCATAATCCAGGCTGGCGCCCAGGTTTTCACGGTTTGCTTCCCATTGCAGGCGTGCGTGCATACCTGTCCTGGGGAAATCGATGTTATCCAGTGAATCGTGAAACAGGCTGACCAGGTAGCCGCCTTCATCAAAATCGGAATTGGCTGACTGTGGCTGGCCAATCAGGGTCTCGGTATCGCCGCTAGTTCTGAACAAGCCGAGCCGCAGTTCCGTGTGCTGGCCGAAAATACGCCCTGCAGCCAGGCTGGCAAACAGTCGGTTAAACCTGAACAGTTGTTCGACATTATTGCTGGTGGTTGCCTGGGGGAACATATAACTGAAAAAACCGCTCGAGCCGGTAATAAAATACCTGAAATGTTTATCCAGTGGCTGATAGACATTCAGTACGATTCGAGGTTCACTGCCCGCGGCTGCCGATGCGCGGAATTCACCACCCATGCTGTTGATCGTTGGATTGGTGTAGGTCACATCGACATTGGTTGCACTGCCGATATCAAACTCGGAGCGTACGGTTAGACCCAGTTGCAAATAGGTTGGTGCCCAGGGTCGGTCGCGCACGTAGACGATCAAACCGGTTCCACTATCATCGGTTTGCAGTGAATAAACAATCGAACTGGAAAGATCGAGGCCGTAAATAATCGAGATGTCACGCTCCAGTTGTTCTACATCCAGCGGCTCGCCAATTTTCTGTTTTATGAGTAGTGACAGGATTTCATCATCCAGTCTAGTCTGGTTTTTTACTTCGATGTAATCAATGATCGGCTGATTTCTGGCAACAACGGGAAGGCTTGACATGTATGCTGAATACTCAGCATTTGATAATGACAATGCACTGAGTTGCTCAATTTGTTCTTCGGCGGCTTGCAGGCCGGCCAGGATGAGCTGGTCATGCATGATGAAATCCGAAGACGACAGGTCAGGACGTCCAGGTACGATCAGTACATCGGTAGAAGTCAGGGTTTGCAGCTGCCGGTCAGCAATGCGTCGAGTCAGGATGGTTGTCAGTTGTGCGGTGACACCAATGCTGGTTTCCAGCTTGTCCTTGCTGTCGAGCGGTGCGCTGACATCAACCACAATCACTATATCTGCACCCATGTCACGGGCTACATCGATTGGCACATTGTTACCGATACCGCCATCAACCAGCAGTTTGCCATCGTGTCTGATCGGCGGCAGTGCCGCGGGAATGGACATACTTGCGCGCATCGCTTTTGCCAGGTTGCCGCTATCGAGGATAACGGCATTACCGGTTTCAATATCAGTTGCAATCGCGCGATATGGAATGCGCAGCTGGTCGAAGTTGGTGACATGAAAACCCGGGTAGGCCAGACGATCGAGAGCAACCTCGATTTGCTGTCCTTCAATAAGTCCGGGCGACAGCTTCAGGCCTTCGCTGCTGACGCCAATGCGGTAGCCCCGGGTAAACAGGTAATCATCCTGCTTACGCCTGAACGAGCGAAACTTTCTTAGTGATTGATCGTTAAACACGCGTTGCCAATCGATGTTCTGTACGCCGCGTTCGATTTCATCGGCTGTCATTCCAAGCGCATACAGTCCGCCGACAATGGAGCCCATGCTGGTGCCGACCACGATATCGATCGGTATATTGAGCGCTTCAATCTTTTTTAACACGCCAATATGGGCAAAACCCCTGGCGCCACCACCACTGAGCACAAGCCCGATTTTCGGACGCTGCGTATTCTTGGTCGCGCTATCTTTTGCCGGAGCTGCAACTGTGGTCTGGCAGAACATACACCAGAGCAGCACGATAAGCATCGGCGTTACTACCGACTGGATAAATTGATTGAACAGGCGCTTGCCTGGGTGCATGGAGATGGCCCTGCTTTTACTACGCTCGATTATATATTAAATGGAATGATTCACCGCAAAGGCGCAAAGGCGCAAAGATATATTAATAGGTCCGCAAATGAACGCAAATTATGTTTATGCTGCCCAGCAGGTAGGCCTGTATAAGCGAAGTGTTGCGGGCGATTAACTCACGCTGGGAATGGTATAGCCTTAATCCGATCTACGGCTAACTCAAGCCAATGAATAAAATCTCGCAAATATAAAAAAACATTTGCGTTTATTAGCGGACTTAAAAAATTATTGCGTCATTTGCGGTGATTTTTTATTTATTGATGATATTGAACGCTGGTTTCGTGCACGGCATCCACCAGTGCTGCCACGTTTTCCGGGTTTATACCTGGTGTAATGCCGTGACCGAGATTGAATACATGGCCGCTGCCATTACCGTAATCGGCTAGAATGTTGGTGACTTCCCGCTGGATGGTTTGCGGATCTGTTGCCATGATGGCCGGATCCATGTTGCCCTGCAGTGCAACCCGGTCACCGACCTGTTTCCTGGCCTGTGTCAGATTCACTGACCAGTCCAGTCCCAGCGCATCGCAACCGGTTGCTGCCATGTCTGCAAGCCAGAGTCCGCCACCCTTGGTGAAGAGAATAACGGGTATTTTGTGGCCATCTTTTTCCCGTATCAGCTGATCCGTAATGCGCTGCATGTAGGCCAGCGAAAACTCCAGGTAATGGCGCGTGGTGAGGGCGCCGCCCCAGCTGTCAAATACCATGACTGCCTGGGCGCCAGCCTCGATTTGTGCATTGAGATAGATAGCAACTGAATCAGCCAGCTTGGCAAGTAGCTGGTGTGCCGTTGCGCTGTCTGCAAACAACATGGACTTGGTTTTGTAGAAATCGCGGCTGCTGCCACCTTCTACCATGTAGGTAGCGAGTGTCCACGGACTGCCGGCAAAGCCGATCAGAGGCACCATGCCGCCCAGTTCTTGCCTGATCAGTCGAACTGCATCGATGACATATCCGAGTTCCTGTTGCGGATCGGGTACGCCGATTTTTGCCACATCACGCGCGTTGCTGATGGTGGTCTTGAATTTTGGCCCTTCACCTTCTTCAAAATAAAGTCCCAGGCCCATGGCATCGGGGATGGTGAGAATATCCGAGAACAGGATGGCGGCGTCCAGATCAAATCTGCGCAAGGGCTGCAAGGTGACTTCGCAGGCGAGTTCAGGCGTGCTGCATAACGTCATGAAATCACCGGCGCTGGCACGTACCTCGCGGTATTCGGGTAAATAGCGGCCTGCCTGGCGCATGATCCAGATCGGGGTTTTATCGACCGGCTGGCGCAACAAAGCGCGAATGAAGCGGTCATTTTTCAGTTCAGCCATGTGGTACAGGTAGCGGGTGTTTGTTGTTCGTGAACGCCGAAGTCTACATGAGAGCGAGGTTATCGAGAAATGAATAAGTCCGCAAATAACGCAAAAAAAGCAACAAAATCACGTTGTGCTGGTGTTACTCGAGCAGATTGATGCGGTTGTCTTGGGATATTTTCGGCCTTAACCAGATGGATTCGATGCTGGTTTAGAAAGCCTGTCATACAGGCACCGGCATTTACACTGGTGCCTGATAGGCTTCAGTAATTGACCCGACTCTATCCAGGTTTTTGCCATTAGACCTGATGTCCTGGCCTAACAGTTAGTTTATATGTGGGGGTATCGAGGCAGTGAGGACAGATTACACAATAAATAAAACTCTGCGTACCCTGCATTACTGCGGTTAATTTCTCTTTTTTGACTCGAGGTGTAATCCAATGCGTTATGTGAGCATTGCTTACAAATTCAACCGAGAAGGGATTTGATTTTCTGGCTGACCGCACCCATATCGGCGCGCCCGGTAATCTGAGGTTTGACAATAGCCATCACTTTGCCCATGTCTTTCATCGAGGCGGCCCCGGTTTCACTGATAGCCTGGTTGATGATGGTTTCGATTTCCTGTTGTTGCAGTGCTTGCGGCAGGTAATCAGAAATCACATCGATCTCTGCCTGTTCCCTGGTAGCGAGATCTTCGCGACCGCCGCTTTGAAACTGGCTAATGGACTCGCGACGTTGTTTCACCATTTTATCGAGGATACCGAGAACACGAGTATCATCGAGTTCTATACGCTCGTCGACTTCGACCTGTTTCATCGCAGACATCATCAGGCGAATAACAGCCAGGCGCTCTTTATCACCGCTTTTCATCGCGGTTTTCATGGCGTCCTGTATCTGGTCTTGCAGGGCGCTAGTGCTCATCGGATGGGACCGGGTCTAGCTAGCGTCTGCGCTGGTGAGGGGAGCGAGCCATGCGGCCACGTTCTTTGGACAGTTTTTTAAGGTGTCTTTTCACGGCGGCGGCGGCCTTGCGTTTGCGTTCTGCAGTTGGCTTTTCGTAAGCTTCGCGGCGACGTACTTCGGTCAGTACACCGGCCTTTTCGCAGGAACGTTTGAAGCGGCGCAGGGCAACGTCAAATGGTTCGTTTTCTTTAACTCGAATTGCTGGCATATTAAGTGTATTCCTGGGTCAGCCCACTACGGGCAGAATCTGTATTAATCTCCGCAAAAAGCGCGGCAAGCCGGGTATTATATATCACTTTGTCCCGATGTGACAAAATTCCAGACACACTGATTGACGGGTTTACATGATCGTACTTGGTATCGAAAGCTCCTGCGATGAGACCGGGCTGGCTGTTTATGACAGCGCGGCTGGTCTGCGGGCACATGTTCTGCACAGCCAGGTCGAGGTGCATGCTGAATATGGTGGTGTCGTTCCCGAACTGGCATCACGTGACCATATACGCTACCTGCTGCCGCTGGCTGAGCGCGTACTGACACAGGCCGGTGTCGGCAAGCACGATCTTGATGGCATTGCCTATACTGCAGGGCCGGGACTGATCGGCGCCTTGATGTCGGGTGCTGCCGTCGGCAGAAGCCTGGCGTGGGCGCTGGATATACCTGCGGTCGAGGTGCACCACATGGAAGGCCATTTACTCGCGCCTTTGCTGGAAGACGAGGCGCTGGAGTTTCCATTTGTGGCATTGCTGGTGTCCGGAGGCCATACACTGCTGGCGCAGGTGGAGGCGATTGGCAGCTACCAGATTATCGGTCAGAGCCTCGATGATGCTGCCGGTGAAGCCTTTGATAAAACCGCAAAGATGATGGGCCTGGGTTACCCTGGAGGGCCGCTACTGGCGAAAATGGCTGAATCAGGGCAAAAAGCGAAGTTCAGCTTTCCGCGGCCAATGACCGATCGTCCCGGCCTCGATTTCAGTTTCAGCGGGCTGAAGACATTTGCGCTCAATACGTGGTTGCAAAATCAGCAACATAGCAATAATAAAGACCAGTTGCGTGCTGATATCTCGCGTGCATTTGAGGAAGCTGTTGTTGATACGCTCTTGATCAAATGTCGACGAGCGCTGGATCAAACCGGGTGCAGGCGCCTGGTTGTAGCCGGCGGGGTAGGCGCCAATCAGCGCTTGCGCCGGG
>CAWEEC010000117.1:0-3874 GCA_963807785.1 uncultured Gammaproteobacteria bacterium | reverse complement strand
AGAGTTTGACACTATGTCGCCGCGCCATTCCCTGGCACCCAGAGTCGAGGCCGCACTCCGCAAAGTGTTTAAAGAACCCGCGATGACGACGCGCGTGCCCGGTATTTCCGACGAACAGTTGGCGCATCAAACGACAAATGTACCGCAAAGACATCTGATCTCGCGCCTAGCGACTTAGTACTTTCGCTATCCCGAAATAGTTGTCGCCAAGAAGGTTGGCGTGTTCTTGCTCGATAACGCCATTTGCGTTGATTGCAAATACCGTCGCCACCGATTTGGGCACTGGCACAGCATCATGTTCATGCCGAAATTGCGCGATTTCGGCAATCATCTTCGCCCGTTGCTGCAGGACCTCGGCCAGATCGGTCTCGGCATCCACTTCCTTTCTTTTCCGTTTCAGAAGCTTCAGGATCACGTCACAATCCGACTTGTTGCCATAGTTGATTGCGCCGACGCTTTTTTCACCTGCCTTCTTCGCCAATTCAACGAGACCGTCTTCTTCGAAATGAAGGAACAGGTGCTGCGCAAAGGAAAGAATCATGAAATTGATGGACCGCTTCGTGCCTATCTCAAGGCCCCGCTGATCCGGTGGATCCATGCTCTGAACCGCACCCAACTCTTGCAGGAATTCCTGCTCCTGCTGCTGGCCAGCCTCCAGCCGCGATTCGATCTCGTCAATTTGCGCGGCAAGTGCGCGGCCACGAACAGTTTGGCAAAGCCGTTCATGGTCATCAGTTTGTGTCGCTCTGACTGCAGCTGATCTTCCAGCAGTTGCGACGCCATGCGATGTTCACCGATTCGGCTTTCAATACGCTCTGTCTTTTGCTGGCGTTCCTGATTCCAGCAAACAAGCGCTTTGTGATGAGCACGCTGTTCGCGTAGCGTCAACACCGTGGTCACCGCGACACTGAGCTGGTTTGGCACCTGCTTCGGGTCGATCCAGAACACCACCCATGACATCATTACAATAAACGCGAGCGGAGTTATCGCCTTGATCACGTAATGATGCAGCAAGCGTTCTCCCTCGAAGCTGAAGACAAAGCCCGGTAATTTCAGGCCATTGGCAAACGTTACTTCACGAGGCATGCCCTGCATATTGCTGACCTTCCAGTCAGCCACGGAAAGATTTTCCGCGATAAACGAGTCCATGCGTGGATCAGGCATCATGACTACTTCATGCGGACGATAACCCGCGGCCACCACGGGTACCTCGAACACGTGCCTGTCCTGCGGAAAATCGTGCAAATCCAGTGGCTGCGAGAAATCACCAAACACGTGCAGGCGATAGGTCACCAGCCCTTCGGGTGATACTTCCACTTCATCCCTGGTATTTTCCCAGTACCTTTGTGTATTGATGATGGTTAACCGCGGGTTCCACACCTCGGACAAATCGCGTATATCACTACCCGGTCCAGCATGCGCGAGGCGTGGATCCATCCAGCGAAAAATCGCATAGAAATTGAGGGTGAAATTCTGTTCTGCACTGTTGATCTTGTCGACATCCAGCACAGCGCCAACCACTTGCACTTCGGTGGGCTTGCCGTCTTCTGTAAAAGGTCTGCTCAATGCGCTCTGTACATTACATGAAAACACAAACAGCAAAAGGCCGATGATTAAACCGGCCTTTTGCATTAACGTGTTTGATTTTCTCGCAAACAAGACGTTTATTTAGAAATAGAAGGTGCCATATACATTGAAGCCGCGATAGGAGTCTGTCACTTCACCACGCCAGTCATCATCATCCACCTCGGCATCAATCCCTATCCTGGCAATACCGGCCCCCAGTGCGAAATGCTTGAACAGCCTGTACTCGGTGTTTAATTCAAAATTTATTATCGCGCCTCTGAAGGCATCATCGAACTCGATGAAAAATGCCTCACTGACATAATGCACATACCACCTGGGTGTAATCGCATAGCCCATGCGCAGTCCAACTACCGGTAGCGGCACGGTGACACCGGCAGATTCTGCCTTGCTGCCATCATCCAGAGCAAACTTCAAATCATACTCGGTGATATTCAGGCCGGCAGTCAGGGTCAGCTCGACCTTGGGGGAGTGATAGAACGAGTAACCATAGCCCACCCTGTACAGCGTATACTTGATCTCCGAAAAAAGTGTTTCGCCAATTTGGAAATTCTCTTCTCCAATATCGATATCAATTGCCAGCGTCCTTTCACCTTTCCTGTCAATACTGAACGAAGTGAAATCGATGCGGTGTCTTTCATTGAAGCGATAATAGGCATCGATACGCGGAATGGTATCACTATCCTCACCACCCAGGTCCTTCTGATAATCAATAACAGCACCCAGACCTATAGATGAAGACACACTGACCTTGGTATTCGAGCCATCGACAATATAGGCGCCCGCCCGAATCATCCATTTATCTGGAAATGCATAGACCGGGGCCTCATCATCAGCAATTGCATTATTAGATACGGACGCAGAAACGATGGCGGTGGCAATCAACGACATGACCACCGATTTTGTATAACGCTTGATGACTCTCATTTTCTATCCTCGATTGTAGATGCCCGCCCTTTACAGGTGCTCACGCGTGCTGTTTGTTACTTGTTATTTGCTACTTGCATTGTCAGGCTGCTCCACTGGCCAGAAGCTGTTCAGCACCTTTAAGGCGGCAACAATATAAGTCACGGCCAATGTTATCAGAATCACGCGCATAATGAACTTCTCGGTGAACTCCGCACCCTCGCCCATGCTGCCGTTAACCAGAATCAGTAAGGCTATCAGCGCAGAGCTGTAATATTTTGCCGAGGGCTCCCCTGAAAATATTTTCATGCCGAAGTACAGTGCTGTCAGAAACATCAGGCCAACATAAAAATGGTACTCGGGAACCGCCACGATCAGCCAGTAGAAAATCCAGGCAAACACGCCGCCGATCAGGGTGGAAATCAATGAATTCACGCCCGCTTCCTGGCCTGCACTCAAATCAGGCTTGAGAATAAACAATGCCGCGAAAATCATCACCAGTATGTAGCTGGTCAGATTAAAAATAAAGAACAGACTCGCCAGCGGCAGGATGACGATGGTGCTTTTGAGCGCAGCTTCAGCAGCCGCTTGAGAATATCCTGGCTGAAAGTCAGGCGCCGGCGGATACGGCGCAGATTGAGGATCAGGCACCAGCAGGTACGAACCCCATACCATGACGATTGTTAACCAGCCAGTGCCGATAAAGCTCAGTGAGATACCAGTCGCCAGGCCTTCATGTGAATTACCCATCATCGACAGCAGTAAAATGGCAACGAAGCTCATCAGCGTCAGCCACAGCGACCCGCCGCGATTGAGATAGTAATAGAGATGAAACATCACCAGGCCCAGCAGCATCATATAAACAATCGGGAACTGCAGAAAGAACAGCGCAAATACCAGCCCGAGGCCAAAGGCCATCATGGTGTGCCACATATTGCGCAGACCCATCGCCAGTGACGGCATCGGCAGCGGCAATGACAGAAAAAACGCGGTCAGCACCGGCAGCAGAAATGACAACGGCCAGTTAATACCATAGGCAATTGCCGCCGCCAGGGTTACACCCGTAGCAAAACGGATAATACGAACACTGGTCTGGTCCTGGCCAAACGCACGCAACCAGGCTTTCAACGAGGATACTTTTACTGCTGCCTCAGTAGACATACGAGAGCCAGCTCAGCACGCGTATCCACAGCCAGCCGAGAGGGTTTATGACCCAGTTGTTACTGGTATAGACCAGCACATCTGTCTGCCCACCCATGCGCCGCAAACCGCTTGCACTGTCATCATCAAAGGTAATGATCACCGGGAAACGCTGCGCATCGCGCAGCCAGCCGCTTTTACTTTCAATGCTTGCAAGATCACCAATAGCACCCGCAGATTCACT
>CAWEEC010000116.1:0-10353 GCA_963807785.1 uncultured Gammaproteobacteria bacterium | reverse complement strand
ATTATATTCTGACGGGTCAAGGCGGTGATATTTTCATCGAATTCACTCGCGGCGGCAGGCGCAACCCGGCTGAAATGCTGCGCAGCCATTTGCAACGCGTCGCCTATAAAATCGAAGAAAATACACTATCACGCCTGCATTGGCCGCACCTGGATCGCACACAGGAAATGCTACCCTACGAAAGCGTGCTGCTGGAAGAGGTCGAAAGCGCAAGCGTCCGCTTTCTCGATAATGACAATGAGTGGCATGACGAATGGCCACCGCTCAGCGCTACAGGGCAGACGGATGGCAATACCGCGGTGTTGTCCGCAATAGAATTCACTGTGACATTACAGGACTGGGGTGAACTGGTCCGCATATTCATGGTAAGCGGCTGATGACAGGTATCACTCGACAACGTGGTGTAGCCATCATTACTGCCTTGCTGATAGTTGCGATAGCGACAACCATAAGCATCTCCATCAGCACACGGTTGCAGCTCGATGTGCGCAGAACGGGCAATGTGATCGCCGGTGACCAGGCCTATCTTTATACGCTCGCTGCTGAAAGCTGGAGCCAGCGCATCCTCAAACAGGACCGCAAAGACAGTGAGATAGACCACCTCGGAGAAGACTGGGCAACAGAACTGCCGCCACTGCCTGTAGAAGGTGGTTATATCCAGGGCAGGCTTACTGACCTGCAATCCTGCTTTAATATCAATACGCTGCTTGATGACGGTGCTGACACCAATGCCGGCACCAACACCAAACTGGCCCGCACCCGGCTGGAGCGACTGCTGACTAATCTGAAGATTGATAATAGCTACGCACAAGCTATCATCGACTGGATTGACAGTGACCTGCAAACCACGATTCCCGATGGTGCAGAGGATGTTTATTACATGAACCTGGAACAGCCATACCGAACAGCCAACACACCATTGCAGAGCATCAGCGAACTCAGGTTAATAAAAGGTTTTGAAGATCCACTGGCGTATGCCACCGTGTTGCCACATGTTTGTGCATTTGGCGTCAATACGCCGATCAACGTCAACACAGCTACAATAGAAGTGCTAAGATCATTGGCAGATGGTCTCACTGATAGTGATATTGAAAAAATTATTGAACAGCGTAGCGACACAGCGTTCAACAATGTTGGCGAGTTTATCAGTTCCAGCAATCTGGATAAAAAAACCACCAGTACAGAAGGATTGTCCGTCGATACCGAGTATTTCATGCTGCAAACAGAATCCACAATCGGGCAAGTGCGCGTTCTTACCTATAGCATTATTCATCGCAGTATTGATGGCAACACCACAGTTATTGCCCGCTCACAGGGTGTCATCTGATGGCCAGCACGCTGTTACTGCATTATGATCCGGCAAAGCCTGATGAGGCCACATGGTCGCACGTCAATAACCTGGGCGAACTGACCAGTCGCATCACGTCAGGATCGCTCGAGGATGCCGCCATTGTTGCTCAGCAGCACAAGGTTGTGGTTTTGCTTGACAGCAGCAATGTGCATTTAAACCATGTGCAGCTTCCAACCAGCAACCGCCAGAAAATGTTGCGCGCGATCCCATACGCACTGGAAGAACAGCTGGCAGAAGATATTGAAGATTTTCACTTTGTTATAGGCAAAACGGACCCGCACTATGGCACGCCCGTTGCAGGCATTCGAAAAGATACTATTGAGAACCTGCTGGCCGCATTCAGCCAGGCGGGCATCAGTGTCGATGCAATCATTCCTGATGCAATTTGTTCACCTGCCGCACCTGATCAGTGGTCAGTCCTGTTTCATGCCGGCAAGGCGCTGGTGCAGTTTCAAGCGCTCATCGGTTCCGTTATCGATACAGCAAACCTTCCACTATTGCTGCAGGCCAGTCTCGACAGAACCGTAAACAAACCCGAAAAGATTGTCTGCTTTTACCTGGACGGTGAAGATCCGGACCCAGCCCTGGAACAGATCGACACTGATATTGAAATCATAAAAGTCGCCTACAACACCCACCCACTGGTGGTTTTCTGTGGAGAATTTGACAGGGCAAAATCATTAAATCTGTTACAGGGCAAATACAAACCCAGCCGCAAGAGCAGCGGACACTGGTATCGTTGGCGGCTGGCCGCATCATTGGCGACCGCATGGCTATTGCTGTACGCGGGTATCAATTTTGTTGAATTAAACAGCCTCAAACAAAAGAATGCCGAGCTTGGTTTACAGATTGAGGATATTTATAAAAAATCTTTTCCCGGCAGCAAACGCATCGTCAACCCACGCGTGCAGATGGAGCAGAAGCTGAATGAACTTAGGGGCGGCGGTGGGCCACAGGGAAGCCAGTTCCTCGCACTTTTAACCGAGTCTGTATCAGCAATATCCAGCCAGAAAGATATCGAAGTGCAGTCGATCGACTTTCGCAATAATCGTATGGACATTGGACTAACAGGCACCAATCTGCAATCAGTTGAAACGCTTAACCGGCAACTGAACAAAAACACCAGACTTACGACCGAAATCACATCGGCAACTTCTGAAAAGAACATTGTTAAAGGCAGAATCAGACTTGAGAGATCGGGCTCATGAAACAGCTTGAAGATATCCAACACTGGTATCAGGGATTGCAACAGCGAGAACGTCAGCTGGTGTTGGCAGCGTCCGCGGTTATCGTTATCACCTTGCTATATTTGATCATCTGGGAGCCAATACACACGGGCGTTGAAGTTCAGACTCAGAAACATCACACACAGTTAGAAATTCTGGACTGGATGCAGACGGCTGCGACCGAGGTCAGGACACTGCAGGCATCGGGCGCGACAAAGAGGAGAATAAACAGCTCGCAACCCGTATCTCTACTGGTAGAAAAAAGCGCCACCACAGCAGGTCTTAAACCCTTTTTGACAAAACTGGAATCGACTTCAGATAAAGGCGCGCGCGTCACAATTGACGACGCATCTTTTGATCAGGTACTGTTATGGCTAAGCACATTGCAAACCCAGTATGGTATTAGCGTATCCTCAGCCAACCTTGACCGCGCCGACAAAGCAGGCGCTATCAAAGCACGTATGACACTTGACAGAGAATGATGCGTACCCGCCATTATATTTTCACCGGCATCATTGCCTATTTCGTATTCCTGGTAGCTACTGTACCTGCAGAACCTGTAATAAGCATATTCGAAAACCGCATACCGGTTACTCTCAGCAATGTCTCCGGAACATTGTGGAGCGGTCGGGCAAGCGCTGCAACCACAAAGAACAATTTAACCCTGAAGAATGTCGAATGGTCATTCCTGCCATGGCGCCTGCTGCTGGCAAGTATCGCTATCAGCGTAAATGCGGACTTCAACAACAACCCGATAGACACGCGTCTTTCTACCGGTATAAGCGGCAATCTTTCTGTTGACGACCTGAATATGAAACTCGACGCAGCCGATGTTGCCTCGCTGGTCTCGTTGCCTCTTGGCGAACTGTCAGGTATATTTCAGCTGCACATCGATAATGCGTATATAGAACAGGGCCTGGTGCCTCGCGTTAACGGCACACTCACCTGGAACAAGGCAAGCGTAACCGTTGCCGAAAGCGCCGACCTGGGCAATGTTTCTGTTTTAATCAATGAGAAAGATGAATCACCCCTGTCCGCGATCATTAGCAACAAGGGCGGCAATCTTGCATTGAATGGTACATTCACCACTTCGGCACAAGGCGACTATTCACTGCAGCTGAGCATGAAACCCAACGCTACTGCCAGCAGTAATCTGTCCAGCAGCATCGCGATGTTCGCCAGAAAACAGGGCAACGGTGAATTCATATTCAACAACAAGGGCAACCTGAAACAGCTGGGGCTTATGTAATGGACAAAAGAGTTGAAATCGAGATTACACCTGAAAACAAATGTTCATTTTGTACAGGTTCGATATGCTGCACCTATGTCACACACTATATTGATACACCGCGTTCAAAAAATGACTTCCAGCATCTACTCTGGCAGGTCTCGCATGACCACGTGAAGTTATACAAGGACGAAGACGGCTGGACATTATTGGTTGACGGCAAGTGCCAGCATCTGCAGCTTAATGGTGACTGCGGCATTTATGATACCCGCCCGCCGATATGTCGCGAACATTCCAACGACTACTGCGAATACGATGCGTCTTCAGAGGATGGCTTTGACCTGTACTTCCAGAACTACGAAGACCTGCTGGCCTATTGCAAGAAACGCTTCAAGCGCTGGGGCCAGTAAAAACCTTAACGCAAAGACGCGAAGGCGCAGAGGACGCAAAGAAAATATATTCGTTTAATTAATTGCAGGATAGGTATTCGTTGCGTAGTTCAGTTAATCGTATTTACCAACATCTTGTTTCGCTCCTACTGGAGCGAGTTACTTTGCAAATCACGTCCATGTGATTTGCCCTTCGGGTCCACTGCGCAGCACAAATTCATTCCCGATGAATTTGTCTTTACTCGTATAAAGAAAGTAACCAAAGAAATACGTCCCGGGCGCTCGTGCTTCGCATTCCCGTAGCCTGGATGAAGCGTAGCGTAATCCGGGAATTTACAGCAACATTAAAAAGCCCCGGATTGCACTTCGTTACATCCGGGCTACGGTCTAACGGGTCGTCTTGACTCGCCGTCCAGGCTCGACAAGACTCGATTGACCGTCCCTGGTCAATCGACCCTATCAGTAAAGATGTCCGCTTCGGCAGGCTCAGGACAGGCTTCGGCGAGCTTGACGGGAGGAGTTCTCTCCCCGTGAAGTTTGCCGAGGCATTCGGCTTTGGTAGGGAAAATCCGACAGGGACGTCGAATTTAGTCCTGTCGAGCCCGGACGGCGAGTCAGGACGGCCCGTAGGCAAAGGCGAATGCCTCGGGGACCCGAAGGGCAAACTGGTCGGGGCGGCGTTCTTTTGGTTACTTTTCTGTCGCTGTTGACAGAAAAGTAACTCGCCATCAAGGCGAAATAAAATGCTGGTAAATACGATTAACTAAAGTTCGCGACTAAAGTCGTTCCTTCAATTAACAATAAATACCTCTGCGACTAAAATAGTCTAACAATCAAATCGTAATTTCTTCGAAGCTCTTCAGCACGTGATACCGGTCATGTGATTTTTCATCGCCTTTACTGTCCGGCCGGTGTATCGCGAGCAGGTGCCTGATGCCGTAGCGCTCGGCGCATTCGAGCACCTCATGGTTATCATCGATGAGCAAGGTCCTGTCAGGATCATACGGCTCGATAGTGTGCAGCTTCTGCCAGAAACCATCCTGTTCCTTGGCGAGACCGAGTTCATGTGATGTCACGATTCTGATCAAAATAATCAACCAGTTCAGTTTTCTCCATCTTGATGGATAAACTGGCGGGATGCGCATTGGTGACCAGCACGACATGCTTGCCCTGCTTGCGGGCCGACTGCAGGAAATCATGCACAAAAGGATGCACTGCAATCTTGTGAGCAACTTCCCGCTTCAGTTGTTCGATATCGAGACCCAGCTCCCTGGTCCAGAATTCGACGCAATACCAGTCGAGACTGCCGCGAACCTCGTTGTAACGCTGCATAAGAATCTGATGCGCTTGTATCCAGCGGTATTTGATGCTGTTTTGAGTAACACACAGGCACGTATTCAAGCCAGAAATGATTATCAAAATGCAGATCAAGCAAGGTACCATCAAGGTCCAGTAATACAGTATCGATATCTTTGAGGTCGGGCAACGGCATATACAGTAAAATAATGTCTATAGTTTGATAACCCGGAATTCTATCAAACCAGGAATTAAACATGACAGATTCTCTCGACCTGAAATCGCTGTGTGACAGCTGTGTTGAAATTGCCCGTGAAGCCGGCAGGAAAATCCTCGAGATATACAGCAGTGAATTTGAAATCGAGCACAAGGATGACAAATCGCCTTTGACCAATGCGGACATGGCATCTCACCACACCATCATTGAAGCACTGTCCGCACTCACCCCTGAGATCCCGATATTGTCAGAAGAATCGGCCAAGCTGCCATTTGAAGAACGCAGCCAGTGGGCTGTTTACTGGCTGGTAGACCCGCTCGATGGAACACGCGAATTCATCAAGCGTAATGGTGAATTTACCGTCAATATCGCGCTGATTGATAACCATAAAAGTATTCTTGGCGTAATACACGTACCGGTTCTGGATATCGATTATTTCGCCTACGCGGGCGGCGGCGCATTTAAATCTGAACAGGGCGGTATAGCACAGCCCATATCGGTGAAAAACCCTGAAAACAACAGGCTCGTTGTCGCTGGAAGCCGCTCGCATGGCTCGGAAGAAATGCAGAAATACATGGAAAAGCATTTCTGCCAGCTACGCGGAAGTGGATATATTAAGCATGGGCAGTTCACTAAAATTTTGCCTGGTTGCCGAAGGCAAGGCCGACCTCTATCCACGTCTGGGCCTGACGTCGGAGTGGGATACCGCCGCAGCACAGTGTATTGTCGAACAGGCGGGTGGCCATGTCACAAAAACCGATATGAGCGCACTCGAATACAACACCAAAGACAGCCTGTTGAATCCGTTTTTCTTTGTCTTTGGCGATGACCAGAAAGACTGGTCGAGTTTTCTGGACTAATCACTACTGAGCTACAGTAGATATCCGGCGCTCACCGGATTCTACGTTCAGAAAAAATCATGTCACCTGCATCATCCAGTGCCGGCCACTCAGTGACCTTACGGCGGCGGCGATCGATACCGGAACGTTGTTCAGATACCATCATACACGAGCGGGTTCTATTCCACCCGATGCGAGTTCAAATCTCTGATTTAATGATTTTCTGAAGTTTCTGCGCATTAACAAAACGAAAACGCCGGTAACGATCAGCAACATCGATGATATGAGCACTATCGTGGAATCAATCAGAACAGCGCACACGATGCCTGTGAGTATATAAAGAAAAGGAAGCAGCTCGTACAACTGGCGCGGCAGCATTGTTTATTTTCCCACGTTATTATTATTGTTGATTTCACATGGTGGCCTATGTATAACACGATACCTGACAAAATGGCAAACACGTGAATTACTCTGGATACAAATTAAGACAAATCCAAAGAGATTGACCCGAAACAATCTGTTCGAGATTCGCAAGCCACTGATCTGTATAATGAGTCTCTCAATTATTGTGAAGGATTGAGATGAGCATACTCGTCATAGGTGGTGCTGGTTATATTGGTTCACACATGGTCAAGCAACTGGCCACTTCCGGCACTGATGTCATAACACTCGACAACCTCAGCTGTGGTTATCGTGACGCCGTGCAATATGGGGAATTTGTCGAGGGCAACCTTGGCGACCCCGCTGTTCTTGATCACGTATTCAGTAATTATTCCATTGACGCCGTGATGCATTTTGCTGCATTCATCGAGGTCGGTGAATCGGTCCGTGATCCTGCCAGGTATTATCAGAAACAATGTGTTGAATACCGTGATACTGCTCGATGCCATGATTCAGCACGACATTGGTAACTTTATATTTTCATCAACCGCTGCCATCTTTGGCGAACCGGAATATACCCCGATCGATGAAAAACACAGCATGAATCCGATCAATCCATATGGCCGCACCAAGCTGATGGTGGAACAGATTCTGCAAGACTACGATACGGCCTATGGCCTGAAATCAACCTGCCTGCGCTATTTCAATGCCGCAGGCGCTGACCCGGATGGCGAACTGGGTGAGCGCCATGAACCCGAAACCCACCTGATACCGCTGATACTGCAGGCCGCCTCAGGCCGTCGTGAAGACATCAAGGTTTTTGGCGATGACTACCCGACGGATGATGGCACCTGTGTACGCGATTACATTCATATCAATGACTTATGTGAAGCACATTCGCTGGCATTAAAACGCATGCAGCAAACCGGCAGCAGCGCACGTTACAACCTGGGCAACGGCAAAGGTTTTTCGGTGCAGCAGGTAATCGATACCACGCGCAAGGTAACCGGCAAGGACTTCAAGGTCACCCATGATGAACGCAGACCTGGCGATCCCGCAGTCCTGGTCGCAGATTCGACGCTTGCACAACAGGAACTCGGCTGGCAACCTGAACATGCCGATCTTGAATCCATCATCGAAACCGCCTGGAACTGGGAAACTGAATTTCTGTGTAAACAACAATAAGCGGTTGCAAAATGTTAAAAAAATTACTCATCATCGCATCCCTGCTGCTCATATCATCACCAGCCCTGGCCAACCTGAACGAATACGATCCCTGGGGTATTGCCATGGGTTTTCGTATTGCCAGAATCCCCTACCCGGCGACAGAAGATCAGGTGTCCGATGTCATTCCGCTGCTGTTCTTTGACAACAAGTATGTATTCCTGCGCGGAAACACCGGTGGTATTAAAACTGTATGACAAGGATGAGTGGCAATTCAGTTTTATCGGCCGCTACCGCTATTTCGACATTCCTGCAGAATACCAGAACGAGATACGCGGCAACGGTCTGGATCTTGGTCTGCAGGGAAAATACCGCTTCAGCCCCGAGCTGCAGTCCAACCTTGAATTCCTCTCGGACGACGAAGGCCGTTTGCATGCCAGCATCGATGCCAGGTATGCCTGGGACTCGGGCTCATGGGAACTGCTGCCCTACGCCAGACTGAGATGGAAAAGCTCGGAGTTCAATGACCGCTACTTCGGTCTCGATGGTTTCGATGACCCCAACAATCCCGGCACCACCTTCGTCAATCCCATTGGCAGCGGCTGGGACCTGACCCTGGGCTCTGAAGCTCGCTACCACGTCATCAGCAACCTCTACCTGGTAGGCCGCGCCCAGATAACCACGCTGCTGGACAGCAGTACGCGCAATTCGGCCTCCATCGACAGGGAGACCTTTGGTGAAGTCTACCTGGGTATCGCATTCTTCGACGACAAAACCAAGATACGCAAGCCGTCGCTGGATGCCAAACCCTACTGGCGTTTCGCCTACGGCTGGGCCACGCCGTCGAACATGGGTGACATCCTGCTGCGCTGGGACGTGGAGGATGATCCGCAAAACAACGAGATGGTATCGGTGTTCTATGGCCATCCCGTGGCCGACAGCCTGTTCGGTGTTGAATCACTGGATGTCTATATTACACCGGGTTTTGTCTACCATCGCGAAGCCGATCCCTATACCGACCCGGACAGCGGTATTACCTATGATAGCCAGCCAACGACGGAATACGTACTGGCATTGAAACTCTACTGGAACCTGGAATGGCCGATTCGCTGGCGCCTCGGTGGTGCCGAAGGCGTATCCTATGTCAAGGACATTACCAACCTGGAACAACGAGAAATGGATAAGAAAGGCTACCGCGCCAGCAACCTGCTGAACTTCATTGATGTCAGCATCGATCTGAACGTCGGTGATCTGTTCAATGCCAATTCAATGCGTGACCTGTGGTTTGGCTACAGCCTGCACCACCGCTCATCGATCTTTGAAACCTCTTCTGCCTTCGGCCGTATCAAGGGCGGCAGTAACTACAATACACTGTATCTGCAGTATCACTGGTAGTAAAAAAGTGGCGAGGGACGAGGGACAAGGAAAGAGGAATATATGGTAGGCCTGTATAAGCGAAGCGTTACAGGCGATCTGCAACCAGGCCGGAAATGGCGAAGCCTTATACGAACCAATAACTGATTTAGCCGCGAAACACGCAAAAGACGCCAACATAATTTTTGTATGTCTTCTGAACGGGCTATTGCGTGCTTTGCGTGTTTCGCGGCAAAAATATTCACCTGATTTCAGCACGTAGCCTGGCGGTCGCGTAAACGCCCCGAGGATAGCGCATCATCCGTTTGGCACGCGAACGGTTCGCGGCTGAGCAATTACCGTGCGCCCGGAATCAGCCACTCGGTAACGGCCCGTAAGCGCGCCTTTTCACCACCCTCCAGCTGGGCGATATAGCCGCCTTTGGACACAAAACGCTGGTTGGGGGCGAGACTCATATGCGGGTACACGGAGGTATAGTTGGCATTATCCATCATGTGTTCGATGCCCTCGAGAAAGAACTCCCGATCGAAATAACCCTGGATACCCTTCAGTGCGCCTCCGGCCAGCTTCAGCGCAAAATAAGCGTCAGCCTGCACCTGTTTTTCCCCCGGCGCATAAATCCGCCTGGAGCGCAGCCAGCCCGTTGATCGCATCAGCAGCCGATTCAACTTGTCCGGCATCTCGTAGGGATGCACGAAGCGCAGCTGCTCCCGCGCGCTGACGGGAACCTGGTCCAGATCAATACCGTAGAGGGTGGTGGACAGGTAGATCCGCGCCGGAGCAGCGTCGGCCCCGGGACGCTGCCAGAAAGTCCGGGTATCAGCCTCGCCCAACCACAGCACCAACACCGCACCGCGCCCCCGGTCGATAACCGAAGACCAGAAGTCG
>CAWEEC010000115.1:0-39125 GCA_963807785.1 uncultured Gammaproteobacteria bacterium | reverse complement strand
GCAAGCTCACAGGAGCGCAGGATATCAATGCAACAGACGTCGTTGATCAACCAGGCGCTGCATACAATGAAACACCCTGTTGAGCGGGCAATATATATGCTGCAGCTCAAAGGTGTCGATTTTGCCATGGATAATGAAACCACGATGGATGCGGCTTTTCTGATGGAACAGATGGAGATGCGCGAACAACTGCAAAGCATGCGCAAGCATAATGACTCACTTGCCGAACTGGATCGCATGCTGGCTGAAGTTAAAGTGAACATGAGTAAGCTGGCAGATGATTTCAAGCGTGCATACAATGCGGATGAGATCGATGATGCAAGAGAAGTGGTAAGAAAATTACAATTTATGTACAAGGCGAAAACCGGTATTGATGAGCTTGCTGCAAGCATCGAAGATGAATTGATATAGTTATGGCGTTATTACAAATTTCAGAACCTGGCCAGTCTACGGCGCCGCATCAACATCGATTGGCTGTTGGAATTGATCTTGGTACGACTAATTCGCTGGTTGCGTCTGTACGCAGTGGTGATGTGCAAACAATGCCTGATGAAAACGGCGAGCATCTTCTGCCTTCCGTTGTACGCTATCTTGAAGACGATGTCGAAGTAGGGCAGATTGCTGCACAACATGCGATTACTGATCCAATGAACACCATCGTTTCGGTAAAGCGTTTTATGGGTCGCGGTATCGGTGACCTGCGTCTGCTCGGTAACAAGCTGCCATATACGTTTGTTGATACTGACAGTGCGGTTCCACGAATACACACGCGGGGCGGTAATGTCAGTGCAACTGAAGTGTCGGCAGAAATACTCAAGGCACTCAAGGCCAGGGCGGTTAAAACGCTGGGAGATGATTTGCATGGAGCAGTCATCACAGTACCCGCGTATTTCGATGAAGCACAAAGACAGGCGACCAAGGATGCGGCCAGCCTTGCAGGCCTGAAGGTTCTGCGACTACTCAATGAGCCCACCGCCGCTGCTGTGGCCTATGGCCTGGATACAGCACGGGAAGGTATCATCGCAGTTTATGATCTTGGCGGCGGCACTTTTGATATTTCCATATTGCGCCTGAGCCATGGCGTGTTTGAAGTGCTTGCGACCGGTGGTGACAGCGCACTCGGCGGGGATGATTTTGATCATGTCATTGCCGAGTGGATTCTGCAGCAGTCGGGCTATACAGATGATCCCGAACCATCATTGGTCAGGTTGCTGATGCGGGCATCAAGAACCGCAAAAGAAGACCTGAGCCAACAAACAGAAACGAATATCGTGATCGATGCTGACGAAATTCAATGGCATGGAACATTGTCGCGTGATCAGATGAATTCCTTAATTGAACCCTTGATACGCAAGACATTAATGTCTTGCCGGCGAGCACTTCGCGATGCAGACATTGAAAACAGTGACATCATTGAGATCGTTATGGTGGGTGGCTCGACACGTGTACCCCGTGTGCGTGACAAAGTTGGTGAGTTCTTTCAGTGTGAGCCATTAATCACCATAGACCCGGACAAGGTTGTCGCCATTGGCGCCGCGCTGCAGGCTGATGTGCTGGTTGGTAATAAAACTGACGAGGAAATGCTGCTCCTCGATGTTATACCCTTGTCACTCGGTATTGAAACGATGGGCGGGTTGTCAGAGAAAATAATTCATCGCAATACGCCTATACCTGTATCTCGTGCGCAGGAATTTACTACCTATAAAGATGGCCAGACCGCGATGGCATTACATGTTGTGCAGGGAGAACGGGAGCTGGTGTCAGACTGTCGCTCACTGGCGCACTTCGAATTACGCGGATTTCCACCGCAAGTTGCCGGTGCGCCGCGTATACGCGTGACATTCCAGGTTGATGCAGATGGCTTGTTGAGTGTGCATGCACGCGAAGAAAACAGCGCTATAGAAGCGAGCGTAGATGTAAAACCATCCTATGGGCTCACTGACGAAGAAGTTGAATCGATGCTGCGCGCATCAATGGACTACGCAGAAGAGGACATGCGGGCCAGGGCGCTGCGTGAGGAGCAGGTCGAGGCGGAGCGCGTTATCGAAGCGCTGGATTCGGCAATTACGGCAGATGGTGAATTACTAACGGATAAAGAAAGAGAGTTGATTTCTGCTGCACGTAACAAGCTGATTGAAGCTAAATCAGCTGATGAGCCCGAGCTGATTAAACAAGCGATAACTGAACTGGAAGCGGCCTGTGAAGAATTTATTGCTCGCAGGATGAACTCGAGTATCCGCAAAGCAATGAAAGGCCACTCGATAGACGAATACGTTGCTGAAGATTAGTCGAATAAAATATGAAATTTAAAGTTGTGAACAGAGGTGTGTAGATGCCGCAGTTAGTAATTTTGCCGCATGAAGAATTGTGTCCTGAAGGTATGGTCATCGAAGCAGAAACCGGAAACACAATCTGCGATGTTGCATTACAGAATGGAGTTGAAATCGAGCATGCCTGTGAAAAATCGTGTGCCTGTACAACATGCCACGTCTACATACGTGAAGGTATGGATTCGCTGAATGAAAACAGCGACGATGAAGATGACATGCTGGACAAGGCCTGGGGGCTCGAGCCTGATTCAAGACTCAGTTGCCAGGCAATCGTGGGCGATGAAGATCTTGTCATAGAAATACCGAAGTACACGATCAACATGGTCTCGGAGAACCATTAAAGCGGCGATTTTTGCCAGTCGCTTCGTATTGGATGGAATTGAACCAGGGTGGATATTTAGCGCTTTATTCTCGCAAAGCCGCCAAGATCGCAAAGAGATATAAAGATGTATAAAACATTTAACAGCGCATTTACAACGTTCCATCTTTGCGCCCTTTGCGCCTTTGCGAGAGTAATTTTAAGAATCATGTTTTCTATGCCGGGTCCCGGCCGCAATGACCATGGGATCACGGCTTGAATTGATATAACATTGTCTGTCAGATTATATTCTGGCTATTTCACATCAAAATGAGGGCAGGCTGATGGCTTTGAAATGGGTGGATTCGCTGGATATCGCAATCGAGCTCAACGATAAATTTCCGCATATTGATCCAATGCATGTGAATTTCGTCGACTTGCGCAACTGGGTACTGGAGCTGGATGAATTTGACGATGACCCGGAGCATTCCGGGGAGCGCATTCTAGAGGCGATTCAGATGGCCTGGATCGAGGAAAAAGAGTAGATTCTGGATCTCATGAAATATCTGCGTGAGTCCTTTATAAACACCTAAAACCCGCGTAAAATCGCGGGTTTATCAAATATTATTAATCATCTGATGAGATCTGTGATGGTACCGGATAATTGCGTATCAGCATCAACGCTGAACCTGCTTGACCTCGACAGACAGGGTTTGCAAGACTATTTCTCTACACTGGGAGAAAAGCCTTTCAGAGCCAGTCAGGTGATTCAGTGGATTCACCAGAAAGGTGTCAGCGATGTCCAGCAGATGACCAATATTTCACAGTCATTGCGTGATCACTTGCAGCATAACACCGTGATCCACACACCTGAGGTTGTATACGATGCGACCTCAGTTGATGGCACCCGCAAATGGTTACTGCAGCTGAATGATGGTAATCGCATCGAAACTGTCTATATTCCAGAAGATGACAGAGGCACGCTGTGTGTGTCCTCGCAAGTCGGTTGTGCGCTGGACTGCAGTTTCTGCTCTACCGGCAGGCGCGGATTTAATCGCAACCTGAGTACGGCTGAAATTATTGCCCAGGTCTGGCTGGCTACGCGGCTGATTGTTGAGGAAAAAAAGCCGGGACGCGCGGTCACCAATGTCGTTCTGATGGGTATGGGCGAGCCCCTGCTCAACTTTGATAGTGTAGTGCGTGCTGTTCACCTGATGATGGATGACTTTGCGTACGGCTTGAGTAAACGCCGGGTAACAGTCAGCACTGCCGGCGTGGTACCGGCAATAGACAGGCTGGGCGATATTCTGGATATGCGCCTGGCGGTATCGTTACATGCGCCGGATGATGAATTGCGTAACAGCCTGGTGCCGTTGAACAGAAAATACCCGTTGCAGGAACTGATGGCAGCCTGTAGACGTTTTATCGATAAACAGTCGGCACGCAGCAGAATTACCTTTGAATATGTCCTGCTTGATGGTGTGAATGATTCAGATCAGCATGCTCGAGAGCTGATAAAACGGGTGAAAGGTATTCCAACATTGATGAATCTGATTCCGTTCAACCCGTTTGCAGGTTCGGGTTATAAAACTTCACCAAGAAAACGGGTGGAGCAGTTTAATAAAATCCTGTCTGAGGCAGGCATTACTACTGTGGTACGTCGTACCAGAGGGGATGATATCGATGCCGCTTGCGGGCAGCTGGTAGGTAAAATAGAAGACAAGAGCCGACGACACCGTCGATTTGAACAACCTAGAATCGGAATGCAATCATGAATTATCTGATCCGGATTATACTAATAATAACAATCGCCGGAGTTTCAGCCTGTACAAGCAAGCAGGGAATGGTCGTTGACAAGAAAGTCACCCAGCCCGATCTCGAGCAGGCATCCGGGCTTAATGTGCAACTGGCACTCGGTTACATCGAGCGGGGACAGTATGAAGTTGCACAGGGAAAGCTGAACAAGGCCATCGAGCAGAATCCGAAAAATATTGATGCCTATACATCAATGGCTTATTTAAAAAGACGCATTAATGAATTGGAGCAGGCGGAGCAGTACTACCTCGAAGCACTCGATATAAACTCAAATGACCCGAACGTTCATAATAATTATGGCGGACTGTTATGCCAGATGGGCCGTTATGAAGATGCGATGAAAGAAATCGAGCAGGCCTATAAAGATCCGTTTTACGAAACCCCGTATCTGGCCTATGCGAACGCCGGCACCTGCCTGCTGGAGATGAAACAATATGACCAGTCAGAAAAAATGTTACGCAAGGCGCTGCGTGAGCAGCCCAGGTATGCAAGTGCGCTGCTGTCAATGGCAGAGATTGGTGTCAATACCGACAAGTACCTGATGGCCAGGGCCTATATTCAGCGCTACCATGCCATTGCCAATCCCAGCGCGGAAAGTTTATGGGTGCAGATCAGGGCTGAAAAAGCTCTGGGTGCGGAAGATCATTATATGAAATATGCGAGACAGCTACTGAATGATTATCCTGATTCAGCTGAAGCGGGCATGTTAGAGGAAATGGCGCGTAATGAGCGAATCCGATAATAGCGATCTCGAAGCTGGAATTCACGAACCTGCTGCGTTTGGACAGCAGTTGATGCTCGCACGTGAAAAAGCGGGTATGACGATCGAAGAGGCGGCCAGAGCCCTGAATCTCAACGAGGATACCGTTGAGGCAATAGAAGACTCTGACCTGCATAAATTGCCACCGGTCACTTTTGTCCGGGGCTACGTGCAGGCATACGCCAGGTTGCTGGGTTTGTCAGAAGAAAGAATAATCAGGGAGTTTGACGAAGAAGTCCCGCATGAGCGCGAGTCCGAGCTGCATCCAAGATTACCTGCAGCAGATGAAGCGGATAGCCAGACACCGGTGATCAAGCTGATTACGGCTGTCATCATCGTGCTGGCGGTGGTGGTTCTGCTGGTTGCCATTTACAGCTATTACAGTGAAAAATCGGAACGCATGGAGCAGGCCAGCCAGGCTGAGCAGGATGATGCTGCTGCGATGCAGTTACCACTCGAAGCACCGCTGATAGAGCAAGATGCAAGCACATCTGACGCTGCCACGCCGAGTGATGATGAAATCCCTGTTGCCGAACAGGATGAGGCAGTACAGCTCGAAGTAACCCCGGCCGAAGAAAGCCAGGCCGAAGAAAACCAGGCCGAAGAAGTCCGGGTTGAAGCTGCCGAAGCTGTGCCACAGGCAGTAGAGCCGGTAGTCGCCGCAGAAGCAGTCGAAGCTGCGGTTAGCGAAACCATCGCAGAAGAAATCATGCCTGTACAGCCCATACAACCCATTACCGGTGGCGATGTTCTGGCCCTGAGTGTCGAGCAGGAATGCTGGGCAGAAATCGTTGATGCCAATGATATTCGACTGTTTTATGGCACCATCCGACCGGGGCGGGACCTCAATCTGACCGGTCAGGCTCCCTTTGATATCTTCCTTGGCAACGCACCTGTGGTCACTCTGAGTCTGAATTCAATCGATATCGATATGACAAAGTACATACGATCCAATAATATTGCCCAGTTCAAGATTTCGGTCGAGGACGGCCGGGTTCGTTTTCAATAAAACTTAAGCTATTTCCATATGTCCAGAAGCATACAGTCCATTCGTGGAATGCACGATGTTTTGCCCGATGAATCATATCAGTGGCAGGCCTTTGAGCAGGTCGTCAGGGACCTGACGGCAATGTATGGCTACCGTGAAATACGCATGCCCGCAGTCGAATCGACGGACCTGTTTAGCCGTTCAATTGGTGAAGTGACTGACATCGTTGAAAAAGAAATGTACACCTTCGAGGACCGCAATGGTGACCGGCTGACATTGCGTCCGGAGGGTACTGCAGGCTGTGTGCGTGCCGGCATTCAGCACGGTATCTTGCACAATCAGGTTCAACGGCTGTGGTATATGGGGCCGATGTTTCGCCATGAACGGCCGCAGAAGGGACGTTATCGCCAGTTTCACCAGTTCGGTGTAGAAACTTTCGGTATGGCAAATCCCGATATCGACGCTGAAATTATTATTATGAGCGCACGCCTGTGGCAAATGCTGCAACTGCAGGACATTCGGCTCGAGTTGAATACACTTGGCAGCAATGCAGCGCGTGCGAAATATCGCGACATCCTGGTCGACTATCTCAATGCCAACCGCGAGCAGCTGGATGAGGACAGTTTACGCAGGCTCGACAGCAACCCGCTGCGTATACTCGACAGCAAGAACCCGCAGATGAAGTCGATGATCAAACAGGCGCCATCGTTGCTTGATTATCTTGACGCAGAGTCGACCGAAGAATTCGAGCAATTGAAGCTATACCTGGATGATGCCGGTATAGAATACACCGTCAATCCCAGGCTGGTACGTGGACTGGATTATTATTGCAAGACCGTATTCGAGTGGGTTACGGATCAGCTGGGTGCGCAGGGCACGGTGTGTGCCGGCGGCCGTTATGACGGGCTGGTCGAGCAACTGGGCGGCAAGTCAACACCTGCAGCCGGGTTTGCGCTTGGTATCGAACGTTTACTGGCAATGCGCGAGGCGGCGAATATCGATGTTCCACGGCATCATGCCGACATCTATCTGCTATTGCAGGGTGAATCGAGTTCGCGCAAGGGGCTGTTGCTTGCCGAGAGCCTGCGCGATGAGAACCCCGGGCTGATTATTCTGTCCAACTGTGGCGCTGGTTCATTCAAAAGCCAGATGAAGAAAGCGGATAAATCAGGTGCCGACATTGCATTGATCCTGGGCGAAAATGAAATGGCGACAAACACAGTCACAGTGAAATTTTTACGTGAACAAAAAGATCAGCAAACAATCAGTCAGAGCGACATAATCGAATTTCTAAAAAATAATCAGGTATAGGCAATGGAAGAATTTGAAAGTGAAGATCAACAGATCGAAGCCATAAAAAAATGGTGGAAAGAAAATGGTGCGTCCCTGTTGCTGGGTTTGGGTATCGGCGTTGCTGCTTTGCTGGGCTGGCGTGAATACCTGGCCTACCAGACTGATCATTCAGCTGAAGCCAGCGATTTATACCAGGCGGTACAGACGCAGGTAGTCAATAACAGGCTCGATGATGAGCATATCAACAAGGCTGACATACTCAGGAATGATTATTCCGATACGCCTTATGCTGCATTGGCATCGCTGGCGCAGGCAAAGTTTGAATATGAAAATAGCAAGATTGAACCTGCACTGATGCATCTGCGCTGGGCAAGCGAGAACGCGACGGAAACCGATGTGCAGCATGTAACGAAGCTCAGGCTTGCGCGAGTCCTGATCGCCCAGAAAAAATATGATGAAGCAGAAAACATTCTGCAGGCAGAGCATCCTGCTGGATTCACCAGCGGATACGAGGAGCTTAAAGGTGACCTGTATGCAGCTAAAGGCGAAATTAACCAGGCGCGTGTTGCCTATGACAAGGCAATTAGTGCAGCAGCCGGCAGTGCCAGTCGCTGGTTGAAATTAAAGCGCCAGGACCTTGGCAGCCTAGACCTTGATAATACCTAAGCGATTCACAGGGTTGTATGAAACTCGGTAGATATTTGCTGTTACTGATCAGTGCTGTAGTTATAACAGGCTGTGGTGATGATGATAATGCCGAGCCGCCGGCAGAACTAACAGAATTCAAACAAACACATTACCTGGCCCAGCAATGGTCTGTATCCACCGATGATAATATTGAACAGCAATATCTGCTGATAGAGCCACTGCTGCTCAAGGACAGAATTGTTACCGCGGGGCGTAACGGTACACTCAATGTTTACAATCTCAAAGACGGTGACGAGCTTGCCGAGATTGAACTGGATATACCCCTGAGTGGCGGTATTGGTGGTAATGAGAACCTGTGGCTGGTTGGCAGTCGTAATGGCGAGCTCATCGCCATCAGTTCAAGCACCAACGCTATCTTATGGCGCACCCAGGTACCCAGTGAAATTCTTGCCAGGCCGCTGGTCTATAACAACAGCATCATACTGGTACGCACCGAAGACGGTCAGATCCTGGGCGTGGATATTAAAACCGGACGCATCGACTGGAACTACGCAAAAACCATTCCCGCATTAACACTTCGTGGCAGCAGTCCCCCCATCCTTTCTCGAAGCTATTTTTATACCGGACTTGAAAGCGGTCGCCTGATTGCCATGTCACCCATCGATGGCGAAGTCGCGTGGGACATAGCGTTGACCGTACCCCAGGGGCGTTCTGAAATTCAACGCCTGGTTGATATTGATGGCAAGTCTGAGCTGTATGGGCGCATACTTTATGTTGCCAGTTTTCATGGGCGCATTGCTGCGGTAGATGTAACACGCGGCCAGTTTTTATGGGCCAGGTCTTTCTCCAGTAATACCGGTGTTAGTGTCGATACTGACGCAGTTTACAGCAGTGATGATCGTAGTCATATATGGGCACTGGACCGCAACAATGGCGCAACATTATGGAAACAGGACAAGCTGCAGGCACGCGGCGTTACGCGCCCGGTCATCTTCAATGATTTCCTGGTTGTTGGTGATACTGAAGGTTATATTCATGTGCTATCACGCTTCGATGGCCGCTTCGTTGCGCGCACACAGGTTGATTCTGATGGCATTCTGGTACCACCGGTGGTCGATGGTGACAGATTACTGGTACTCACTCGGGATGGTTATCTGGCCGCCTATACCCTGAAAGAATCTGATGCGGATTCTGCAGATGACTTTTTTGAATAATGACCAGTGCAGATTACCGGTGTCTTTGCCATGACACCTGTTATTGCACTGGTTGGCCGCCCGAACGTCGGCAAATCGACGTTATTTAACGCACTTACACAAAGTCGCGATGCCCTGGTCGCGGACTATCCAGGACTGACACGTGATCGAAAATACGGTCACGGCAGTTTCGATAACAAGAACTTTATCGTCATCGATACCGGTGGTCTCAGTGGAGAGAACGAGGAACTGGATGAACACATGGCTGCACAGACACTGCATGCTATTGAAGAATCCAGTGTGGTTCTGTTTCTTGTCGATGCACGCGATGGCCTGACCACTGCCGACGAAAATATTGCGGCCAGAATTCGGCGCATGGGCAAATCGGTTTACCTGGTATTGAATAAAACAGATGGCGTCAATGCAGCAATGGTTGCCAGTGAATTTTATGCCATGGGTCTGGGTGATCCGTTTGAGATCGTTGCCACGCAAAACCGCGGCATCAATCCCATGCTTGATAAAGTGCTGCAAGCATTCGATCAGGAAGCGCCGGGGATTGATCAGGAGCTTGGCATCAAGGTGGCGTTTGTTGGCAGGCCCAATGTCGGAAAATCCACCATGGTCAATCGTATACTTGGAGAGGAGCGTGTGGTTGTATTTGATATGCCGGGTACCACACGCGACAGCATCTATATTCCGTTCGAGCGTGATAACAAGCGTTACACCCTGATCGATACCGCAGGTGTGCGCAGGCGCAAATCCGTGCACGAAGTGGTAGAAAAGTTCAGCGTCATTAAAACCATGCAGGCGATCGAACAGGCCAATGTGGTAGTGATGATGATGGATGCACAAAAGGAAATTGCAGACCAGGACCTGCATCTGCTCGGCTTTATCCTGGAAGCGGGACGGGCACTGGTGCTGGTGATCAATAAATGGGACGGCCTGGACGATTATCAAAAAGACAGGATCAGGGCTGAAGTCGACAAGCAACTGGTATTTGTCCGCTTTGCCGAAATATTCTATGTCTCCGCATTGCACGGCTCCAGCGTCGGTAAATTATATGCAGCAATCGATCGTGCCTATGAGTCGGCAACCCGGGATCTTTCGACACCAAAACTGACGCGCATTCTGGAACAGGCCATGGCGGCACACCAGCCGCCACTGGTGCGCGGTCGTCGACTCAAGTTGCGCTACGCCCACCAGGGTGGAGTCAATCCGCCGCGTATTATTATCCACGGCAACCAGACTGACCTGGTACCTGCAAGCTACCAGCGCTACCTGATCAATTATTTTATCAATGCCATCAAGTCGGTGGGTACACCAATAAAAATTGAATTCAAGGGCGGCAAGAACCCGTTTGCGGACAGGAAAAATACGCTTTCCAGGCGCCAGCAATTCAAGCGTGCCCGCATGATTCAGCACATCAAGAAGCGTGACAAAAAACGCAAGCAACGCTAGCCTTCGGCTGGACCACTTCATTTGTAAAAACAGTCGCTTACTCCCAGCTGTATTAGTTCCTGTCAATTCGTCAGCAAGGCTTGAAAATGCTGAATTATGCACTACCTTCTATTTATAACCAACTACAAAAATTCATGTATTCAAGAACAATAACAAGGGGTATTGAGGAGATGAGTCCATTTTTGCGTAACATTTCAACTTTTGGCATCGCCATGCTGGCGAGTGCCTCTGCGCATGCGATTCAGTTCGACGGTTTTTTCAGTGTTGGTGCTGCAATTCATGATGATGATACTAATGCGAACAATCCAGCTGGCGAAAACGTATACATCGGCAGCCTGGGTGACCGTGGTGTCACCGAAGATTTGACGTTCGAGACCGATACGCGTTTTGGTCTGCAGATTTCTTCCGAGGTGAGTGAGAACATGCAGATTGTCGCCCAGCTACTGGGTCGAGGCACCAACAGCAACTTTGACGCTATCGTCGAGTGGGCCTACGCGGATTACGAATTTACTGACTGGCTGAGTCTGCGCGCCGGCAAGATCAAGCAGCCGGTGTACCTGGTGAACGATTACGTCGAAGTCGGATATGCCTATCCCTGGATTCGTCCGCCGGTCGAAGTGTATTACCTGAACAACCCGCTGAACACGGTTAACGGTGCCGAGCTGTTGATTTCGTTCCCGGTAGGCCCGGGTACCCTGTCATTCCAGCCTTACCTGGGTTCAAACCGTGACGATATACCAAACACCAACGGTGTCGGTTTCTTCGAGGCTGAAAACATCTATGGTATTGATGTGAAATATGCAGGCAGCGGTTATACCGTGCATGTCAGTAACTTCAAGTGCGAGGTGAAAACATTTGGTACGCTGACGAATGTACCAACCGGTTTTGGCTTTGACGTTGATGTCGACCTCAATGGTAAAGGCGATTGTGATGTAACCTCGGCCGGTTTGAACCTGGATATCGCCAACGTGGTGGTATACGCCGAATGGCAGGACCGTACCACGACAGAGACGCTGTCACGTCCGTTCGGTGACCAGGACGCCTGGTATACCACGGTGGGATACCGTATCGGAAAGTGGTTGCCTCACATTACCTTCGCGGCCATCGATGGTAAGGCATCAACAGTATCTCCTGGAGCTGTTTCCTGTGCTGCATCAAAGTGGCGGATGTAACACACCGCTGGGTGCGGTACCTGCCGGTACGCCTTTATTCAACTTCCCGATTGCAGTACAGAGCTCGGTCACAGCTGGCCTGCGTTACGAAGTGAATGACAGCGCGGCACTAAAGATCGAATACAGCGTAATTGATGTCGAAAACGACCCTGCTGAACTGGCGTCAACAAACAATCCACTGGGAGTAAACTACGGCTTGTTCGATACGGATTTCACCAAGATGCCACCTAGCGACAAGGTCGGCATCGCCAGCATTGCACTGGATGTGATTTTCTAGGGAGAAATGAACTAAACAGTCTACGCGTTTAACCGCACGCCCGGTAATCCGGGCAGGCAATGTATCGATGAAAACACGCAATAAAATCCATCAACAACCAGTACTGGACAGTACCGGCCTGCTTCCGCGTAAACACTGGAAAACGGCTTTGCTGCACATCGCTTTACTGGTGGTTGTTGTGTTCCTGACAGAAATTTCCAATGCCAATGCTGACATGGTGTTCGATTTCCAGATGAAGCTGGCACAGAAAGGTAATGCCGAGGCGCAGTTCAAGGTCGGTGAGATGTATGAATCCGGCCGTGGCGTTGAAAAAAACGTGGAAGAGGCAATGAAGTGGATCAACAAGGCGGCCGCCCAGGGTAACGAGGCTGCGGGCTATAAACTGCTTTATATCGATCTGGAAAAAAACGGTGTCACCAAGGACAACAAGCCGAAACTGGATGAGCTCAACCAGGCTGCACAAGCCGGTAACGGTTATGCGCAGTATACTGTCGGCTTGATGAACTCACGCGGTGTAGGCATGAAACAGAACAACGACCAGGCCCTCGAGTGGTTGGGTAAAGCGTCGCTGCTCGGTGTCATCGCCGCAGAATCTGAAGTCGTTCGCGTCAACGAGGCAGGTCAGAAAGCCCGGTTATTTGCCAAACAGGAGGCAGAAAGAAAAGCGCGCGCGCAGGAAAAAGCCAGGCTGGAAGCAAAACGCAAGGAAGAGGAACGCAAAAAACTGGAAGCCCAGCGCGAGGAACAACGCCGCCAGCAACAGCAAGCAGCCGCGAAGGATAAAACTGAAGAACAGGAGAAGCTTGCCAAACAGCGTGAAGCCGAGCGTATTGCGGCTGAGAATGAGGCAAAAAGACAGCGCCTGATGGCGCAGAGAGAGGCTGAAGCCGAAGAGAAGCGCAAGGCCGTTATGCAACAGCGCAAGCAGAAACAAGAAGTGAAAAAGACCCAGTTCGAGTCCGATCCCTGTTCCGGGAAATCGGCCAGGTTCCTGTCGACTTGTAAATAATCTGTAATGGTCAGGATTTAATTTGACAGTCAGTGTCATATTAACTCAAACCCAGACCATGATTATTTGTCAGTACACTCGGTATTGACCATATAAACAAAGGCTATAGATATTTACTCTCGCAGAGGCGCAAAGCCCGCAAAGTAAAATGAATTTACTCTCGCAGAGACGCAGAGAACGCAGAGGTAATACCTGTTTTTATTCATTAAAAATATCGTTTTTCTCTGCGTGCGCTGCGCCTCTGCGAGAAAACAGGATGTTAAAACGCCTACTTAGGCTAATTTTCCGCTTATACGAAAATCGACAACAAATGCCAGATCAAGTCTGAACTACGACAGTTCATCTGTGGATTCATATTAAAGTCTACAGAGTCTAAATCAGACAATGACTGTCAGATCAGGTCACGACTACTACAAATAATCAACTTGATGTAATGCAGTACTGCAACAGCCCGGACTCGCCGGGCTGTGTCGTTTATAATCGGGTGATTGTAAATGTTGCATTAATCAAACGTGACCAGAAAAAAAACCACCCGCACCCGTTCTCGCAAAAAGACCGCTACCAAATCCAGGCGCAATCAAGCTACGCACCGACTTCGCAGGTACCTGCCTGACCGGCGCGCGCTGGGCTGGTTTAGCCTTGCTGCAGTAATAATCAGCATCCTCTATGTTATCTGGCTGGATTACAGGGTTGTTGACCGCTTTACCGGGCGACTGTGGCAAGTACCGGCAAGGGTGTACGCCAGGCCGCTGGAGCTGTATGTAGGCAAAAAGATTTCTGTGCAAGAGCTGTTGTTCGAGCTGAACAGTCTTGATTACCAGGCCGTTAATCAACCACCCAGCAGAGCGGGGCGTTATCACCACTGGGACGGACATTTTGAAATTAAAACCAGGGCGTTCAGGTTCTGGGATGGCTCTGAACAAAGCAAGGAAATTCGCATCGATATCAACGCTGATACGGTCAGCGGCCTGCATGGCCTGTACAACAGCAAAGCCATTCCTTTGGTACGGCTAGATCCGGTTTATATCACCGGTATTTTCCCAACACATGGTGAAGACCGGATCCTGGTCAGGCTGAACGATGCGCCGGAGTTATTTCGCCAGATGCTGGTGACGGTCGAAGACAGACGATTCTATGAACACTACGGCATCGATCTGAAATCGATTGCAAGGGCGCTGGTTGTAAATTTCAAGGCAGGGCGAACAGTGCAGGGCGGCAGCACCATAACCCAGCAGTTGGTCAAGAACATGTTTCTTACGGCCGATCGTAACTTATGGCGCAAGCTCAATGAGGCAATCATGGCATTGCTGCTGGAATTGCATTACGACAAGGAGCAGATTCTCGAAACCTATCTGAATGAAGTGTACCTCGGTCAGGATAATGAACGCGCCATACATGGATTCGGCCTTGCCAGTGATTTCTATTTTGGTAAGTCATTGCCGGAACTCGATCTCGATCAGATGGCTGTACTTGTTGGCATGGTCAAGGGTGCCTCCTACTACAATCCGGTGAGAAATCCGCAGCAATCGACCGAGCGCCGCAATGTCGTTATCGATGTAATTCAAAGTCATGGTTTGATCAGTGCCGGACAGGCTGGTTATCAGAAGAACAAGCAACTTGTGGTAACAACAAGAAACAAGCGTTCACTCTATCCTGCCTTTGTTAATCTTGTTCAGCGCCAGTTGACGCGTGACTATGACGCGGAAGATCTCAAATCTGAAGGTCTGCAGATCTTTACAACACTGGATCCATACATTCAGCATGTAACAGAAAAATCCATCCGTTCCACCGTGCCGGCGCTCGACCGGCAAACAGATGAACTGCAGGCCGCTGCAATCGTTGCATCGCCGGACAGCGGAGAGATTCTGGCTACCGTCGGCGACAGAAATCCTTCTTTTGCCGGCTTTAACCGGGCACTGGATGCGCAGCGACATATCGGTTCGTTGATGAAGCCCGTAGTGTATCTGACCGCCGTCAAGCAGAAGGACAAATATACACTGGGTACCCTGTTGTCAGATACGCGTTTACGTGTTGAGGGCGAGGATAAAAAAATCTGGGAACCTGAAAACTACGACAGGGTGTTTCACGGCGATGTCATCATGTACGAAGCCTTATTGAAATCGTACAACATACCGGTTGCGAGACTCGGGCTCGAACTTGGATTATCCACTATTAGCGACACCCTTCGACAACTGGGAAGCAATCGTATATTGCCGCCATACCCGTCGATAACGCTGGGCGCGATCGATATGTCGCCGTTTGAGATCGCATCGATCTATCAGACTTTTGCCGCCAACGGCTTTCACAGTCCCCTGCGCAGCGTCCGCGCTGTGCTTGACAGCCAGGGTACGCCATTGAATCGATACCAGCTCGATGTCAAGCGCGAAACGGATCCGGCGGCGATCGCACTGATTAACTTCGTGCTCAACAAGGTGACCCACTCGGGTACTGCGGCAGGCCTGTCCCGCGATCTGGATATCGAAGTCGCAGGCAAGACCGGCACCTCGGATGACCTGCATGACAGCTGGTTTGCCGGATTCTCCGGCGACAAGGTGGCCGTGGTCTGGATTGGTTTTGATGATCACCGGCCGACCGGTCTCACCGGTTCGAGCGGCGCCATGCGTGTGTGGAAAGGTATCTTCAGGGATATTTCCACGCATTCGGTCAAGCTCGAGTTGCCGGATGAAATCAAGCTGCTGTGGATTGATAATGAAACCGGATTGCTCAGCGATAAGCGCTGTGAAAATGCGGTAGAATTGCCGTATATCAGGGGTACAGAGCCGAATCAATATTCAGACTGTGAGTCCCGTTCACCACTAGACTGGTTAAAGAAAATATTTAAATAATGCTGCAACGATTCATTGTTACCGCCATCGCCGTCATCACTGTTTTACAGTTGTCCTGTACGCCCGCCGGCTATCAGAAAACGGATACTGATTCAGCATCTGATCAACCAATGTCACTGGCGTATGCCACGCAGACCTGGCAACAGGATGCCGCCAGTGCGCTTCCTGCGGTTGAAGATTTAATGCGACAGGCCGATCAGCAAATTGCCATGAGCAACCTGGACGTGGCCTCGGAGAAGCTGGAACGTGCGCTTCGCATTTCACCTGACTATGCACCTGCATGGAGTCGCTTGTCGCGTATTGCACTGTTTAAAGACGATCCTGCTCGCGCCATTCAGATGGCCAAGCGCAGTAACAGTTATGCGGGTAACTCGGTCGAGTTGAAACTACTGAACTGGCAGTTCATACGTGAAGCCAGTGAAATGCTGGATGATATCGAGGGCGTGCAAAATGCCAGCAAAGCCATAAATATTCTGCATAGCCTGTAGATGAGCGTCTGCCAGTGAGCAAACCATCAGAACTACTGGGCGCATCTGGACCCTTCAAGGAAATTATTGATGGTTACCAGGTTCGTACCAGTCAGCAGGCACTGAGTGACACCATCAGCAATGCAATCGAACAAGGCAGTGTGCTTACCGCTGAAGCCGGTACCGGTATCGGCAAGACCTTTGCGTATCTTGTTCCAGCGATTCAGTCGGGTAAGAAAGTCATCATCTCGACAGGCACCAAACACCTGCAAGACCAGTTGTATCAGTCTGATCTGCCTGTCGTACTCAAGGCACTGGATGTGCCGGTAAAGGCTGCGCTGTTAAAAGGGCGTGCAAACTACCTGTGTATTCATCGCCTCGATATTGCACCGCATCTCGGCTTTATCAATAAAACCACGCAGCATGACTTGCACAGCATCAGGGAGTGGTCGGGGATTACCCTGACAGGCGATGTTGCTGAACTGGATAGCGTGCCGGAAGATTCCATGGTGTGGCCGATGGTGACGTCAACCACGGAAAACTGCCTGGGAGGTGAATGCGATCACTGGAATGACTGTCACCTGGTGAAGGCCAGAAAACAGGCGCTGGAAGCAGATCTGCTGGTAATCAATCATCACCTGTTGCTGGCCGACATGACCTTGAAGCAGGACGGGTTTGCCGAGCTGTTACCGGGTGCTGAAGTGTTTATCGTCGATGAGGCGCATCAGTTGCACGAGGTGGCGTCGAGATTCTTTGGCCGATCCGTTAGCAGTCGTCAGTTGATCGGCCTGGCAAAAGATTCGATCGCCGAACAGGTCAATGATGCAGCGGATATGGCCGAGCTGCGTGAATATGCGGAAACACTGGAGTCCTGTGCGCGTGACTTCAGGTTATCTCTGGGTGAGAGCGGACAACGGCAGGCATGGGACAAGATCAAACACAAGCCGGCAGTCAAGCAGGCACTGGCTGCATTGCTGCAGGCGTTGATTGAATTATCCGAAGTATTGAGCATCGCCGCGGAACGGAGTCGAGGACTTGATCAATGTCATCAACGTTGTACGCTGTTACTGCATACATTGAAACTGTTTAGCGCTGAACAGTCTGAAGACGATGCTGATGAGGATGTTGCCGATGCAGTGCTCTGGTTTGAAAGCTGGTCACGCAGTTTTATGTTGAATGCCACGCCGGTCGATGTCTCCAGGCTGTTTCGTGCACATACCAGTAATTTCGCAGCCGCATGGTTGTTTACTTCGGCAACACTGCAGGTAAACAGGGATTTTACTCATTTTGCAAACGGACTCGGCATCAGCGATTACCACAGCGGTACCTGGGAAAGCCCGTTCGATTATCAGCAACAGAGCTTGCTGTATCTTCCGGAAAATATGCCGCAACCATCAGACACCAGCTTCAATGAAATATTGATCGAAAAAATCAGGCCCGTTATTGCAGCCAGTGAAGGGCGTGCGTTTTTACTGTTTACCAGCTACAAAGCCATGCATGCCGCTGAAAAGCTGCTGCAGGACAGCATCGATTATCCATTACTGATGCAGGGTGAGTATCCCAAGCATCAACTGCTGGAACGCTTTCGGCAAGCCGGTAATGCAGTGCTGCTGGGCACATCCAGTTTCTGGGAAGGGGTCGACGTGCGTGGCGAAGCGCTTTCCTGCGTGATCATCGACAAGCTGCCGTTTGCATCACCGGGTGACCCCGTGATGCAGGCACGCATCGATGCCATCCGCAACAGTGGTGGCCAGCCATTCATGGACTACCAGTTACCGCGTGCCGTGATTGCGCTCAAGCAAGGCGTTGGTCGCCTGATCCGGGATGTCAGTGATCGCGGTGTGATTGTTATCGGTGATCCAAGGATTACCCAAAAAGCCTATGGCAAGATATTCCTCAACAGCCTGCCTGCAATGCCAGTGACATCGCAACTACAGGCCGTTGAACAATTCTATTCAAAACATCTGCAAGAAGCGGTGGCATGAAAATACTGGCACTGGATACCGCTACGGAAGCATGCTCGGCTGCTTTATACCTGGATGGTGAAATCACCCGGCATTACCGTGTCGCGCCCAGAGAGCACAGTCACATCGTATTACCCATGATCGAGCAGCTGCTGGCTGCTTCCGGAGTCAGGCTACCTGATCTGGATGCACTGGCTTTCGGTCGCGGTCCGGGTTCGTTCATGGGTGTGCGCATCGCGGCAGGCGTCACCCAGGGTATTGCCTTTGCCTGGGACCTGCCGGTGGTGCCGGTGTCGACACTGGCGGCAATAGCGCAGGTGGCACACAGCGAAACCGGGGCCGAGCGCGTGTTAACCGCCATCGATGCGCGCATGCACGAAGTCTACTGGGCGGCTTACAAACTGGGCGATGACGACTGCATGCATGTGGTCGGTGAAGAGCGTGTGATAGCACCGCACAGGGTGACGCAGCCTGATGAGGCTGGCTGGACAGGTGCAGGTAGTGGCTGGTCAGCCTACGGCGACATCTTGACAGCGACTATGGGCCCCGGGGTGGTGTCAGCGCGACTGGATGGCTGTCTGCCGGCGGCTGATGCGATCGCCAGGCTTGCTGTGGATGAGTACCAGGCCGGGCGTTATGTTGCCGCCTCAGAGGCGGTGCCGGTTTATCTGCGGGATAACGTGGCGAAAAAATCGGCTGCCTGAAATCCTTGCAAAATCAATGAAATAAAGTCCGTCTTGAGGTAAGATTTGCGGCTTTTCAACGGCTGTAAAAACTATCCATGGAAGTCAATTTAATTACCAACCAAATCAATGACCTGCGCGAGCGTTCTGAATCGCTCAGGGGGTATCTTTGACTTCGATCGACGCAAAGAAGAGCTCGAAGAAATAAGCCGCGAACTGGAGCAGCCGGATGTATGGAATGATCCGGAACAGGCGCAGAAACTGGGGCAGGAGAGGTCGCGCCTGGAAAAAATCGTGCTGGTACTGGAGCAGCTGGAAAATGGCCTCAATGACGCCGGCGAACTGCTCGAGATGGCAGTTGAAGAAAATGACGAAGACAGTGTAGCAGCCGTGCAGGCTGATTTAACCGAACTCCAGCAACAGGTAGAAGCGCTCGAATTCAGACGCATGTTCTCCGGTGAAATGGATGCCAGCAATGCCTTTCTGGATATTCAGGCGGGTTCCGGCGGCACCGAGGCACAGGACTGGGCCGAGATGCTGTTACGCATGTATTTGCGCTGGGGTGAGGCGCACGACTTCGATACCGAGCTGATCGAGGTTTCGGCCGGCGATGTTGCCGGCATCAAGAGTGCGACCATCCGTTTCGCCGGCGACTATGTGTTTGGTCGTTTGCGTACTGAAACAGGTGTGCATCGCCTGGTTCGCAAGTCACCGTTCGATTCGGGCAACAGGCGCCATACATCATTTGCCGCCGTGTTTGTTTCGCCGGAAGTCGACGATGATATCGAGATCGATATCAACCCGGCAGACCTGCGCATCGATGTCTACCGTGCCAGTGGTGCGGGTGGACAGCATGTAAACCGTACAGAATCAGCCGTGCGAATCACGCATATGCCCAGCGGCGTGGTTGTACAATGCCAGAACGATCGTTCACAGCATAAAAACAAGGCAACAGCGATGAAACAGCTGCAGGCCAAGTTATATGAACTGGAGATGCTGAAACGCAATGCTGATCAACAGGCGGTGGAAGAAACCAAGTCTGACATCGGCTGGGGCAGCCAGATACGTTCCTATGTGCTCGACCAGTCCCGCATCAAGGATTTGCGAACCAATGTCGAGACCGGGAATACCCAGGCTGTGCTGGATGGTGGTATAGACATGTTTATCGAAGCCAGCCTGAAAAGTGGCCTTTAACAGCTGAGAAATCAGCGTGCGCTCTGAGTACTTCGATAAGCTTGGTACCGGCCTGGCTAAGGGCGAACAGATTAAACAGAAAGATACAACTAGATATGACTGACCAAGAAAACAAAGACAAAACACTGACACAGGAAGACGAGAACAAGCTCATCGCGCAGCGCCGTGAAAAACTCGACGCAATACGTGACTTGGGTACGGCGTTTCCCAATGATTTCAGGCGTGATTCCCTGGCCGCGGGTTTACAGGAGCTGTATGCGGAGAAAACTGCGGAACAGCTTGAGAGCTTGCAGGCCCGGGTATCTGTTGCCGGGCGCATGATGGCCAAACGTGTTATGGGTAAGGCCAGTTTTACCAAGTTGCAGGATATGTCAGGACAGATCCAGTTGTTTCTGCAACGCGATAACCTGCCGGAAGGTGTTTACAACGAAGGTTTCAAAAAGTGGGATGTTGGTGACCTCATCGGTGCGGAAGGTGTCATGTTCAGAACCAAGACCGGCGAACTCTCCATCAAGGTCGATAACGTTCGATTATTAACAAAAGCCCTGCGCCCCTTGCCTGAAAAATTTCACGGACTGACTGATACCGAGACACGTTATCGCCAGCGTTATGTCGACCTGATCATGAACTGGGAAGTAAAGGAAACATTCAAGCTGCGTGCAAAGATCATTGCTTTCATCCGCGAGTATTTCGACCAGCATGATTTTATGGAAGTTGAAACGCCGATGATGCAAATCATCCCCGGTGGTGCAACGGCAAGGCCCTTTGAAACCTATCATAATGCACTCGATCTGGCGATGTACTTGCGTATTGCACCGGAGCTGTATCTAAAACGTCTGGTGGTTGGTGGTTTTGAAAGAGTATTCGAGATCAATCGCAGCTTTCGAAATGAAGGTGTATCAACCAGGCACAATCCTGAATTCACCATGCTCGAATTCTACCAGGCCTACGCGGATTATCACGACTTGATGGACCTGACAGAAGACCTGCTGCGCAAGCTTGCAACTGAAGTACTTGGTAGTACGACTGTGAAGTACCAGGGTGAAGAGCATGATTTTGCCCGGCCATTCAAGCGCATGACCGTGTTTGATTCGATACTTGAATACAATAACGACATCACGGCCGCAGCTATTTCGAAAACTGAAGCGGCACGCAACGTTGCAGAATCACTGGATATACCGCTCAAGGACAGTTACGGCCTCGGAAAATTACAACTGGAAATATTCGAGAAAACGGTTGAGCACAGGCTCAAGGATCCGACCTTTATCACCGAATATCCAAAAGAAGTATCACCACTGGCAAGATGCAATGATAGCAATCCGTTTGTAACTGACCGCTTTGAACTCTTTGTCGGCGGACGTGAAATTGCCAACGGTTTTTCCGAGCTTAACGATCCCGAGGATCAGGCGGAGCGTTTCCGAAAACAGGTTAAGGAAAAAGAGGCCGGTGATGATGAGGCCATGCACTACGATGCCGATTACATCCGTGCCCTGGAACATGGCTTGCCTCCAACGGCCGGCGAAGGCATCGGTATTGACCGCCTGGTGATGCTGCTGACAGACCAGCCCTCGATCCGTGATGTGATCCTGTTCCCGCACATGCGCCAGGCAGGCAGAGCCGCAGGAGTAAGAGTGTCTTATTCTCACCGTAAAGACGCAAAGGGCGCAAAGTAAAATAAATTTACTCTCGCTGAGGCGCAGAGCACGCAGGGAAAAACGATATTTTTAATGAAATAAAAACAGGTATTACCTCTGCGTTCTCTGCGCCTCAGCGAGAAAAACTGTATTACACCTCCAACCTGGGCTGTTTCCGCTTATACGAAAACCGACAGCAAATGTCAGATCAAGTCTGAACTACTAGATCTGAACTACTACAATTAAATTCCTTTGCGTCTTTGCGGTGAATATTTAAGTATTTTCCTGTTCATCAAACGCATAGGGTAAATCCAGTAGCTTAACCTCGGGACCTTTGGTATCGCCCAGTTTCAACAGGCTGCCTTCGGCGTCTTTGACCTGGATCACCGCCAGTGCCTCAAAATCGCCATCGGGATTTTGCTGTGCGCTGAGGATGCTGCCAATATCCTGGCTTTCTGTTGAGGTATCCGTAACCAGTGCGGTACCGGTTGCAGGTTTTTCGCGGACATCGAAACCGATGCGATACATGCGTCTTTTTAACTTGCCCAGGTAGTGCATGCGCGCAACGATTTCCTGGCCGGGATAGCATCCCTTGGTGAAGCTGACACCGTTGATCAATTGCATGTTTACCATTTGAGGTACATAGGCATCGATTGAAGCTGCTGTGATCACCGGAATACCCGCCTGGATGTTTAACAGCTCCCAGGTGTTTGCGCCAACAGGCGTGGCATGAACATCAAGTGCCTGCCAGAGTTTCTTCATGGCATCGAGCAGGCCGTAGATTTCGAAGCGGGGTGCGACGCCGGCAACACGAATGATGCTGTAGTCCTTGAATTCGATAACCTCATCAATGTTCTCTGGCAGTTTGGCAGTGATGTTGTCCAGGTGTTCGATGATTTTATTGCCGCTTGCGCCAATACCCATCAGTGCATCGCTGGCATCTTCCAGGGTGACCTTAGAGCGCAATACAAACATGCGTAGTCTGCTCAATGCGGCTTCAAGCAGTTCATAGGGTAATACCAGGTAGTAGGTCTGCTCGCGCCTGAATATACGGAAATTACACAGCATTCGCCCCTTGGGCGTACACAGCGCGCTGAGCTGGCTATGTGTTTCATCGACCTGGTTTATATCGTTGGTGAACTGCGACTGCAGAAATTCACCAGTATCGTCACCATAGGCTGCAATAACGCCGAAGTGCGACAGGTCGCAGAACAGCTCGCCGGTATTGGCTATTCTTCGTTCCCGAACCGGATTACCGAAGGTTGCCACGCAATCCTCTTCAAATTCAGCGCCGGCATTTTGCAGGAAGTCTTTCCACTCGTGTTTCATGTTGACCCACTTTTATTTGTTTGTCCTATCATAGTCAATCATTGCGACTAATTCAGTACAGAATATGTATGGATTTGTCTTGCCTGACCAGTGTCCAGCATATTAGACTGAGCGCACAAAGAACCGTTCGCAGAAACGGATGTCCAACTGCCTGACAACGTGCCAAAAGGCATACCATTACAAAAATAAAGGATACACAGTTGACAGATAAAAGGCCGGTCTATCTAAACCTGTTCAAGATCCGTCTGCCAACCACAGGCATTGTTTCATTTGCACATCGTGTTTCCGGCGTTTTATTGTTTCTTGCAATTCCATTCTCGATCTATGTTCTCGACCTTTCAGTGACTTCTGCTCAGGGATTCGAACAAAGCATGCAACTGCTGCAACGTCCCGTGCTACAAATAATCCTGCTCATACTGGTGTGGGCTATTGTGCACCATTTTCTTGCCGGCATAAGATATTTACTCCTCGACCTGGATATTGGTATCGAAAAAGCCAGCTCGACGATGTCGGCGTGGATCGTTCTGATCGCCGAACTCGGTATCGTCTTTGTCTATATCTGGAGTGTATTGCTATGAGTAGTATCTATGTATTGCATGGCCTCAGGCCCTGGTTGATACAGCGAATCAGCGCGGTTTATATCGCACTATTTGTCATCTATATCGGTATCACCCTGGCTGCAGCTGCCGATGTCAGTTATCAACAGTGGCATAACTGGTTATTCCACCCGGTCAACATTATTGCCGCCGGCCTGTTTGTGATCGCGCTGCTGATGCATGCATGGATCGGCATGCGCGACATCATTCTGGATTACGTGCATAACACCCTGGTTCGAATGATGGCCTTTACCCTGGTCATGGTCGTACTGATCGCTAGCGGCTTGTGGAGCGCAAAGATCCTGCTGCTTGCTGTAGCCACGTGAGTAATGATTAATTATGCCTGATATACCCAGAAGACAGTTTGATTCACTTATCATCGGAGCTGGTGGTGGCGGGTTGCGTGCCGCACTGCAACTCTCCAATGCTGAAGCCAGTGTTGCTGTGGTATCAAAAGTATTTCCTACACGCTCACATACCGTTGCTGCACAGGGTGGCATGAATGCTGCCCTGGCCAATGTATTGCCCGATAACTGGCACTGGCACATGTTTGATACCGTCAAGGGCAGTGATTACCTCGGTGACCAGGATGCGATTGAATACATGTGCCGGGCTGCGCCCCGGGCCGTGTATGAACTGGAACATTTCGGTGTACCTTTTTCACGCCTGGATAATGGCACCATTTATCAACGGCCATTTGGCGGCCAGAGCCAGAATTTCGGCGGTGACCAGGCGGCTCGAACCTGCGCCGCAGCCGACCGCACCGGCCATGCCATTCTGCATAGCCTGTACCAGCAGAACATTCGTGCCCGGACGCATTTTTTTGATGAATATTTTGCTGTCGACCTGCTAAAAGATGATCAGGGTTATGTACTCGGCGCCCTGGTATTCAATATTCACAATGGCGAAGCGGTCATCATCGAGGCAAAAACAACCTTGCTGGCAACCGGTGGCGGCGGTCAGATATTCAGAACCACAACCAATGCCTTGATCAATACCGGTGATGGCATGGGCATGGCACTGCGTGCCGGTGTGCCATTACAGGATATGGAATTCTATCAGTTTCACCCGACAGGAATAGCCGGACGCGGCATGCTGATTACCGAAGGTGCGCGCGGGGAGGGTGGTTACCTGGTGAATGCCGATGGCGAACGCCTGATGGAGCGTTACGCGCCCAAGGCAAAAGACCTTGCCAGTCGCGATGTCGTCAGTCGCGCGATTGCAACCGAGGTGCGCGATGGCAGAGGCTGTGGTCCGAACAAGGACCACGTCATGCTCAAACTTGACCACCTCGGTGAAGACGTAATCCAGAAACGGCTGCCCGGAATTCGCCAGACCTGCATGACTTTTCTCGGTATTGATCCTGCGCAGGCGCCGATCCCCGTGTTTCCCACGGCGCACTACACCATGGGGGGTATACCCACGAACCGTTTCGGGCAGGTGGTAGTACCGGTGAAAGACACACCTGAAGAACCGGTCCCTGGTTTGTACGCAGCGGGTGAGTGTGCCTGTGTTTCGGTTCATGGTGCAAACCGCCTGGGCGGTAATTCACTACTGGACATCCTGGTATTCGGCCGTGCCGCTGCCAATCACATCATCGACTACCTCGCGGACAACCGCTACCACCGACAGCTACACAGTGACAGCCTTGAGTCCGCGGTAAACCGCATGCAACGCTGGGACAGGACCGGAAATGGCGATGGCGAGTCAATCAGCGTACTTCGCGAGGAACTCAAGACCATAATGGAAAACCATTGCAGTGTGTTTCGAAATGAAGAGGTATTGAGCGAAGGTATTACAAAAGTAGAGCAAATTGCTGAACGCTTTAAGCACGCGCGTATCGATGACCAGAGCTCGGTGTTTAATACCGCACGGGTTGAAGCGCTGGAGCTGGAAAACCTGGTCGGGATTGCGCTGGCAACCATACATTCAGCTTATGCACGCAAGGAAAGCCGGGGTGCGCACTCCAGGATAGATTACACAGAACGCGATGATATCAACTGGATGAAACACAGCCTGTACTCTCTGGAAGCCGGTGTTGATTACAAACCGGTGCGTACCCGGCCGATCAGCGTTGACAGCTTTCCACCCAGGGCGAGAGTCTATTAATACAGTGGCGAGTGGCGAGTGGCGAGTGGTACGTGATAAGTGGTAAGTGGTAAAAACGAATAATACATAGCAAATTGTTAACAATGAAAACGTTATTTCGAAAACTAAGTTACCGTCATTCCCGCGAACGCGGGACTGAGTTCAATGGGATTGAATTTGAACAGCCACAGCTGGCCCGAAGGGCAGAATACATGGATGTATTGTGTAATCCAGTGTCTTTTTTGTTGTGCAGGATAACCAGGCAATGAAGTTTCGTATCTACCGCTACAATCCGGACATCGACAGCAAGCCTTACATGCAGGAGTTCGAACTGAGTGTCGAGCCTGGCATGATGCTATTGACGGCGTTGCTGAAAATCAAGGATAGCATCGATGAATCGCTGAGCTTTCGGCGTTCATGTGGAGAAGGCGTGTGTGGTTCCGATGGTATGAACATCAACGGCATCAATGGTCTCGCCTGCATTACCCCCTTAGCAGGCCTGAAGCAGCCGGTAGAAGTCAGGCCTCTACCAGGTCTTCCAGTGATACGTGACCTTATTGTCGATCTGGAACAGTTTTACCAGAACTACCGTGATGTAAAACCTTACCTCATCGTCAACGATCCCATGCCCGAAGTCGAACTGCCGCAAACACCGCAACAGCGTGAGAAACTCGATGGTCTGTATGAATGTATACTGTGTGCCTGTTGTTCGACACAATGCCCGTCTTTCTGGTGGAACCCGGATAAATACCTGGGCCCCGCTGCCTTGTTGCAGGCGTCGCGTTTTATCGAGGACAGTCGTGATCAGGCAACCGAAGAACGTCTTGCCGCCCTGGAAGGTCCGTTCAAGCTGTTCCGCTGTCACACCATCATGAACTGCGTACAGGTTTGTCCCAAGGGACTGAATCCGACCAGGGCGATCAATAATATCAAGAAGATGATGGTGAAACGCTCGCTATGAATACAGCTGTTGCAGAATATTCGGAACTCAAGTGGCATTGTCGCAGGGGCATGCTGGAACTGGATATTCTACTGAACGATTATCTTGATAAAAACTACATCAGCATGAGTGTTGAACAGTGCGCGTCGTTTAGCGAGATACTGGAATACCCGGATCATGTGCTGCTTGATTTACTGACTGGAAATATGCAGTCGACAGATCAATCAGTCAATGCGCTTGTTAAGTGTATTCGACAAGCAGCACTATGACGAAAACTGTAACGAATTTTCAGCTCGTTGATTGAGCGTTGTTGCTGCCATCATTGTCAGGTTTTAAACCCGCCACAGCTTCCGCATGTTCCTGCTCTTCAGCGTCATGTTCATGTGCTACCAGGCTTAGTTCGCCAAACACATCTTTTCCGGGTGAGGCATTTTTCGCTTCGGCTTTTATATTATCGCTTGTTGCTGCAGCGGCATGAGTTGCGCCTTTTTCACTGAGCTCGATTTTGAGGCGCAGGTTGTTCTCAGCATCGGCATTACGCAGTGTTTCATCCAGCGATATCTTCCCGCTCTTGTACAGATTGTATAAGGCCATATCAAATGTTTGCATGCCCATGGGTTCGGATTTTTCCATCACTTCCTTGATCTCCATGACTTCGCCGGCCTTGATCAGGTCGGCAATACGCGGGGAATTCATCAGCACCTCGATGGCGGCGCAGCGTTTGCCGTCGACTGTACGGACCAGGCGTTGCGACACAAACGCCTGCAGGTTAATAGACAGGTCGCTGAGCAAGGATCGGCGTTTCTCTTCAGGGAAAAAATTGATGATACGGTCCAGCGCCTGGTTGGCATTATTTGCATGTAATGTCGATATCGCAAGGTGGCCGGTCTCGGCAAAGGCGAGGGCATGCTCCATGGTTTCGCGATCACGGATCTCACCGATGAGAATGACATCAGGCGCCTGTCTCAACGTATTCTTGAGTGCGTCTTCGAAACAGTCAGTGTCCATACCGATTTCACGCTGGTTCACGATGCATCCTTTGTGCTGATGAACGAATTCGATCGGGTCTTCAATTGTAATAATATGGCCTTTAGAGTTGACATTGCGGTGATCGATCAGCGCTGCCAGCGAGGTTGATTTGCCCGAGCCTGTGCCGCCGACAAACAGGATCAGACCACGTTTAACCATGATCATCTTCTTCAGTACTTCAGGCAGACCCAGCTTGTCTATATCCGGAATCTCGGTCTGGATGTTTCGAATCACCATCGAAACTTCATTGCGTTGTTTGAAAATATTTACCCGGAAGCGCCCAACGCCCGGCAATGACAGGGCCAGGTTCATTTCCGGCTTGTTTCTGAATTCTTCGAGTTGTTTTTCACTCATCAGCTCATTTGCAAGTTTTTCTACATAACCCGTCGGACACGGGTCTTTACCCAGTGGTGTAAGTATGCCGTTGAATTTTGCGCTGGGCCTGGCACCGGTTGATAGATAGACGTCAGAACCTTCTTTTTCAGCGAGAATCTTCAGGTAAGGGGCAACTTTCATTATGATTCCTTGTTAATGATGGGCTGAGTTTTGAGTATAGTCAGTCCTGTGTTTAATACAGGACCGCTGGTCGGGTTTTAATCCAGGGTCTTTTATGGTTGCCGGAGCCAAAGCGTAATCAGCTGTTAAAGGTATACATTGTTGAGGACAGATAAGCTTACAGGGCTGTTCGTGGTTAACTATATGTATTGCCTTGCTGGTATGCATCGCTCATGGATTTGTGGCAAATATCAGCGCATCACTGGATGCACAGGCGTATTGATTACTTGGAAATGATTATATTTCGAGCTTATGCTTCAGCCTCTCCTGCCAGGTCTGAATATGATGAAACTGAGGTCATCGGGGTGACCTGTGCCAACACCGGGAACATGGCCTTGCATGCGTTCAGCTCACAGGCTTGCCAGGGAAACAGCTGTCTTTTCCAGGTCGCCACAGCGAACGAGCTCAATGATTTCCTCGCTGAGAATGTTATCGAACAGGCCGTCTTCACTGCTGTTATCCAGAGCTTTGACCAGCAGTTGATAACACCTGACCTATAGCCTGCGGCAGTAATGCTGGCGAGAGCCCGCAGGGTATAAGCAGCTGAAAACACGGGCTTTGGAATGAATTCAGTGTTGCGAATGCTACTGAATAATTTACTCACAGTGCCGTCTAACTTGAACTGGGATTCATCATATCTCATGAATCGATAAGTTTTATAACAATCAATGGCCCTGATAAGTGGCCTTAATAATGGAGGGTATAATGTTGAAAATTAAATCAGAAATGATGTCAGGATTGCTCATGGCGGTGATGCTGATTACCAGCGTAGCAATGCAATCAGGCATTGCTTATGCGGCTGACAAAGGCTATGGCAAGCAAAAAGTTGTTTACCATATCAATTACGATGATCCCAAGCAACAGACCGGGGCGCTACGTAATATTCAAAACCATATCAATGCAGTCGGCGCTGAAAACCTTGACCTGAAAGTGGTTTTACACGGCAATGGTCTGGCATTGTTGCTGGAACCGGATTCACTGGAAAAACTCACCAAGTTCAAGCATGCCAATGCAACACCGAAGATGACTGCAATGATTGATGGCCTGAAAGACCAGGGTGTTGCCTTCAATGTGTGTGCGAATACCGTGCGCGGTCGCAAGGTGGATATGGAAACTGACCTGTACAACGTCGATCAGAAAGACGTTGTACCCAGTGGCGTAGCCGAAGTGGCCAAGCTGCAGCTTGAGGGCTATGCCTATGTCAAGCCATAAATTCGGTACTGGTTGCAGCTGATCAGGTCTCGATGATCAGTTAACGATCATCAGAGATCGATCATCAGAGATTAATCATTAGATATCGATTATCAGACATCGATCATCAGCTTGATCACCGATTTGGCAGCGAAACCGAAGATACCCATAGCCAGGGCAAGGAAAATGACGAAGGTGCCGAACCTGCCGGCACCCGAGTCTTTGCCCAGCTTGTAGAGAATAAACATCATCAGCAGGATTAACCCGCCAATTCCCAGTGTCAGGGAGATTTCCTCGAACTCCGCAATGCTCATTGAAAGTGTCCAACAGGCTCTGAAAAAGAACACGAAGTCTATCAAATATAAGAAAACTATAATATACCAATATAGCAGTGACTCTGGTCTGAGCTGTTTTGCCCGCTCGACGATTCGTTTAGTTGTTTGCTAACAGCTGTTGTATATTGGTCATAAAAATACCATTGGTACTCCGGGGGGGGCGTGATGAGCAAAGAAAAAGTAACCACCTATCAAGGTAAAAACATCGACGTGCAATGGGACGGCCGTCTGTGCATACATATTGGAGAGTGTGGCTATTCGGCAGGTGACCTGTTTGTTGGCGGACGCGATCCCTGGTGTCAGCCTGATCTGGACACGGATGACAATGTGAAAGACATCGTTAAACGCTGCCCCTCGGGTGCGTTGAGCTTTAATGACAAGGCAGCGGCTGATAACGAAGCAGCGGCCGAATGCAATACGGTACAGGTTGCCTATAACGGCCCGCTATACATCCAGGGCGAATTGCATATCGAAAACGCGCCAGAGGACATGCCGGGTGTACGCTATCGCGCCGCCTTGTGTCGATGCGGCCAGTCCGGCAACAAACCGTTTTGCGACAACAGTCACCTCAAGGCCGGTTTTGAAGATTATGGTGCGGTCGGTGACAAGGGTGAGGGTATTGACGACGAAGGCGGACAGTTGACGATCAAGTCCGTGCCCAATGGTCCCTTGCTGCTCGCCGGTAATTTCGCGATTGTTGCCAGCAGTGGTCGCAAGGCCTGGCAGGGAAAGCAGGCAGCCCTGTGTCGATGTGGCCATTCCAGCAACAAGCCGTTTTGCGATGGCAGCCATAAGCAATGCGGGCTTTCAGGCCGATTAATCAATCAAGACGATCTAATAGATAAAAACCACATGAAAAACAATATGTTGTGTTGTTCTTCATGGTCTGGTATGGTTCGTAGATGTGGTGCCGAGAAGAGGACTTGAACCTCCACGGGGTTACCCCCACTAGCACCTGAAGCTAGCGCGTCTACCAATTCCGCCACCTCGGCATGGCTTAATCCTGCGATTGCAGGCCGCGAACTTTACCCTGCGACCCAGTGCTTGTCAATTTGATCTAACCCGTTACAAAATAAACAGATAATGACCCGTAAATCACCAAAAAAGAAACAAAATACCCGTAAAACACACACCAGGAAAAAAGCGCCGACAAAGCGACATAAAAAAGATCCGGATGCCGGCCTGGAAGCGCAACGCTACGATAATCCCATCGCCAGCAGAAAACTAATCCTCAGTGAAATCAAGCGTGAAGGTGCACTGACATACCAGTCACTTGCCGAACACCTGAATATCAACACAGATGAACAACTCGATGCGCTGGGTAGAAGACTCAGGGCCATGGTGCGTGATGGCCAGCTGGTACAGAACCGCCGCGGTGGCTACCTGCCGGTCGATGAGTCGCACCTGGTGCGCGGCCGTGTTATTGCACACCCTAACGGTTTTGGTTTCCTGGTACCCGAAACCGGCGGTGACGATCTCTACCTGCACGCCAGGCAGATGCGCACCCTGTTGCATGGTGACAAGGCCATCGTGCGTGTTTCGGGTGTTGACCGACGCGGCCGACTGGAAGGCGCCGTCATCAGTGTTTATGAACGTGCCAATCAGTTCATCGTTGGACGACTGCTGGTGGAGAGTGGTGTGGCTGTTGTGGTTGCCGATAACAAACGCATCACCCAGGACATTCTTATTCCGGATGGTTCACGAGGCGGCGCGGAAAACGGCCAGATTGTTAAAGTTGAAATCATCCAGCAACCCACTTTCAAGCATCAACCGATCGGCAAGATTGTTGATGTACTCGGTGATCATATGTCACCGGGCATGGAAGTCGACATTGCCATTCATAGTTATGGTTTACCGCATGAATTTCCGCAAGCAGTGCTTGCCGATGCCAACAAGTGGGGAGAAAGTGTACGCGACAACGACAAGCAAGGCAGGACCGACTTGCGTAGCGTACCCCTGGTGACGATTGATGGTGAAGACGCGAGGGACTTCGATGATGCCGTGTATTGCGAACCGCTGGATGATAAAAAGGATTCAGGCTGGCGCCTGCTTGTTGCAATTGCCGAAGTCGCACATTATGTGCAGATCAATTCGGCGCTCGACAAGGAAGCCTACGATCGTGCGACATCGGTGTATTTTCCGGGCCGGGTGATACCCATGTTACCGGAAAATCTTTCCAATGGACTGTGTTCGTTGAATCCTGAAGTGGACCGTCTGTGCCTTGTGTGTGAAATGACGATATCAAGCCAGGGTGAGATCGATGACTACAAGTTCTATGAAGCTGTCATCAAATCACATGCACGGCTGACATATAACATAGTTGCCAATGCCGTGGTCGAACGCAAGCCCGACGCTCTGAAGGTTGTAGGTGGTTTGTTGCCGCATCTGCAAAACCTGCATGCCATGTACAAGAAGATGGAGAAGGCACGACAGAAGCGCGGTGCGATTGATTTTGATACCACCGAGACCAAGTTCGAATTCACCAATGATATGCGCATTAAAAACATCCTGCCCATGATCAGGAACGATGCGCACAAGGTCATCGAAGAGTGCATGATTGCCGCCAATATCTGTGCTGCCCGCTTTATCTCCGATAACAAGATACCCAGTCTGTATCGTGTACACGAACAACCCGATGATGACAAACTGGAAGAGTTAAGAGGGTTTCTGGGTGATCTTGGTCTGCGACTGGGTGCGCCATCGCAAAAGATTTCTCCCAGGGATTATGCCAGGCTTTCCAGTTCTGTTAAGAACCGTGAAGATATCCATCTGATACAAACCCTGATGTTGAGATCGATGCAACAGGCCGTGTACCGGCCGGAGAATATCGGCCATTTTGGTCTTGCACTGAAGCATTACGCGCATTTCACATCACCGATCAGGCGATACCCGGATTTACTGGTGCATCGTGCCATCAAGCACATCATTCAGAAACGTAAAAAACGTGATTTTGCCTACGACCAGAATACAATGACCACCTTTGGCGAGCATTGTTCGACCAATGAGCGTCGTGCCGATGAAGCCACGCGTGATGCTGAATTTGCCATGAAGTGTGAATACATGCTGGACAAGGTAGGTATGGAATTTACTGCGCGCGTAACCGGTGTGGTTTCTTTTGGTCTGTTTGTAGAACTGGATGAACATTACGTGGAAGGACTGATCCACATTACCAGTCTGCCGAAGGACTATTACGAGTTTGATCCGGTTTCACATCGGCTGGTTGGAGAAAACAGGGGCATGGTGTTTCGCCTGTCTGACAAGGTTAATGTACGCGTGGCCAATGTCGACATGGATGAACGTCGCATCGACTTCGAGTTGATAAAATAGGGTCCGCTGACAAAGTCCGCAATTAAAGTCCGCAAATAGAGTCCGCAAATGAACGCGAATAAACGCAAATGACTCGCCTCACTGTTAAAAGTGCTGGCATAAGGCTTGATGTCCGCGTTAGTACAAACCAGTAAATATGGCTAAACACAACACGGAAATTATATTTGGCATTCATGCGGTCGAGTCTGCATTGAGGCGTAATCCCGAGCAGGTATTGCAGTTATGGGTACAGGCAGGCAGGAAAGACAAACGCATGCAGACGATACTCGGTCTTGCCGCTACACACGGTGTCTCGGTTGAGACCTGTTCGCGTGACGTGTTGCAGAAGAAAAGCGCTGAAAATAAGCACCAGGGCGTGGTTGCAAACATCCGTGCCGATAAAAAATCGCAACCCGGCCTCAAGGATATTCTGGCCAGGCAGGATTTACTGCTGCTGGTACTCGATGGTGTGCAGGATCCGCACAACCTGGGTGCCTGTTTGCGCTCTGCAGATGCAAGTGGCGTTGATGCTGTTATTGTTTCAAAGAATCGTTCGCCCGGGCTGACGCCGGTGGTGCGCAATGTTGCCAGTGGTGCCGCAGAAACCACGCCTTTTATCCAGGTTTCAAACCTGGCCAGGGCGCTGCAGCAGTTAAAGGACAATGATGTGTGGATCGTTGGCACTGCAGGCGAAGCCCGCACCAGCCTGTATAACACTGCAGCGAACAGGCGGCTGGCAATCGTGATGGGATCCGAAGGTGAGGGCATGCGTCGGCTCACACGAGAAGCCTGTGACGAACTGGTATACATTCCGCTGCAAGGTCATGTTGAAAGCCTGAATGTTTCTGTAGCGACCGGTATCTGCCTGTTTGAATACCGGCGTAAACAGGCCGCGCAGGATGCCACATAAACTCAGCCTGATCGTTCCCGGTCTGTGTGGTCCCGTACCCCGACTTGAGGACATGGAAACATCGGTCGCACCCCTGGTCGCATTGTTAAAGCGCTGCCGCAAACAAACAACGCCGGCTACTGATTACCCGAGTCTGTTGGCCGACCTGTTCGGTGTGCAATCGGATAACAGCTTTCCCTCTGCGGCACTGGCGCTGCTCGGTCATGGCAACGATCCGGATGACGCTTGCTGGATACATGCTGATCCGGTCAGCCTGCAGGCTGATATGGACCGCGCCATCCTCAGTGACAGCCAGACCTTGCACATTCGCCCGGATGAGGCAGAGCAGCTGGTAAACGAGCTGAATGCGCATTTTGCTGTCGATGGCCTGTCGGTGGTAATGGTTGATAAGAATAACTGGTTTATCAGGCTAAGTGATTGTGATCTGCAGACGACGCCGCTGAGCCATGCCGTTGGCAGAAATATCAATCAGCTGTTACCGAGTGGCAGTGCGGCGGCGCAATGGAAACCGCTACTCAATGAAATACAAATGCTGATGCATATGAGCGAAGTCAATCAGCGACGTGAACAACGCGGGCAGGCAGCGATCAACAGCCTGTGGCTGTGGGGCGAGGGGACCATGCCTGCGCAGGTTACCACCGACATCACGCATGTGTATACTGACGAGGCCGTGACAGCAGGACTCGCAAGGCTTGCAGCTATCAAGCACTCGCCGTTGACGAATCCGATAACACTGGCCTACGCCATGCAGCAGCACGGTCATTCCCTGGTCTCGATTAATCAACTGGATGGTCCATGTAACTACGGTGATACCTCGACATGGCTCGATGAGCTGGCAGCCGTGGTAGCTGACTGGCTGGCGCCGCTAATCGAGGCGGCAAGCAGCCTCGATGTGAATGTCGATATTTATCCGTGCAACGGGGTACGTTATCATTTCAGCAACAAGAATAAATCCGTTATCAGTAAATTGATTTTCTGGAAAAAGGACCGTCTTCAGGACTATGTCGAAACACACTAGAGTCAGGAAAATACATCGACGTGATGTACATATCTCCGATGAATTGAACAATGCAGCGTTGCATCCGGTACTGAAGCGGATTTATGCGAATCGCGCTATTAACAGTCTCAGCCAGGTTGATTATTCGCTCAACCGCCTGCTTGACTACAAACAACTCAAGGGTATCGAAACGGCAGCAGTTATTGTTGCTGAAGCCGTGAGTAATGATCAGCGTATTCTCATTGTCGGGGATTATGATGCGGATGGCGCGACCAGCTCTGCGGTTGTTGTGCGCGCACTGAAAAGCTTCGGTGCAACCAATGTTGATTACCTGGTACCGAACCGGTTTGAGTACGGTTACGGGCTGACGCCTGAAATCGTCGCAGTCGCCAGTGACTATTCACCGCATGTTCTGATCACGGTCGATAATGGTATATCCAGTATCGATGGCGTTGCTGCCGCAAAAAAACACAATATCAAGGTCGTGATTACCGACCATCATTTGCCGGGACAACAGCTACCCGATGCGAATGCAATCGTTAATCCCAATCAACCCGGTTGTGCGTTTAGCAGTAAATCCATCGCTGGTGTCGGCGTCGCTTTCTACCTGATGCTAGCAGTGCAGGCGTCATCAAGAGAAAGCAACTCGTTTCGCCAGCAGCGGCCTGAGCCCAACATGGCTGACTTGCTCGACCTGGTTGCACTGGGCACGGTTGCCGACGTGGTGCCCAGTGCAACCAGGTCGAGTCAGCCATGTTGGGCTCAGGCCGCTGCTGGCCAACCAGTTGCTTCTTAATGACGCCCGCACTCCAGCGGTGGTGGAAGCGACGCCGACACCAGCGATGGATTTACTGCTAAACGCACAACCGGGTTGATTGGGATTAACGATTGCATTCGCATCGGGTAGTTGTCCCGGCAAATGATGGTCGGTAATCACGACCTTGATATTGTGTTTTTGGGCGGGACGACGCCATCGATACTGGATATACCATTATCGACCGTGATCAGAACATCCGGGTGAAGATTCACACTGGCGACTGCGACGATTTCAGGCGTCAAGCCGTTAACCGTACTCAAACCGGTTGGTACCAGGTAATCAACATTGGTTGCACCCAAACTTTTTTCAGGTGCCCGCACAACAACCGCAGAGCTGGTCGCGCCATCCGCATCATAATCCCCGACAATGAGAATACGCTGATCATTACTCACGGCTTCAGCAGACATGAGCTCTTGCGTTTCGATACCCTTGAGTTGTTTGTAGTCGAGCGGCGGTTGAGCGAGATAATTCGACCTGGCTGATTTGTAATAGCGCGATTCGCATAAATCCGCTTCAGTTACCGGATGCAACGCTGCATTGTTCAATTCATCGGAGATATGTACATCACGTCGATGTTGTTCCTGACTCTAGTGTGTTTCGACATAGGTGTGAAGACGGTCCTTTTTCCAGAAATACCGATTTACTGATAACGGATTTTATTCTTGTTGTTGAAATGATAGCGTACCCCGTTGCACGGATAAATATCGACATTCACATCGAGGCTGCTTGCCGCTCGATTCAGCGGCGCCAGCCAGTCAGCTACCACGGCTGCCAGCTCATCGAGCCATGTCGAGGTATCACCGTAGTTACATGGACCATCCAGTTGATTAATCGAGACGGATATGACCGTGCTGCTGCATGGCATAGGCCGTGTTATCGGATTCGTCAACGGCGAGTGCTTGATAGCTGCAAGCCTTGCGGTGGAGCGTCGTCAGTATACACATGCGTGATGTCGGTGGTAACCTGCGCCAGCGTGGTCCCCTCGCCCGACAGCCACAGGCTGTTGATAGCTGCCTGCCCGCGTTGTTCACGTCGCTGATTGACTCACTCATATGCATCAGCATTTGTCTATCTCATTGAGTAGCGGTTTCCACTGCGCTGCCCGCGCTGCCACTCGGTAACAACTGATTGATGTTTCTGCCAACGGCCCGGCTCGGCGGTGTCGTCTCCAGGTGCTGAATCACTCAGCCTGATAAACCAGTTATTCTCATCGACCATTACCACCGACAGGCCATCGACAGCAAAGTACGCCATCAGCTCTGTCACCAGCTGCTCTGCCTCATCCGGGCGAATCTGCAAGGTCTGGCTGTCGCTGAGGATGGCGCGGTCCATATCAGCCTGCAGGTTGACCGGATCAGCATGTATCCAGCAAGCGTCAGCCGGGTCGTTGCCATAACCGAGCAGCGCCAGAGCAGCAGAGGGAAAGCTCCTATTCGATTGCACACCGAACAGGTCGGCCAATTGACTCGAGTAATCAGTAGCCGGCGTTGTTTGTTTGCGGCAGCGCTTTAACAATGCGACCAGGGGTGCGACCGATGCTTCCATGTCCTCAAGTGGGTACGGGACCACACAGACCGGGAACGATCAGGCTGAGTTTATGTGGCATCCTGCCGCACCGTATTCAAACAGCAAGAGATACCGGTCGCTACAGTGCTTTCGACATGACCTTGCAGCGGAATGTATACCAGTTCGTCACAGGCTCTGCGTGTGAGCCGACGCGGTCCTGCCCTCACCTTCGGATCCCCATCACCTGCCAGCCGCCTGTTCGCTGCAGTGTTATACAGGCTGGTGCGGGCTTCGCCTGCAGTCCAACGATCCACCTCCTTTAACTGCTGCGGCGCGCCCTGGCCAGGTTTGAAACCTGGATAAAAGGCGTCAAGTTTTCTGCGGCACCACTGGCAACATTGGGCCCGCCGCGTCAGCCGGGCGAACGATTCTTTGAAACAATAACAGCATCAACGCCACTGCATCTGCAGAGCGCAAACAGGCACCCCAGGCCATGCGGATCCTGCACACCATCGAGTACCAGCAGCAGTAAATCCTGCCTGGCCAGAATATCCTTGAGGCCGGGTTGCGATTTTTTATCGGCACGGATGTTTGCAACCACGCCCTGGTGCTTATTTTCAGCGCTTTTCTTCTGCAACACGTCACACGATACGGTCTCAACCGAGACACCGTGTGTAGCGGCAAGACCGAGTATCGTCTGCATGCGTTTGCCTGCCTGCTGTACCCATAACTCAATGCCCTATTCAGACGCCTCAATGCAAGTCGCACATGAATGCCAAATCTGGTTGTGTTTAGCCATATTTACTGGTTTGTACTAACGCGGACATCAAGCCTTATGCCAGCACTTTTAACAGTGAGGCGAGTCATTTGCGTTTATTCGCGTTCATTTGCGGACTTTAATTGCGACTTTGTCAGCGGACCCTAATATCAACTCGAAGTCGATGCAACGTCTCGTCGTCTGCGACATTGGCCACGCGTACATTAACCTTGTCAGACAGGCGAAGCGCCCATGCCCCTGTTCCAACCAGCCGATGGAAACCGGATCAAAGTCGTAATAGTATTTCGGCAAGCTGGTAATGTGGATCAGTCTACTTTCACGTAATGTTCATCCAGTTCTACAAAACAGACCAAAAGAAACCGCACCGGTTACGCGCGCAGTAATTGCCCATACCTACCTTGTCCAGCATGTATTCACACTTCATGGCAAATTCGCAACCGCGTCGGCTTCATCGGCACGACGCTCATTGGTCGAACAATGCTCGCCAAAGGTGGTCATTGTATTCTGGTCGTAGGCAAAATCACGTTTTTTACGTTTCTGAATGATGTGCTTAATGGCACGATCCGCCCCTCGTCCAAGGACTATGGCCTGATCGGTGATGTGAAATCACGTGAAATACTTCGTGCAAGACCAAAATTGACCGACACACCCACAGTACACGCCCTGTTCATCGATCTCAACATCAGGGTTTGTATCAGATGGATATCTTCACGGTTCTT
>CAWEEC010000114.1:0-9086 GCA_963807785.1 uncultured Gammaproteobacteria bacterium | reverse complement strand
CGAGGAGGTGATAAATACAGGAACAGTAATGTCTGTCGCCGAGTCCTGAATCCAGGTTTCAGTTTTACCTGAACGCGAAAAGTATTCACCGGGTGAGAAGGCGATAACACCATCAACAAGCTCCTTGTTCGTGCCGGCGATTTGCAGCACCAGTGCAGCAGAATACGAGCTGCCCCAGGCGATTAATTTATTTGCGCCGTAATGTTTGCGGGCATATTGCAGTGCGCTGATAATGTCGGGCAGGGCGTCGATGTAATTCGTGTTCAAGCCGGATTCACTAGCGCGCTTTGCAGTTTCATTGTCCCTGCCCATGACGTACTCGCCCGAACGTAAATCGACGGCCATGCAGTTATAGCCGAGCGTATTCAATCGCGGTGCGATTTCACTGTATTCACCACGACTCCAGCCGGCCTGGTGAAACAGTACAATCAATGGCGTGGTTTTTTTTGGGTGGGGTGTATACATGTCCGCTGTAATCAACAGGCCGTCAGCCGATGCAAAGGTTATGGTTTTTGAATCGCTGGCGTATGCATACCCGTTGATTAATAACAGGGCGATACATAACAGGTATAGTCGGGCGCGCATGCAACCAACATAACAGAAGCGCATATATATTACACTTGGCTGTTGTTGCCCTCGATGCGCAACAGGGTGATGCGCAGGATATTAAAAAAAAGGGCTGCATGCAGCAGCCCTTAAAACGCTCATAGATGTTATGAGCTTATCCAGGTGGGTTCCTTAGAAAGGACCTGGCCCTACGTGGTAAGGACGCATCATTTCATGGTCCTCATGGGAAAGGATATGGCAATGCCAGACATAACGTCCCGGTTTGTCGAAGGTCATTTTGATGCGCGTGACCTCGCCGGGCAGCGCCATCACCATGTCACGCCGGGTCTGCTCCGATGCGCCCGGACCGCTGACATTGCCATCGGTGACAATGTTCTCCAACCGGAAACCGACGCCCTGGGTACCATTGTGCTGCAGCGTCGGTTGCTCGATAGCATCGGCAGTGAAGCCTTCGCGGTTCATCACCTCGAAGTGCACCAGGTGAACATGCACGGGGTGGGCGTCGCCGGTGGCGTTGTACACTTCCCAGATCTCGGTGGAACCCAGTGCCGGGTTCTCGGTGATGGGCTGGAACCAGGTGAGGGAACCGGTGACTGTGTTCCCATTCACGTCCTGTACCGGTTCGGCTGTACCGAGCAAGGGTTGCAGGCGACCGAACTCGTCGGTACCCTCGAACAGGGCCAGTTTACGTACCGGTGAAGTTGGCGTTGATGGGATACTGACGCCACCGCCCAGGTAATAGCCATCGGCGACGCTGGTATCAGCCACCATTGCCATTGAAGGGAAGTTCCACGTCAAAGGCCATCACCCGGTCAGTACGACGGTCCGGGAATACGTCATCGGGACCAGGCAGGTCGCCGCCAAACGGTGAATCACCCAGCAGGTTCTCGACGATCACACGGCTGCCATCAGGCACGTCCTTGAAGTCGATGACCAGATCCAGGCGTTCACCCGGCAGAAATCGACTTCATATCACCTGTGCAGCACTGGCGCGCAGGCTCTGGTCAGAACCGATCACCAGGAAGGGCAGGTCATAGCCGTCTAGGCATCAGGGTCGGTTGCCGCCGGGTTGCTGGCACCGCCAGGGATGACCTTGAGCTTCAGACGCATGAAGCGGCTGTCGGTGCCGTTGAGGAAGCGCACCCGGTACTGGCGTTGCTCGACGCTGGCCTTGGGCCAGATCATGCCGTTGACCACCATGTGATCACCGAAGAACTCGGCCAGTGCGGTCGGGCCACCGCCGGGGAAGATATCGGGTGGTAATACCACGCCCTCATCATCGATGAAGTCAGCGTAGAAGGGGTCGCCCGGGAAGGCCGAGTAGAACAGCTCGCCGGTGTTGCGGAACATGCGGTCCTGCACCGCATAGCCGAGTTCGTAGGGATCGGCGGGCAGGCCAAGTGGGTTGTCCGTCTGACCTGTATCGTTGTCATCACGCAACGGGAAGAAACCGGCGAGTCCGGCATAGACATTCATTCGCGTAATACCCAGCGCATGATCGTGGTACCAGGTCATGCCGGCGGTATTGTTCCAGTCCGGTCCGCCGTAGCTGTATTTCTTCTCGACCCAGCGCGGTCCGCGTACGCCATAGCCGGGGCTGAAGAAGTACTCGGGATTGCCATCGAACGGCGAATCGTTACGGCCACCGTGCACGTGCGGCACGACCGGTACACCGTTTTGCGCAATAGAAAACTGGCGGTAATCGACGCCGTTGGCCGAACTCGCGCCGTGCAGCGAGTAGGCCCAGTGCAGACTGGTATCGATCGGCAGCAGGTGTGGCAATGGATTACCCGCACCATCAAGCAGTTTATTCTGCCAGGTGATCTCGAGCGGATCATCGGCAACGTTACGCTCGATGGTGCGACCCGGCCAGGTCACGCCACCGCCGTTCTCACCGTAGCCCCACACCGTTGTAGGCACCGGTGTTACACCGTCGATTCCGACCAGTCCGGTCATCTGCACAGCTTGCGCGGTAATAATACGCAGCTTGTTGTTCTTGGGTACATACTTGAAGCCCGCCGCCATAGCGTTGGGCACGAGGTTGGTAAACAGGGGTTGAGCAGCGGGATCGGATAAGCCGGCTGCGAGTATGGCGGCGTGTGCCGTGTGGGTTTTAAGTAATGATGCAGGAATCGCACCGGTAAAGCCGGCAGCCATTGCTGCCTTGACACTGAGTGTCAGGAAGTCACGACGTTTCATAGTCTATTCTCCATGTTTGGTTTCATTTAGTTGTTTGCGTGAATCTGCAAACCAAAAGTGAGACTTCAGTGTTACACGTCCATGAATGATTCATGACGCTTTCATGAATCATTTAGGAATCCGTGTAATAAATCACACCTTGATTAACGGAATCAGCACTGGATGATTAAGTAGCAAGAATCAGGCCAGATTCGAGGAATCAACTGAATCAACAAGATAATTAAAGTCATCTGTATTTGTATAACGTTTGTTCATGACGCATTGTCATGGTTGTGTGACAGAACTGTCACTGCAAACTGACAACGTTGCCAGTGATGGCATTCAGTGTGGATGCGGATTGATTAACTGATTAAAGCGAATATCCAGCTATTGGCCTTAAACATTGACGACGGTTCAGTGAGCCTGCACAACGAGGTTGTGAAGGGAAATGAAAGCTGTTGTAAAAAGCAGTCGCGTTTGAAATTATTTTGGAAACAGGAACTGGAAGGTAAAGCTCCAGGTCCAGTCAGGTGCTGAGTCAGGTTTCACTACGTTGTAATAGAATTCGACGCGGTTATTCACCGCCTGCTTGCCTATTTTGTAGACACGGCCAATACCACCGCCAAGCGGTATGATCCATGTATCACTGGATGGCGCTTCCCAGTTGGCGGTAATGATGATGTCGGAAATCAGAAACCAGCCTTTGTCGAGGTTATAGTTGGCGAACGGTTCTATCAGGGTCTGATTGACGTCCGCGCGGTCACTGTCACCGGCAAAAGACCACAGCTGCCGGCCAAGGATGCCCATGGACCCCCATTTTGGCTGGGTCAACGCGACCGCGGTGAGGCCTGCGCTCCATTTACCACTGCCCAGCTGGTCATCCGATGCTGTCGGTATCATTAGCGAAGGGCCCGCACCCCAGATAACCTTGCCATACTTGACCGGCGACATATAAAGCGAGTAATTGGTGTCGCCAAGGCCGGTTGCACTGGATGCTCCGATCGGGTTGGGATTTTCCGGTGTCCTTATGGCGCCATCAACACCGGCCACGGGAAGTATTAAACGACTGACATAGTTCCAGTTACCTTTAGTGATGGGGTAAACCGGCTGTATATTTAATATGGTTGCATCTCCATTTTCAGCACCATAATCAAAAGTGAATTTAAACGGCAGGCTGACCAGCGAGCTGATCGGGTTTTGCACCGCGGCGCGCAAGTCACTGGCGCTTGCTGCTTCAGTTGACTTGTTTTGCTCACCCTGTGCGACAAATGTACACACAAGCAGCGAAAGGGTGGCGAGAAAACCGCCCTTTCGCTGTGACCTGATATGAATTCCGCTAAGCAAGACGACTACTCAGAAATACAATGTGCCGAAGACGTTGTAGCCGCGATAACCGTCTGAAATTGATCCACGCCATTCATCGTCGTTGACGTCAACATCAAGTCCCAGCCTTGCAAGGCCGATACCCAGTGCGAAATTCTTCAACAACTTGTACTCGGTACTCAGCTCATAATTGAGCAGGGCGCCTTTGAGGACATCGTCAATCTCGATAAAGAAGGCTTCACTGACGTAGCGGACAGACCACTTCGGTGTAATTGCATAGCCCATACGCAAGCCAAACATCGGTAACGGCACGGTGACGCCTGCCGTCTCAGCCTTGGCACCGGTAGAGTCGGTAAACTTCAGAGCATAGTCGGTGATATTCAGGCCGGCTGAGATACTCAGTTCGACCTTGGGTGAGTGATAGAAGGAATAGTTATAGCCCAGCTTGTACAGGGTATACTCGATATTTGAAAAAACGGTTTCACTCGCCGTAAAATTTTCATCTCCAATGTCCAGATCGAGCGCCAGTGTTCTTTCACCTTTTCTGTCAATGCTGAACGCGGTGAAGTCGATGCGGTGCCTTTCATTGAAACGGTAATAAGCATCGATCCTTGGGATGGTATCGTTATCTTCCCCTCCCAGGTCGCGCGCATAATCGATCGAGGTGCCAATTCCGACATTTGAGTTGACACTGATCTGGGTGTCTGCGCCATCGATCACATAGGCGCCGAGTCTAATCATCCATTTATCAGGGAACGCATACACCGGCGCATCGTCATCGGCAATGGCACTATTGAAAGTCGTTGTTGAAGCGATGGCAGCCATAACCAACGACGTGACCGTGGATTTTGCATAGCGCTTGTTGAGTATCATTTTTTATCCTCATTAATATGTATTTTGATTATTTGATATGCAAATACATGCACTTCTAATAAATTGAAGCGCTTGCTTAAAAAGCGATACCAGCCCGCGTTTAACCTCACACACCATTGTTTGTTAGCCCATCTCTGTGCACAGTGTCGGTGAATAATGTTGTGAGCAGGCAGAGACGTGTTCCGGGATACGCGTTCACTGTCATGCAAAACCACACCGACAAGTGAGGTCAAAGCAGGTGCTGGAATCTTTTCTGATTACAATTTGTTTGCTCAGTGTGCACCCGTCTTGTACATTGTTTTCATGACGTCATCGACGTTAAACTTCGCCGGTTTCTGACGTGGCGGGAAGTCCTTGAACGTGCCCATAAAGTCAGCGACGATCTCCTGCACGGCTATGACAGAAAATGCACTGCGTTCAATCCACCAGCGGTCATAATTGTTCGAATCGGTATCTGCGCGTTCAAACGGGTCGCTGCGCAGGTTGAAGAGTTTCGGGATGCGCAGCTGCACGAACGGTTCACTCCAGACGCGGAAGGTTTTGGCGCGTTGTTCGGCAAACACCAGTTTCCACTGCTTGTGACGCACGCCGACCAGCGAGCCGTCATCACTGAAATAGAAGAACTCATCGCGCGGTGACTCATCTTCCGTGCCCGTCATGTAAGGCAATAAATTGAAGCCATCCAGGTGTACCTTGAATTTCTTGCCGGCAGCCTTGTGGCCTTTCTTCAGTTTTTCCTTGATATCTGTTTCACCCGCAGCAGCCAGCAGGGTAGGGACCCAGTCCTGCATCGACATGATCTCGTTGGAAATCTTGCCGGCGGGTATGTTGCCGGGCCAGCGCACCAGCGCAGGTACGCGGTAACCGCCTTCCCAGTTGGTGTTCTTCTCACCGCGGAACGGCGAGATGCCACCGTCTGGCCACTCGTTGTAGTGCGGCCCGTTATCCACGGTGTAAACCACGATGGTATTGTCGTCAATTTTCAATTGCTCCAAAAGGTCGAGCACCTGGCCGACATGGCCATCGTGTTCCACCATGCCGTCGGAATAGATGCCAAGACCGGTGACGCCATCGCTCTCTGGTTTCAGATGGGTATAAAAATGCATACGCGACGTGGCCAGCCAGGCGAACCAGGGTTTGTTGGCTTCGGTATTGTTTTTAATGAATTTCATGGTGCGATCAAGGAACTCTTCATCGGCCGTTTCCATGCGTTTTTTCGTCAGCGGGCCGGTATCTTTGCATGACTGCTTGCCGACCACGCCAAAGCGAGGATCTTCGGTTTTGTCGGCTTTTTCCGTGGCGATGCAGTCCAGTATGCCGCGCGGACCCAACCGCTTTCTGAATTCAGGATCTTTCGGATAATCCGGATTCTCCGGTTCTTCTTCAGCATTTAAATGATAAAGATTGCCGTAGAACTCATCGAAGCCATGCACTGTGGGGAGATACTCGTTACGGTCGCCGAGGTGGTTTTTACCAAACTGGGCCGTGGCATAGCCATGATTCTTCAGCAGCTCAGCCAGAGTAGGGTCCTGCTTCTGTAGGCCGATAGGGGAACCAGGAAAGCCGACCTTGGTCAGGCCGGTGCGCACCGGGTGCTGGCCGGTGATAAAGGCCGAGCGACCCGCGGTGCAGCTCTGCTCGGCGTAGTAATCCGTGAACATCATGCCTTCGTTGGCGATGCGGTCGATGTTGGGCGTTTGATAGCCGACGAGCCCCCTGGAGTAGGCACTGATGTTGGTGATGCCGACATCATCGGACATGATGACGAGGATATTGGGTTTGTCTGCAGTCGCCGAGTTAGCGACAGGTAGCCAGGCAAATAGAATTAACAACTGTAAAACGCTATATGTTCCAGCATGACGAAGTTGGGTATTCATGTTTCCATTACCTGCTGAATTATGGGTAGGAAATTATTTCAGCTGGCCGGATAAATAGCTAATGCAATAAAGGGTTTAATCTGATACCTTTTTTGCATGGCCCTAAAACACCAACAGCTTGTTCACGCACTGGCACTGGCGAAATACGGCAATTTCCGCCAGGCAGCTGAAGACCAGCACCTGTCCCAACCCGCTTTCTCGCGTAGCATTCACAATCTTGAACAGTCACTGGGTGTGACGCTGTTCGATCGGACTGCTCAGGGTACCTCACTAACCCTTTATGGGGAAGCGATGTTGAAGCGTGCACAAAAAATCGTTGCAGAAGCCGGCGAACTCAAGCGAGAGCTGCAGTTATTGCAAGGGTTGAGCCTGGGAAAATTTACCCTGGCCATGGCGCTATTTCCGGCGGAGCTTTCGGCCAGTCATGCTTTAGGTGAGCTGGTGCAGGAATATCCCGAGCTGGATTGCCGTGCCAAACTCAGCAACTGGGAAGGTGTTGCCAGCGAGGTCCTTTCCCGCAGCGTTGATCTTGGTATGGGAGAAATCAGTGTCGTTGAACCGGATGATCGACTGCAGGTGGAACTGGTAGGTGATCACGATGTGGTTCTGTTTGTGCGTAAAGGACATCCGTTGTGCGGCAGAAAAAAGGTATCAGCTTCAGATATTGATATTTACAATCTGGCGTTGCTTAAATTACCGGAGCGTCTGGCGACGATGTTTCCGGGAAAGGGCCGTATCGATCCTTACAATGGAATCAAGACACCTTCGATTGAGGTCGATGATTTGATGACCGCGCGCATTATCGTTATGCAAAGTGATGCAGTGAGTGCGGCCACACCGGTACAGATCGAACCCTGGTTGAAAAGCGGTGAGCTTGAGGTGTTGCCTTACCATAAGCCCTGGTTGAAGACGCACTATGGCTTCATAACGCGCAAGGATCGTTTGCTTTCACCTGCGGCCAAGGTTTTCATGAATAATGTGCGGCGAATTGAATTGAAGCTGGCGTCGCGTAATCGCGAGTTGATGCAGAAAATCTTTCCAGATTGAATATCAACAGGATCTACCGATACGTCACCTGTTAACCTCTTTGGTAACCCCCCTGTTTTGACGGACTCGATAAAAGTTGATCAAAACTAAAACAATGGGAAATTGAAACACAACAAACAGGGCGCCAAAGGCGGCAAATTCCGGACGCCCCAGGCTGGATGCTGCGACCACGGCGGCGATGCCGGCGTTACGTACCGCAAACTCAATCGTTGTAGCATAGCGGTCATTTGTGTTCATGTTTAACAGGCGGGCACTAAACCATCCAATCAGTAACGCAAGCATTGTGAACGTGGCCGTTAACACAACCGCATCCAGCAATATTCGCCGTGTGGTTGACCATTGATCGAATATTATCAATGCCAGCAACATCACTACCAGTATCAGGCTGAATGTGCGTATAGTGCTTGCCGATGCCTTCACCGTGTCGTTATAGCGGTGTCGCAGCAGCATACCAAAGCCGACGGGTAACAACAGGATCAGCATCAGCCTGATGATCAGATCCGGTACCGCAATAGCAATTTCCTGGCGCTCAAGAATCAGGCTGAATGAAATCGCCAGAACCACCGGCATCAGGAAGAAGGCCGCGATGCTGGAGGCCGCTGTCAACATCACCGATAGCGCGGCATTTAATCCACCAAGGTGACAGTAATAGTTGGACAGGGCGCCACCCGGCGCTGCCGCCATCAGCAGCAGCCCGATGGCGAGTTCCGGTTGAGGCCTGATCAATACAAGGATAATCAACGCTGCCAGTGGCAGTGCTAATGACTGCAACAATGTTGCGCCAAGTAATGGCAGTGGGGAGCGTATCACCGTGGCAAAATGTTTTGGCGTTAATCCTGTACCGACGATCACCATCAGCAGGATCACGATAGCGGGAATAAGAATACTGTTGATCATATGATGTGGATTGCGTTTGATTGAGTTGATTAAAAATTCGTCTCAATAATAAATGAAAAACGGCATATGAGAACTGTATTGGAACTGATTACTGTTATTGGACAGAGTTGGAGTTAGATACCGATGGGTTTCAACGCAGAGGCCGCTGAGGCGCAAAGGTTGCAGAGAAGACTAACGTTAATGTGTGTTCTATGAAAACGATTATTTAATATATCTTTACGTTCACAGCGTCTTTACGCTGAATTCTATCTCTTTTTGTCGCTTTGAGCATGAGCAAACATTGCAGGCAACAGAATCTGTTAGCTCATTGCCCAAGCAGTTCAG
>CAWEEC010000113.1:0-9017 GCA_963807785.1 uncultured Gammaproteobacteria bacterium | reverse complement strand
ATCGGTGCAACCGCACCTAAGGCAGCGGCCGTCATCCATACGGATTTCGAGCGTGGCTTCATTCGCGCGGAAACCATCGGTTACGATGATTTTATTACCTACCATGGTGAACATGGCGCCAAGGAGGCAGGCAAGCTGCGCGTAGAAGGCAAGGACTACATCGTAAAGGACGGTGATGTCATGCATTTCCGCTTCAACGTATAAGCGCATTTAATATGTAGGAGCGGCTTTAGCCGCGAATGGTATTTAGTCATTCCTGCGAAGGCAGGAATCCAGCGCCTTAAGTTGTGCGGCCTGCGAGTGATGGCGTAATTGACAAAAAGTCACCAAACCGCGAAAATTCGCCCCCTTCCACAAGGATGCCTGACCAGGTATCCGGTACGAGTATGGCTATGTAGCTCAGTCGGTTAGAGCACAGCATTCATAATGCTGGGGTCGATGGTTCAAGTCCACCCATAGCCACCATTATCTGCAGTCACATTCCCGGTTTGAATAGAGAAAACTCCTTGATTCAGTGCGCATGTTCTTGTACTGTTGTCAGAAATTCACCAGATTAGTCAATTATATGTAAAGAAAATCGACATAATAATCACGTAAAAATGGTAAAAATGCTCATTTATTTACAGGATTCTTTACACTTTTAAGATTGGATACATATGACAAATTCACAAGTCACTGATATTTGGATTATTATTTAGAATGGTATAAATATTGCAATCTTTATCTATAATTAGTTAATAAAGTTAATTCTAAACAGACGAGAAGAATTATGGATATCAAGACATTAACGGCTCTTGTGTGCATCAATATGGTATTAGTATCTTTTAATCATGCTAATGCGGCATTGATGTCAAAACTGGGTGGTTCAGTTGTCTATGATACTGACCTTGATATCACCTGGTTGGCTAACGCCAATACCGCAAAGCCAGGTTTCGATGGTGATGGATTCATGACATGGGAGTCTTCAAGTCCAAGCATCACCAATACTGCGACTGACTGGATTGACGCGCTTAATTTAACCAGCTATTTGGGCTTTAGTAACTGGCGTTTGCCGACTACACTGGTTCCTGATAGCAGTTGTATTGGCGATACGGCTAATTCGAAAGGTACGTCTTGTTCAGGTAGCGAGATGGGGCACCTTTTTCACATCGAAGGTATTACGGCTGCAACTCCCGGTTTGTTTACAAACGTTCAATCAGGCTTCTACTGGTCCGGTACTTCACTGGATGCTGCTAATGCCTACCATTTTTCTTTTGCGGATGGCGATCAGGACATAAGTGATAAAACAGGCTCCAAGAGTTACGCCTGGGCAGTTCATGACGGGGATTTCCATATGGTACCGTAGTACCTGTTCCCGCCGCTGTCTGGCTGTTCGGTTCCGGTTTGCTCGGATTGATCGGTTTCGCCCGACGCAAAAGATAAGACCAATTACTTTTTTTACAACTAAAAACGGCAGTCATTATGACTGCCGTTTTTAGTTGTGATTTTTATTATCCGGCTAAATAACCAGTATTCATATAAAGCTATAGTTTAACCCAGGCCGGTTTTTTGTAGGCATAGCATTCGCTAGCCTTATCCAGAACAGCTGGTGAAAGCAGATGTGGATATGATTGATTGATAAGGCTGGTAGATTGCCGGCTTGTCAAATTGATCAGTCACTTCATGTTCACGGTTACACATATCAACGATAAGTAATAAAGTCAAAGCGTCCATAGGTATTCCAGGTGGCTCTATAAGAAGTAGAGCCATGATTAATTATTGTTATTGCAATACTTCGAGTGTAGCAGCTGTATGAGAATATGGATGTCAACTGGGTGTTATTAGTCGCTGTTTAAAACTTGCAGTTGGTCTGCGTGATTTCAATCAAAGCATATTTATTTGACTGTAAGCAGTTGAATGTTAATTCGCTTGTAAGGAAAGGTTGGTTCTGATTATCTAGCTAACGATGTTCTTGTGATTCAATAATTCATTGATGATGCGGCAGGCCGAATGTTTTTATGGGAGCCTGGTGAAGGAAACCAGGCTCCCGACCGCCTACAGGTCTACGTAAAAACTGGTGTTAAATCGTTCGTTATTCGTAATAATTTTTATCTATGTTGCTGGTGAACATAACGGATTCGATTGACCGGTCCGCGCCGCATGTTTGTGCAGCTTCGACCGCCTGCACTCGCTCCATGTCATAGCCATAGGGCTCATAGTCATCGCTTGAATCGAGAGACAAACCAATAAAATCAGAATAGTTGTAGCTTGTGTTCATATGTATTCCCCGGTCTGTTATTGAGGTTTCATTATTGTTATTACAAGACGCGTGCCAGATTTTCTATTCCCCGGAAAATTTGATATAACTGATTGAAATTAAGGAATAATAAACAGAATAAGGTGTCTGGCTCGGCTGCTTCTGGCTTCGTTTTGTTGCACCAGGATGGAACTTTAGTGGAAATTTGTGCCCTGCTATGAAACATAATGTCTATAAAAGCTTAATAATCAGCTTGATCACTGATAGCACGAGTACTATTATCAGGTTGTGAACAAATCAACACGCAACATGCTCAACTGGATACTCATCGCACTGATGATAATGCTGCCGCTGCGTGGTGTTATGGCATTTGATGCATCTGGTTGCCAGATGCATGAGCGGGCAAAGGACGCGGTCGCCACTGAGTGTGGTTGACCATAGTATGCACGCGATGCGCGTGTTGCCTGCTGATGCTCAGGAAGATGCTGCAAATGAATCACAAGATTGCTGCTGTTGTGATAGCGGCATGAACTGTAATGGCGATTGCGGTATCGGCATTAGCGCTTCATTTATTATGCAACCTATAGTTGCAGTGCCAGTACTAAACAATTCAGTCATTCGAATCCACAGCAGTAATAACCTCGTTTCCCGAGAGCCCATCCCCCCCACGCGACCACCCGCGAACCTTCATAGCTAACTAGCTGCATAATCTTTTTCCAACACCATGATTGATTCATGGCGTATGTATGCAGCGAAATATCATGACATCGTCCTGATTATGGAGGTTTGTAATGCGCCAGTCGCACACAGTATTGAATAATATTTTGCTTTCTATGCTGATGGCATCAGCATTGATGCTATTGCCGAAGGCATCGCATGCTTTGAGTCTGAAACAGGCAGAACAGATCGCGCTGGATGCCGATCCGGTAATCAACAGCCACCGGGCCACATCACGTGCTTTCGATGAGGAATCTGTATCCAGTGGCACACTGCCCGATCCGAAACTTTTACTCGGTGCTGTCAATGTGCCGGTGGATACATTTGATCTGTCCCAGGAGCCGATGACACAGTTGAAAGTTGGCGTGCGCCAGGACTTTCCGCGCGGACGTTCGCTAGAACTCAATCAGCAGCAGGCGCAGTGGATGTCGCGTTCAGCGCTGGCGCAGGCAGAAGATACTAAACAAAAAGTCCTTAGTGATGTGCGCCAGGCTTATTTAAACCTGTACTACGAAGTTTCGGCTTTGTATATTGTAACGGAGACTAAAAAACTGTTCTCCAATCTGGTCAATATTACCGAATCAAACTATGCTGCCGGTCGCGTCAACCAGCAGGATGTTTTACAGGCCAGCCTCGAGCTGTCTCGCCTTGATGACCGTACTGTAAAGATACGGGGAATGGAAGAGAGCTACCGCGCCGAGCTGGCACAATGGATAGGAGAACTTGCATGGCAGCCCATCGAAGACGATTTTCCCGAGTTGCCTGATATGCCTGCTGCCAACGATATTAACCAGGTCATTGCCAGTCATCCATTGATTAAGGCACAGTCAGCCTCGGTCAACGCAACGCGAACAAAAACCGATATTGCAAAACAGGATTACAGACCAGGGTGGAGCGCCAGCCTCGACTACGGCTTTCGCTCGGGTACTAACCCGGATGGTAGCAGCAGGTCGGATTTTGCCACCGCATTAGTCAGTCTCGATATTCCCCTGTTTACCTCGAACAGGCAGGATAAAAACGTTGCTGCCAGCCAGGAGAAGACCAATGCAGCCCGGTATGAAAAAGACGACAGGTTAAGGCAGCTCAAGCGCATGTATGAGAAGGACCTGCACCTCTGGCAGCGTCTCGGTGAACGTGCCGAGTTATATCGCAACAGCCTGCTGTCTTCAGCCAAGAACAACACCCGGGCATCGCTCAATGCCTACCAGAGCGGTGTAACCGAATTCAATACCCTGATGCGCGCGCAGATCACCGAACTTGATGTTCGCCTGGAAGATCTGCGTGTGCGCGTCGATCGCGCAATTACACAGGCGCGCCTGCTGTATATAACGGGAGATTCAAAACTATGAATTCTAAATATTACAGAATATTTTTCATCGTGATAGCGATGAATATGTTGAGTTACGGCCTGGCACCCATTGCAAATGCCGACGAAGAAAAAGCGATACTTTACTGGGTTGCTCCAATGGATCCGAATTACCAGCGCGACCGGCCCGGTAAGTCGCCCATGGGGATGGATCTTGTGCCTGTATATGCCGATGATAATGCGCAGGAAAATGTTGTATCTATAAAACCGGAAGTAGTACAGAGCCTGGGTGTAAGAACGGCAATAGCCGAACGCACAAGACTGTGGCGTGGGATCGATACGGTTGGATATATCGATTTCGATGAGTCAAAAGTCAGTCATATTCATTTACGCACCGAAGGCTGGATTGAAAAACTGACCGTCAAATCCGAGGGTGAGCGTGTCAACAAAGGCGACTTCCTGTTCGACCTGTACTCTCCCAAGCTTGTGAACGCGCAGGAGGAACTGGTTACCGCAATCACTTCTGGAAGCAAAAGCCTGATACGCGCGTCCAAAGAGCGCCTATCTGCGCTCGGCGTATCAGACGGACAGATAGCGCAACTGCAAAAAGATAAAAAGATACTGCAAAGAATTTCAATCTATGCGTTGCAAGACGGTGTGGTTTCAAGTCTGTCAGTCAGGGAGGGCATGTTCGTCAAGCCGGCTAACCGTGTAATGTCACTGGCAGACCTTTCGAGTATATGGTTACTCGCAGAAGTATTTGAACGCCAGTCGCAATGGGTCAGTAATGGTTTGCCTGCTGAAGTCAGGCTTTCCTTCCTTCCCGGCAAGGTGTGGGAAGGCAAGGTTGAATATATCTATCCGAGCCTTGATCCGAAAACGCGCACGCTTAAAGTCAGGCTGCGTTTCGATAATCCTGACGAGTTTCTAAAACCGAACATGTACGCCAATGTAAGGATATTTGGCGGGCCAAAGGAAAACACCATAGTGATACCGGTAGAAGGGCTGATTCGTACTGGACGAGAAGAGCGTGTAATTATTGCACTGGGTGAAGGACGTTTCGAGGCGCGCCATGTTACTGCCGGTATCGAAAGTGGCAATTACGTTGAAATCCTGGAAGGCGTCGACGAAGGTGAGGCTATTGTCATATCCGGCCAGTTCCTGATCGATTCAGAGGCCAGTATGCGTGCCAGCCTGATGCGCATGTCGCCTGCTATTAATGAAAAAAAAGACATGGTTAAGGCAGACACTGCGAATGCAAAAATGGTAACGGGCTCGGGTGTTATCAAGGCGATCAATGTAGACGAAAACACGCTTAATCTACAACATCAAGCCATAGAAGAACTGGGCTGGCCTGCAATGACAATGGACTTCCTGCTCGGTGACATGGTTAGCCTGGAAGGTCTACAGGTCAATGATTCAGTCACGTTTCGCATGGAACAGCGTGGTCAACGCTATCAGATAACATCAATTCACAAAATGAGTGCTGATGATACTGGTGACAAGGAGATGCGTCGATGATTGCCAGGATCATAGAATGGTCGATCGACAACCGCTTTATGGTGTTGATGCTTACGTTCATTATCGTCGGGCTGGGAATCTACTCGATTAAGAATATACCGCTGGATGCGATTCCGGATCTTTCTGATGTACAGGTCATTATTAAGACCAGTTACCCGGGGCAGGCGCCGCAGGTGGTAGAAGACCAGGTCACCTATCCATTGACCACCGCCATGCTTTCGGTGCCGAAAGCGATCAATGTTCGTGGCTATTCGTTTTTCGGTGATTCGTATGTCTACGTCATTTTTGAAGACGGCACTGACCTGTACTGGGCGCGTTCGCGTGTGCTGGAGTATCTCAGCCAGGTATCAAGCAAGCTGCCGCTGGAAGCACGCCCGGAGCTTGGGCCCGATGCTACCGGTGTTGGCTGGGTATATGAATATGCACTGGTGGATCGTACCGGTGGTCATGATCTTTCTCAACTGCGCAGTATTCAGGACTGGTTTCTGAAGTTTGAATTGCAAACTGTTGCCGGTGTCTCCGAAGTTGCCACTGTCGGTGGGATGGTCCGGCAATACCAGGTGGTGCTCGATCCGGATCGACTGCGTGCATACGACCTGCCGCTGGCACAGGTCAGACAGGCGATAGTGCGCGGAAACCAGGAAGCCGGTGGTTCCGTGGTGGAGATGGCAGAAGCTGAATACATGGTGCGTGCAACTGGTTATGTCGATGAGCTAGATGACCTTCGTCATATACCACTGGGCGTTAACCTGCAGGGTACGCCTATACTGCTGAATGATGTTGCGGAAATAAGGTATGGGCCACAATTACGTCGTGGAATTGCAGAGCTTGACGGCAAAGGTGAGGTTGTTGGCGGCATCATCGTAATGCGCTTTGGCGAGAATGCATTAACGACCATCAATGCCGTCAAGAATAAACTGCAGGAGCTGTCACGCAGTCTTCCTGAGGGTGTCGAAATCGTCGAAACCTATGACCGCTCTGCCCTGATCAAGCGTGCTGTCGATACCCTGAACGGCAAACTGGTCGAAGAATTTATCGTGGTGGCACTGGTGTGTGCCGTGTTCCTGTTTCACCTGCGTTCAGCACTGGTTGTCATTCTCTCCTTGCCGGTCGGTATTCTGGTCGCATTCATCGTTATGGAGCGCATGGGTATCAATGCCAATATCATGTCACTGGGTGGCATTGCGATCGCAATCGGCGCTATGGTGGATGCCGCCATAGTGATGATCGAGAACGTACACAAACACATAGAGCATACACCACTGACCGACGAAAATCGCTGGCAGATAATGCGACAGGCAGCACTTGAAGTAGGGCCGCCATTATTTTTTTCGTTGTTGATTATTACACTCAGTTTTCTTCCCGTGTTTACCCTAGAAGCACAGGAAGGGCGTATGTTCACCCCGCTTGCATACACCAAAACATTTGCCATGGCCGGTGCGGCTGTATTGTCGATTACACTGGTTCCGGTATTAATGGGTTATTTCATCCGTGGGCACATAGTCCCTGAACATAAAAATCCGATCAATCGAATCTTGATCACCACTTACCGCCCGTTGATCAACCTGGTACTGAAAGTGCCGAAAACTGTTCTTGCAGTAACACTGGTGCTGGTTGTTGCCGGTTTCTGGCCGTTGACACAGCTGGGTTCGGAATTCATGCCGGACCTGGATGAGGGTGATTTACTTTACATGCCGAGTACATTTCCTGCGGTGTCAGTTGGTAAAGCGCAGGAACTGCTGCAGCAGACTGACAAGCTGATCATGACGAACCTGGAGTCAAACGGTGTGTTTGGCAAAGTCGGGCGCGCTGAAACCGCAAGACCCGGCGCCGTTAACCATGATTCAAACAGAACGATCCTGCTCAAGCGCGCGAACATGGTGACGATGACCGGGACAAGCCCAAGCGTGAACCTCAACGCGTATACAGTTCCCCACCCCATGGATGCGGGGTGATGCCGATCAAAAGCATCCACATGCTGGCCACCGGCATCAAACACCGGTGTATCAAGGTTGCCGGCCCTGACTCGATCCATCCAGGAAGTTGGGCAAGCATCCAGAAGGTGCGAGCCAGTGCCGGAAACAGTGTCGGTCTATTCCGAGCGTATCAGGCCGTTACGCCAATGTTCAAATACCGTTGTTGCTGCTGCGCACGTCGGTTACATTGCCGATATACAGGAGGGTCGTGGACAGCGCCCGGTGATGCGTGTCGGAATGAGTGTCGAAGGACTGGAGCTACCCCATTAAATTCGTTATCCGCGTGATGTGACTCGCTGAAATCGCGCAACTGGCCGCGTGGTCACGCCAAGCGGTGCACACACCACTGGAGGAACGTCCAATGTACGCATTGCAGTGGTCGGTCTTACCAACAGAAGGCCCGCTCAATGGCTGGATACACACATCACATGGAGGTCGTGACTGGGTTCATGCTGGATGCACAACGGCTGTTCAAGAAATGTCGAATTACCTGCGGGAGGAACTCCCACATTTCGTCGGTCAGAATCAATTTCATGGTAGGGCTGTCAGGCTGCAAACGGTTGTACCGGTTTACCTGGTGATCATCGGGCTGTTGTATCCCAATTTGCGAACATAACCGAAGTCTGCATCATCATGGGACCTGCCGCTGCCTTGATCGGCGGCTTCTGGCTGCTGTATTTAATTGATTAAAACATATGTCAGTTGGCAGTTGGTTGTTCATTGCGGTCGCAGGTGCGCGTCGAAATCGGCGTGGTGATGCTGGTGTACTGAACCAGGCGCTGCAGCGACATCGTGCACAGCGATCGGGAAGTGTTGACCTGACAGATAGACCACCTACCCGCAGGCTTATCGATGGTGCCTTGCTGCGCGGAAACCGATCATGATGACAGCTGCGCTCCATCGGCCTGTTGTTGCCATAATGCTGGCAGCAGTGCAGGATCTCAAGTGATGCGACCATCGCGACCATGGTGGTGGATGGCAGCGCTAGTCCGTTTTACACCTGGTGACTCCCGCGGTGTTTCATTATGAACAACGCGCACAAAACAGCCACACCATAACGGTCACAGGTTGAGGTTGTACTGAGTAAGCATTGACCGGTTTGTGCATGACGATTGGAAACAGTGAGCATCATTATCATTACACGGTGGTGTACTATGTTTTGGAAGTTCCGGTTGCATGGACAGTTTGCAGGCAGTGCCAAGGAGACTATTGCTACCACGAAGCAGGGATTGCTCACTGTATATATAATGAACTGCTTTAC
>CAWEEC010000112.1:0-14724 GCA_963807785.1 uncultured Gammaproteobacteria bacterium | reverse complement strand
GACTTACAAAAATAAGATACTGGCGCAAGCAGCGGGTGCGAAGCCGGTGCTGCGTGAAGACGGGCAAGGGCGAACAAACTGCCAAAATGATGGCTGAAAATAATATAAACAATATACCCGTATACTGATGATCTCGCAGATGTAGTAAATGCCGTTCTTAAAGATGGCAGTTAATTAATAGTGGCTGAAACAATACCTTCAAAAGCTGAATTGTATATCCGTTCCAGCATTTACTGGTTCCTTATGGTGCTGACGGGTGTTGTCATTGGCTTGCTTACTGTGTTCACCTTCCCTTTTTCCGTTGATAAACGTTACAGGTTTGCGCGTTCGTGGGCCTTGCTCAACCTATGGTTACTCAAACATATCTGTAATTTAACTCACAGCGTTGAGGGTGCGGAAAACATACCGAATGAAGGTGTGGTGGTGCTATGCAAGCATCAATCGACCTGGGATACGATGATACTGCAGGTGATTTTGCCGCATATTCGCTGGGTGCTGAAACGCGAATTACTTCGCGTACCGTTTTTTGGCTGGGGTCTGGCAATGCTGAAACCGATCGCCATAGACCGCTCTGCTGGACACAGGGCTGTGGCGCAACTGATCGAGCAGGGCAGACCAATGCTGGATGCCGGCTACTGGGTGGTTGTTTTTCCCGAAGGCACCCGCACTCACCCGGGACAGAAGAAGCGTTACAAACAGGGCGGATCAATACTTGCGGTTGAAACAGGTCATCCGATTATATTGATTGCACATAATGCCGGTGAATTCTGGCCCAGACACAGTTTTCTGAAGTGGCCCGGAACTATAACTCTCAGAATCGGGCCAGTGATTGATACCAATGGCAAGACAGCCGAGCAAGTCACTGAAATGGCGCATGACTGGATTGAGGGGCAGATGAAGCAGATCAGTGATCCCACGCGCTGGGACCGCTAACTATTTAACAGAATTGTTTACCGCAGAGGCGCAGAGAACGCAGAGTAATAAATGAATTGCTTTGTGAAATAAAATGTCTTCGTTACCAATGATTCATGGCCCTGTTTGTGACTACTATAGAAGCTGAATACCAGATTCGATAACCGCTGCTATAGCTACTAAAACCCTCTGCGCTCTCTGCGTCTCTGCGGTAAACTTATATTCCAAAAAGTTTTTTTGCATTCGTTGTTGTCCGCGCGGCGATTTCTTCTATAGGCTCATCCCGCAATTCACTTAAACACTGCAGCGCATTTACAAGGTAGGCGGGTTCGTTACGCTGGTTTCTATGCGCTGCATCAGGCTGATCGGGAGCATCAGTTTCCAGCAGGATTGAATGCAGAGGGATTCTGCTGGCAGTAGCACGTAATTTCTTCGCGTTTTCATAGGTGATGCTGCCACCGAGGCTGATGTAGAATCCCAGGTCTATTAATTGCATGGCCTGTTCATAGCTACCGGAGTAGCTATGCACCATGCCCTGTAAACCCGGATAGTCTTTTATCGTATTAATAACATCCCCGGTTGCGTGTACTGAATGGATGACAACCGGCTTGTTCATGGTATGTGCAATTTCCACTTGTGCATTGAAAAATTTTAGTTGCAGGTGCTTATCCGCCTGCTGCTGACGGTAATCGAGTCCACACTCACCGACAGCAACACAGTCATTTTTCTCCAGCCAGTAGCGTAGCTGTTCTATATCATCGTCGGTATGTTCCCCGACCATGTATGGGTGCAAGCCGTAACAGGCGTGTAACTGGATATTGTCAGTACAGAGTGTACGTATACGATACCAGAATTCGCGCTTTACACCCGGAATCACGATATGCCAGATGCCGCTATTGTGGGCACGCTCCAGCACCGCATCCCGGTCGCTATCGAAAGCATCGAAATCCAGGTGACAATGGCTGTCAATGAGATTCAACATGTGTCGATTTTACATGTTTTAACGCCGGAAAAATCTGTGTGCTGTCCGCCAAATCGTCTGCTCTCGTCTATACTTGATGCAATATGCCAGGTTCCGGGTGTGTATTTCGTCGCCCCGGGTATCTAATCAATAACCACGAGTTGAATAATCCAAGTGGAATCACAAGCAGAGAAAAAAGTAAACACAGATTACCTGAAACAGGGCATGTATGTGGCTAGCCTTGACCGGCCCTGGCTGGATACGCCGTTCCTGATTCAGGGTTTCTTCATTAAAACAGATGATGAAATATCGTTGCTCAAAAAATATTGCGAACATATCTATATCGATACCGACAAAGGCATTGACTCCGACTACTATATCGACGAACCCCGCGTACTTCCTACCAACGAAAGACTGGAGCAGTGTCTTGTAGATAACACCAGGCTGGTTGAATACGTTGATACCAAGTCCGAATCCGAGGAGATGCCAGTCGCAAAATTGGCCATCAGTGATGCGTCAAGCCGGGTTGTGTCAATCATGGAGTCTGTCAAAGCGGGCAAAAGCGTCGACGTCCAACAGGTCAAGAGTGTGGTGGAGCCAATCCTTGAAAGTATTGTGCGCAATCCTGATGCGTTGATGTGGTTAACACAGATGCGTGACAAGGATTCATATACTTATTCCCACTCTGTTGATAACTGTGCGCTGGCAATTGCCTTTGGGCGCCACCTGGGCCTGCCCAAAAGTGACCTCAACACCCTGGCCATGGGCCTGCTGTTAATGGATATCGGCAAAATGAAAATTCCTGCCGAAGTGTTGAACAAGGCCGAGCCTCTAACCGAGAATGAATTCAAGCTGGTAAGAAGCCATGTTGGTCACAGCGTTAATATTCTGAACAAATCAGAGGATATCAGCATTGATATAATAAACATTGCACTAACACATCATGAAAGGTTTGATGGTAGTGGCTATCCTGATGGTCTAGTTGGCGCACAGACACCTGTTTACGGACGTATCGCAGCAATAATCGACTGCTACGATGCCATGACAAGCAATCGACCCTATGGCAAACCCGTATCGTCTTACACTGCACTGCAGGAAATATACAACTGGCGTAATAAATACTTTCAGGAGGAACTGGTCGAGCAGTTCCTCCAGTGTCTTGGCGTGTTTCCCACGGGTTCCCTGGTAGAAATGCATACTGGAGAAGTTGGTATTGTCATGGCGCAGAATAAAACACGCCGCATGAGCCCGAAAGTAATGCTACTGCTTGATAAAGATAAAAAAGCTTATGCTGAATACCAGCAGATTGATCTGATAAATCAGCCATCCGAGTACGATGAAAATCCTTTAACAATCTACCGTGGGCTGGATCCGGGCGCCTATGGGATTGATCCAACAGAGTTTTATCTCTAGCTTCCTCGTATTCCAGGCTCACGGATATAACTACCCATGTACATGCGCAAAGAATTCCTGCAGCACATCGATACACTGCTTGATCAGTCCAGGAAAGACAAAGGCGTGCTTGCGTATCTTGTCATCAAGTTAAAACGCTTCAAAGATATTAATACAGCTTACAGCATGCAAACAGGTGACGACTTGCTGCGCGAGCTGGAAACTCGTTTAAGAAACATCATGCGCCCGGGTGATGTTCTGTCACGTACCGGCGACAGCGAATTCGGAATGGTACTGCCGTCTTTAAACAATGTGTCACACGCGTTACTGGCAGCTAACAAGATGGTTAATGAAAGCGAGAGGCCGCTAGAGTTCGATTCGGAATTTATCGAGCCGAACGTAGTGGTTGGTATTTCAATCGCGACTGATCATATGAGTCATGAAGGTCTTATTCAGAATTCGACTATTGCATTGATGGAGGCGGATAAGAACAACGAAAAATACAGACTATATGAACCTGAAATTGATCGTACACTACCACCCAAGCTGATACTAGAGAATGAAATGCATTATGCATACGAGCATGATGAATTCAGTTTGTGTTTTCAGCCCAAGATTGATATCAGAAATCAGTGTCTTGATGGTGCCGAAGCGCTGATACGCTGGCATAGCTCAAAATACGGCATGGTCAACACCCAGTATTTCGTTGATATCATGGAAGAGAGCAGCCTGTTAATGCCGGTTACTAAATGGGTGCTCAATATGTCTCTGCGTAAATGTATCGATTTTAAAAAGTCTGTTAAGGATTTCAAGATTGCAGTAAATCTGTCACCGGCTTTGTTAACCAATGATGAGATAGTCGATGTTGTGGCCAGCGCGATTAATATCTGGAACATCGAGGCTTCCAGCCTGATTCTTGAAGTCACTGAAGGTGCAATGATGAAGAATCCGGCGCTGAGCATGGACATTCTGCAAAAGCTGCATGCTATCGGTGTGAGTATATCAATTGATGATTTTGGAACCGGTTATTCTTCATTGTCATACCTGAAAAACCTGCCTGCCAGGGAGATCAAAATAGACAGATCGTTCGTCATGAATATGCTGGCTGATCCAAGGGATAAAAGTATAGTGAAAGCCGCTATCGACCTGGCGCATAACCTTGATCTCGACGTTGTAGCCGAGGGTATTGAGGCACAGGGTATGCAGGATTTGTTAACAGACATGGGCTGCGATTACGGGCAGGGTTATCATATTGCCAGGCCTATGCCGGATGATGCTCTCAAGCAGTGGATCAGCGAATCACACTGGGTCAAGCGCAACGTTGCCTAAAGTAAGAATTCATAAAAAAGGCCGGAATTAACCGGCCTTTTTTATTGACGTTTAGCGGTATCGTTGTTTATCGCGATTTTCTCGCTTTTTCGATCATGTCATGAATGATTGGTGTCAGGATCAATTCCATTGCACATTCCCATTTTTCCGCCAGGTACAACAATAGTGTTGCGGCGTGACATGAACGAGTTTGGAATCATGTTCAGCAGGTAAGGGAAGTCGGTGTTGAATTTCTTCGGGATCCTTGAAGCGGATGACAATAAAGCTTTCATCCGGTGTGGGGATATCCCGGGCAATGAACGGGTTCGAGGTATCTACCGTTGCGATACGCTGAAAGTTGATATCAGTGCGGGAGAACTGCGGTGTAATGTAATACACATAGTCGTGCATACGGCGCAGAATGGTGTCGACGATGACGGCTTCGGAATAACCACGCTCGGCATTGTCACGATGGATTTTCTGGATCCACTCAAGGTTTACACTGGGAACCACGCCGACCAGCAGGTCAACATGCGCTGCAACATCGACTTCGTCAGTGGCGACACCGCCATGCAGACCTTCATAAAACATCAGGTCAGTGCCGGATGTGTATATCTTCCCACGGCGTAAACTGGCCCGGGTTCAGGCCTTCATAAGGTTCGGCTTCTTCATCACTGTGAAGGTACAGGCGTTTCTGGCCGCCACCGGTTTCACCGTAGGTCTTGAACAGCTCTGCCAGTTTGTCGAACACGTTGGCTTCCGGACCGAAATGGCTGAAGTGGGTATTGCCATCAACTTCAGCCTGGGATCATGGCGTCTTTCATCGCGGCACGGTCATAACGGTGAAAGCTGTCACCTTCGATAATCACTGGCGAGATGTTTTCACGAATAAATATCTGCTCGAAAGCATGTTTTACGGTTGAAGTACCTGCACCAGATGAGCCGGTAACTGCAACGATTGGGTGTTTGTGAGACATATGGTTTTCCTCAAGATTCAAGCTGCTTACAGCTTATAAACCGGTTTTCGTCAGAGCGCCGCTTTTTAAAAACAGCGCTATTGTAAATGTTTTCGGCCATTTATGCAGCCTCGTTCAAAATGTTTGAAGCATGGTGCAGTGCATCAAGCCGTTGCTGGTACATGTTACCAGCATCAATATGGCGCAATACTTTCTGGTGTTTTAACACCTGGCAGACTTCCGGCCGCGCACCGACCAGGAAAATATAACGCCCGGCACTCAGCGGGATTTCGCCCGGCCGGGTGACAGTGCTCATACCGGCAATCTGCATGTCGGTCATGTGCTTCATGAACAGGAAGCTGGCCATCACCATGCCAATGCCGACAGCAAGCAACAAGTCGATTGTGACCGTCACTACGAGTACCGTGACCAGAATCACCACACCGGCTTTTGGCGCGACCTTGAGTCGCTTAAGATAATCCCAGTCGATGATATCGGTGCCGACCTTGATCAGAATAACCGCGAGCACGGCCTTGGGTATCTCGCTGGCGAGTGTACCGGCGCCAAGCACGATTGCCAGTAAAACCACAGCATGTAATGCGCCGGATATCGGGGTATGGCCGCCGGCCTTGACGTTGACCATGGTCATCATCAGGCTCATGTCGATGCTGGGCAACCTGAATTCAGGAAAACCGGTTGGGATGTCGCCGATGACAGATGTGCTGTCAGCAGGCATGAATAGCATGTAGGTCAGCGTGCCAGCAATGGTGATGGAAACAGGCGATTGAGTTTGGGTAAGAACGCAGGCACACCATAGACTAATGCGAGAACAACCACACCCATTGCCATTGCTGGCGATAATGCAACCACGGCAGCAGTCAGGCCACCATAAATATCACCGCGTAAGTTATTGAAATGAAGTCCGTTAACGAGCTGCATGATGTATATACTGTGGCCTTGAAAAAATGAGGGCGAATACTACCACATTCTCTACGGTTAAATGGGAATCAAATTTAGGATGTGGTAATATTCGCGCTCGCTTTTCAGGCTGTTTCATCGTCCAGTTTTCAAATAAACAGGTTTTCTATGTACGATTTCAAGGCTTTGCTGACGAATCCGTGGCGCTTGCTTCCATTTTTATCCTGGATTGGTAAATGCAAGGATTCGTCAACCTTAAGTGCTGACGTTATTGCCGGTATTACCGTTGCGCTGGTGCTGGTACCCCAGTCAATGGCCTATGCCCAGCTTGCAGGCCTGCCACCGTACTACGGGCTGTACGCCTCATTTCTCCCTGGTATCGTTGCCGCGTTGTTCGGCTCATCACGCCAGCTTGCAACCGGCCCCGTTGCCGTGGTTTCACTGATGACCGCAGCAGCACTGGAGCCGCTGGCACTCACACCGGATATGTACGTTGCCTATGCAATCTCGCTGGCCATTATGGTGGGTATTTTCCAGCTCATGCTGGGTCTGTTGCGACTCGGTGTTCTGGTTGACTTCCTCTCCCATCCTGTCGTGATCGGCTTTACCAATGCCGCAGCCATCATTATTGCGACATCACAACTGAGCAAAATCTTCGGTGTTGTAGTTGAAAAGGGCGAGCATCATTACGACACCATCTGGAGTGTCATTGTCGCTGCCACAACAGAAACCCATACCCTGACCCTTGGTATGGGGCTGCTCGCAATCGCGATTATGGCATTGTTGAAAAAATATAGCCCAAAGATGCCGAATGTACTGATTGCAGTTGTTGTAACAACGCTGCTTGCATATTTCATTGGCTATGAAGCGCAGGGCGGAAAAGTCGTAGGTGTGGTACCTGCAGGGGTTACCATGCCAAACCTGCCCGCGGGTGTCAGCTGGGATATTCTGGTGCAAATGATCACGACCGCAGTCATTATTTCAATCATTGGCTTCATGGAAGCGATATCCATCGCCAAGGCGATGGCAGCACGTACCAGGCAACGCCTGGATCCGAACCAGGAGCTGATCGGCCAGGGTCTTGGCAACATGGTATCAGGCCTGTTTCAGGGTTATGCCGTATCGGGCTCGTTTTCGCGCTCAGCAGTAAATATCAACGCGGGTGCGATCACCGGCTTTTCCGCGGTTGTCACCGGCCTGGCTGTCGGTGCAACGTTGCTGTTCCTGACGCCATTGCTTTACCACCTGCCACAGGCGACACTGGCAGCAGTGATTATGATGGCCGTCATCAATCTGGTCAAAATTGAACCCATCATATATGCCTGGCGTGTGCAACCGCATGACGGAATCGTTGCTATCGTTACCTTCATATTGACGCTGATAGTGGCACCGCATCTGGAAACCGGTATCGTCACCGGCGTATTGCTGTCACTGGGACTGTTCCTGTTCCGCACCATGCGTCCGCGTATCTCCGTGCTGTCACGCGACCCGGATGGAACCTTGCGTGATGCTGACGTCAGGCAGCTGGCCACCTGTGACGATATCTCCCTGATCCGGTTTGACGGACCGCTGTTTTTTGCAAATACGGGTTACTTTAATGACACTATCCTGGACCGGGTAGCACATAAACCTGACCTCAAGTTCGTGATTATCGATGCAGAAGGTATCAATGAAATTGATGCCACCGGTGAAGAGATGCTACATGAACTGGATAAACGCCTGCAGTCAGCCGGTATCGAGCTGTTGATTGCGCGTGCAAAAAAACAGATCATGGATATTCTCAAGCGCACGGGGTTTGTTGAAGCAATGGGCGTAGAGCGTTTCTTCCGGCTGCGCACACATGCGTTTGAGTATGCCTGGGAGAAACTGGGTGATAACCACGCCGAGACCTGTCCGTTGAAGGTTTCCCAACCACTGAGTGATGAGGAAGTGGTGGAAATAAAGGAAGCCGAAGCCAAAGCGGCCGGTTAACCAAGGTATTGTTTGGCTGCACAGCATGCAGTCACTCATGACTGCATGCTGATTGTTAACACATTCAATACTTTCTGAATACAAGATCCCACACACCGTGGCCGAGACGGCGGCCACGGTGTTCAAATTTTGTTAGCGGTCGGCCTGTATTCTGCGCAAAGTTTCCCAGGCTTGCGGTATTGCTGAAGCCGTCTGCCTGCCCCATCACAGCAAGCATGTGCTCGGCATAATTCTGCCAGTCCGTGGCGAGGCGAATCAGGCCGCCGGGTTTAAGCCGTTGCCAGACCAGCTGCACGAATTCTGCGTTAACGATACGGCGTTTTTGATGCCGTTTCTTGTGCCAGGGATCGGGAAAAAACAACTGCACACAATCAAGGCTGTTAAGTGGGATTTGCTGCTGCAATACTTCGACTGCATCGTGGTTGATGATGCGTAGATTGGAGATACCTGCAGCATTGGCAAGGTGCAGCAAATGACCCACACCGGGTCGATGCACTTCGATACCCAGGTAGTTATTGGTCGGGTTGGAAATTGCCTGTTGCAGTAACGAAGCACCATTACCAAAACCTATTTCAAGAATAAGCGGCGCATTGCGCTTGAACTGGTGATCGAGGTCGAGCAATTCAGGTTTGAAATCAATACCGTATACGGGCCAGAGCTGGTCCAGTGCCTGTTGTTGTCCGCGGGTTAATCGGCCCTGGCGCAGTACGTAGCTTTTGATGGTGCGACGCGTTAGTTGCATTGCATTGTGTTTAACACTGCATCAGGCAGCTGTGCTTCGGTTATTTAAAACGGAAATTGTAGAACCGTGGCGTAGTTAAAAAAACAGGCCGTCAACTGGCGATGATGCCGAAGCAAATCGCTTTTTCGGCATGCGACCGGCGAGGTAGGCTTCACGCCCGGCTTCAGTGGCTTTTTTCATCGCCGATGCCATCAGTACCGGGTACTTTGCTGCTGCAATCGCGGTATTCATCAAAATACCATCACATCCCAGTTCCATGGCGATAGCGGCATCAGATGCGGTGCCCACGCCGGCATCAACCAGTATGGGTACATTGGCATTTTCGATAATGGTCAGGATGTTATAGGGATTACGGATGCCCAGGCCCGATCCGATAGGAGCTGCCAGTGGCATAACGGCAGCACAGCCGATATCTTCTAGCCGTTTGGCAATCAGTGGGTCGTCATTGGTATAGACCATGACATCAAAACCGTCGTTGACCAGTATCTCTGCTGCTTCCATGGTTGCTGTAACATCAGGGAACAGGGTTTTTTCATCCCCCAGCACTTCCAGCTTCACCAGTTTGTGACCATCCAGCAGCTCGCGTGCCAGTCGACAGGTACGAACTGCATCTTCGACGGTATAACAGCCGGCAGTATTGGGTAGCAGGGTGTATTTATCAACCGGTATCACATCGAGCAAGTTGGCTTCATCGGGATTCTGTCCGATATTGGTTCGGCGAATCGCGACGGTGATGATTTCGGCGCCGCTGGCTTCAATCGCCAGGCGGGTTTCTTCATTGTCCCTGTACTTACCGGTGCCAACCAGAAGACGAGATTGAAAACTGTTGCCGGCAATGACCAGTGGATTGTCTGCTTGTAGAGGGATCGATTCTGCAGGTGTAGCCATAGTTCGTATGTTTAGTTAGTTGGTGTTGGTGTTTTACTGGTGTCGGCCGGTAACAATCAACCGCCACCAATAGCATTAACAATTTCAATCGTGTCATCATCGCTGAGTTTTAAACTGTCATACTCGCTGCGTGGCACGATGTCGCGGTTGACTTCAACGGCTATGCGTTTGCCTTCCAGACCCAGCAAATCCAGTAATTGACTGAGACTCACCCCTGACTCGAGTGAGCGGTTTTCACCGTTGATAGTAACGTTCATAGCAGTGGAATTTTACACGATCCGGCGCCGATTGAGGCGTGTTGCAGGAATCGAGCGATTCAGTAGAGGACAAAATGCCTGTTTTAGTACCCTGATGACAGGAAAAATCCTGTCAATGTGCTATAAGTTGTTCAATTGATAAAAAAATGCATTCTTATTAGTAACTTACAGATAACAGGGTGTCTTTGGGGCAATGAGTTGTATTCGATATTTTATCTGCCTGTGCATAATGATAATCACAAGCAGTCAGGTAAATGCCAGTAATCCATTTGATAAAGCAGTTGTGGTTAGCGCAGGCCATGATATTTCCTGGCAATTTGGTGAGCAGACGGCCACCAAATCCGTGAAAGGTGATGATGGTACCTGGTATCACCTGTTTTATGACGGTTTGCGTCTTCGTTTGCGGCTGACCGGCTCAGCAGAAGATTCACAATACGGTGCCAGGCAGTTCGATGAATTTGCAGTGAATGATGTAAAAATTGACGGTAAGCGGCTGGATGTTTTTCAATGGTGTTTGAATAACCAGGAAAGACACAACCGCTTCCTGCAGCAGGGTTTGTCAGTAAAAAAGGAAATTTGCCAGAATCAGGGTGAGCAGGGCACGTTTGTGATGCGCCTGTCAAAAGACGCAATTACTGCATTGAACAGAGGTAGTGCGCTCGAATATGATCTCAAGCCATTCAGAACCACGGTTCGCGTCAAGTTCAGTATCGATGACTTCGGCAAGGTGAATAACGAATTTAAACAACAACAAGATGCAAAACTGGCTGCCATCGAGGCCAAGAAAGCACAGGTCAAAGCAAAAGCCAAGGCGGCAGTGGTAGTGCCGGCAGCGGTCGTTGCAACACCAAAGCCCCGGTCAAAAGCCAAATGCAAGTTACAGCCACCCGAAGGCTTCTCTGAAGTTAAAAGCGTGGAATATGAGTGCGATAACCTGGCAGACAAGGTCAATGCACTGGCTAGCATTGATCTGAAAGTTGAGGAAATGCGAGCACAGCGTAAAAAGGCAGCAGCCGAAGCCGAACGTAAACGCAAACAGGCGGAAGCGGCGCGTCTGGCTAAAGAAGAAGCATTGAGAAAGGAGCAGGAAGCCCTGGCTGCAAGTGCTGCAGTACAAGCCGAGTTGTCTTCAGATATTGCTAAAAAGATGATTGCTGTGTGCCAGAAGAAGTGGGCAGATGGTGAACACCGTTGCTACTGTGAAAAGTATATCGAGTTTGCCCCGTCAAATATCAAGTCAAATCCTGCTTGTAAATAATATTCAATGTCGTGGTATCGCTTCTGGTTCTGCACCAGCAGATGAATACTGCGTCAGTGTGTCGGTTATGCGTTGTTCTATGTAGGAATAAAACGGGTTGGATCTAAGTCTCAACAGGTTGTCCGCCGGTACGCTTAGCACACCTTGCTCCCCGCGGATTCTCAAATTGCCCAGGGTAGGCACTTCATTGCCTTCGTTGTCTGTTACATCAAAACCATAGACTAAATCATTCGGCGGAAAAGGTAGCGATGTATGGGATAGTGAGTAAATGTCTTCGGGCCATGCAAGTGCCAACGATCGTTCAATTTCATTCTCTGATCTTACCTGCCTTGAGACTTCAATCACTTGCGGAGTTGTATTATCTCGATTGGTTATCAGGGTCAAACGGTAATCGTTCGATGCCTGGCTGTTTAACGCTTTAACTACTTGTTCAGGATTGTACGATATCAGCTCCTTGTAATAGCTCATCTGGTTGACATCAAAAAGTACCAGCTCTGAATCCTTGTTGTTTATCACGGCATATAAATTGTCAACCAGATCCGTTGTGCTGACAGTTGCGTCGACCAGCGACTGGAAGCTTATGATTGGTGGTAGTTGACTGGCCCTGCCTGATTGATTGAGTACTGCAATGTCCGTATAGATCTGGCTGATCAAAAGCGATATCTGCCTGCCGGCATTTTTTGGAAATGAGTTATATTTATATGGATCATATTCAGGCAGGATATCCAGCCATCTGGCTTTGTTAAAAATATCAAGATGGCTGAGTATTCTTTGCAGGTTTGCGAACCTGGCTAAAGGATTGACACCAAGCGCGGGAGACAGCAGGAACATCTGATCGGGTAATGGTTTATCCTGAGCTATAGCATCAAGCGTCATTTTTACACCAAGCGCAGCACCCGTCGAGTAACCAAGATAATAATAAGGCAGTTCGGCATGCTGCTTTTTGATGTGGTCATTGGCAATGCGAACAGCAGCAAGCCAGTCCTGCCACATCACATCGTCAAGACTGGATGGTAACGTGCCGTGACCCGGCAGGCGAATGCCATAAATAATAATGCCTGCTTCTTGTAATGTGCGTGCGATGTTTTTCAGTGTGTATGGCGAATCTGATAAACCATGAACTACAAGCGCAACACCCCTCGGCTTGTTAACATCAAGTTTGTAGCTTCTATTCCAGTCGAGCACCTGTCTGCGCTCGAACATGTTGCCGCCAGCAATATAGCGTGAGCTTTCGAGCTGTATTGATGGTTTAATTAGATGTCGATAGGTATCCAGTTCGTCAAATAAAATCTGTTCCTGTTCAAGGTACTGGTCCCAGTCAATAATATCTTCCATGCCGGCATTGTATTCATGGGTCAACTTGATTGTGTGCCAAGGCTTCAGCTCGGGATGGTTGAGGCTGATTACAAGGTCGCCAAGAATGAATACGGCAAGACAGCCGAAAGTAAATATCAGGCCATAGGTGACGAACCTGAACAGTAGAGCAGACATATACTACTGATTCAGGTCTTAACCGGCGACGGGTTGCCTTCAAAGTATGTGGTATTAGCCGGTAGCGCCAGTTGCGTGCCGGATGACTCAATGATGTCCTTGATGCTCAGATTTATATTCTCACGGTGTTGCAGGTAGTCGGCGAAATCGCGCGTCTTGATGTAGACGTAGAGTTCGATTTCCTGCGCGTATTCGCCAAACTCAAGAAAGCGTACGCGTGATGATTCCTCATCAATCATCTCGTTTTTTTCTATCAGTTCGCGTATGCCTTCAAGGACCTCGTGCATCTGTTTTGCGGTTGCCTGTAATGACAGGCGTAAACGCGTACGGTAAAGAATCTTGTCGCGTTGAGTCAGGTTTTCAATCATATCTGTTGAAAACTTGGCATTGGGAATATGGACCACGGTGCGTTCCAGTGTACGAAGTTGAGTCGCGCGCAGCCCAATTTCCTCGACCACACCGAGCGTGTCACCAAATTTGCAGAAATCGCCAACATGCACCGGTTGCGACGAATAAATCGTGATCGAGCCGATCAGGTTCTCGAGGGTGCGTTGGGCGGCAAAAGCAACGGCAATACCGCCGACACCGAGCCCTGCCAGTAAAGTGGTGACCTCGTAACCGACATTATCCAGCCATGAAACAATACCAATGAATATCAGGGTGAGCTTGATAACAGTAGTGGCGGGTCTGAGCAACACAACCGCATCGGCGCGCCCTTGCTTTTTCATGCGTTCGGCCAGGCGGTGCATGATCAGATCAACAAAGCCCAGGAGTACCCAGACCACGGCGATGATAAGAAACGTGCGGGCTTCGAAAATTGCCCGTGCCACCAGGGTCGGTGCAATGGTGTCAAATGTTGCACGGAACAACAGCACCATGATCAGAATTCGTAACGGGCCGGTGACAAACCTCTCTGCGCGCTCGAGGCGTTGTTTACTGTACAGCTGTATTAGTTTAAATATCAGCCAGGTGATGATATACGCGACCACAAAGCCAATGACGAGCAGTATCACAATCATTAACCACTGCCATATCTCCAGGCCAAACAAGCTATAGTGTGGAAAGATCGGCGACAGTTTATCGCCAATAGGACCATAGCCGAGCTCTTTGTCCAGAACCGGAATACTCGCGACTGTCGCATTTGACAGTTTCCAGATGAACACGCCGTCACTGCGTGGAATGCGTTGCATCAGAATATCTACCGAACCCTCACTGGTCTTGACACTGGTTATGCGGTCACGGTAGCTGGGGAGACTGTCATCAAGGTGTCCTTCCGGGTCATTACTGATGGCTTCATAATCGATAATCATGCTTCTTTCAGCAATGATCAGCAGTTTGCGCGCAAGCTCGGGACCGTCGAGTTCGTTTATTGTGAATGGCAGGTTGCGCAGGTCCATATACTGCACAGCGGTTTCAAAATCCTTTTCTGATAATGCTTTTGCCAGGCCAAGAACGCTGGATCTCGGCGTGGTGCGGCCAAATTCATCGTATGGGCCTTTTGTAGCGGTTTTTTTAGTCTCCTCTGCAAGTTTCTCGACATTATCCTTGTCGGCAATCTCCTTCAGCTTAGGTGCTTCATCTACTGCAAATAAGGTTGACGGCATTAACAGCATCAGTGAAAACAGCAAGGTAATAATGCGGGCAGGCTTTAATATCATGGGTGTATCGAC
>CAWEEC010000111.1:0-6222 GCA_963807785.1 uncultured Gammaproteobacteria bacterium | reverse complement strand
TGGTTTCCTCCAATATACATACCTATGAACGTCTGGTATATGAGCAACCGATCGCCAGTATCAGTTTTCATCGAATTGCACCGCAGCATTTCAGTGTTGAATTAAAGCAAATGGGTTCAGGTGAAAGCTGGTTCTATGAGTTACGTGGTGATGAATGGCAACTCGATGCGCAGATACTGACCTGGCATGGCTATGCTAACTTGCTGGGGCTGGATTCCAATTACAGGTTGCACCGCCTGTCCGGTCGCTATACCGACATTGAAGAAGAACGCACAGCACCACATACCGTACACGGCCTGAGTGCAGATCAACGCATTGATTTGTGGTCTTATGCAAACGAGTACAGGAACTGGCTAAGCATGGTGGATGCAACCTATGGCAGCGCTGTATACCTGCCGATGATTGATGCTGCGAGTTACAGTATCAGCATCAGTCGCAACGGCCTGGTGGCACGGCCAGATAATGCGATTGCGCGTGAAGCCGTGAGTAACTGGATCGGCTTCTAGTCAGCGCTGAAAGTTCAGACCTGCACGCTGGTAGAAATCGAACGTTCATCCTGAAATATACGGTCATAAGCCGTCATTTTAATGTTACTTATTCGTAACACTTTCTTAATATCCTACACCCATAATCCTCGCTCACAATCATGTGATCAAATTATCAGAGGAAATTATGAACAGAAAATACCTTGTCCTGGCATCAGCAGCGGCAATCTGTTTCTCAACATTGGCCAACGCCGCATCTCGCGATTATATATCTATCGTTGGATCTTCAACGGTATACCCGTTCGCAACAGTAGTTGCAGAGCAGTTCGGTAAAAGCACAAAGTTCAAGACACCGAAGATTGAATCGACAGGTTCTGGTGGTGGTATGAAACTGTTCTGCTCAGGTGTGGGTGTCGAGTATCCGGATATTACCAATGCATCACGCCGCATCAAGAAGTCAGAGTATGAGAAATGCCAGAAGAACGGCGTCAAGGGCGTTATCGAGGTCAAGGTTGGTTATGACGGTATCGCAATTGCGAACTCGAAGAAAGCCAGCCGCTTTGAGTTGAGCCGCAAGGACATTTTCCTCGCTCTGGCAAAACAGGTGCCGAACTCCGATGGCAGCGAAACACTGGTCGATAATCCGTACAAGACCTGGAAGGACGTCAATCCGGCATTGCCAGACATCAAGATCGAAGTACTGGGTCCACCACCGACCTCAGGTACGCGTGACGCATTTGCCGAGCTTGCAATGGAAGGTGGCTGCAAGAAAATCGGCTGGATCAAGGCGATGAAAAAGCAGGACAAGAAAATGTACAAGTCTGTCTGCCACACCGTTCGTGAAGATGGTGCCTACATCGAAGCAGGTGAAAACGATAACCTGATCGTACAGAAACTTGAAGCCAACCCTGACGCACTGGGTGTATTCGGTTTCAGCTTCCTTGACCAGAATGCTGACAAGGTGCAGGGTTCGCTGGTCGATGGTGTTGCCCCCGAGTTCGAGGCAATTGCCAACGGTGAATACCCTGTATCCCGCCCGCTTTACTTCTACGTGAAGAAAGCACACGTCGGCAAGGTACCAGGCATCAAGGAATTTCTTGCCGAATGGGACAAGGAAAGTACCTGGGGTGATGAAGGTTATCTTACTGACAAAGGCCTGATTCCCATGCCTGCTGCGGAGCGCAAGCAGTTCTCGGCCGCTATTAACAAGCTGAAGAACCTTGAAATGTAACAGGACCAGTGATAACGGCGGCCGCACGCACACACGGTCGCCGTTTTTCTGTCTCTACTATCCTGAAATGTTATTTCTGATCCCAAATACTCCAGTGGCTTAATATGTACCTGTCGTCTTCAGTCACGTCATCGCTAAATTTACACATGTTCTGACAGGCCGGATTATTTAATGTCTACGAGCGCTCTTTTTTTCACCCTGGCACTGCTCGCTGTCTTTAGCTACTGGCTTGGCCGTAAGCGCTCATTTACTGTTGTCCAGGGTGAGGCCTCAAAGCTGCATTCGCTGCCATCCTACTATGGCTTTTATACGGCGATCTGGTGTGGCATTCCTGCCTTGTTTGTATTTGCGCTCTGGATTTTTTTTGAAAACAACATCATTACGCATCTCGTAGTCGCCGGCCTGCCGGAAGATATTCGCAGTCTTGAAGCTGACAGGCTCAATCTTGTCGTCAACGATATCAGCAACCTGGTTTCAGGAAATATCGTTTCAGCTTCAGTGGATCCGGCTATGCGCTCGGCAGCTGATCATTACATTCACCTGCAACACATCAGCCGGGCCGCGCTCACAGTTGTGGTGCTGGTGCTGGCAATTCTGGGGGCCATGCTCTCCCTGCGTGCAATAAGCCGCGAGAAGCGAGCACGCAATGCAGTCGAGAATATTATCAAGATTTTCCTGATTGCGAGTTCGACCATTGCAATTTTTACTACCATCGGTATCGTGCTGTCAGTGTTGTTCGAAGCAATCCGGTTTTTTGAATCTGTCCCGGTAACATCATTCCTGTTTGGACTCGAGTGGAGTCCGCAAATGGCAATACGCGAAGACCAGGTCGGTTCTTCCGGTGCATTCGGTGTGATCCCGCTGTTTGCCGGCACCCTGTTGATTTCATTCATCGCCATGCTGGTTGCTGTACCAATTGGTTTGATGTCAGCAATATACCTGGCTGAATATGCAGGCAAGAAGGTACGTGCTGTAGCCAAACCCCTGCTCGAAATTCTTGCCGGTATACCTACCGTTGTTTACGGTTTTTTTGCAGCGCTTACAGTGGCGCCGTTTATCAGGGACAGCGGCAGCCTCATCGGGCTGGATGTTTCTTCCGAGTCTGCTCTCGCTGCCGGCCTGGTGATGGGCATCATGATTATCCCGTTTGTTTCTTCGCTGTCTGATGACGTCATCAATGCCGTACCCCAGGCTATGCGTGATGGTTCCGAGGGGCTGGGTGCGACCAAATCCGAAACCATCAAGAGAGTCATCATACCGGCGGCATTACCGGGCATTGTCGGTGGCATCCTGCTGGCGGTATCGCGAGCAATCGGTGAAACCATGATCGTGGTAATGGCGGCCGGGCTATCGGCCAACCTCACCGCCAACCCGTTGCAAGCAGTGACGACCGTGACGGTACAGATCGTGACATTGCTGGTTGGTGACCAGGAGTTTGACAGTCCTAAGACGCTGGCCGCGTTTGCGCTGGGTCTGCTGCTGTTTGTGGTCACGCTGGTTTTGAATGTGATTGCGCTGCAGGTCGTGCGCAAATACCGTGAACAGTACGAATAAGATATTGAATCGACATGGCTATAACATCCAAGTACACCACCGATATCGTCAGGGCTGGCCTGCAAAAACGCTACCAGCGTGAAGCACGTTTCCGGCGTATGGGACTGACAGCGATCATACTGGGATTGATCTTCCTGTCGATGCTGTTTGTCAGTATCGTTGGTAAAGGCTACACCGCTTTCTGGCAGACCTTTGTACAGCTGGAAATCTATCTGGATGAAAGCGTTATTGATCCCGATGGTAGACGTGAACCCGCGCTTCTACTGAATGCTGACTATGGTGGTATCGTCAAAAGATCATTGCGTGATATGTATCCCGAAGTCACGGGCAGGCGTGACAAGCGCAAGCTTTATGGCCTGGTAAGCACCGGTGCAAGTTTTTACCTGAAAGACTATGTCATGGCAAAACCGGATCAGATCGGCAGTACCATCCAGTTGTGGGTGCCCGCAGATGATGACGTCGATATGCTGATAAAAGGGCATTTCGACCGCGACAAACCGGAAGCGCAACGTCGCATCAAGGACCAGCAACTCAGCTGGATTGATAAGCTGGTCGAACAGGGCCGGATTGAACAACGCTTCAATAAAACCTTCTTCACCGCTGGCGATTCGCGAGAGCCGGAACTCGCGGGTATATGGGGTGCAGCTTCGGGTTCATTCTTCACCCTGGTGGTCACGCTGCTACTCGCATTCCCTGTGGGTGTCGCTACCGCGGTTTACCTGGAGGAGTTTGCTCCACAGAACAAGTGGACTGACCTGATCGAAGTGAACATCAACAACTTGGCGGCAGTACCTTCGATTGTGTTCGGTTTGCTTGGCCTGGCCGTGTTTATCAATTTCTTTGGTATGCCGCGTTCGGCACCCCTGGTTGGTGGCCTGGTGCTGACACTGATGACGCTGCCGACCATCATTATCGCCAGCCGTGCCGCACTGAAGTCGGTACCGCCATCGATACGCGAGGCTGCACTGGGTATTGGCGCATCGAAAATGCAGATGGTGTTCCATCATGTGCTGCCACTGGCGATGCCTGGCATGTTGACCGGTACCATCATTGGTATGGCGCAGGCACTGGGTGAATCGGCGCCGCTGCTGATGATCGGCATGGTGGCGTTCATCGTCGATATACCGGGTAGCGTGACGGATCCTTCGACTGTACTGCCGGTACAGATTTATTTATGGGCGGACAGCCCCGAACGCGCTTTTGTAGAACGGACATCGGCGGCTATCATGGTGCTGTTGGCATTTCTGATCACCATGAACGCATTGGCTGTATTGTTGCGCAGGAAGTTTGAGCGTCGCTGGTAACTCAAGGTACTAACAGATATGACATTAGAATATGAAGGTGGACTGGACCTGCTTGGCCAGGAGTTGAATACTGTAACTAAATCAGATTTCATGGAATCATCTGAAAAAGTAAGCAGGGAAGAGCGTGCAACTGTCGGTGAAATTACCCATGCCGATCCGCGCATGACCTGTCGAAACGTCAATGTCTACTATGGCGAGAAGCACGCTATCAGGAATGTAAGTCTCGATATTGGTAAAAACGAAGTGATCTCGATGATTGGACCTTCGGGCTGTGGCAAGTCGACATTCCTGCGTTGCCTGAACCGGATGAATGACACAATCGATAGTTGCCGCGTCACCGGTGAATTAATGATGGATGGAACTGATATCTATGGCAAGAATTTGGATGTCGTCCTGCTGCGCGCCCAGGTCGGTATGGTGTTCCAGAAGCCGAATCCGTTTCCGAAATCCATATTCGAAAACGTTGCTTACGGGCCACGTATTCACGGTCTTGCTGCTAATAAGACGGATATCGATGAGATTGTTGTAAGCTCATTAAATAAAGCCGGTTTATGGGAGGAGGTCAAAGACTACCTTGATCAACCGGGCACAGGACTGTCTGGCGGTCAACAGCAACGTTTGTGCATTGCGCGAGCGATAGCGGTTAATCCTGAAGTCGTGCTGATGGATGAGCCCTGTTCTGCGCTTGATCCGATTGCCACGGCGAAAATCGAGGAATTGATCGACGAACTGCGCGAACACTACACGATTGCTATCGTTACCCACTCGATGCAGCAGGCAGCGCGAGTATCACAACGTACAGCCTATTTCCACCTGGGTGATTTGATCGAGGTTGGCGATACTGACATGATATTCACCAATCCGAAACACCAGTTAACTGAAGATTACATTACCGGGCGCTTCGGATAAGTCGTGGAGAATCAGGATGAATAAAATAACAGAAGGTCATACCGTAAAAAGCTATAACGACGAAATGAATCAACTGCATCAGCACGTGATTCAAATCGGTGGACTGGTGCGTGATCAACTCGCACGAGCGGTCGCTTCGCTTCGGGAAGAGGATGCCGATACTGCCAGGGAAGTCATTGAGCGAGACCAACTGGTAAATGATCTGGACGTCGAAGTCGATGATGAAATCATACATATCATTGCCAAGCGCCAGCCTGTGGCAAAAGACCTGCGCGAGATAATCACTGTCGGCAAGATTGTCACCGACCTCGAGCGCGTCGGCGATGAAGCGCGCAAGATTGCGATGTTGTGCGTCCATTTTTACGACCACAACACCACATCTCCCAGCGATGTGATCGTGCGTGACATCATCAAACTGGCAGAATTTGTAGACACCATGCTGGACAAGGCAATGCGTGCCTTTGATGAGCTGAATCTCGACCTGGCGCTTGAAGTGATTCGCAACGATATTGATCTGGATACCGAGTTCAAGTGCTGTCTGCGACGCCTGTCGACTTTCATCATGGAAGATTCCAGGGTAGTCGGCCACGTTGTTGAAACTGTGCTCGGGCTGCGTGCGCTGGAACGCATCGGCGGGCATGCGAAAAATATCGGCGGATACGTGATTTACCTGGTCAAGGGCACTGATGTGCGCCACGAGGATCTGGAAACAGTTGCCGCTGGAGTCGAGCAAGAAAAA
>CAWEEC010000110.1:0-19669 GCA_963807785.1 uncultured Gammaproteobacteria bacterium | reverse complement strand
AAACCGGTGCACTGGTGCACCGACTGTGGATCGGCGTTGGCCGAGGCCGAGGTCGAGTATCAGGACAAGGAGTCGTTTGCGATCGACGTGCGTTTCAAGGCCATCGATCAGGACGCTTTCGCGGCCAACTTCAAGGCCGCAGGCGGCAGCCTGGGCAGCGGCGAGATCTCGGTCGTGATCTGGACGACCACGCCGTGGACGCTGCCGGCCAACCAGGGCGTCGCGTTCAACCCGGAGTTCGATTACGTGATGCTGCAGCACGGTGATGAGCGCCTGGTACTGGCCGACGGCATGGTGGAAGACGCGATGCAGCGCTGGAGTATCGAAGGGTATGAACTGCTGGGGCGCGCTCCCGGCTCAGTGTTCGAGCGGCAGATGCTCAGGCATCCCTTCTATCACCGCGAGGTACCGATCGTGCTGGGCGAGCACGTCACGCTCGAGGCCGGTACCGGGGCGGTGCATACGGCACCCGGTCATGGCATGGACGACTACGTGGTCGGCCAGCGCTATGGGTTGCCGGTCGACAATCCGGTCGCCAACACTGTTAAGTTGGCTGTACGGATAATACTGGAAAAAATATGAGCTCCATACTAAAACGTCAAACACATTACGGTCTGCCTGAGAAACAGGGTCTATACGATCCGGCGCTGGAGAAGGACAGCTGTGGCGTAGGTTTTGTGGCTCATATCAAGGGTGTAGCCAGTCACCAGATCGTGCTCGATGCTAATCATATTCTGCAACGCATGGTGCATCGCGGCGGTTGTGGCTGTGAAGCCAATACCGGTGATGGCGCCGGTATCCTCACCAGCCTGCCTTACGACTTTCTGGCCCGTATTGCACAACAGGACCTCGGCGTGGAGCTGCCTGCCAGGGGCCGATTTGCGGCCGGTAATGTATTTCTCCCGGTGAATGAAGAATCACGCGCGCACTGCAAAAAAATAGTCGAACAAATGATCGCCGAGCAGGGTCAGCAGTTGCTGGGCTGGCGCACATTGCCGGTTGATACTGATGCTGCCGACGTCGGTCCAACCGCGAGGCAGTCTCAGCCCTACATGGAGCAGTTATTCATTGCCGCTGCTGATGCTGTCGAAGATGATGAGTTTGAGCGTCAGCTCTACCTGATTCGCAAGCGCAGCACTCATGCGTTGCGTGGCGATGAAACGCTTGAACAGAGCAAGATGTTCTATATCTGCTCGTTATCCACCAAGGTGATTATTTACAAGGGCATGCTCACGGCGCACCAGGTAATGCCCTTCTATCCTGATCTCGAACAGGCGGATTACACCGCCCACCTGGCGATGGTGCATTCACGCTTCAGTACCAACACGTTTCCGTCATGGGACCGTGCCCAGCCTAACCGTTTCATGAGCCACAACGGTGAAATTAATACACTGCTGGGTAACAAGAACTGGATGGAAGCGCGCCAGGGTGTGGCCAAGTCTGATCTGTTCGGCGAGGACATCAAGAAGCTGTTCCCGGTGGTAGAAAAAGACTGTTCCGATTCCGGCACCTTCGACAACGTGCTCGAGTTCCTGTTGATGTCTGGCCGTACGCTGCAGGAAGCGGTGATGATGATGGTACCCGAAGCCTGGCAATCCAATACCGGCATGGATGAGGCCAAAAGGGCGTTCTACCGCTTCAATTCAGCACTGATGGAGCCCTGGGACGGGCCCGCATCGATCGCCTTTACCGATGGTCACTATATTGGCGCCGTGCTGGACCGTAATGGTCTGCGCCCAAGCCGATACTACCTGACGCATGATGATCGCGTGATCATGGCCTCCGAAGTCGGTGTACTCGATGTTGATCCTGCCAACGTCAAGTTCAAGGGTCGCTTGCAGCCCGGCAAGATGTTTCTTATCGATTTCGAGCAGGGCGCCTTGATTGCAGATGAAGATCTGAAATCCGAGTTTGCCTCGCGTCGCCCTTATGCAGAGTGGCTCAACAGGCAGGAAATCAAACTGTCGGACCTGTCACCGAGCAAGGAGCCGCACGGTTTTTATCCCGAAACCTTGTTACAGCGTATGCAGGCGTTCGGTTATACCACCGAAACCATGCAGTTCATGCTGATTCCGCTGGTACAGGAATTACGCGACCCGGTCGGCTCCATGGGTAATGATGCAGCGCTGGCGTGCCTGTCCGACAAACCACGCATGATCTATGACTATTTCAAGCAGCTGTTTGCACAGGTCACCAATCCGGCCATCGACTCGATTCGAGAAGAAGTGGTGATGTCGCTGGAATGCTATATCGGTCCGGAAGCAAACCTGCTCGATGTTACCGAGCAACATGCCAATCGCTTGCGTGTACCGCATCCGATCCTGGATAACGAAGAGCTGGCTGCGCTCAAGCATATGAATCATAACGGCTGGCGTAGCCTGACGATTGATATTACCTACGACAAGGCCGACGGTGTGGCCGGTCTGGATAAATGCCTGGAAAATATATGCTTTCAGGCAACTGAGGCGATCAATGATGGTTACAGCCTGATAGTCTTGTCCGACCGCAATATCGGTGAAGACCGTGTACCGGTAAGTACCTTACTGGCTGTCGGTGCCGTGCATCACCACCTGGTTTATAACCAGTTGCGCACGCGTATTGGTATTGTGGTCGAGACCGGTGAAGCACGCGAGGTTCACCACCACTGCCTGCTGATCGGCTATGGCGCTGATGCCATCAATCCGTATCTGGCGTTTGAAGCCCTGTTCCAGGCCAAGCGTGACGGCTTGCTGTCAGCGGAAGAGTCCCCCAATGACAAGTCTATCGTTGCCGATTACCGCAAGGGTGTTGCCAAGGGCATGCTCAAGGTCATGGCCAAGATCGGTATATCGACGCTGCAATCCTACAAGGGTGCGCAGATCTTTGAAGCCGTGGGTCTGGGTGAAAACGTCATTAACCGCTGTTTCAAGGGCACGGCCAGTCGCATCAAGGGCGTGGAGCTGGATGTGCTTGCGGAAGAATCACTGCGCCGGCATGAGCTGGGATATCCGAGCCGCGATGTCGTGCGCCTGCCGGTACTACCCAACCCGGGTGATTTCCACTGGCGTTCCGGTGGTGAATTGCACATGTGGAACCCGGATACCATTGCCAGCCTGCAAGCCGCAGCGCGCACCAACAGCAAACAGGCCTATAAACGCTTTGCTGATTTCTCCAACAACGAGGCGACCCGGCGGGCCACGCTGCGCGGACTGCTGAAATTCAAGCAGGGTGTTAATGGCGGCCCGATCCCGCTCGATGAAGTCGAGCCGGCGAAACAAATCGTCAAACGCTTCGCTACCGGCGCCATGAGTTTTGGCTCAATATCGGCTGAAAGCCACGAGACCCTGGCGATAGCAATGAACCGCCTTGGTGGTAAGTCCAATACCGGTGAAGGCGGCGAAGATACCGAGCGTTTTGCGCCATTGCCCAATGGCGATTCCAAACGCTCATCGATCAAGCAGGTGGCATCGGGTCGCTTTGGTGTAACCAACTGGTATCTGACCAATGCCGATGAACTCCAGATCAAGGTAGCGCAGGGCGCCAAGCCGGGTGAGGGTGGCGAGTTGCCTGGCGGCAAGGTCGATGAGACTATCGCCCGCATTCGGCATTCGACCCCGGGTGTGGGCTTGATCAGCCCGCCACCGCACCATGATATCTATTCGATTGAAGATCTGGCGCAGTTGATACACGACCTGAAAAACTCAAATCCGTCAGCGCGCATCAGCGTCAAGCTGGTATCTGAAATTGGCGTTGGCACCATCGCCTCCGGTGTGGCCAAGGCTTTCTCCGATCATATCGTGATCGCCGGGCATGATGGCGGCACCGGTGCATCACCGCTGACCTCGGTAAAACATGCCGGTCTGCCGTGGGAGCTGGGTCTGGCCGAAACCCACCAGACTCTGGTAATGAATGACCTGCGTTCACGCGTGGTGGTACAGACCGATGGCCAGCTTAAAACAGGGCGTGATATTACGATTGCGGCACTGCTGGGCGCGGAGGAGTTCGGATTTTCGACGGCGCCTCTAATTACACTGGGCTGCATCATGATGCGCAAGTGTCATTTGAATACCTGTCCGGTAGGAATTGCCACGCAGGATCCTGAGCTGCGTAAAAAATTCACTGGCAAACCCGAGCACGTCGTTAACTACCTGTTCATGGTGGCCGAGGAAATGCGCGAGAATATGGCCCAGCTTGGCTTCCGTACCGTGAACGAGATGATTGGTCGCGTTGATGTGCTCGAAGTTGATACCGCGATTGATCACTGGAAAGTAAAAGGCATCGATCTGAGCGCCATCCTGACACCAGCACCGAAGCCGCATGAAGATGCAGGCATGTACTGCATGATCGATCAGGACCATGGTCTTGATGCGGCGCTGGATCATAAAATTATCAAGCTGGCGCAGCCGGCTATCAGCAAGGGTCAGAAAGTTTCGATCAATCTGCCGGTGATGAACATCAACCGCGTGGTTGGTACCATGCTGTCGCACGAGCTGGCAAAAGCGCATCAGGGTAGACCTCTGCCTGAGGATACAGTGCATATCAAGCTGACCGGTTCTGCCGGACAAAGTCTGGGTGCATTCTTATACGAAGGCGTCACTATCGAGCTTGAGGGCGATGCCAACGACTATGTTGGCAAGGGCCTGTCGGGTGGACGCATCGTTATTTATCCGCCCGGCAACAGTACCTTCGTGCCTGAAGAGAATATTCTGATCGGCAATACCGTGCTCTATGGCGCAACCAGTGGGGAGGCTTTCTTCCGTGGTGTCGCTGCAGAACGTTTCTGTGTGCGCAACAGTGGTGCCCGTGCCGTCGTTGAAGGTGTGGGCGATCACGGTTGTGAGTACATGACCGGCGGGCGCGTTGTCGTCCTCGGTGAAACCGGGCGTAACTTTGCCGCAGGTATGAGCGGTGGTATCGCTTATGTGTGGGATCGCAGCGGCGACTTTGCAGGCAAATGCAATCTCGGTATGGTCGAACTTGAAGCGATGGAAGTCGATGCAGACATTGCAGAGCTGAAACAACTGGTGGACAAGCACTTCAGGTTGACGGGTTCAAAGGTGGCCAAAGCAGCGCTCGATGACTGGGACATGACAGTACAGCAGTTCGTCAAGGTTATGCCAACCGACTACAAGCGCGTGCTTGCCGAAATGAAAAAACAGGACGAACAGGCCGTTGCATGAACACCGGCAGTCAATTGACAGAAAAGAACAAGAGTGAAGAAGTAGAGCATGGGTAAGCCAACTGGATTCAAAGAGTTTGAGCGCAAGACTGAACCGTATCGCGAAGTTAAGGTACGGATGAATGATTATGGCGAGATTTTTACGGGCTTACATGATGTTGATCAGCTGCAAACACAGGGTGCACGTTGCATGGATTGCGGTGTACCATTTTGCATGTCAGGCACTGGCTGCCCGATCAATAATCTGATCCCGGAATGGAACGACCTGGTTTACTCCGGCCATTGGCACAGAGCTTTAAGCCGCCTGCACAAGACCAATAACTTCCCTGAATTTACCGGTCGTGTTTGCCCGGCGCCGTGTGAAGGCGCCTGTGTACTGGGCATCACCAATCCGGCAGTGACGATCAAGAACATAGAGCATGCGATTATTGATCGTGGCTTTAATGAAGGCTGGGTGACCGCATCCATACCCGAAAGCAGAACCGGTAAAGCCGTTGCTGTCGTCGGTTCGGGACCAGCAGGCCTGGCGGCAGCTGCGCAGTTAAACAAGGCAGGACATAACGTTACGGTCTACGAGCGTGAAGATCGTATCGGCGGCCTGCTGATGTACGGTATTCCCAACATGAAACTGGGCAAGGATGTTGTCCAGCGGCGGGTCGATCTGATGCATGCCGAGGGTATCGAGTTCGTTACCAATGCTGATGTTGGTGGCAGTGGTAATAACGCCTTTGATGTGAGTGATCTGATCAAGGAAAACGATGCCGTATTGTTTGCTACTGGCGCAACCAATCCGCGTAACCTGGAGGCGCCGGGTCGTGAATTGAACGGTATTCATTTTGCGATGGAGTTCCTGACAGCAAACACACGCTCTCTGCTCGATTCCAGGCTGCAGGATGGCAATTATATTTCCGCCAGGGACAAGCACGTTATCGTTATCGGCGGCGGCGATACCGGCACCGATTGCATCGGTACATCGATTCGCCATGGCTGCAAGTCACTGGTCAACTTTGAATTGTTGCCCAAGGCGCCGGCAGAACGTGCCGAAGACAACCCGTGGCCACTATGGCCGGTGATTCATCGGGTGGATTACGGCCACGAGGAAGGCATCGAGCGATTTGGTAATGATCCACGCCAGTATTGTATTCTGACCAAGGAATTTATTGGTGATGATGCCGGCAACGTGACCGCGGTTAAAACCATCGAGGCCAGGTGGATCCGGATCGACGACAGGTGGAGCATGGAAGAGGTCGCGGGTTCAGAAAAAACATGGGAGGCGGACCTGGTGCTGCTGTCCATGGGCTTCCTTGGTCCCGAGCATTATGTCAGTGACAGTGCCGGTATCGAATATGATGATCGCTCCAACTACAAGGCTGAATACGGTAAATATGCGACCAGTGTTAAAGGTGTTTATGCTGCGGGTGATTGCCGCAGAGGGCAGTCACTGGTGGTCTGGGGTATCAATGAAGGTCGTGAAGCTGCGCGCGAGATCGACCGTGATTTGATGGGTACAACCAGCTTGCCTTAATCAGCTGGTACCGCGTATCAAGTCGTGCTGGTAGTTCTCTGGTACTTGTCAGCGCAATGCTTCATGAATTTTTCCAGCAGGCGCTCACTGCCGTTTTCGAAATCAGTGAACACGATTCCAAGCTGGTACTCATCCTGAGAAAGCCTGCGCGCGGCTACAACCCGGCAGCGCGCGTACAGGCGTGAATTATATTTATCCATGCCGGGGAAATCTGTCACCGCCTTGAGGCGGATCTGGTCGAGCGGGTGGTTCTGGATTCCACGGGGTTCTATTTCGTCAGCGACCCAGCTGTCACAGCGAAATTGCAGGCCACTGTTGGAAATATCAGTCGATTCAACAGGTAATACCGTGCCGTCTTCCAGTATCAATTCAACCGGAAGTTTTACCTTGTAGCGGTGTGTGCCTCTACGTTCGTATGGTATGGATGTAGGTAATGCCATAACATCTTACATTGTAGTACAAGATTTCTGCAGTTGCAGTAGATATTAAATATTGTAAGCCTTTGTTATAGTTGATTATTATTTTCACTTGGCAAGCGGGCCGTCAAAGTTTTGTCAGCGCGGCGTCGTAATCCGGCTCTTGAGCGATTTCCGGCACCTGTTCGGTGTAGATGATCTTGCCATGTTCATCGATGATCACCACGGCACGGGACATCAGGCCTGCGATCGGGCTGTCACTAATACGCACGCCATAGTCATCGCCAAATTGTGGATTTCTGAAGGTCGACAAGGTAATTACATTACTCAGGTTTTCGGCGCCGCAAAAACGCGACAGTGCAAATGGCAGGTCGGCAGAAATACACAGCACAACCGTATTGTCCAGTGAGCCGGCCGCGGTATTAAAGCGTCGGGTGGACTCTGCACAGACGCCGGTATCGATGCTCGGGAATATGTTGAGGATTACTTGTTTGCCCGCGTAGTCAGATAACGATGCTTCGCCCAGCTCGGCATTGGTCAAACTAAAAGCCGGTGCCTCGGAACCAATGGCGGGTAATTCGCCAACGGTATGAATGTCGTTACCTTCAAGTGTAATAGTAGCCATGCTGTCTCCCGGTAAATAAAAACTTCTTATCCTTGCACAGCCCGGAAATTGAAATTCCATGAAGCTGATGCGGATAAATGATTTTACGTTTGGACATTGTATGCTTTCTTGTAAGCCGAATATACCTCATCACCAAAACAGACGAAATACACATCACTGATATCGGGAAATTTTCCTGCCTGTGCCAGTACCGTGTTCACGGCGATTTCAGCAGCCTGCTCGATCGGGTAGCCATAGACACCACAACTGATCGCGGGAAAGGCAATACTGTGCAGGCCGTTTTCATGCGCCAGTTGCATACAGCGTTGATAGCAGTTTGTGAGCAAGGCAGCTTCGTTGGTGTCACCACCGTGCCAGACAGGTCCGACGGTGTGGATCACGTGCTTTGCCGGTAACCAGTAGCCAGCGGTGATCCTGGCATCACCGGTAGCGCAGCCATTTAGAGTCCGGCATTCGGCCAGCAGTTCGGGTCCGGCGGCACGGTGAATGGCACCATCAACACCGCCACCACCCAGCAGGGAGTTGTTGGCGGCATTGACGATTGCGTCCACCGGCAGCGTGGTGATGTCGTCTTTAAGAATGTTAACGATTGTCAAATCTCGGCAGCGGCGGGCGATTGATAAGGTGATTATGATAACATCACCGTCGGTTTTCACCTGGTCGAATACATGTTCGACTGGATCATGAATTTAAGCACAGAGGATTAGATATGGACGAATTAGATCTTGATAAGCTGGATGTCAGCAGCATTGATATAGCCGGCATTGATGGATACCTACGTAATTCCATGGGGTGTCAACATTGCAATGCACTACTGATATTCATTGTCGGTAAGTTTGCTGACTAATGTAATTACCAATCTCGTCAAGAAGCTGATGGGCAAGGCAAAGATCGATACCATCCTTGTCAACTTCATCGGTTCGATCATCAAGACAGTACTACTGCTGTTTGTTGTTATTGCTGCGCTGGACCAGCTTGGTGTTAATACCACATCATTAATTGCCTTGATTGGTGCCGCCGGTCTGGCCATTGGTCTGGCATTGCAGGGTTCCTTGCAGAACCTGGCATCAGGCGTAATGCTGATCATATTCAGGCCATTCACTGCCGGTGACTTTGTTGAAGCCGGTGGTGCCTCAGGTGTTGTCGAGGAAATCGGTATTTTCACCACCATGATGCGTTCCGGGGACAACAAGGAAATCATCGTACCGAACGGTCAAATATTCGGCGGCATCATCACCAATTACTCCAGGCGTGATACACGTCGTGTTGACATGGTGTTTGGTATCGGCTATGGCGATGACATACGCAAGGCAAAAGACATCATGCCGGAATCATTGCCGCCGATGAGCGCATATTGAAAGACCCGGCGCCGCTAATTGCGGTTGGTGAACTTGCGGACAGCAGCGTCAACTTCAACGTGCGTCCCTGGGTCAAGAGCGGCGATTACTGGTCGGTGTATTTTGACCTGAATGAAAATATCAAAATAGCTTTCGACGAAAATGGTATTTCCATTCCGTTCCCGCAGATGGATGTGCATCTCGATAAACCGGAATAAACTAAGGAAAGAGAAAAAGATGAAGTACAACACATTTTTACTCTGTGCAGCCCTGCTGCTTGCTACATCAAGTGTGATGGCGCATGACGAACCAGCGAAGAAGAAGGAATCACCGTGGACAACATCTGCCGAGCTTGGTTATGTCGAAACTTCAGGTAATACCAATACCCAGACGGCTGTTTTCAAGTTCGATACCGAGTACGAAATCGAGAAATGGAAACACCAGGGTCATTTAGCCACCCTGAATTCTGAAGCCGATAACGTCAAGACAGCAGATGCCACCCTGTTGAGTTTACAGTCTGATTACAAGTTCACACCGCGGGATTACTTCCTTGGCGTGTTCGTTTTTGAAGATAACAAGTTCAGTGGCTTTGATTACAATGCAAAACTCAGCCTTGGCTATGGTCGCAAGATCCTGATGTTGGACAGGCACAAGCTGGATGGTGAAATCGGCCCCGGCTATCGAAACTTCAAGGTTGATAATGCACCATCCAGCGAAGACGAGGCGTTACTGCGTTTGGCTGCCAAGTATAAATGGTTGATCTCGGATAACTCCGAGTTCAAACAGGACTTTGTAGCTGATTTTGGCGAAGATCAGGATGAGTGGAGGTCGACCACTGCACTGAAATCCAACATCAATAAAACCCTGGCAATGAAACTGACCTACATGGTCAGGTATTACAAGCTGGTTCCTGTCGGTAATAACAACTACGACCGTGAAACGGCTGTCACGCTTGTTTATACTTTCTAAGTTGTAGCCAGGATGAAGCGAAGCGCAATACAGGGATGCTGCCTTTATCTGATAATGTTTATTTCACCGCAAAGACGCAAAGTACGCCAAGGTATTATTTATAGATGAGGGCCGTGATAAGGTGATTCCTCTCAGGCGATCAGTTGTAGCATGGATGCAGCGAAGAGTGATACGCGGCTGTTACTTATTTACTACAGGGATCAAACAGCAACACGGGATTAGTGCTAGCATCAACTAATATCGTTTTCTTCATCTTCCTTTGCGGACTTGGCGGCTTTGCGAGAGTAAATATCTGTAGTGTTCTTATACGGTCATTCCGGCCGTACTAATGAAAAAGATTCGCATGTCGGAAACTTGGCTATTTCAGAGGTTGCAATCTTGTTTTCTCGCAAAGGCGCAGAGAACGCTAAGGGGACATGTATATTTTGTCCCATGAAATGATATCGTTTCTTTTTTCATTGCGAACCTGGCGTCATTGCGAGAGTAAATGTCTTAATTTTTTACTGCAGCAAGGAAGCTGGCTAACCGATTCTCTTTTTCGTACAGTTCCAGTCTGTTACCGGTTATCCGGTATTCTTTAGTCTTCGACAACATTTTGTGGAACTCCATGTCAAGTCCGTTGATATGCTCACATGCCATGCGCGTGGAAGCAATCATGCCGAACTTGAGGCTGTTGCCATCAAGCGTATAGTCACCGAAGATATTATTGCAACCATCATAACCGGTCATCTTGTCTGCCTCGAAGCGCATGTGCGGGATGCGTGCGCCGGTGTATTGAACTGGCCTGTCATTCAGTTCAACCAGGTTCCAGCTGGTGTCAGTAAATGATGTCGGATCATTTTTCTCGTAATAGGCACAGCCCGATGTAATAAGCAGCGTGTAAGTGAGCAGGTATAAATACTTTTTCATTGGATTGTTCTTCAAAGCTTTATGCGAATAGCACCCGAGCCGGTAATTGCTTTATTGCGTGCTTCTTCGACGTTGTCGCCGCGTGCAAGAACAACACCCATACGCCGCTGGCCGCTGACTTCAGGTTTACCGAACAAACGTAGTTGCGTGTCTTCCTGTTCGAGTGCCTGGTCGAGATTCTCGAAGCAGGGTTTATCGGAATCGCCATTGACGAGAATCACACTGCTGGCACTGGGGCCATGAAAATGTATATTCGGAATGGGTAGCCCCAGTATCGCCCTGGCGTGCAGGGCAAATTGCGACAGGTCCTGTGAGATCATGGTGACCATGCCGGTGTCGTGGGGTCGCGGCGAGACTTCACTGAAGATGACATCGTCATCCTTGATAAACAGTTCAACGCCGAAAATACCGCGGCCGCCGAGCGCGCCGGTGATTTTTTCAGCAACATCACGCGCCTTATGCAGTGCTGCAGTCCGACATCTTCTGCGGCTGCCAGGACTGGCGATAATCGCCATCAACCTGGATGTGGCCAATCGGTTCACAAAAGCGGGTACCGCCGGCATGACGTACCGTGAGCTGGGTGATTTCATAATCAAAATCAACAAAGCCTTCAACGATGACCTTGCCGGCACCGCTGCGCCCGCCTTGCTGTGCATAATCCCAGGCCTTGTCGATATCGCTTTCACGTTTGATCGTGCTCTGGCCCTTGCCCGATGAACTCATAATCGGTTTGACCACGCAGGGCGTACCGATCTCACTCACTGCCTGCTCGAACTCTTCGCGACTGGATGCAAAGCGATACGGAGATGTTTTGATGCCGAGTTCTTCTGCGGCCAGGCGCCGGATACCTTCGCGGTTCATGGTGAGCTGCGCGGCCCTGGCCGTGGGTATCACGGTATAACCTTCGGCTTCAAGCTCGACCAGGGTGTCGGTAGCGATGGCTTCAATCTCGGGTACGATGTAATCCGGTTGTTCGGTTTCGATGACCTTGCGCAGGGCAGCACCATCGAGCATGGAAATCGCATGGCTACGGTGCGCGACCTGCATGGCTGGTGCATTATCGTAGCGGTCTACCACGATCACCTCGACACCCAGGCGTTGTAGTTCGATCACCACTTCCTTGCCAAGCTCGCCGCCACCACAAAAAAGAACACGCGTTGCTGTTGAAGAAAGCGGGGTACCGATGGATGTCATAGTGTTATATCCCTTGTGTAGTCGTGTTATGACAGGCAGTGAGTCATGACAGGGATGTTATTTTAACCGCAGAGGCACGGAAGACGCAGAGAACTTATTTGCGTTTACAACGAATAAACAATTTCTTTTCCTCTGCGTCTCCGCGTCTCTGTGGTAGAAAAACCTTATCGCTGGCACTGGGTACAGTAAAACGTCGAGCGTTGCTGCTGCTTGATCTGTTTAATCGGCTGGCCGCAATGCGCACAGGCTTCACCGGCGCGGCCGTATACAAACAGTTTCTGCGCGAAATAGCCGGGCTTGCCGTTTTCACGGGTAAAGTCGCGCAGCGTCGTGCCGCCCTGGGTAATGGATTCAGCCAGCACCTGCTTAATTGCGGAGACCAGTTTTTCGCAACGTGCCCGTGACACCGAGCCGCCCTTGCGTTTCGGGTTGATGCCGGCGATATATAAAGACTCGCAGGCATAGATATTGCCAACGCCAACAACGATATGGCTGTTCATGATCAACGATTTGATCGATGCGCTGCGCTTGCGTGTCTGCTCGAACAGGTAGGCGCCACTGAAGCCGTGTTCAAGCGGCTCGGGCCCAAGCGATGACAGCAGTTTGTGTTTTTCGGGGGTGCCGGCGGTCCACAGCACCGCACCGAATTTCCTGGGATCGCGCAGGCGCAGGATCTTGTCATTGCCGAACAGGAAATCCACATGGTCATGCTTTTCGACGGCTGATTCGGCCGAACAGATACGCAGACTGCCGGACATGCCGAGGTGGATAATCACCGTGCCTCGCTCGAGTCTGAGCAGTAGATATTTGCCGCGACGATCGACCGATTGTACTTTCTGATTGCGGACATTGTGTGCCAGTTGTTTCGGGACTGGCCAGCGTAATGTGCGCTGCCTGACGACAACATCCGTGATGGTTTGCTTGCTAAGGTGTGGTTCGATACCACGGCGCGTGGTTTCGACCTCGGGTAGTTCCGGCATTGCGTGCGGCTAATGCTATCGGCTAATAAACCCGATAAAACATTCGGCTATAAATCCCGATCCAGTTCATCGGTATCAACCTGCCCGGTGAGGCGTCGACGGATATGTGACCACGAAACACCGATACTCAATACGCAGACAATCATCACCTGAATAATGTAGGTAACGACGCGAACGTTGTCAGTCGGGAGATTGAAGACATCGAATATCAGCCAGATCAGCAAACCAAAGAAGGCGGTTGCGAGGATGATACCGATAGCACCGAGGGAGCCAATGGTTGCCCGGATCAGAATGATCCAGCAGATGACCAGGATGACGCCAACGAACCCTTTATAAACGGTAAATGTTGGGAATTCTTCTTTTATCCAGTGAAAGTAGGAGGCGCTTTCAGGGTTGTAACTGGCGAAAACGACTATGGTCGCAAAAATAAACCTGATAATAAATGAATCCCAACCAAACTTGCTCGCAACAGTCATAATCGCATCCCGGTGTTTTTCCAAGTGCGGGTATTATAAATAGTCAGGCGCAATATTACTCATCCAAATCTTCGGGTTTTTCACCATCGGCGCCAGGTCTCAGCAGGCGGTCATGGAATTCCAGGTTGAAGTGGTACTCAATATCCAGCTCGGGGCGGGCAATAATCAGCCACGGGTCGGTGTCGGTGATATAAAAGCGCACGGTTTCGGGCTCGCCATCCAGGTAGACGCTGATTTCAGCCAGCGAGTCGCGTGGCATGTAATTGTGTACCCCAAAGGCCTGGCCGTGTTGCCAGTGATGCAGGGTTTCGTTGATGGCGTCCGGGCCGACTTCATTGCTGCTGCGCCAGTTGTTATTTTCGTCACGGTAGAGGGTGTGCTCCGGCAGTTCCAGTTTGTCGATGCTTGCATCGCTACTGATGAGTTCACGTGCGACCAGGGTTCCGGTTTGTGAACTCAGCAGTGGATAAAAGTAGTCGTCGATCAGGTGTACGCTGTCGCCAACGCGCACGTAACGGTAGTTGTTGATCGGGTTGACGATACCAAAGTCGATGCGGATGTCATTGAAGCTGATCGAGGTGCTGGCCTGTGCCAGCCCGTATTTGTCCTCATCGAGCTCGGTTGCGGCGTAGTCTGCATGGCTGACGGTGTTGAGCATCTTTAATATAGTGTCAATACGGAAACTGTTGGCATCGATCTTGATCGGCTGCAGCATGCGCCATTTGCCGTTTTGTTTTTTCAGTTCGATGTGGCGCTGGTTATGTCGAATATTTATTTTTGTGACTTCATCAGCAGACAATTGTGTCAGCTGTTCGCTGACTGATGTTTGCTGTTGTTGCTGATTATTGATGTATATATAGGTAGCAAGCAGGGCCACAAAAATGAATAAGGCAATATTCAGTAATGCGCGTGATTGCATGGCAGGCCTGTTAGCGGTTACGCCGACGTAACCAGATCACCACGCCCGCCAGTATCAGGCCTGCGGGTATGACGATGAAATAACCAACGCCTATCAGCATGACCTCGGTGTCATCCAGCTGCAGTTGTGTATCGGGCGCATTCCTGGTCTCGATCGCAATCAGGTCATCGTCACCTGCGAGCCAGTTAAACATGTTCAGGCCTAGATGACAGGTTGGCGCCGATGCCGATATAACTGTTGGCGATAAAATCACTGTCACCGCTGACGATAATGCGTTGTGTCGCTTTATCCGCATCAATTTTATTTTCGATGGCTTTCTCGAGTGCAATGGCTATGCCGATGGGGCCTTCGCGGTCGCCATTTTCAGGCTGGTAGACTATTTCAGTGTTGAGGCCACTGGCTTCCGACCAGCTACGTGGCAGCGACTGGGCGATAATGGTGCCGTCAAACTGTTCATCGATTTGTTCTACACCACGGCTGATCGGAAACAGCGTGTTGTACTCGATGTTCAGCGTAATCGGGTGCGCGTGATAATCCAGTACCGGAATCATCGCCGGGTTTTGAATGCGCAGCGTGTTGCGCAGATTGGTATTGTTATCCACCACGATGCCATCCATGAAGCGGACACCGAGCAGGCTGGTCAGCTGATCAAGGCCCTGCAGCTCACCGGGTTCCATCATCCACAGCATGTTGCCACCCTGTTCGAGGTAGCGCCTGATATGTTCGATTTCGCCTTGCAGTAAAGCTTTGTCAGGCGCCGCGATAACAAGCACGCTGGTGTCTTGTGGCAGCTCGTCCTCTAGCAGGTGGTGCGCTTCGCTGACAAAACCCTTGGTGTCGAGCTCGGCTACCAGCTTGCTGTAACTGGTATTGCTGTCATCGCTGATACTTCGCTCACCATGGCCCTTGATGAACACCAGTTTGCGTACTGCTGAACGACTAAGCCTGAGTAAGGCATTGCTGATGGCCTGTTCGCTGAGCGAGGTAACGTTTTCCTTGTTGTTATTGTAATGAATAATGATTTGGCCATAACGCTCGACGCCGTCCTGCTGCGCTGTCTCGAAATCAATATCGGGATTGACCAGGCGGTATTTGAAATCTTTTTTCACGCGTTGATAGCGCTGCAGAATTTCTTCTACGGCCGCGTGCACGGTTTCATCATCCTGTACATAGACGGTAACCAGTACCGGTTGTTCGAGTGTATGCAGCAGTTCAATACTGTTTTCAGACAGGGAGTTGCGTTTGTTGCTGGTCCAGTCGAACTGCAAGGCGTGCTGATTGCTGAGCCAGCCCAGCAGGCCCACCGTAATCAACAGCAAGGTTACGAATATCAGTTTTTGTAGCTGTAACTGCAGGCGGATTTTTCTCGACAGCTTCATAGCATCATCCTTGCAGTCGCTGCGAGTCCAGCTGTCGTATCGTCAGCAGCAGGAAGGTTGCAATGAAAAGCACAAAATAGGCAACATCGGCAGTATTGATGAGACCGCGCAGCATGGGGGCAAAATGACTCAGCAGCGAGAGCTGGGAAAGAATGTTCGCATTGTCACCGGCATTGCTGTTGATTATCCATAACAGTATTAACAGTCCAAACGAGCTGATTGCCGCCACGACCGGATTCACAGTTAATGAAGACAGAAACAGGCCGGCGGATGAAAACGCAGCCAGCAGTAACAGCAGCGCGAACATACCGGCAGCCAGTTTGCCCAGGTCGAGCTCGGTGCCCATCAGCAGCGACAGTGGCATCAGGCTGATCATGAAGATGAAGATCAGCATGAACAGTACGATGCCGGTAAATTTGCCCAGTACAATTTCGGTCATGCTCACGGGTGATGACAGCAGCAAGGTGATGGAGCCATTGCGTCGCTCCTCGCTGATCAGTCGCATGGTCAACAGCGGTGTAACCATTAACAGGATGATACTGGCCACCTCGAACATCGGCATTACCACCAGGTCAGTCACCCCGGGCGCATTAGCGACGGTTGCCAGTTGTGGTTGCAGGCTGAAGAAGAAATCAATTTGTGTAAAAAACGACCAGGCAAGTATCAGTTGCGTGACCGCCAGGACCGTCCACGCCAGTGGCGACAGGAACATGCTGCGTAGATCACGTAAGGCAATGCTGAGAATCATGCGATCTCTCCTTCGCCCAGCGTCAGGTTAACGAAGATCTGTTCCAGTGATTGTTCGTGCGGCACCAGTTTGCTCAGTCCCCAGTTACTGTTGACTGCGGTACTCGCCAGCTGGTCTACGCTGGTACTGATGTGCACGATGAAATTGTTAGTGTCCAGTTGTTCAACCTGGTCGATGCCATCGCTGGCACGCAGTGCTTCAACCGAGGGTGGCCTGGCCAGCGAGATTTCATATTTTCCGGTGTTCTGCTGTTCAAGCAGGCCTTTCATGTCAGAGGCATAGACCAGCTTGCCGGCGTTGATGATCTGTACACGGGTACACACCGATTCCACTTCCGGCAGGATATGGGTGGACAGGATGATGCCGTGGCTTTTGCCGAGCTCGGTGATCAGTTCCCTGATTTCGCGGATCTGAATCGGGTCGAGGCCGACGGTGGGTTCATCCAGGATGATGACCTGGGGTGAGTGCAGAATCGCCTGGGCAATGCCGACACGCTGCTGGAAGCCCTTGGACAGGTTGCCGATCAGGCGCTTGCCCACCGCTGTTAAACCGCAACGCTGCTGTGCCAGTGCGATGGCATCCCTGATTTCCGTTTTTTTAATGCGCCTGAGTGTGGCGCAATAGCGCAGGTACTCATCGACGCTCATATCCTTATATAACGGTGGAACTTCGGGCAGGTAACCGAGCGCGGCCTTGGCGGCACCCGGTTTGTCCAGCAGGTCAACCCCGTTGATACGGATCTCGCCTTCGGTCGGTGCCAGGTTGCCGCTCAGTATCTGCATGGTGGTGGACTTGCCGGCGCCGTTGGGACCAAGAAAGCCGAGAATATCACCGGCATCCAGCTCGAAACTGATATTGTCCACCGCGCAGTAATCGCCGTAGTAACGCACCAGGTTGTTTACCGATATCAGGGGCTGTGAAGACATGCGCGGTATTATTCCTTATTTAATACTAGCATGCAAGTAAAACTTGTTTTTACCGCAGAGACGCGGAGGCGCAGAGATGATATTTGTTTTTAAAACTAAAAACTATGTTCTTTTCCTCTGTGTCTCCGTGTCTCTGCGGTGAATAAATATTCCGTCATGCCTGCGCAGGCAGGCATCCAGTGTCTTAACAATGATGAATTCCTGTAAAATTCCCCATGGCATACCTCGGCGTCGACACCGGCGGCACTTTCACCGACTTTATCCTGTTTGATGAAAACACGGGCGCTGTGTCGATACACAAAGTCCTGTCCACACCGGACGCACCGGATCGCGCCATCCTGCAGGGCCTGGCCGACCTCAACATAGACAACACTGACCTGCTACTGGTTCACGGCTCGACCGTGGCTACCAACGCGGTGCTCGAAGGCAAGGGCGTGCGCACGGCTTACATCACCAACAAGGGCCTGGGCGACGTACTCAGCATCGGCCGCCAGGCGCGCAGGGAACTGTACAACCTGCAACCCGAAAAAAAACCGCCATTGATACCGCGTCAGCTTTGCCTCGAGGTGGACTCGCGACTGAGTGCACAGGGCGAAGCACTGGCCACGCTGGATCAAGGCGCTTTGCGCGATCTGTGCCAGCAGGTCGAAGCGCTGGCACCACAGGCGGTTGCCATCAACCTGTTGTTCTCGTTTATCGATGATGCCGAAGAAAAGCGCATTGAAGCAGCGCTGCAGCAACACGGCGCCGATGGCCTGTTTATCAGCCGCTCCTCGGATGTGCTACCTGTATATAAGGAATACGAACGCGGCATCACCACCACCCTGAATGCCTACGTCGGCCCGCTGATGCAGGGCTACCTGCGCCGGCTCGAACAGCAAATACCGGGCAGCCGCCTGGCGGTGATGCAAAGTTCCGGCGGTACCGCCAGCGCCCACCAGGCCGGCCGCTACCCGGTGCAGCTGCTGCTGTCGGGCCCGGCCGGCGGCCTCAAGGGCGCGCAATATGCGGCTGCAAGGTCGGGCTTTGATCGCCTGCTGACCTTCGACATGGGCGGCACCTCGACGGATGTGTCGATCATCGACCGCCGCATCGGCTTCACCACCGAAGCCCATATCGGCGACTACCCGGTGGCGGTGCCCATGGTCGACATGCACACCATCGGCGCCGGCGGCGGCTCCATCGCCAGTGTCGATGCCGGTGGCCTGCTGCTGGTCGGCCCCGAATCCGCCGGCGCCGATCCCGGCCCGGCCTGTTATTTCTTAGTCCTCTTCTCGTTTGTTCATCAATTAGTGCTTGATCCACGCTATCAAATACTTTTATATCCTCTAGTTTAGGATCATTGTTTGGTTCTTTTCCTTTATTCATTGGAGGTTTAACTTTTGTCAAGGTCATTTTATATCATAATCTTATGGGATGGTCAGATATAAAAAACCAAACTAACACTCTCGTTCAAATCTAGTTATACGTTTTTTCCGCCGGTGTTGTCTTGCTTCGCAATAGACTCTCTTAACACGCAGGAGTTGTCGGGGATTAATTATGGTAAAAGAAAGAGATCATTATGCCGCCGGCGTGGTTTGAACACGCGACACCTCGGTCTTCAGCCGAGTGCTCTCCCAGGCTGAGCTACAGCGGCGAACTGGAAATCCAGTTCACAGATTGAGGGATGTGCGCTCGTTTTTCTCGCTTAATCCCTCTGTGGCTTCTGGTATATCCCCCATATGGTTTTGTAGGGGTATTAGAATTAATTCTAGTGTGTTTCAGGTTAAAAACTCTACGGGTTTTTAATATTAGAATTTTAGAGTATTTTGGCTTTTGTACCGACTGATTGTCCGGGTAGGCCTGGTTCGAAGCGTGCGACTACTGCGCCTTTTGCTCCGTGTGCGCGTGTTATGTCGCCTGTCATCTTTTTCCCTGCTGTTGTGGTCCACTCTTGCCTTTTTTTCCGATGAGTTTCTCAGCGTCAGCCTTGTTTTTGGCCTCAGCTGGTTGTAGTACCATCTGGTAGGTGTTTTGGGTTCTTCTTCCCCTTCTGTAGTTGATGACAAGTGCTTCCATTATAAATCGGATTAATTCACTAAAACCTATGGTTTTGGCGTATAAAAGTT
>CAWEEC010000109.1:0-15552 GCA_963807785.1 uncultured Gammaproteobacteria bacterium | reverse complement strand
AAAAAGGCGTGCGTCATCAGGTGATATACCGCCGCTGAATAGGCCGACGCACCCAGTGCCACCGTCATGTAGCCCAGCTGTGACAGGGTTGAATACGCGACCACGCGCTTGATGTCGTTCTGCACGATACCGATCAGACCCATGGAAAAGGCCGTAATCGCGCCGATGACTAAAACAAAGCTGAGCGCTGCCTCGGAGTACTCATACAACGGTGACATACGCGCCACCATGAAGATTCCAGCGGTGACCATGGTGGCTGCATGGATCAGTGCAGAAATCGGTGTCGGGCCTTCCATCGAGTCCGGCAGCCACACGTGCAATGGCACTTGCGCCGACTTACCCATGGCACCGATAAACAGCAGGATGCAGATAACGCTGATCACGTTCCACTCGCTACCGGAGAAAATACTCATGGTCTGTTGCGCGATGCTCTCGGCCTTGGCGAATACTTCGATGTAATCGAGGCTGCCGGTGTACAACACCACACCGGAAATGCCGAGGATAAAGCCGAAGTCACCGACACGGTTAACCAGGAAGGCTTTCAGGTTGGCATAGATCGCGGTCGGTCGCACCGACCAGAAACCGATCAACAGGTATGAAACCAGGCCGACCGCTTCCCAGCCGAAAAACAGCTGCATGAAGTTGTTGGACATCACCAGCATCAACATGGAGAAAGTAAATAACGAGATATAACTGAAGAAACGCTGGTATGAGTTCTTGCCGGCCAGTGAGTCCTTCGGCCAGTTATGTTCATCATCGGCCATGTAGCCGATGGTGTAGACATGCACAGCCAGTGATACACCGGTGACCACAGCCATCATCATCACGGTCAGGTTATCAATGAGGAAACCGACTTCAAAGCGAATACCTTCTACAACCATCCAGGTATAAACAGTGGCGTTGAATGGCTCGACGCCGGCAAACACATGCTGGTAAAGCACATACAGTGACAATACGAACGAGGTACCGACACCGGCGATTGTCACTGTATGCGCACCAATGCGTCCGATACCGCCGCCGAAGAAACCGGCAACGATGGCACCGAACAGTGATGCCAGGGGTATAGCGAGATATACAGATTCCATTACGACTCCTACCCTTTCATTGCATCAAGTTGTTCAACGTCGATGGTGTTGCGGTTACGGAACAGCGTCACCAGGATGGCCAGACCGATAGCAGCCTCGGCAGCGGCAACCGTGAGAATGAAAAACACGAACACCTGTCCCGCAATATCATTGAGAAAATAGGAGAAGGCAACGAAGTTGATGTTTGCCGATAACAGCATCAACTCGATACACATCAGCAACACCACCACATTCTTCCGGTTGAGGAATATGCCGGCAATGCTGATAGCGAACAGGATTGCGCCAAGTGTGAGATAGCTGGAAAGACTGATCATTTACGTGTCTCCGCATCCATTTTTACAATACGAAGACGGTCTGCCTTGCGTACCTTGACCTGCTTGCCCGGGGTCTGGTACTTGGTCTTTTCACGTCGACGCATGGTCAATGCAATGGCGGCAACAATCGCGACCAGCAGGATCACCGATGCAACTTCAAACGGGAACACATAATCGGTATACAGAACCCCGCCCAGTTCGCGGGTATTGCTGTAATCAGCACCCTTAATCACCGCCTGGTTGAGTTGCTCAGTGCTGAATACATCCGGGCCCACCGGTCCGACGATCCACACCATCTGCGCGACCATCACCAGTGCAACCAGGGCACCAATCGGCAAATAGCGTACAAAACCCTGACGCATTTGCGTCAGATTAATATCCAGCATCATCACCACGAACAGGAACAGCACCATCACAGCACCGACGTAAACCAGCACCAGCACGATGGCGAGAAACTCGGCCTGCAGCATCAGCCACAATGCCGAACAACTGAAAAAACTTAACACCAGGTACAGGGCAGAATGCACGGGATTGCGTGAGCTGATCACACCCAGCCCTGCCACTACCAGCATGCCCGCGAAAAAATAAAATACCAGTTCAGTAAAGTTCATAGTTATCGGTAAGGCGCATCCGCCAGTCTATTCGCTGCGATCTCTGCTTCATACTTGTCACCGATCTCGAGCAGCATTTCTTTGGTCATGATCTGCTCACCGCGATTTTCAAAGTGATACTCGAAAATATGCGTTTCAACAATGGAATCAACCGGGCAGGCTTCTTCACAAAAACCGCAGTAAATACATTTGAACAGGTCGATGTCATAGCGCGTGGTACGCCGGGTACCGTCGCCACGCTCTTCCGAATCGATGGTTATCGCCAGTGCAGGACATACGGCTTCACATAACTTGCAGGCAATACAGCGCTCTTCCCCGTTTTCATAACGCCGCAGTGCGTGCAAACCACGGAAGCGCGGCGACATCGGTGTTTTTTCTTCCGGGTACTGTATCGTTACCTTGCGCTTGAACAAATAGCGGCCGGTAAGGTTCATGCCCTTCAACAATTCCCACAGGGTGAAACTTTTAATGAACTGTGTAACCTTATTCATGCTGCACCTACACCGCCCATGGCCCGATCTGCGCAACAACCATCACCGCTTCAACAAACAGCCAGACGATTGTCACAGGAATAAACACTTTCCACCCGAGGCGCATAATCTGGTCGTAGCGATAACGCGGAAAGGTTGCGCGGAACCAGAGAAAACAGAAGATGAACAAGGCGGTTTTTGCAAAGAACCACAACATACTGGTTGCTGCCAGCCAGGTGCCTTCAGCGAAACCAAAGCCTTCGAAGGGTGATAACCAGCCGCCAAGAAACATGATGGCCGTAAGCGCTGAAATTAAAATGATGTTGGCATATTCTGCGAGGAAGAAGACCGCAAACGCCATGCCTGAATATTCCACGTGGAAACCGGCAACGATTTCAGATTCGCCTTCAGCCACATCGAAGGGAGCACGGTTGGTTTCGGCAACGCCGGAAATAAAATAGACCAGGAACAACGGCAACAACGGCCAGATGAACCAGCTGGATAAACCACCCGCCTGGCCCTCGACTATGGCACCGATATTCAGGCTGCCACTGGCCATTAACACGCCAACCAGGGCAAAACCCATGGCGATTTCGTAGGCGACAATCTGCGCCGCCGAGCGCAGCGCACCCATCATGGCGTACTTGGAGTTCGATGCCCAGCCGGCGATGATGACACCGTAGACACCAATCGATGTCAGCGCCAGGATGTAAAGCAGGCCGGCATCAATATCCGTCAATACCATGCCGCGATCAAATGGAATCACCGCCCAGGCTGCAAGTGCCGGCCCGATCGACAGAATCGGTGCGAACAGAAACAGGAAACGGCTGGCATTGGTCGGCAGCACAATTTCCTTGAACATCAATTTCACCGCATCCGCGATCGGTTGCAGCCAGCCACGCGGTCCCACACGGTTGGGCCCGATACGCACCTGGATATAGCTGATCACCTTGCGTTCAGCGTAGGTGGTATAGGCCACAGCGAGCATCAGCGGCAATACGATCAGGATGATCTTGCCAATGATTTCAAGGAACAACTGCCAACCCGGTGGAAACCAGTCCCACAGCTCGATGCTTATATTAACGATTGAATCGATCACGGTATTCAGACCTTCTCGATAACCACTTCAGCGAACGGATCGCCCAGCAATTCACTACCCTTGACAGCCATGGGTATCCACACGCTACCCGCAGGCACGCCTTCATCGATGACCAGCTTGAGAATAGCGCTGCCGGCACCCTGCTTCACACTGACGCTTGTAATCTCATCATCAATATCCAGACGCTGTGCATCGGCAGGATTCATGCTCACAGTGAGTTCGATGGCATCACGGGTCTTTTGCAGTGAAGGCGCCCTGCGCACCAGTGCATCGGTGGCATAAATAGGCACATCGCCAGCACGCATTAAACGACTGTCCAGGCGCTGCCAGCTTCACTTGCGGTGCCTCGATCGAGTGAATTATCCAGTTCTATGCTCTCGCAACCGGCGCGTAATTCATCACGCACCTGCTCCGAGGAAACGTAATCGAAGCCATCAAGTTTTAACAGATTGCCGAGTACACGTAGTATCTTCCAGCCGGGACGTGCTTCACCTGCCGGGCTGTTTGCACCCTTGAAGCTTTGCATGATGCCTTCAGCATTGACGAAGGTACCGGATGTTTCGGTAAAGGCGGCAGCCGGCAGTATAACGCTGGCAACATCCTCAAGTGCGGGGGACCTGAAAGCGGTGATTGCGATTACCGAGGTTGAACGCTCCAGTGCATCGATCAGTTGCTGGCTTCGCGCTGCATCATGTTCGGGTTCAACATTAACCAGTATGGCGGCGGCCGGCGCCTGTTCGGCCCAGTCAGCAATAGTCATACCTTTAACGGCATCGGCCTGTCCGCAGGGACCACGATGTGGAACGGCACCAGCCAGCCAGGCACCGGCGCTGTTGGCACCTTCACTAAGGTAGCCAAACAGGCTGCCGGTCTGTACTGCAATGGCTTCCGCCAGCGCACGCAGCGCTGCAAATGCAGGATGCATGGCCGCCTGGCTGCCCAGCAGCACGGTGGTGTTTTCACCCTGGCTCAACTGTTGCACGATAGCCTTGTGGGTTTCATTTGCTGTCGCTTTAGCTATTACAGCGGCGATGTGGGCTGGCGTCGCATCACCGGAAGCAGCGAATGCGGCCGCGGCCAGCGCAGCCAGTTCCTGTGGTAACTGTTGTTGTGCTACCGCGATATGGTTAGCCAGCGGGAAGTTAAAATCGAACACCCTGGGATTGATAAAACTGATGTGCGCAGCGTTGTTCACTGCCGCCTTGCGCAGGCGGTGATTCGCAATCGGTTGCTCCTTGCGTGTGTTAGAACCGATCAGCAAGGCCGCATTGATGTTTTCCAGGTTTTCGATGTCCTGTCCCAGCCACGGCATCACCGGCGCCGAGTCCTGGTCACTGAAATCACTCTGGCGCAGGCGATGGTCGATGCTAGCGCTGCCAAGTTGACGCATCAGCTTTTGCAGCAGGTACATCTCTTCCACCGTGGACGAAGGTGAGACCAGGGCTGCGAGCCTGGATGCGCTGTTCGTTGTTTCGCTGCCTTCCTCACCGCCTTCATCGCTGGCCGACGACTCCAGCGCGCGCCTGATTTCGTCAGTCGCCAACTGCAGCGCCTCATCCCAGTCTGCCTCGACCCATTCGCCGTCTTCGCGAATCATCGGTGCAGTCAAGCGATCATCCGATTCAAGGCCCTCGTAACTGAAACGGTCGCGATCGGAAATCCAGACTTCGTTGATGGCTTCATTATCACGTGGCACCACGCGCATGACTTCGTTGCGCAAGGTATGCACATAGATGTTTGAACCGATACAGTCGTGTGGTGCAATCGATGCATGTTGTATAAGCTCCCAGGAACGTGCGGCGAATCTTGACGGTTTCGCAGTCAGCGCACCGACCGGGCAGATATCAATCATGTTACCGGACATTTCCGAGTCAACCGACTGCTCGATAAAGGTGCTGATCAATGCACCTTCACTGCGTCCGGTCATGCCAAGTTCGCGCATGCCTGCGATTTCGCGGCCGAAACGCACACAACGGGTACAGTGAATACAACGCGTCAACTCGGTTGTTATTAACGGGCCGATATTTTTGTCAAATACAACACGCTTGCCTTCGACATATTCGGATACATCCTGGCCATAGCCCATAGCCACATCCTGCAGCTCGCACTCGCCACCCTGGTCACAGATCGGGCAGTCCAGCGGATGGTTGATCAGCAGGAATTCCATCACCGACTGCTGCGCTTCCCTGGCATAGGCCGACTGGGTATACACAACCATGCCATCCATCACCGGTGTGGCACAGGCCGGCAAAGGCTTGGGTGCTTTCTCGACCTCGACCAGGCACATACGGCAATTGGCGGCAACCGCGAGTTTTTCGTGATAACAGAAACGCGGCACCTTGATATTGGCCTTGTCGGTCACCTCGATCAACATCGCACCCTTGGGCGCCTGCAGCTCGCGGCCATCTACCGTAATGGTGACGAATTCTGTGTTATTGGCTTCAGTCATAATTTCAGAAGTTGTTTTTTAGCCGCAAAAAACGCGAAGAACGCGAAAGTTTTTATGGTTGCGTTCGAATTTTAATTGCTTGCTTGTAACCCTGGTATCCATTGTTGTTTCATATATAAATATATTTGCGCCTTTCGCGTTATTCGCGGCTAATATTTTAAGCTGCCTTGTTGCTGGCGCCTGCGACCATGCTTTTGCCGTGTTCGATATAGTGTTCGAACTCGTGACGGAAATGCTTGACGAAGCTGCGCACCGGCATGGCGGCGGCATCACCCAGCGCACAAATGGTACGGCCTTCGATCTTGCTGGCAACATCGTCGAGTTTGTCCAGGTCCTGCATGGTGCCCTTGCCTTTGACGATGCGCGTCAGCATGCGATACAACCAGCCGGTACCTTCGCGGCATGGCGTACACTGACCGCAGGACTCGGAAAAATAGAAACGCGAGATTCGGCGCAGCGCCTCTACCATGTCGGTGGTTTCATCCATGACGATGACCGCACCCGAACCCAGCATGGAACCGGCCTGCAACGATGGAATCGTAATCCATGTTGGCCTGCATCATGATATCGCCCGGCACCACCGGCACCGAGGAACCACCGGGGATCACGGCTTTGAGTTTGTTACCGTCACGCACGCCACCGGCCATCTGCAGTAACTCGGAAAAGGGCGTGCCCATTGAAATTTCGAAATTACCCGGCTTATTCACATGACCCGAGACTGAAAACAGTTTGACACCACCACTGTTGGGTATACCCAGGTCAGCAAACCACTTGGCACCGTTACGCATGATCGCCGGAACCGATGACAGCGTCTCTGTATTATTGATCGTGGTCGGTTTACCGTACAAACCGAAGTTGGCCGGGAATGGTGGTTTGTAGCGTGGCAGACCACGCTTGCCTTCAAGTGAATTGAGCAGCGCCGTTTCTTCACCACAGATATAGGCGCCGGCACCCAGTGACGGGTACAATTCGATACTGACAGCGGTACCAAGAATATTGTTACCCAGCAGGCCGTGTTCATAGGCTTTTTTCAAGGCACGGGTGAAACGCTGTGCCGGTTCATCCATGAATTCACCGCGCATATAGTTGTAGCCGACGGTTGCGCCCATGGCATAGCAACCAATGGCCATACCTTCGACCAGCGCATGCGGATTGAAGCGCAGGATATCGCGGTCCTTGCAGGTACCGGGTTCACTTTCATCCGAGTTACACACCAGGTACTTCTGTACCGGCGCGGTACGTGGCATGAAGCTCCATTTCAGGCCGGTGGGAAAGCCGGCGCCGCCGCGACCACGCAAACCCGAAGCCTTGATTTCCTCGACCACATCTTCGGGTGAAATTTTTTCTTTGAGTATCTTGCGCCAGGCTTTGTAGCCACCTGTTTTCAGGTAGTTTTCATAAGACCATGGCTGGTCTTCAAACTGCAAGGTCGCAAAACAGACTTCGTTAGCCATTAGCATTAAGCTCCCGGCTGTCAACCGTGATCGTTACTAATTCTTCATTCATCAATTCAGACATATCTATTTCAGTCCGCAAATGCACGCGAATAAAAAGCGAATTATTTTCTTGAGTGCACATATCACGACAACGATATACAAACTCGATACCACAAGAACGCACATCACTAACAAACCGATGTGTTTTACATTTGCGTGCATTTGCGTTCATTTGCGGACCCATAATCATATGCAATGCTTCCTACTCAAGTGCGTCCAGAATCGAATCCACCTTTTCGGGCGTCAGATTCTCGTAATAAACATGATCGACCTGCATCATCGGGCCACCGGCGCAAGCTGCCAGGCACTCTTCTTCCATTTTAAGATAGATGCGGCCATCAGCCGTGCTTTCACCCAGTTTGATACCGAGCTTGTTTTCAATATGGTCAACGATGCTTTGTGAGCCCATCAGCATGCACGAAATGTTGGTACACACGGCAACGTTATGACGCGCCACCGGTTTCAGTTCATACATCGAATAGAAACTGGCCACTTCATAAACTTCGATTTCTGCCAGATCGAGGTACTCTGCAACAGCCTGCATCAATTCCCTGGTAAGAAAACCCCTGTTTTCATGCTGCACTATGTTGAGCGCACCCAGCAATGCCGATTTCTTCTGCTCTACCGGGAAACGCTTGAGCAGGGCGTCGATTTCCTCGCGCGCATGTACCGATAATGTATTTTCTGTTTCTATCATGGCGTTCATTTGTGTCAGTCCCGGTTATCTGTCGACTTCGCCGAACACGATGTCCTGTGTTCCGATAATGGCAACCACGTCTGATAGCATGTGTCCGCGTGACATTTCATCCATGGATGACAAATGCGCGAAACCCGGCGCGCGAATCTTCAAGCGATAGGGCTTGTTGGCACCGTCAGATATCAGGTAGGCACCAAATTCGCCCTTGGGATGCTCAACCGCAGCATAGGCTTCGCCTTCAGGCAAGCAATAACCCTCGGTGAAAAGCTTGAAGTGATGGATCAATGACTCCATGTCAGCTTTCATGGTTTCACGCGACGGCGGCGTAATCTTGTAATCTTCCAGCATCACCGGTCCCGGGTTTTCACGCAGCCACTTGATGCACTGCTTGATGATGCTGTTGGACTGGCGGAATTCTTCCATTCGCACCAGGTAGCGATCATAGCTGTCGCCATTGGTACCAACTGGAATATCAAAATCCATCCGATCATAGACTTCGTAGGGCTGTTTCTTGCGTAGATCCCATTCAATGCCTGAACCGCGTAACATGGGTCCGGTAAAGCCAAGCTGCAGGGCACGTTCGGGTGTCACAACACCAATATCAACCGTACGCTGTTTCCAGATACGGTTATCAGTTAGCAAGGTTTCGTATTCATCAACCAGGCCCGGAAAACGATCGGTAAAGTCATCGATAAAATCGAGCAAGGAACCTTCGCGGTTCTCGTTCATCCTGTTGACTGCTCTTGTGCCATGCCATTTTGATTCTTTGTATTTGGGCATGCTGTCGGGAAGATCGCGCGCAACACCGCCGGGACGGTAATAGGTGGCATGCAGTCTTGATCCTGAGACCGCTTCATAACAATCCATCAGGTCTTCACGTTCACGGAATGCATAGAGGAAGATGGTCATTGCACCCACGTCAAGACCGTGCGCGCCAATCCACAGCAGGTGGTTGAGGATGCGGGTGATCTCGTCGAACATGACACGGATATACTGCGCACGCTCCGGTACTTCGATACCCATGAGTTTTTCTATTGCGAGCACGTAACCGTGTTCGTTGCACATCATGGATACGTAATCGAGACGATCCATGTAACCGATACTCTGGTTATAGGGTTTGCTTTCTGCGAGTTTCTCTGTGGCGCGATGCAACAGGCCAATGTGCGGATCTGCGCGTTGAATCACTTCACCATCCATTTCCAGTATCAGGCGCAGCACGCCGTGGGCAGCCGGATGCTGGGGGCCAAAGTTAAGCGTGTAGTTACGAATTTCAGGCATCGCCCTGCTCCTGCTGACTAGCCGAATCCTTCATCGCCTCGGCAGCATGCTCAGGTTCCGGCCCGCTGTCACGAATCACACGCGGCACCAGCACGCGCGGCTCGATTGAAACCGGCTGATAGACGACGCGCTGTTGCAGCGGGTCGTAACGCATTTCGACGTGGCCGATGAGTGGAAAGTCCTTGCGAAACGGATGACCGACAAAACCATAGTCAGTCAGAATGCGGCGTAAATCCGGATGGCCTTCAAACATGATGCCGTACAGATCAAAGGCTTCACGCTCATACCAGTTCGCTGAATTCCAGATATCGATCACCGATGGAATAATCGGTAACTCATCATGCTCGGCATAGCAACGAACACGAACACGCTGGTTATTGGCAATGGACAGTAAATGATAAACCGCGGCAAAGCGTTTCCTGTCACTGGTGTATGTCGGTGCATCACCAAAGCGAAGACGTGCACCGGCACCCGGTTTTACCCCGCGACTGAAACCAGTCGAAGATGATTCGTCGGTTACCCATTCACTGCTGCCGTATTCCAGGTAATCAACACCACAGACATCGAGTAACTGTTCAAAACCGAACTGTTGCTGATCACGCAGCCGGGTGCAGACATCAAGCAGATCTTCGGCTGCAACTTCAATGGTAACTTCACCATGGGCAACAACATTTGATTGCAGTTGTGCAGAAAACGCCTGCTGCAAATCATCGGATAGTTGTTGAACACTGTGCATCTCGAATCCTTTAACTGCGTGCGATGGTATTGGTGCGTTTAATCTTGTTCTGCAACTGGATGATGCCGTAAACCAGCGCTTCTGCCGTTGGCGGACAGCCGGGTACATAAATATCGACGGGCACGATACGATCGCAACCACGCACCACGGAGTATGAATAGTGGTAGTAACCACCGCCATTGGCACAGGACCCCATGGAGATAACCCAGCGTGGTTCAGCCATCTGGTCGTACACCCTGCGCAAGGCCGGTGCCATTTTGTTGCATAGCGTGCCGGCAACGATCATGACATCGGATTGACGCGGGCTACCACGGAAAACGCCGGCGCCAAAACGGTCAAGGTCGTAACGCGACGCAGCGGCATGCATCATTTCAACTGCACAGCAGGCAAGCCCGAATGTCATCGGCCACAATGAACCGGTACGCGCCCAGTTAATCAGCTTGTCAGCCGAGGTGGTAACGAAGCCCTGCTGGAGTTTGCCTTCTATTCCCATTCCAGCGCCCCCTTTTTCCACTCGTAAATAAAGCCGATGATAAGAATGCCGAGAAAGATACCCATGGCGATAATGCCAAACAGGCCAATTTCATCAAGTACGATGGCCCACGGAAACAGAAAGGCAATTTCCAGGTCGAAAATGATGAACAGAATAGCAACCAGGTAATAGCGCACATCGAAATTCATGCGCGCGTCTTCGAATGCTTCGAAACCGCATTCGAAAGGAGAGTTTTTTGCACTGTCCGGACGGTAAGGCGCCAGCACAAAGCCGCCTACAAACATCGCACCTACACCGACCAGCAGGCCGATTGCGATGAAGATCAACACCGGTAGATAATTTTCCAGCATTTACTCGCTCCACAGTTACATAACAATGCTGATGCAACCGTTGTTTTAATTATTTATCAACCTTCCTTGAATGGTGCCGATGGCCGGAGTCGAACCGGCACAGCTTTCGCCACTACCCCCTCAAGATAGCGTGTCTACCAATTCCACCACATCGGCCGATTTTATCTTCGTATCCCTGTGTCCTTATCGGATCGTTATTCTGTTTTGCTCGCCGGTGGCGGCACATCACTCTCGGCCGGCTCGTCAACCGGCAATGGCACCGTTTCATCAATGCCCGTCTCAAATTGCCGCATAACCGGTTCGGGTGTCATAACCTCTACCTGTTCGATTTCATCGATCACGGTAGCCGGTCCTTCACGGTGCGAAGCCATGTAAGCGAGCACCAGGCTGTTTGCAAAAAAAGCGACTGCCAGAATAGCCGTGGTCTTGCTCAGAAAATTGGATGACCCGCTGGCACCAAATACACTGCCGGCACCACCGCCACCGCCAAGCACCGCTCCGGCGTTTGCACCGGCACCTCGCTGCAACAATACCAGTGAAATAATGCCCAGCGCCAGCGCTACGTGTACAACAAGAAGTATGATATCCACGCTCGCCTATCCTGCCGCGTTAATGATGGCCAGAAAATCGTCGGCCTTGAGTGAAGCGCCGCCGATGAGACCGCCATCGATATCCGGCTGAGCGATCAGCTCGGCCGCATTAGCCGGGTTCATGCTGCCGCCATACAGAATGCGCAGGCTTTCAGCAATACCGGCATCGAGACCTGCAATCTTGTTACGGATAAAAGCATGTACGCTCTGTGCCTGGTCCGGGGTTGCAGTCTTGCCGGTACCGATTGCCCATACCGGCTCATAGGCCAGTACTGCATTTGCCAGTGAGGCCACGCCTTCAACATTAATAATGGCATCGATCTGGCGTGCTATGACGTCTTCGGTAATATCCTGCTCGCGTTCTTTCAGGGTTTCACCAATACAGAAGATGGGCTTGAGGTTGTTGTTCAGTGCGGCTGCATATTTTCTGGCAGCAACTTCATCTGTTTCAGCGTACATGGCACGGCGCTCTGAATGCGCGAGAATGACATATTCGCAGCCAATGTCTTTCAGCATCGGGCCTGAAATTTCACCGGTAAATGCACCCGTATCCTGGTCGCACATATTCTGTGCAGACAGTTTAATGGCAGAACCGGCAATTTCTGCAGCAACAATGGACAGGTATACAAAAGGCGGACAAACAACAATTTCTGCGGATGGGCCGTTGAGACCCGACTTGATACCACTCACCAGTTCCCGCACGCTGTTACTGGTTCCATTCATCTTCCAGTTACCCGCCACCATCTTTTGACGCATCACTCACTCCGCCCATTTTCAAAAGGGGCAAAGCATACCTGCCAGCACTGAATAAATCAATGACGATAATGGGTTATATGGTCGGCGCCGGGCTTAAAGGAAATATATAAAATCAGGCAGTTATGGCGTACTAGACGGCGGCTGCCACGGTATCGGCAATGTTCTTGGTGAGCTTTTGCACCAGGGCTGCGTTGCTGCCCTCAACCATGACACGAATCAGTGGTTCTGTACCCGAAGGCCTGAGCAATACTCGCCCCTGTCCTTTGAGCGCTTGCTCGGCCTGCATCACCGCGCTGGTCACCTGTTCTGACGACATCGGGTCAGCCTCTGCTGGTAACGGCACATTGATCATCTGCATCGGCATTTTGCTCATGCCGGACTTGGCCTGGTGCAGGGTCTGTCCGGTTTCCGCCAGGTAGGCCATGACCTGGAGCGCGGATACGATACCGTCACCGGTCGTGGTACGGTCCAGGCAGATGATGTGACCGGAAGATTCACCACCCAGGTTCCAGCCCTTTTGCGACATTAATTCAAGTACATAGCGATCACCGACCGCTGCCCGTTCAAATTCCAGGCCCATTTCCCGTAGCGCCAGCTCCAGCCCCATATTGCTCATCTGGGTGCCGACAACACCATCGATGGGAACCCCGGACTGTTTTCGGGAAAGTGCGATGATATAGAGCAATTCATCGCCATCAACGACTTCGCCGGTGTTGTCCACCATGATGACGCGGTCACCGTCGCCGTCAAAGGCGATTCCCAGATCGGCCGCTTCCAAGAGTACGCGCTTGCTCAAAATATCTGGCCTGGTCGAACCACTGTCGGCATTGATATTCAAGCCATCCGGATCAGCACCCGTAACAACAATGTCTGCGCCAAGCTCGGTAAACACATGGGGCGCAATATCGTAGGTCGCGCCATTGGCACAGTCGAGTACGATCTTGAGGCCGTTAAACTGGATTGTTATCGGGATCGCGGCCTTGCAGGCTTCGATGTAGCGTCCCTGTGCATCAGGCACACGCATGGCCTTGCCCAGCTGCGCTGACTCCACCGTTTTCATCGGCTGTTCAAACATGGCTTCGATAGCCAGTTCGATTTCATCCGGCAACTTGGTGCCCTCGGCCGAGAAAAATTTCAGGCCATTGTCGTAAAAAGGATTGTGCGATGCGCTGATCACGATTCCGGCCGAGGCATGCAGGGTACGCGTCAGGTAGGCAATGCCCGGCGTTGGCATCGGCCCCAGCAGGCGGACATCGACCCCGGCAGCGGATAAACCGGCCTCGAGCGCAGACTCGAACATGTAACCCGATATACGGGTATCCTTGCCGATAACAACCAGCTTCCTACCCTGGCTGGCAAATACTCGTCCGGCGGCCCAGCCGAGCTTCAGCACCTGGTCAGCCGTCATCATACCTTCACCGACCTTGCCGCGAATACCATCTGTACCAAAATATTTTCTTGTCATCGAACTACTCGCTACCCCTGTTGAAGCGCGTCACATAGCGCCAGTGCATCCCGTGTTGGCGCCACATCGTGCACCCTGAACAGGCGCGCACCTTTCATATAAGCAATCACAGCTGCAGCAATACCTGCATAAAGCCTGTCATCGACCGGTTTGTCCAGTATGGCACCCAGCATGCTCTTGCGTGAGATTCCTACCAGTACCGGTAATTCTAGCGCACAAATCGATTCAAGCCCGTGCAACAGGGTCAAATTATGCTGCAAGGTCTTGCCGAAACCAAAGCCCGGATCGATCACGATGTTATTGCGCGCGATACCGGCATCGATACAGGCGATGATGCGTTGATGCAAAAAATCAGCAATATCCTGCACAACATCGGCATACTGCGGCTGCTGCTGCATGGTGCGCGGTGCGCCCTGCATATGCATCAGGCATACCGGCACTTCAAGCTTGGCGCAGGTTTCCAGCGCCGCCTGCGCCCGCAGCGCATTGATATCGTTGATCATGTCCGCGCCTTCAGCAACTGCCGCGCGCATGACTTCCACCTTACTGGTGTCGATCGAAATCGGCACACTGCTTTGTCGCCGAATGGCAGCAATAACCGGGATCACACGCGCCAGCTCCTCGTCAACGCTGACCGCTTCTGCACCGGGACGAGTCGACTCACCACCGATATCAATTATATCCGCTCCCTGTCGCTGCATCAGCAAGGCATGCTCGACCGCCTGGTTGAGTTGATCAAAGCGGCCACCATCGGAAAACGAATCCGGCGTGACATTGAGAATCCCCATCACGATCGCACGCGACAGATCAAATTCTTTATTGCCGATGGTGAGATGCTCGATCATAAAATATTATGAATGCCTGGTAACAGATATTATTTGCCGCGAAGAACGCAAAAAACGCAATATTATTTTGAATTGAAAAACCATTTGCGGGTTTTGCGTTATTTGCGGCTAGATAATCCTTATATAAATTATCTTTTCGTTCTTAGCGTCTCCGCGTCTTTGCGTTAGATTAAATGTTCCAGGTAAAAAAAAAGCCGCGCGGTGCGCGGCTTTGGGTTTAATGCTGGCTTGCTGGCCCGCCGATGGAACCATCACCCTTGGATTCCTTGGCGCTGGTACCACCACCCGTATCTTTGGGTTTAGGTACAGGCTCTACCCAGTCTTCCGGTGGCGGTGGTTCCTTGCCTTCCATCAGGGCATCGATCTGGACAGCATCAATGGTTTCATACTTGATCAGCGCATCCGCCATCATATGCAGGATGTTTACATTTTCCTTGAGCAGGATTTCAGCACGCTGATAGTTGCGATCGATAAAGTTACGCACCTCTTCATCGATGATACGCGCGGTATCATCGCCGAGGCTCTTGTGTTGTGTTACCGAGCGACCGAGGAAAACCTCGCCCTCATCTTCCATGTATGACAACGGGCCAAGCCTTTCCGACAGCCCCCATTTTGTCACCATGTTGCGTGCAATCTCGGTAGCACGCTCGATGTCATTGGATGCGCCGGTAGTGACGCTGTCGGCGCCAAAAATCAGCTCCTCTGCAATGCGGCCACCGAACAGACTGGAGATCTGGCTCTCCAGTTCTTTCCTGGTAAAGCTGTAGCGATCGTCTTCCGGCAGGAACATGGTGACACCCAGTGCTCTTCCGCGCGGG
>CAWEEC010000108.1:0-12567 GCA_963807785.1 uncultured Gammaproteobacteria bacterium | reverse complement strand
TTCATCTCGGCGCCGCCTTTGGCTGGACCGTTCCCATGGCCTTCACGGCACAGGCCAATGAGCTGACACCGGTGACATGGCTGTTGTTTATTGCAACCGTATTGTGGACCACAGCTTACGACACCATGTACGCAATGGCTGACCGTGAAGATGACCTGAAAATCGGGGTAAAATCCACTGCGATACTGTTTGGCCCACTGGACAAAATAATAATCGGCGTCATTCAGGCCATGCTGATCATGGCCCTGTTATTGATCGGCCAGCGCGCGGAACTCAGCGGTTTTTATTACACGGGTGTCGTAGCAGCCACCTGTTTTGCCATCTGGCAGCAATACCTGATCAAGGACAGAGACCCGAAAAAATGTTTTCAGGCCTTTCTGAACAATAACTGGTTCGGCGTGGTCATATTCATCGGCGTCGTCCTCGACTATCAATTTGGAACAACAACATGAAAACAACTAAACAATATCCTGATCCTGATCATTTTTACCCTTTCCACCAGTATCCAGGCATCCGATCTTGGCCAAGGAAAAACGCTGGGCCGACCAGGTGGTGGATGCCATTATCGATGGCGAAGCTGTCTGGCTGAATGACGGCAGCAGTGATTTCCTCGGCATTTATACACAAGCAGATGAAGACAAAGGCCGCGCAGCCATCATCATGCACGGCACCGGCATCCACCCTAACTGGCAGCAAGTGGTGCAGCCACTGCGCGTTGGTCTGATCGATCATAACTGGAACACGCTGTCGATCCAGATGCCGATCCTGCCAAACGAGGCCGAATACGAGGAGTATGCCCCGCTGTATGATGAAGTGGCACCGCGCATCAATGCGGCCATCCGCTATCTAAAAGACAATGGCACTAAGGAGATTGTGCTGATTGGACATAGCCAGGGCGCAGCCATGGCAGCCTATTACCTCTCCACTTCGAAGCAGGATATGCAGGGTTTTGTTGCTATCGGTATGGCTGCACTGGCCGAGGACAAACGCATGAACGGCGTGCTGTCACTGGAAAAGATCAAGGTTCCGGTACTGGATCTTTATGGCGATGATGACCTTGAAGGTGTAATGAAAACCATTGAAGCCCGTGCCGCAGCGGCAAAAAAGGCCGGCAACAAAAATTACACCCAGATAGAAGTAGCTGGCTCAAACCATTTCTTCGACGGCAAGGAAGATGATCTGGTCGAAGTTGTTGCCGACTGGCTGGAAAAATCACCCACCAGATAATTACCGCATGTCACTGTGAACGCCACGTTCACAGTGACATGTTAAAACCCGTAGCACGCAATCCCTTGCGTAATCAATGTCGTGACTCGAGTGCGTTTGCCAGAATCAGCGCTTAATCTGTTTGGCTGCCATGCATGTGCCATGATGGCATCATCAAGCGGTGCCTGAGCACTAGGGTAGGTAATGCTACTTATCATGGCAAACAGCTGATTAAACGGCCCTGGCAATACTCCACACATCGACGCGTCTGACCCCGGTTGTTTTTAATATGCGCGCCAGCTCATTTACGGTTGATGTCGTGGTGACAACATCATCAACGATAGCTACGTGTCGAGCATTTACTGGTTTAACTATTGCAAATGCGCCACGAATATTTTTACGCCGTTGTTTTTTATCCAGCCCGGTTTGTGTTTGGGTATCACGCACACGTATAACAGATCGCCGATCCATCGCAATATTGAATGTTGTTGACGCACAACGGGCCAGCTCTATCGACTGGTTGAAGCCACGCTGGCGTATTCGTTTCTTATTCAGCGGTACCGGTAGAATACAATCCGGTAGCTCAATGCATTGATTTTGAATTTTTTCCGCAAGCATGCTGCCCAGTAATCTCGAGTACGCCAGTTTCTCGTTGAACTTGAGCTGATGGATTAATTTAATCGCCGTCTTTTCATAAGTGAACAGGCTCAGACTGTGATCAAATGCCGGTGGTTGTTGTAAGCATCGACCGCACTTGAGGTCATCACCACTGTCATCGGCTAACGGGATTGCGCATTGCGTGCATGTAGATTCAAGCCACGGCAAATCATCATAACAGGCCTCACAGATATCCAGGTCGCCGAAACCGGGAGCGCTGCATAAAACACAACGCGGCGGGTAAACAGCGCGAACCAGGCGCTGAAAAAGGCCCTTACTCAGGCTGGTAATATCCATATTCATCATCACTCCATGTCATGTAGAATAGACTGCCATTCTACTCAATTAACCGATACGTATGAATTCTCTGCGCCACGACTGGACCAAGTCCGAAGTTACCGCACTGTTTGACCTGCCGTTCAATGACCTGCTGTTTCAGGCACACAGCCAGCATCGCCGGCATTTCGACCCGAACCATGTCCAGGTCAGTACTCTGCTCAGCATCAAGACCGGTGCCTGCCCTGAAGACTGCGCCTACTGCTCGCAGAGCGCACGTAACGATGCCGAGCTTGAACGCGAGCGCCTGTTGCCACTGGAACAAGTCGTGGCAAAAGCCAGGGCAGCGAAACACAGCGGCGCCAGCCGCTTCTGCATGGGCGCGGCCTGGCGCAATCCGACCGACAAGAGCCTGGACAAGGTCATCGAAATGGTCGAAGCCGTCAATGCGCTGGGTCTGGAGACCTGCGTCACCCTGGGTATGCTCACGCGCCAGCAGACACAAAGACTTAAACAGGCCGGGCTGGACTACTATAACCACAACCTTGATACCTCGCCGGAATACTACGGCGATATCATCACCACCCGTACTTACCAGGACAGGCTCGATACACTGGAGCATGTGCGCGATGCCGGTATTAATGTCTGCTGCGGTGGCATTGTCGGCATGGGTGAACAGCAACAAGATCGGGTGTCGCTGCTGCAGCAGCTCGCCAACCTGCCACATCATCCGCAAAGCGTGCCAATCAACATGCTGGTGCAGGTCGAAGGCACGCCGCTGCACGGCGTTGAAAAACTCGACGCACTCGACTTTGTCAGCACCATTGCGGTCGCCCGCATTCTCATGCCCCGGTCATGGGTCAGGCTGTCTGCCGGGCGCACCGAGATGAGCGATGAAACGCAGGCCCTGTGTTTCTTCGCCGGCGCCAATTCCATTTTCTACGGCGACAAGTTGCTGACAACCTCCAATCCTGAAGAGCACCACGACCGCATCCTGTTTGACAAGCTGGGTCTCAATACTGCTGACACCAAAACACAAGATCTGGACACAGTAGCAACAGCGTGACTTTTTATTTACCGCAGAGGCGCAGAGATCCAAAGATTCTATGATTGTGATCTGACCAATATAAACGTACACAAACATGTGTTAACTCTGCGCCTCTGCAATTACATCAGTTTCTTTTTTTAAAATCATTTCTCCTTGCGTCGAATTGAAAGACCTACATAAAGAACTGCAACAGCGAAAAGCGCAACATCTCTATCGCAACGCCGTATCAGTGACGGGCCGCAACAAGCGGAGATGATCATCGATGGCAAAGCGGTCATCAGCTTTTGCAGCAATGATTATCTTGGCCTGGCCAATCACCCGCAAGTTAAGGCCGCGTTTATCAAAGGTGTGGAGCAATATGGCGCGGGTAGTGGCGCTGCCCACCTGATCAATGGCCACTCGCGCGCCCACCATGCGCTTGAACAGGAACTTGCCGAGTTCACCGGTTACCCGCGCGCGCTGTTATTCTCCACCGGCTACATGGCAAACCTGGGTCTGGCGCAAGCCCTTGTCGGCAAAGGTGACAGCGTAATGGAGGATCGGCTCAACCATGCATCCCTGCTCGATGCTGGCCTGCTCTCCGGCGCACGCCTGATGCGTTACCGGCATAACGATGCCAGTGATCTGGAGGCAAAACTTGCCTCCAGGACAGATGGCGAAAAGCTGGTAATGACGGATGGCGTTTTCAGCATGGACGGTGATATTGCCGCAATCCCTGCGCTCGCCAATCTATGCCAGCAACATGATGCCTGGTTTATGGTTGATGATGCCCACGGCTTTGGTGTGCTCGGTGAACATGGCAAAGGCACGCTGGAGCACTTTAATGTCTCAATGGATAATGTACCTGTTTACATGGCGACACTGGGCAAGGCCCTGGGCACAGCCGGTGCATTTATTGCCGGCAGTGACGACCTGGTTGAAACGCTGATCCAGCAAGCACGTACCTATGTTTATACAACCGCAACACCGCCTGCTGTTGCCGAAGCCACCCGTGCCAGTTTAAACATCATAAAATCGCGACCCGAATTGCGTAATCAGCTCAACAATAATATCGATTATTTCAGAAGCTGTTGCCGACAGCAGGTGCAGGGACTGGCCAGTAGCCAGACAGCGATCCAGCCGGTCATTATCGGCGACACTCAAACCACTGTTGAAACCAGTGCACAGCTGCTGGACCAGGGCCTGCTCGTCACTGCGATACGCCCTCCCACCGTACCCGAGGGGACAGCGCGATTGCGTATTACGCTTTCTGCTGCGCACAGCCATGCACATATTGATAAACTGGTATCGGCGCTCAACTCCATTCAGGAAAAAACGGCTAATAGTAAAGACCATAAGTGATGCGATTAAACAGGCCCCTGAAAATTATATTCATCGCCTTTGTCTGGTTGACAGTGTCAGGCCGTAGCTGCACGGAAACAACGATTACGACCGGTGTCGAATCAACACAGAAAATATCTGACACTGCCGGCAATTTTGAAGGCGTGCTCGAAGACAATGATCAGTTCGGCAGCGCCATTGCCAACATCGGCGACCTGGAGGTTGACGGCGTTACTGATCTTGTCATCGGCGCACCGCTGGATGATGACGGCGGCACAGACCGTGGTGCTGCCTGGGTAGTGTTCATGAACGACGACGCTACGGTTGATATTGAACAGAAAATATCCGACACCGAGGGTGATTTTACTGGCGTGCTTGATGACAACGATCAGTTTGGTAGCGCCGTTGCCGAACTGGGTGACCTGAATGGTGACAGCATTCCTGATGTTGTCATCGGCGCACCGCTGGATGATGACGGCGGCACTGATCGCGGTGCCGTGTGGATAGTGTTCATGAATGCCGATGGCACGGTTCAGTTCACGCAAAAAATATCGGATATCGAGGGTGGCTTCAGCGGTACTCTGAATGACAATGATCAGTTTGGTGGCGCAATCGCCAGTATCGGCGACCTGAACAATGACGGTATTGTCGATATTGCTGTCGGCGCGCGCCTGGCGGACGATGGCGGCGGTGATCGCGGCGCTGTCTGGCTGTTATTTCTGACCACGACTGGCACCGTTAATACAGTTCAGAAAATATCCGACATCGACGGCAGTTTTGCCGGCGTAATCGAAGATGGTGACTATTTCGGCAGTTCAATTGCAGGTATTGGCGATCTCGACGCTGATGGCAACGAGGATATCGTGGTAGGCGCTATCGGTGACGATGACGGTGGACCTGAGCGTGGTGCGATATGGGTGCTGTTGATGAATGCCGATGGCACAGTCAGGTTCGAACAGAAGATATCCGAAACCAATGGTAACTTTAACGGCGGCCTCAATGACGGTAACCACTTTGGCAGTTCCGTGACCGGTCTCGGCGATATTAATGGTGATGGCACCATAGATCTTGCTGCAGGCGCTGATCATGACAATGATGGCGGCACCAGTCGCGGCGCTGTGTGGATAATGTATATGAAAACTAATGGCGAGATTATTTCGAAAATCAAGATCTCCAGTACTGCCGGCAACTTCAGTGGCACACTGACAGACGGCACACTGTTTGGCAGTGCACTTGATAATTTTGGTGATCTTGACGCTGACGGTGTGACAGATATTGTTGTCGGCGCAAAACTTGATGACGACGGCGGTATCGATCGTGGCGCGGTATGGACATTATTCATGCAACAGACTGTAACCGATATCGATTTCACACTGTTTGACAACAAAGAGTAACTCACCAGGAACGGAACAGCCTTTTCACGTACGACCAATGAATATTCGTAGACCTGGCATTATTCGTAGACCTGGCGAAGCGTGGCAGGCAGTTTGCCATGAGTAGCATGGCTTTTTTTCGCCTTAGCAAGATTAATCTAAAGGAAAACCTTGAATGGCATCTGGCTCAACCAAAGTAATCATAGCCGCGCTGATCGGTAATGCACTTATCGCAATAACAAAATTCAGCGCCGCTCTAATCACCGGGAGTTCCGCCATGCTATCTGAAGGCATACACTCACTGGTTGATACCGGCAACCAGGTCCTGCTGCTATATGGTTTGAAACAGGCAAAGAAACCAGCTGATGAACATTTCCCCTTCGGCCATGGCAAGGAAATATATTTCTGGAGTTTCATTGTAGCCATTCTTATTTTCGCTCTTGGTGGTGGCATCTCGATATATGAAGGCATACAGCATTTAAGCCACCCTGAAGCTATTACCAGTCCCGTGATTAACTATATCGTGCTCGGCCTTGCCATGATCTTTGAAGGCGCAGCCTGGTATTTCGCGTTTCGTGAATTCAGTCGCGTAAAAGGCAAGCACGGTTATTTTGAAGCTGTCAGACGCGCCAAGGATCCGTCGATCTTTGTCGTGCTTTTCGAAGACAGTGCCGCCATGCTGGGACTGCTGGTAGCCTTCTGCGGAATCGCACTTGCGCAATGGACCGGGTATCTCTATTTCGATGGTGCTGCATCGATCATCATTGGCCTGATCCTGGTTGGCACCGCAATCTGGCTGGCTTATGAAACCAAGGGCCTGCTGATAGGTGAAAGCGCAAACCAGCACGTGATTGAAGGCGTCAGATCCATCCTGAAAACACACCCTTCGACACAGCATGTCAATGAAGTGCTGACCATGCATATGGGACCTGACTTTATCCTGGCAGCGATCAGTGTTGATTTCAGGCAAGATCTGACATCAGAGGATATAGAAATCGCTGTTACTGAAATGGACTCACGAATAAAAAAAATGTACCCGCAAATCAAGCGGGTTTTCATTGAGGCGGAAAAGCGCAGTAGCAGGATTATCGCTCAACTGAAGTAATAGTTATCAGCTACTTCGTAGCGCATACGCCAGGTAATAACTATTTATTATTCATCTGCTGCCAGTGAGCTATCGAGTTGGCATAATACTGCAGCATCACTATCGAGTCTTCCCTGGGCTTACAAAGACTGTCCTGTATCTCGAGCCAGCCCCTGCCCTCAATAATATCCAGCGCACCACTGAGTATATTCTCTGTGGTATTGGATGAAATCCTGATTGGTGCGCCCAGAACTCTTAATGCCGTAATTCTTTCAAGAGCCTGCGCCTTTAATTCAAGCTCACTTTTCCACGCATTTTTGTTAGCAAGAATAATTTCCGCCATCAATGCCACTGGAGTAATCGGTATAGCTTCACTGATCTCCAGCATAAGCTTGTCAGCCAGCTTGGCCACATAATCAAAACGCGGCTCCTGTTCAAGATTGATAAACTCCATATTGTTCTGCGCGCAATAAGCCCTGGCTGAAACCGGGTTACCGAAATTTACACTTGCATAGCCAAAACGACGTAGTCGTGTCTTCCTGGATAGCAACAGCGTTTTAGTAATAAATTGAACGGTTGTTTTCAATACAAACCATTTGCTACGCTTTTTCGCCTCTGGGTCCAGCTTGCGCACCAGGCTTCTGTCCTCAACAACGCGGTCATAGTTAATTCCAACAGGTATGAATGTGATATCTCTATCCGTGTCAGAATGATAATCACGCAACATGTAGTCGAGGAATCCCAGCCGCGGTTCACGCAATGCCCCATCCTTGCTCAGACCACCTTCGAGGAATACAGCCTGGCAGACACCGGCTCGCGTTGACATGTTTACATAGCGCTCCAGCACACGTCGATATAGCGTATTACCCGAGTTTCTACGCACAAAAAATGCACCCATGGACTTGATCAGGGTTTGCAGCGGCCATATTCGCGCCCACTCACCTACTGCATATGAAAGCGCGGTTTTCTCCGCCACCAGGAACGAGACCAGCACATAATCCATATTGCTGCGATGATTCATCACAAATACGACTGCTGATTCAGGGTCGACCTTGCTCAATTCATTATTATCAAAAAAACCAACCCGCATTCTGTATATTAGCCGCGCCAGCTTTTTTGAAATCCAGTAGCCGATGCGAAAGTACATATAGGCATTGAAAGCCGGCGCGATTTCATTGGCATATTTTCTGGCCTTGTCCTGCGCCACAGCCGTAGGCATGCCTTTTTCAATTGCCGCCTGCTTCACAGCCTCGAGAACTTTTTCATCGAAGACCAGCCGATCGATCAGTGCTTTTCTTTGCGTGATCTGCAAAGGGCGAATTTCAACATCCAGGCGCGTATTGATTTCATCAATAACACGATTAACGCGGCGGCGAAAATACCAGCGCATGCCGGGCATCAGGAAACGATCCAGTACCATGATCGCAGCAAACACAGCGATCAGGACAAACAACCAGAGCGGAATTGTGACAGTGCTATCCATACTCCTCCATCTTCAATTGTCAGCTTAACACCCGTAAACAGACAAATTTTCGCCACACGACCGGCAGATAACATGACCTTATCAGCCATGTATGTGACAATACGCCCCGAATGATAATCAGTGCAAGGTTTACTTGATGAAAAAATACAACGTATACGGGCTCGGCAATGCCCTGGTTGATATGGAGTTTGAAGTCGAAGACGGCTTTTTGAATCTCATGGAAGTCGATAAAGGCGTTATGACGCTGGTCGATGAAGAGGAACAACATCGCATGCTGACACACCTGGATGCCTTTGAAGGCAACAAGGCCAGTGGCGGCTCCGCTGCAAATACCTTGATTGCTGTGAGTGCCATGGGCGGATCGTCGTATTATGCCTGCAAAGTCGCGGATGACGATCTTGGTCACTTTTATTTACACGACCTGAAACAGGCCGGCGTTGATACCAATATTAATGGCACCCACGCCAATGGCATCACGGGAAAATGCCTGGTTATGGTTACGCCGGATGCAGAGCGTACCATGCAGACTTATCTGGGGATCTCTTCCGAGTTGTCAGTGAATGAAATAAGTGAGAGTCATATTAAAGATTCGGAATATCTTTATATGGAAGGCTACCTGGTGACGTCACCAGGTGCAAAAGAAGCCAACATACATGCACGCAAGATAGCAGAAGCTAACGGAGTAAAGACTGCCTTTACCTTCTCTGATCCTGCAATCGTGCAACACTTTCATAATGAATTGACACAGACAATCGGCGACGGCATCGACCTGCTGTTCTGCAATGAATCCGAAGCTTTAGCCTACACCGGCAAGCCTTCGATTGAAGATGCCATCGAAACCATAAAAACCTTTGCCCGCAATTTCGCTATCACCCTGGGATCAAAGGGCGCCCTGATATACGATGGAGCCAGCACGCATAAAATCGAACCATACCCGATTAAGGCCGTCGATACTAACGGTGCCGGCGATATGTTTGCGGGTGCCTATCTGTATGCCATAACCCACGGCTACTCGATAGCCGATGCCGGTAAGCTGGCCAGCCTTGCATCATCGCATGTCGTACAGCAGTTTGGTCCAAGGTTGCCTGTCGAGAATTATGCAAAGTTACTGAATGAGATCTCAGCCGCTTGAGTAGTTAAATCAGCCCAGCTGGGTGAGCTGCAACGTAATCCGGACTATCAGTCTGGAGACCATGATACGCATTGTCTGCAGATGAATTTATCCGCAAAAAACGCAAACGACGCGAATTGCGCGCTAATATCACAAGCCGCTTTGCGTTATTCGCGTTACTTGCAGACACCGCCTGATACCACGATAAAAAATGATTTATTTCAATAACTTAAATACACTGTCAACCAATCTCCTGCCCGCGCGTTAAATATAATATGCAAGCAATGACTTCTGCTTGGGTCCCTCTGCGAAAACAGGGGCTATCTGATTGTTACGTTTGTTACGCTGACAGACTGAAGGCAGCACATAAACATGTTCAACTCATTGCCAATGTTAGAATGCGCTTTTTGCGATGAGGTCGGGATGCTGAGTAAATCCAGCTATCCCGGCTTGATATTCATGCAAAAGATCTTTAACCAGCGCAACGAGATCAATACCCTGGATAACCGTCAAGCGTTAAACCAATTTCTGGCAAGTGTTGAGAAACGTGCGTTTCGCATGGCTGAACTTGCCACCGGCAGCCCGGATCATGCCATGGATATTGTTCAGGACGCCATGTTGTCCCTGGTAAAGAACTACAGTCATAAAAGCAAGGCTGACTGGGGTCCGTTGTTTCACCGGATTTTACAGAGCAAGATCAGAGACTGGTATCGACGCTCACGCACACGCAACAGCGTTTTCAGCTGGCTGTATAGCAGCCAGGAAGACAGCGATAACGACACAGCTGATCCAATCCAGCAGGCACCCGATATTGATGCATTGACACCCGACAGTGACGCAAATAACGAACAGTTAATGCGTGTCACGCTGGACGCAATCAGGCAGCTACCGCTTCGGCAACAACAGGCTTTCCTGTTGCGCGCATGGGAAGGTTTTGATGTCAGGGAAACAGCCAGCGCCATGGGCTGCAGTCAGGGCAGCGTAAAAACACATTATTCACGTGCGACCAAAGCACTCAAACAAGCACTTGGGGCCTATCAGTCATGATTAACAAACACGATGCAGACATTGACAAGGCCACGTTAAATTCAGTTGTCGAATCTCTCGATGAAAGCATAGATCGCCTTGATGCAGCTACTTTATCGCGTCTCAACCGGGCAAGACAGCATGCCCTGTCAATACAGGCAAGGCCTCGATTATTAAATGCTACCTGGCTGACAACCGGCGCATTCTCCGTGTTATTTGTTTCTCTGGTCACGGGCTGGCTGCTGTTTTCGTCTCCTGGCAACACGCAGTTGAGCCCCGATGATTTCGAGCTGATTACAGCTAATGAAGACTTCGAACTACAACAGGAACTTGATTTTGTCGCCTGGATGATAGAGCAAGAGCATGCGAGTTAAGTCACTAACAATTTTACTCGTTCTGCTACTGCCGCCAGGTGTGTTTGCAGGCAAGCAGCAGGTTAATGAAAATGTACCTGCCGAAGATCTGCCCGATGCAGATCTGCTCGAATTTATAGCTGAATTTGAGCCTCTGGACGGCCACTGGATCGATCCCGTACAGCTCAACATGATGTTTGCCAAAAACCGTAAAGGTAAAGACAATGAATAAGACGATTATCAATTTAACGCTGCCGTGTCTGCTGATGTTTTCAGCAACCATATATGCCGACTCGGACACTGACGTGACTGGCTGGAGCCAGTTGAGTGTAGAGCAGCAGGCTGTACTGAAAAACTTTGAACAGCGCTGGGAAGACATTCCTGAGCAACGCAAACAGCGATTGATCAAGGGCGCTACTCGCTGGAAAGAGATGACACCGGCACAGAGAGAACGATCGAAGAAACGGCTTCAGCGCTGGAAAAATGCCTCGCCTGAAGAACGTGAAAAAATGCGCCAGCGCATGGCGGAGTTTCGTGATTTACCGCTGGAGTTAAAACAGGCGATGAGAAAGAAATACCAGTGGTTCAATGACCTGCCTGAAGATGAACAGGAAAGACTGCGCAACCGCTGGCAGGGCCTGCCAGATGAGAAAAAACAGCAAATCCGCGAGCGCCTGCGCAATGCCCCTGCCGGGCAGCGACCCGCACTGCAAAACAACCCCCCAAAGAATATGGTGGCCTTGGTTTTAGCGCGCGCGCTCATTCTGAAGTAGTTGCAAAACTTGGAAGCCGTTCCACAACCGCGGCCGTTACAGTGATGGTTCCCAACTCCTTAGGCCCGGCTGAACTACTTCTTCAATACGGAACCGATGAGCAAAAAAATTACTACTTGCCCAAACTGGCCACAGGGGAAGAAATTCCTTGTTTTGGATTGACCGAGCCTACTGCCGGTAGTGATGCTGGCGGCATGAAAAGCACAGGAATTGTTTACAAAGAAACACTCGATGGGCAGGAAGTCATTGGCATTCGTCTTAACTGGGAAAAACGCTGGATTACTTTATCTCCCATAGCTACCGTTTTGGGATTGGCCTTTGTGCTTAAAGATCCCGATCATATTTTGGGCGACAAAGAAGACTTAGGCATTACATGCGCGCTGGTACCCACAGACTTAAGCGGCGTCAATACCGGTCGACGCCACAACCCACTACACTCGTCGTTCCATAACGGTCCAACCTGGGGTAAGGATGTATGCATCCCGTTAGACTACATCATTGGTGGGGTCAAAATGGCGGGCCAAGGCTGGAGAATGCTTATGGAGTCCCTTGCTGCAGGAAGGTCCATTTCACTCCCAGCCATGAGTAGTGGCAATTCTAAACTTGCCCTTCGTACCAGTTATACTTATGCCAATATACGTGAGCAATTCGGGCTACCCATTGCTAAATTTGAAGGCGTCGAAGAAAAACTAACACAAATTACGGCTTTTACCCACATCATTGATGCCGCTCGAACCCTTACTGCGGGGGCCGTCGATGCTGGAGAGCATCCTTCGGTTATTTCTGCTGTGATGAAAGCCTATACAACAGAATTGGGCCGAAAAGTGATCAACGACGCCATGGATGTTCGCGCAGGA
>CAWEEC010000107.1:0-56765 GCA_963807785.1 uncultured Gammaproteobacteria bacterium | reverse complement strand
CACAGGCAGAGATGCAGCGAAACTTCGAATTCCTGAGCCTGCTGCCGAATACCGCGGCTCGCTTCACCGAGAATGCGATCCAGCCGGGCGGTGACACCAAGCGCCTGATCCTCGATCATGACAATTATTATGCGATGACAGGCGGACACGGCGCCTGCCGTGGCTGTGGCGAGGTCACCGCGATTCGACTACTGACCGCCACCAACCGCGCGATCCACGAGCAATTGCGCAAATCCCACGTCAGGGAACTGGAACAGTTGATTGCCGCACTGAACGAAAAGCTCGAAGGTCTCGTGCCTGATGAGGCCGATCCCGGGCGCCTGCAACGCATGCACGACACCATCCGCACGCTGGAAAAGCGACTCTACAATTTCGAGAGCGGGCCATCGGGCAACGGGCCAAGCGGCCTGGCTATTGCCAACGCCACCGGCTGCAGCAGCGTGTATGCTTCCACCTTCCCCGCCAATCCTTACAAGGACCCCTGGATCAACAGCCTGTTCCAGGACACCCCGGCGGTTGCCAAGGGCATCTTTGAAGGCTTTTGCGCAACGGCGGTCGATGATTTCACCGCGATGCGCACCGCGAAGCTCGACCTCGACGACCAGTACAATCCTGAATACCACGATCCCCTGTTCAGGTGCTTCAACTGGCATCATTTTTCAGACGACGAACGCGCCCTGTTACCCGCAGTCTTCAGTATGGGCGGCGATGGTGCTACCTACGATATCGGCTTCGGTGCGCTGTCGCGCGTGCTGGTGTCGGAAACGCCGCTCAAAATCGTGGTGCTCAATACCGGTGCGTACTCCAATACCGGTGGCCAGACCTCGACCTCGAGCTACACCGCGCAGGATTCAGACCTGACCCGTTTCGGCGTCGCCCACCGCGGCAAACACGAAGACCGCAAGGAACTGGGCCTGATTGCCGCGTTCCATCCGAACGTGCTGGTGATCCAGACCAGTGCCGCGATGCAGAGCCACTTCATGAAGAACACGATGGAGTTCCTCACCTACAACGACTCACCGGCGGTGTTCGACACCTACACCACCTGCCAGCCGGAACACGGTATTGCCGACGATGCCGGCGCGCGCCGCGCGGTGCTCGCGGTCGAAAGCCGCATGTACCCGGTGTTCGTGCACGATCCGCGCAAGGGCGACACGCTGGCCGAGCGCTTCTCGCTCGAAGGCAACCCGGAGATCGGCCAGGACTGGATCACCACGACGCTGGATTACGTCGACGAGGACGGTAATGCGCAACTGATGGACATCCCGTTCACCGCAGCGGACTTCGCTGTCAACGAGGGCCGTTTCAAGAAGCACTTCAAACCGCTGGTCGGCGACACCGCCGGTGAACCGGTGCCGATCCACGAGTTCATCGACCTCGGCATCGATGAACGCTACGGCAAGATGCCTTTCATCTGGTCGACCGACGAAAACAAGAAACTGGTCAGGCTGACGATGACCCACGCGATGGTCGAACTCACCGCGGAGCGGCGCCGCAACTGGCGCATGCTGGAGTACCTCGGCGGCCTGCACATCGACCGCATGGCGGCCAGCCACCACCAGGAACTGGAAGACTGGATACAGAAATACGAGCAGTCCAACCAGGCACGCGAGAGCGCGATCGACTCCATCGCCCGTGGCATGGCCGAACTGGCCAGCGTCTCCGGCGCACCCGCGGAAGCGGCCACGCAATCGATTTCAGTGGACGCGCTTACTGCGGCCAGGACTGCTATCGAAGTGCAGGCGAAAGCGCCGCAGTCCGCTACACCTTCCGCGCAGACCGGTGCTACACTGGTAGATATTACCGAGGAAGACATACCCAGGTGCACCAACTGCAAGACCTGTTACCAGGATTTGAGCGAGCTGTTCGAAAAAACCACGATCGTGGTCGAGGGCGAAAGCAAGCTGGTCAGCCGGGTGATCCCGGGCATCTTCGACAAGATCGAGATCACACCCGAGCTGGTGCAGCGGGCATCGCGTGTTGCCGATGACTGTGACGCGGAAATCATCCGCTTCACCCCACCGGCCTGATTAGCGAGAGGAAACATCATGGCAGACAATACCGACCAGCCATTACAGAATTCACCCCGGCCTGCGGGTAATACCCCGGAGACCAACCCGGACTTCGCCTACAACCAGGCGGACGTGGACCGCTATTACCAGACCAGCCTCGATGTCGAGAACAGCCGTCACCACATCGACGAGACCCGTGAAGATCTCGCCTCAATGGAGCACAACACCTCGGTCGAACTTTTCAACAAGCAGATCGAGCTGCTTAAGCGGCGACTGGTCAACGACCCGCGGTTCTTCCAGCAGGCCTTCATCACCGAGGGCACCAACGCCATCGCGTGGGAATTCCAGCAGGACGAACTCGGTGAACCGTTTATTCACACGTTCTGGAACCTGTTGCTTCGAAACGACGCCATGAGCATCATGTTGATGCGCTTCGTGTGGAACATACCGCTGAAGTTCAAGCGCAAGTTCGTGCGCGCGCTCGACCAGCACCTGTCGGACAGCTACCCGATGTTCAAGGGGCTGTCAGTAAACTGGCCGGCCGACAACAACATCCCGCCCTATATCCGCCCGCCTGCCGAACGCGTGAAAGATTTCGACCTCGTCAACCAGGGCTATATCGGCTACATGGGGCTGGGTTACAGCTTTCGCGAAGTCGAGATGCTGGTGTGGCTGGAAGTGCTGCGCGACAAGCAGTGCGACGACAGGCCCTGCGAAATAGGCCATTTGCCGGAGATAGACGGCGGCGAGAACGTCGGCGGCTGCCCGGTCAAGATCCACATCCCCGAGATGGTCCACCTGATCGGCGAAGGCAAGTTCAGGCAGGCCTTCGAGCTGATCAAATCGGCCAACCCGCTGCCCAACGTCACCGGGCGCGTGTGCCCGCAGGAACTGCAATGCCAGGGCGTGTGCACGCTGAACAAGCGCCCGATCGAAATCGGCCAGCTCGAATGGTACCTGCCGCAAAGCGAAAGACTGCTTGACGCGGAAGCCAATTACGACCTCAAGGATACGCCCAACCCGTGGGCGAAAGCGGAGAAACCGCCGATTGCGGTGGTCGGTTCCGGCCCCGCCGGGCTGATCAACGCCTACCTGCTGTCCAAGGAAGGCTACCCGGTTACCGTGTTCGAGGCGTTTCATAATCTCGGCGGCGTGCTGCGCTACGGCATTCCCGAGTTCCGCCTGCCCAACTACCTGATCGACGACGTGGTGAAGAAGATCACCATGCTGGGCGGCAAGTTCGTCGACAACTTCATCGTCGGCAAGACCGCTACGCTGGAAGAGCTCAAGCGCGCCGGTTTCTGGAAGATCTTCGTCGGCACCGGCGCCGGCCTGCCCCGCTTTATGAACGTGCCCGGCGAGCACCTCAACGGCATCGTGTCCGCGAACGAGTTTCTTACTCGTGTCAACCTGATGAAGGCGAACCTCGATGACTACGAAACCCCGCTGCCGGAAGTGAAGGGCCGGGAGATCATCGTCATCGGCGGCGGCAACACCGCGATGGACGCGGCGCGCACCGCGAAGCGCCTCGGCGGTCATGTCACCATCGTTTATCGTCGCACCCGGGATGAAATGCCGGCGCGCATAGAGGAACTGCACCACGCACTGGAAGAAGGCATCGAACTCAAGGTGCTGCGCGCACCGCGCGAATTCAGCGGCAACGACCAGTCGAACTTCGTCTGCCACGCGATCCTCGACGTCATGGAGCTCGGCGAGCCGGACGCTTCCGGACGCCGCCGTCCGGTCGCCACCGGCGAAACCGAGCAAATGCAAGTCGACCTCGTGGTCATGGCGCTGGGCAACGCGTCCAACCCGATCGTGAAAGACGCCGAACCAGGCCTCAAGACCAGCAAGTGGGGCACCATCGAGATCAAGGCCGGATCGCAGGAAACCTCGATCGAGGACGTCTACACGGGCGGCGACGCCAACCGCGGCGGTTCCACCGCGATCCGTGCCGCCGGCGACGGCCAGGCGGCAGCACGCGAGATCGCGGGCACGATTCCATTTTCCGCCGACGAGATCCGCTCGCTGGTGAAACACGCCGAACACTACACCGGACTAGGCCAGGCGCCGAACAGGATCGTGAACAAGGAAGTGCTCGCCGAAGGCATCGTCGAATTCGATGTCCATGCACCGCTTATTGCACGCTCCGCGCACGCCGGCCAGTTCGTGCGCGTACTGGCCTGGGAAAAGGGCGAACTGATACCGCTCACCCTCGCCGACTGGGACGCGGAAGCCGGCACCATTAACCTCGTGGTACAGAACCTCGGCAGCAGCTCGGCCTACATCAACAACATGGAAGTCGGCGATGAACTCACCGGCATCGCCGGACCGCTGGGCCAGCCGAGCAAACTGCACCGTTACGAAAACGGCGAGACCGTCGTGTTCACCGCCGGTGGTGTCGGTCTGCCCCCCGTTTATCCGATCATGCGCGAGCACCTGCGCATGGGCAACCACGTCACGCTGATCTCGGGCTTCCGTACCAAAGACCTGATGTTCTGGGACCAGCCCGACGGCCGCGTCGGCAAGCTGCAAGCCGAATACCCTGAACTGCTCGATGTGATCTACACCACCAACGACGGCAGCTTCGGCATCAACGGTTTCGTCACCGGCCCGCTGCAGGAAATGCTGGACGCGATGAAAGCCGGCAGTGGACGCGCAATCGGCGAAGTCGTCACCATCGGTCCACCGCTGATGATGCGCGCGGTCAGCGACCTCACCAAATCCTACGACGTCAAGACGGTGGCGAGTCTGAACTCCATCATGGTCGACGCCACCGGCATGTGCGGCGCCTGCATGGTGCCGGTGACTCTCGAAGGCAAGATGGTTCGCAAACATGCCTGTATCGACGGACCCGAGCTGGACTCCCATATCATCGACTGGGACAAGTTTCTGCCCAGGTTCCTGCAATTCAGAAAACAGGAAGATGCGAACAAGGCACGGCATGGTTTTGAACAGGGCTGAGGGGCGAGGTACGAGTGGCGAGGGAACCAGGCAGGCGAATAAAGCGAAGCGCAGTCCGGGGATGCTGGTTGTTTTAAAAACGTTTCAGCAAAGACGCAAAGTGCGCAAAGGTATATGAGTTACATCTGAATTAATCTTATCGAAAAAAACACATAAGCTCTTTGCGTTCTTGGCGCCTTTGCGAGATAAAAATACAATTACTGTCTAGCGTTCTTCTAGCCACTGGCGGCGGATTTTATCGCGGTTCAGGCGGAACCACTGCAGTGCGATGATGGGCAAGGCTGAATCGATTCGGCCCTGGTCGAGCCAGTCGAAGGCGATGTCACTGCTGATCACATGGACACGGATATCTTCACCCTCCTCGTCTACGCCATGGATGCCACCAAGGCCACTGGTTTCGGTGCGCGCAAAAAATATCTGTATCTGCTCGTTGCTGCTTCCCGGGCTGGAATAATAATGATGGATGGGAATGATATGTGTAATTTCACAGCCCGCTTCTTCTGCTGCTTCGCGATGAATAACCTGCTCTGCAGTTTCATCAGGTTCCTGTAAACCGGCAATGATTTCGATCATCCATGGTCCCGATACATCATCACCTGCGCCAATACGAAACTGTTCTATCAGTACGATTTCATCCCGATCAGGATCATAGGGAAGCACAGCCGCTGCATGGCCCCTGTCCAGCAGCTCGCGTGTAAGCACGGGGCTGTGACCGCCATCAAACAAATCATGCGTCAATTCAAATCCCGTGAGCTTGAAGAAACCACGGTATAGCGACGTCTTGTTAAGTACAGACCATTTCATTTGTATTTTTAGAAAGCGAAGCGGTTAGATATCAAAACCAGGCATGTTAACGTATCCAGCTAACATTACTCATTTAACAGGGTCATGGCCTGTGCCGACAGGCGTCTGTGTTTAAAAAACTTGCCATCAATAAATTCTGCCATGGCGTTAGCTCCCGTGTGACTGGTATTAACTTGAATGATAACAAGAACATTATCTGCATTCCCCTTGTCAGTTAGCAGAATATGTTCTATTTCGTTGCTGTCACCCAAAAATTCCCTGACATCATCTTCTGTAACACCGGCTGGAAAATTCTCAATTCTTATATTCAAGTTTCAAGCTCCTGTTATTGCCTGCTGGCAAGCACGCAAGTTCAAAATATCGTAACTACTAGCGACATCATGGATACAACTAATACTGGCACGAATTCTGCAGAATATTTATAAATAGAATAATAACTAGATCTGTTTCAACGGAGGAAAAATGGCGTTCATTTTCGACACATTCACAATAGCAGGAATTATTTCAAGTGCTTGCACCATTGTTGTGGTACTGGTATTGCTCGATTGTTGCAAAATCAGGAACAGTTTTAGAGATAAAACCAGGGGCGAATGAGTTGCACATTAGTGCATGCAGCTAAAACCTGCATCAAGCTGGTGCAATTGAATTCAATTGTATACCTGTTAGGGGATCAGAAGAAAATGGGGGCGACCACGCAATTTTCAGGCAAGTATCCAATGCTGATATGCACGAATCATTCATCCACGCCGCTGCTCCGGGCAGAATGGCCGTTGCATGGCATTATCTACGGCATTAACGCATAGCTCGATCACAGGAATGCGGCCTGCCCCTTGCCTGTAACAGGCGTATAATCTCGTGCAAATAATGTTGACGTGCGTCAAGTATCTGATCGAGACACAACATGATAATTAGCAGCAGTTTTTCTCAACAGGGGGGGCATTACATAAATGGCTAAAAAAGACAGCAAGAAAGCAGGCACTGCCAGGGCAGCGACCACATCCAGAAAAGTTACTAAAAAGAAAGTAGCGAAAAAGAAAGTTGCTACCAAACAGGTTACCAAGAAAAAAGTCGCAAAAAAAGCCTTGAAAAAGACAAGTCCTAAAAAAGCAACTGCAGTAGCAGCAGCTAGAAAGGCCAGCCCGGCAAAACGGACAAAATCCGTAATCTCAGAGGACGAGAAACGTATGATGATTGCGATGCATGCCTATTACAAATGGGAAAATGCCGGGTTTCCAGGCGGTCATGACTGGCAACACTGGCTTGATGCCGAAAAAGAGGTTGATGATATGTTTAACTAGCTCTCAATGCGATGCACGTTATAACTTTATAACGTGCATCGGATGAGGAATTTATTAAGAATATTAATCTGTAGTAGTTCAGACTTGATCTGACATTTATTGTCGATTTTCGTATAAGCGGAAACAGCTTATGTAGGAGTTTTAACATCCTGTTTTCTCGCAGAGGCGCAGAGAACCTGATAAATTACGATATTCTTTGCTGCGAGAGAAGAGCGTACTTTTCTCTGCGTTCTCCTGCGCCTCTGCGAGAGTAAATTCTTTTTACTTTGCGGTCTTTGCGTCTCTGCGAGAGTAAATTCTTTTTACTTTGCGGCTCTGCGCCTCTGCGAGAATAAATATCTATAGCCTTTGTTTATATGGCCAATCCCGAGTGTACTGACAAATAATCATGGTCTGAGTTTGAGTTAATATGACACTGACTGGCAGATTAAATCCTGACTATTACAATTAATCGAAGAATTCTGCCGAGTTCTGGATATCGTGAGACAGCTGCGATAGCTTGCCTGCGATTTTCTCCAGGCTTTCGACAAGTGCAGTATCAAGCCCCGCTTCAATAATCAGTTTCAGTTCATCATAATGGCCAACAGGTAAACTATCCCCCGATTCTTCTACCAGCTCACGAAAACGATCTGCCATTGCCTGCGCATGATCTGATTGATGCATTTGTCATTCTCCTTCATTTTCCAGGGGGCTGCTTTCTAGATAATGCTCGCCCGTTTCATAGATGTATTTAGCCGAACCCACGATGAGTGGATCAGGTGGTGTCGCAACCTTTTTATCTTTATTGGGATAATCAAGCGCGTTAAGCACAAACTTAATGGCATTAAGGCGGGCACGTTTTTTACAGTCAGACTTGACCACGGTCCATGGCGCATCAGCAGTATCGGTATAAAAAAACATGGCTTCTTTTGCTTCCGTATAATTTTGCCACTTGTCGAGTGATGCCATATCGATTGGGCTCAGTTTCCATTGCTTTAATGGGTCATGCTGGCGGGCCTGGAAGCGCCTGAACTGCTCGTTTCTGCTGACAGAAAACCACAATTTGAAAAATTTAATGCCAGATCGTACCAGCATTCTTTCCAGTTCTGGTGCCTGGCGCATGAATTCAAGGTATTCTCCAGGCTGGCAGAATCCCATCACGCGCTCGACGCCTGCACGGTTGTACCATGAGCGGTCAAACAATACGATTTCACCCTCTGTCGGCAGGTGTTTGAGATAACGCTGGAAATACCATTGGCCCAATTCCTCGTTAGAAGGCTTCTCCAGCGCCACAACGCGCGCGCCACGAGGATTCAGATGCTCCATGAAGCGTTTGATGGTGCCACCCTTGCCGGCAGCATCCCGGCCTTCACACAGGATAACAACACGCTGTCCTGTTTCTTTTACCCACCCCTGCATCTTGAGTAGTTCGATTTGTACTTGCTGCTTGACGTCCTCGTATTCCTTGCGGTCCATCTTGCTCTTGTAGGGATAGTTCGCATTGGCAAAAATTTTCTTTTTACCAAGGCTCTTGATCTCTTTCATCGATGCAAGCTCGGGAGTGTCCCTGTCACTGGCCAGTTCAGCTAGTGCATTTGCATGTTCATCACTCATGTATTTTGCCTGTAATAGTTAGCTGCGTAACCGTTACTTATATACTGACATCGGCATTGTCACAATGATTTGGATCAAAATAACCTGAAGACTACGCCCGAAATGCCTGAATCAGGCTCGCATTCATGGCTGTATTCGTATTAATATCGCAGCGCTCTATATTCAAATGAACCTCTGAAACATCAACTTATGAAGAATAACCGTATTACCCTGCTATTCATCGGCCTGCTATCGGTTACCACGGTATTCGCTGTGGATACCGATAACTACGCAAGCCAGCGCCAGCAAATGATTGAAGACATTATGGCAGATGCAAAACGTGTTGCCGGTTATATTGACAAGGATACGGTCAATGCAAATGTTATGCATGCAATGCAGGTGGTACCTCGTCACCTGTTCATGCCAGTGGAAATGCGCCCCAACGCCTATGACAACCGTCCGTTGCCAATTGGCTATGGCCAGACAATCTCCCAACCCTACATCGTCGCATTAATGACCGACCTGCTAGCTACCCGGCCTGAACACAAGGTGCTCGAGATTGGTACCGGCTCCGGCTACCAGGCAGCGGTATTAGCGCAGCTGGTGAGTGAGGTATACAGTATCGAAATCATCGATCAGCTGGGGCAATCCGCAAAGCAGGTATTGAAGGATCTTGACTACCACAATGTTTCAACCCGGGTAGCTGACGGCTATGATGGCTGGCCGGAACACGCACCATTTGACAGCATTATCGTAACGGCTGCCATCAGCCATATACCGCCGCCACTGGTGAGGCAGCTCAAAAATGGCGGCACCATGGTTATTCCTGTCGGCACACGATTTCAGACCCAGCAATTGACACTGGTACAAAAGGATCAGACCGGCGCCATCACTACGAGACAGATTATCCCGGTCGCATTTGTACCATTCACCGGCGGCCACTAGTAAGCTGGCCGCTTAAACAATTCTTCAGGTATCATTCGGGCTGATGCGCTCGCCAGATTCCACTCCGCCTTTAGCGGTGATTTTTGTCCTCTCTGCAGCCGCACTTGCCTATGAAGTGCTGCTGATCAGGCTGTTCTCGATTATTCACTGGCATCATTTTGCGTTTATGGTTATCAGTATTGCCTTGCTGGGCTATGGTGCCAGTGGCAGCATGATCACCGTATTTCAACGTGGTCTGCTACAGCGCTATCACGGCGCGCTCATCTTCAACACAGTTATGTTCGGCCTCTCAGCAATTGTCTGTTTTATTGCAGTACAGCAATTGCCCTTTAATGCTCTGGAAATACTATGGGACACCAGTCAGTGGCAAAGGCTGTTGATGAGTTATTTACTGCTGACATTGCCATTCTTTTTTGTTGCTAACGCGATTGCGCTGACCATGGCCCGTTATCATGACCGCATAGCACTGGTGTACGGGGTCGACCTGATAGGTGCCGGATTTGGCGCCATCTTAATCATTGTGCTGTTGCAATTCTATCCACCGGATGCTGTATTGCGCATTCTAGGCGTAACCGGCCTGTTTGCAGGCTTGCTGGCTATTCGAAAATTAGCCTTCATTGGACGTTTGATTATCAGTTCATTGTTAGCGCTGCTGACAGTATTGATAGTATTCGCACCTGTAAACTGGTTCGAGTTACACCTTTCAGAATTCAAGGGACTGGAACAGGTGCTGCTTATCAATGACACCAGGCACCTGATGCGTCATTCGAATCCAATTTCACAAGTTGACGTCGTTGAAAGCACAAAAATCCCTTTTAGAAATGCCCCTGGTATGAGCCTGTTGAGTCCTGCAGGTCCGCCCGAGCAACTCGCCGTGTTCAGGGATGGTGATGAGATGACGGTGATTGATCGTGCAATCGGATTCGATTCACTGCTATACCAGGACTATATGAGTTCGGCACTGCCCTACCATATTCATGATAAGCCACGAAAAGTACTCGTGCTTGGATCGTCTACCGGTAACGAACTGCTGCAGGCATCACAACATCATGCGGGACATATTGATGCGGTTGAATCCGATACACAGCTAACCAGGCTTATTACCGAAGATTATGCCGATTATTTTGGATGGAAAAATATCAGTGATCGCATCAGCTTTCATAACACTTCGCCGCGTGGATACACTGCATCCACTTCAAGCAAGTACAACATCATTGTCACCGGCGTTCCGGGCGGATCCGCCGGCGGCGCAGCAGGCGTGCACGCGCTCGCAGTATCCTATAATTTAACTATCGAAGCGCTTGAGAAATACCTGTCACTGCTCGAACCTGATGGCCTGCTCTCTATAACCTTGTGGACCAGCACACCAGAACGTGGAAACCTGCGACTGTTCAACACAGCAGTTGAAGCCATGCGCAAGCTTGGTGTTGGGCAACCGGGAAATAACATCGCATGGATCAGAAGCTGGAACACAGCAACACTGGTCATCAAAAACGGTGCTTTGACTGCAAAAGAGATCAAGCGCGTACGTGAATTCTGTACAACACGGGCATTTGACCTTGCATGGTTGCCTGACATCAAACCGAACGAAATCAATCGCTACCAGCTATTGCAACAACCTGTATTTTATCTTGCAGCAAAGTATTTGCTTTCGTCCTCCCCGGATGATTTCATTAACAATTACAAATACAATATCAAGGCAGTCACTGACAATAATCCCTATTTCAATAATTTCTTCAAATGGTCGAGCATGCCCGAATTGCTTGGCATTTCGGGTCGGGGTGGCATTGCAATGATCGATGTTGGTTACCCGACACTTTTATTTACATTGGCCCAGGCAATCTTTGCAGCAGTTGTACTCATATTATTGCCATTAGCATTTGTCAGGCGAAATAACAGCTCGAAACCCGCCCGGCGAACAAACATCGTGATCTATTTTATCAGTATCGGCCTGGCTTTCCTCTTTATAGAACTGGCGTTTATAGATAAATTCACACTCATATTGAGCCAGCCACTCTACGCTGTGGCAGTTACACTGGGCGCTTTTCTTATTTTTTCGGGACTGGGCAGCCTGTACGCACAAAAGAAAATGACCAGCGCGTCACTTCAAATCATACCCAGGCTATTATCGCGATCAATTACATTTATTGTATTTATAACGCTATTTTATATCCTTGCTATTCCACAAATAACGGACTTCATTATGTCAATGCCGGAACCTGCGCGGATCATTGCAGCAATCCTGCTTGCAGCACCACTGTCCTTCGCCATGGGTATGCCATTTCCGCTCGGGCTTGCCGGCACACAATATAATGACCGGCAACTGATGCCATGGGCCTGGGGGATCAACGGCTGCGCCTCGGTGCTGAGCGCGATACTCGCGATACTACTGGCCGTTGAAATTGGTTTTAGCGGCGTTATGTTGGCAGCGATCGTCTTCTACGCACTGGCCTGGATGAGCCAACCAGCACTAAAGGTTTAATACGTGCAAAGCCGCTAAGGTAAATTTAGTCCGCTAATGAACGCTAATACACGCAAATTATAATATTACTTTGCTTATACGCGAGATTCTTGTTTATCAGGAATGATTAAAAATATTTGCGTTAATTTGCGGACAATATACTTTTATAAAGTTTAGCGAATATTCACAGCTTCGTCAGTACGCATCACCCCGGGCATTGGCAAAAACGGGCCCAGCGCTTCACGTTGCCACCAGTTTCCCGATATCTGCCTTTGCTCAGGTGTGGTAAAGGTGTATTTATATGCGTCTACATGGATATAGCGTGGCGCCTGGTCAGGAAACGGATTATGCGCCAGTAATGCCGTCACCTGCGGTGGGTTTTCAAGTAACGCATATAAAAACTGTTCAAACCACGGCAAATGTTTTGCATGCAGCGTTACAAACCACATCTGCCAGTCAAGCCTTGGCTGGTGCGGCATGACAAGTCGAGGCTGTTGATCCAGGTCTCCTGGTTTGTATTTGAAGCGGTAGGCTCTCCATTCGATACCGTCAATCGAGCCTGAAAGTTCAAGCTCAATTCTTTCTGTAGTCATTGTCGGGAACACGTGGTACATGTTAACCACCCTGTAGGATTCCATGTACTCGAGCACCGTAGCCAGTCTTCCGCTGACAATTTTTCCTGTCGACAACATCCATAACTGTGCAAAACTCACAACAATGATAAAAGCAGCCATGACCGACATGGCAACTGTGCGAAAATGCAGCGCTGAATTCACTTGCACAGCCTGGGCCGAGACGCCCGGGTTGCAAACTTTTCGGCATAACACACCGCAATGCCCTGTCATCAAACAAAAACAGGCACAAAGCAATTGTCAGTAGATTAATCCAGTTATGGTTACTGGTAAGTATTATAAGAATCTGCCACAAGATCGTTATCCAGGCAGCCGCAAATCGCCATCGCCTTGGCATAAACATCATAAATGGCACGAGGATTTCAATCACCAGCGTTGCCGCTGTTGCTGAACGTAACAAAAACTCGGGTAATTGATGGGCATACCATGCCAACGGATTGGGTAATGGCTGAACTTCGAAATAGGTATTCAACGCAGTGAGTCCGGACCAGGCAGGATCGCCCAGGGTCAGCTTGGACAAGCCCGACATGAAACGCAATTTGAACAGTAGCCAGCGAAACAGCCATATAATGATACTTGAGCGTATACCGAGAAAGATCGCCAGAAAGCCGGTCTCCAGCAACAGGCCATCCCACTGGAAGTGCAGAAAAGGCTGGCAGACATTAAATAAGGAGAGATAAAGGATAAACGCGATAACCAGGGCCGATCGTTGCCATCGGTTAAAAATAATCTGCAAAGAAACAATACACCCATAGATGGTTGCGCCAACCAGTGCCATATCACTGTGATTGAACCAGAAGATGGTTGGCAATCGGTAATAACGCTCGCTGCCTGCCTCGACAGTAGCCTGCAACAGTAAATCAGCTACCGGCAATATTCCCTGGCTACCGGCCAGTCCTTCGATCTGCACCCATAGTGATGCAAATGCGATAAGGTAGATTATACCGAGCAGGCGCAGGAATAATGACGAGACCAGCGTGTAATCCTGGTATAACAGCCAGTTATTTACAGTGCTACGCGCAACTATGTATTTATCAGTCAGCTTTGAAGCAGACATATCAAGGTAAAGCTTCTGGCCTGATTACGTGAAGATGCGTTTTTTCATCGACATTCGCAAGGCAATCAAATGCTACCTGTAGTCTTGCTATCGCTTCATCATCGTCTGTAGCGACCACCAGACGAAAGCGGTTGTAGCCCTGGTGATCACGAAACAGTTTTCCCGCGTCTATCAGTGGCTCAAGATTGTTTTCTAGCTGATGCCAGTCCGAGGGTACGAGCACCGCCACCACCAGGCGTCCGCCGATTTCATATACGGTGTTTGCTAGAGGAAAGATATCCATTCGCTCCGAAACCCGTATGTCTTCAAATATCTGATCCGGGCAGGTACAGGCCAGGCAATCACGCACAAAGCGTTTGATTTTTGACTCGGCAGTTGGAGCAAGATCAGTCATCTGAAATGATTGTACATAGCACACGCCGATCACTGCGTGGACCATCAAATTCGCAGAAAAAAACATTTTGCCAGGTGGACAGGCCCAGGCGACCATCGACTATTGGTATGGACTCGGAAGGCCCGACCAGGCCGGATTTCAGATGCGCATCACCGTTACCGTCCTGCGCATCATGTAACCAGACACCTTTTGGAACCATCTGGCGCAGCAAATTCACAACATCCGTCTGTACACTTTCATCCCAGTTCTCCTGGATCATAATGGCTGCTGTTGCGCCCTGCGCATACACATTAACGAGACCGTATGTGACACCACTTTCCTGCACCAGGCCCTGGACCATTGGCGTAATATCAATCAGAATTTCGCGCTGATGGGTCTGTAATGTAATAGTTTCCTGCATCTATGCATTTTCCTTTACTTCAGAAGGGTCGCACCTTCGGCCAATCCTGGTGGTGCAAGTTTGTGTATTTGTTCCAGCGATTCAGCATCGAGGTGGACATTCGCTGATACTGCATTCTCATCAAGACGTTCGCAGTTACGCGTACCGGGTATAGGTATAATATCCTCTCCCTGGTGCAGCAACCATGACAGTGCCAGTTGTGCCGGCGTTATGCGGAAGTCTTTGGCCAATTGTATTAATGGCGCAAACCTGTCCGTGTTGATTGCCAGGTTATCGCCTGCATAGCGCGGATTGTTCTGCCGAAAGTCGTCTGCTGATAATGCCCGGACCTCACCGGTCAAAAATCCACCGCCAAGCGGTGACCATGGAATCAGCGCAATACCCAGTTCACGCAATGTTGGCAGCAAGCTAGTTTCGACTTCGCGCCGCCACAGCGAGTACTCATACTGCACGGCGGCGATCGGATGAACAGCATTGGCACGTCTGACCTGATCTGCAGAAACATTACACAGGCCGATATAGCGTACATCCCCGGCCTGTACGCATTCAGCCATCGCAGCAACCGTCTCTTCTATGGGTATTGCCGGATCCGGATAGTGCGCACACCAGAGATCGATCACATCGACACCAAGCCGGTCACGGCTATTGTTAAGTGACTTTTTCACATACGATGGTGTGCCATTAATTTTCAGCGAGAATCCCCAGCCGGTCGGCAGTTCCGTTCCGGTTTCGTTGTCATCATAAACGATGCCAAACTTTGTGCAGATGAACGCATCATCTCTGCGTCCTTTAATTGCCCTGGCAACAAGCATCTCATTACTGCCAGCGCCGTATGCATCTGCCGAATCAATCAGGTCCATACCGAGATCGAGCGCATGCTGCAGGGTTGCTATTGCCTGCGCTTCGTCAACACTTCCATAGTAACCCTCGAGCACCATCGCACCATACCCGAGACATCCAACCTCAGGACCTTTGCTGCCAAGTAAGCCGTTTAGATAGCATTCATACACTCCTTTCCCTGTTGCCGTAAACATGCTGCTTCAAGTCTGTTTGTAGAGCGGTTTCATTATTGCTCTGCATTATTCGGTACATATTATTCTTGCCGATATGATTTCACAACAAGTCTCAAGCGAGTAACACTGCCAGTATCCCTGTCATAAAAATACCATCGAATGTCCCTGCGCCACCGATGGATGCAATCATCGCTCCCATACGCGAAATATGCCTGTAATTAAACAGGTCTGCACCGATCAATACGCCCATCGTACCACTGATATAGGCAAGCGGCGCGCTGAGCTCGCTGTTAAGCATGATCGCAGTAATTGCAGCAAATACAGGCGCAATCAGCATCGGCATTCCTATGCCGACACCGCGCACAGGAAAACTGTATACAAAGCTGATCAAGGCCACCATTGAAATACCCAACAAGACTTCTAAAAACCCAAGAGGCTGGATTAGAAACAGGTAAATTGAAAACATCACAGGAATCAGACATCCACCTACATTGACAGCTATCAATGTTCTCCCACTGAGATGTTTCAGGTATGGTCGCAGCAATACCGGCACCTGCGCGGCGCGTGTTTTAACGGGTGTTTCTGCTTTAATGGTGAACAGCGGCACATTTATCAGGCTGCCGAACAAGGAACAGAACAGCAACAAAAATGCCGAATCCCTGGTCAGCCCCAGCTTGCCAAAAGTTATACTGATAACGCCGACATGCACCACCACCAACAGCAACACAAGTGCCAGAATGAACAGCAACATCCGCCTATTTGGTAGTGTTGCCGGCATTAGTGTGAAGCTAGATACACAGGGTTGTGCATAATGACGAATCTACATGCAATACTTGCTGGAATATTTTTCAATTTCTTCAGCCAGGCTCGCCACATTAAATACCGCTTCAGTATCGATTTCAATCGCGAAAGGCTTTTCATTTTCATCCAGCACTTTCGAAGTAGCCAACTGGTGTTCGAGCACTGAAAGATCTGCATCAGACACATCATCTGTTCTGGCCTCAATACGCTGACGCAGGGTATCTGCAGAAGCGATAAACTCGAGAATGATAAACGGTAGTTCTTTTTCGACTGCAAGCTGCATGAATGGCAGACGTTGTTCGTGCTTGAGAAATGCAGCATCTACAATAACTGAATAACCGGCATCAAGGACTGACCCGGCCAGTTGCCTGAGTTTTTCATAGGTTTTTATACCAGCTTCTACAGAATAAATACCTTTGTCAATATCGGCCTTGCTATCACTGCCTGTATCAATGTTATACAGTCTTTTGCGTTCGATGTCAGAACGTATGCGGATTGCACCCGTCAACTCGAGTAACGGCAGAGTCAAGGTACTCTTGCCCGATGCTGACATGCCACGCGTTATAATCAGCTTTGGCTTTATATCCTGAGTATAGCGCTGGGCCAGTTTCAAATAAGCGTGAAATTCATCTTCGGCCTCGCGCTTGTCATGCGTTGATATTCCTGGCTGCCCTGCCCGGATCGCATCTACCTTGGCGCGAACCAGCGCACGGTATACCAGGTAAAAGCGAAATAGCGGCATGCCCAGATAGTCGCCACTTTGTTCAAGATAGCTATTGAGAAATCTCTGCGCCAGTTGCGGCTGCGTTCTGTCCTGTAAATCCATTACCAGGAAGGCGACTTCAGACAGGGTATCTATCCAGCGTAATGCCGGATTGAACTCCAGGCAGTCAAAGGCAAGTGGTTTACCCTTGAACCAGACCAGGTTGCGCAAATGCATGTCGCCATGACATTCACGTATAAATCCATCATGTTTGCGCTTTTCAAACAGTGATGTTAATGATTCAAATGCAGCTTTACTCCAGTCCTTCAGCTCGGCAAGCTGAGGATCATACCTGTTTGTGTGAAGATGCTGCCTGATCTGGGAAAAATTCTCCGCTACAGGCTGATATACATGCTCTGGATCACCATAAGCACTATCGGCTGCAGCAATATCCGTATTGGCATGAAACTCAGCCACCAGGCTTGCAATGGCATCCATGTGATGTTTTTTCAGCTCGCCATTCGCGAGCATAATATCCAGTTGCGCCTGTTGCGCAAATTGAACCATCTTTACAGCGTATTCGATCGTCTCACCTGTGCCATGCAGTTCAGGCTGATCCGGCGTGCCTGATATGGCTACGACTTCACGGTAAATCTCAGCCGCCAGCCGGCTATTCAGTCGCAATTCCTCGCTGCAACAAAGGCGCCTTTTCGCCAGTGTAGAAAAGTCGAGAAATCCAAGATTGACAGGCTTTTTGATCTTGTAGGCAAACTCACCGGTCAGAATCACCCAGGAGATATGGGTTTCAATGAGCTGGATAGCTTTTACCGCATGATCGTAGACATCAGGATTCAGTAAAGACCTGATCAACTCCGGCTGTTGTTTGTCGCTCGCATTCATAACTAATTCGAAAAAGATGAATTCGAGCCATTATAAACGAGGCGCCGAAACGACAGTACTCAGAAACGGCAGTTCGCTATACCGCCTTTTTCGATCCAGCCATGGATCATTTTTTTCGTGGTAAAGCCACTAGAGCAATTGCCCTCGCTGTCGATCACGATCACACCACCACGTCCATTCACCTTGCGTGTGAGGTACTGGATGCCCGCCTGTGTTGCCTGTTCAGCATCCATCCCTTTCATATACATGAAATCGGAGATGGTTTTGGAAATGACTGTACGCATGAAATCTTCGCCGAAGCCGGTGGCAGAAACGGCACAGGTTTCATTATCCGCATAGACTCCTGCGCCTACAATGGGTGAATCCCCCACCCTGCCCATGCGTTTATTGACGATACCACCCGTGGATGTAGCTGCTGCCAGGTTACCATCGGGATCGCGTGCGATTGCACCAATAGTGCCGTATTTCTGGTCTTCACTGTCCTCTTCGCTATCGTCATGATCAAGCATCATCTTATGCTGCAAGCGAGCCTGGTGAAGTTGCTCTACGCGTTCAGGTGTATAAAAGTAGTCCTCCGGCACACGCGCCATGCCGCAATGATCAGCAAACCGCATCGCGCCTTCAGCAATCAGCATCACATGTTCGCTTTCGGTCATTACCAGGCGAGCCAACTGAATCGGATTGGCGATATTATCGACTGCAGCAACTGCACCGGCAGAAAGATCGCGACCATCCATGATAGCCGCATCCATCTCGACCTTGCCATTTTCATTGAGTACCGATCCACATCCTGCGTTAAATACGGGATCATCCTCGAGCAGGCTGGCACAGGCTTCTACCGCCTGCAGTGCCGAGCCACCCAGCTCCATGACCTCGCGGCCATGCTCCAGTATTCTGCGAATACTTTCGAGATAGCGAAGTGCTGTTTTATTGTCCTTAACATTATCGAGTGCGCCGGCACCTCCGTGCACCATCAGTGAATAGGTACCTGTCTGGCTCATTGTCTATGCTTGTTCATTTTCATTACACAAGCATTTTCACATATCCTTACAAAGATTGCCTGTCACAGGCGATGATGCAGCTCATTTAACAATACTTCCTGGTACTCGGGTGAGCCTGCGAGCAAAAGAACCAGCTTGCCTTCCAGCAATGTTCCCCAATTCACAATAACAACACCTTCCCCTGTTCTCATATCGAACTCAATACCACCCAGGTCAATATCAGACAGCTTACGTTGTTTCGTTTTGAATGTACGCGCCGACCATTCCGCTATATCCAGTTTTTGCGCGATCACGGTGGGATATGACGCGCCATTGAATCGGGGATTGCATTCTATTGCCAGGAAACGCACTCCCTCTGCTGATTTCACAACTGCCACATCAAAGGCAAATATTCCTTTAATTCCACGATCCTTGAGCCACTGGGCCATCGGCTCGATGGCATCCCAGGGCTCATAGTTTGACGGAAAACGATTACCTTGATGGGCACAACCTTCGAGTATCTGCTCACTGGCTGCGAGTCGTACCAGCTTTTCGTCTATAACTCGATACTGAAGATTAAGAAAAAGATCGGTTTTAATTTCTTCCTGGACCTGTACTGGGCACATCACTGTCAAAATTACTGAGAGCGTCACGTAGCTGCTCACGGTTTGCACATCGATAAATACCAACACCGGATACCGAAATAGCCGCCTTTAGATAACAGGGCATGTTGAGTGACACAATTTCGTACTCACTGATTTCGTTTACACTGTTATAGCAACGGGTTTGCGGTACTTCGATACCCAGCTTTTCAGCCAGTGCCATGAAATTATTTTTTGAGTTGATATATTCAACCGCACCAACCCAGGCCGGATCATTCCACACGCTGGCCTCTTGTGGACCAAAGTAGAAAACAGAAGGGGTAAATCCCTTGTGAAGCGCGAGCTCGCATATATCAACATCCCAGATCACGTTTTCGCTATGACTGAGTCCAATGCGTCGGTAATGACGAGTGATATCTTTCCACAATGGCTTTAACTGAGGATTGAGCTGAATGTAATCATCGGGCTCGGTAAGTCCAAGTGCGCGTCCTGAATAAAGATGGTTACCTGCAACGCCATCAGCGGTGCAGCGCATGATATCGTGATTGACAATATATCGGCCTGAAGGCAGATAACCGTGGCTGACTCCGGTTGACATGGTACTACCTCAAAATAGAATTTTCTTGATTGACTATTGATGAAGCAGGATTGATGCCAACTTGATAAGTCAGGAAATCAACAACTTAGTCGCATATCGATATTAAACGCGCGCAATTATGGAACACGGTATACGATACCTGTGCATTCATGGTGCGCTGTGAAAATAAACAGTGGCCATTGTTGCGCCTCCAGGTCAGTACCAAGTGATGGTAAACTTGACGTCAATACAAGCCAGGGATAATGGACATGAAATGTAATGCGGAGCGCCTGATACAAGCCCTTGTTACAGCACAATTAAAACAACAGCACGTAATTGATCACGCGAAAACACAGCAGCAATGGGATAAGTCAAAGACTTTTGTTGTAACTGTTTCCCGCAATTTTGGCGCATTAGGCAAAGAAGTTGCCCAGTTGCTCGCTGACACCCTGGAAGTGCGCTGTTGTGACCGCTATATCCTGCAGGAAGTGGCCCGGCGTGCCGATGTTGACGAACAACTGGTTAAAGTTCTCGATGAACATATCAGCCATATCGACAAGCACTGGTGGCAAGCGCTGATTAACAAAAACACCTTCAGTTACGAAGAGTATTACAAGTACCTGGTAAAAACGGTTTTTTCCATCTCCCTCAGAGGTGGTGTAATTATTGGCCGTGGCGCCAACTTGATACTGGGCCCGGAACGAGCCTTCCGTGTTCGCATTGTCGGCAGCCCGGAACAATGCGCGCAACGCATTGCACTGGAAGAAGGCATCGACCTGGAACAGGCCCGTCAGAAAGCGCATGATGTCGACCAGGAACGTGCTGACTATGTTAAGCAGCTATACAACACCGACATCGATGACCCGACAGCCTATGATCTTGTTTTAAACTCAGACCGTTATGATCGTATTCAACTGGTCGAGCTGATCCTTAGAGCCATGCAAAAATCCGGCTACCAACTGCCAAACGATGTGTTTAATTCGTTAAAGAAATTAGCATAAAATTTGATTTACCGCAGAGGCGCGGAGACGCAGAGTTTTTTGGTTGTTACAAGAGCGTTTTTAACCACGAATTATTAATCTTCGCGACTAAAGTCGCTGCTACGAATACCTGTAATAATCTCTGCGCCTCCGCGCCTCTGCGGTGCAATACATATAAAGTTCTACAATAGTTATGCCGGCAACGGTAAAGCCCTATCCAGGCTCACAGCTCAACATTGTTTTCTTTGCGCACTTTGCGCCTTTGCGGTGAAATATTATCCAGCTTAGCCCCTAATAGTATTAATGCCGGGAGTCGTTCCCGGGTTTTCTGCTTAGTGTATTTCAGCTGACTAGCCGTTAGCACCGATCACCGTTAAAAAGGATTCCGATAGCTCGCCGCGGCCAGCCTTATCGATGATCTCCTCCGCGGTTTGCAGGATTTCGGCAAGCGGGCCGGTCAGAAACACGATACCAAGTTGCAGAGTGCCGCGGATATCTGCGATCGGATTGCTTTTGTTAGCATGCTCGGGTGAAAGCAGCACCAGCTGTATTTCATCGACATCATCCGGCATAGACTCGCATCCACCGCCAGGCGCTACATATGCAAAAAGCTCATCCGGTGTATGCAAGGAAACGGTATCTTCCTTGAAATCCCTGCCCCCTGACTTCATACTGAACTCAATAGTAATAGGTCTCATGCATTTATCCCCCATATTCGGATAATGTTAATTTTAATCTTCAACATCATAAATCAGCACCATGAATACAAACATGACCTGGAACATGATTCAGCAAGATTCACGGCCAGCTTGCGTATCTACTGCTATGAATCAAGCTTGCTGAATACCAGGTAGTAGTTAGTACGTAACAACGGCTTATCATCAAGCAGGCGAAAGCCGGCCCTGGTTATTTCATCTATAACCGTTTCCTTACCGGCGCGCACGTGCCCCATCACCCACCGCGAGCTGTGCAGCGGATCACGCCGGAAATCAATAATGATCAATATTCCACCGGGTCGCAGAGACCGGTGTATCGAAGTCAGCATACTGACGGGATATTCAAAATGATGATAGGTATCGACCAGGAATGCGATATCAATTGAGTTATCCGGTAGAGCAACATCCTCGGCAGTGTTTATCACGCCATCAATATTGGTAACACCCTGCTGTTTCGAGCTTCGTATGATGTTCTCGATGAAGGTTTGCGAAATATCAACTGCGTAAACCTTGCCTTGTGGCCCGACCTTTTGCGCAAACAATCGCGTGAACAGTCCGGTACCTGCACCGATATCAGCCACCACCATACCCGGTGTTACTCCACTGGCTTGCACGATCGCGTAGCGTTTGTCATAAACCTCCCTGCCTGGCCTTTCAAAAGTGTTGACCCATTGTTGCCAGTCGGGGTTCTGATAATAGCGATTGATGCCCGGGCGCACGCTCTGTTGCTCAGCATGCAAAACAGAAACAGACAGCAGCACACTGATGAGAGCGTATACCAATCTATACTGTTTGATTGATGTCATATTACTCTCCTGCAGCCTGCATATATCAATATTACCTCAGCTGCTTACTATTCCCCTGGGGGGCATATATACCTTGAAGCTGTTGTTCCACACCAAACTAAATACAGCTTGTGCAATTCCATTACCACAGTCACAGTCAACGCCAGTCCAAGCAATTCGAACCAGTGTTCAATAGAGACCGGCTGAATACCGAGGACATCGTTGATCCATGGGGTGTACATTGCACCAATATGTATCAATTGTGCAACCAGTGTTCCGAACAGAAGAATGCGGTTACGCAACGGATTATGCCGGAATATTGACAGTGTTTCCGAACGGGAGTTAAACACATGAACATTCTCGAACAGCACCATCAGCAGCAAGGTACTGTTGCGCGCTTCCTCTACCGTGTAACCCCAATCCAGCATGGTCTTGTAGAGGTAGAATGCAACGATGCCGATGATCAGGGCAGAACTGATGACCCGTTCGATCATGATGCGATTGAATATTGACTCTTTGGGTGGACGTGGACGATGCCTTATTTCATCGCCTTCACCCGGTTCGAATGCCAGCGCAACATCCTGAATACCATTAGTCACCAGGTTCAGCCACAATAATTGCACCGCAAGTAATGGCAAGGGTAAGTTGGTAAACAAAGCCAGTGTGAACAGCACCAGTTCGGCGGCACCAGTAGAAATCAGCAGGAAGATTACCTTTCTTACATTGGAATAGGATATACGCCCTTCCTCTATACCGGCAACGATGGAATTGAAATTATCATCCGTGATGATAATTTCGGCGGTTTCGCGTGCGACATCGGTGCCGCTTTTTCCCATGGCAACCCCTACCTGAGCTGCCTTCAACGCCGGCGCATCATTGGCACCATCACCGCTGACTGCAACAAAGTGGCCGTTACGCTGAAGCGAATGAACGATATCGAGTTTCTGCGAAGGTTCGACACGCGCAAATACATGCGCGTGCCGGGTGAGCTCATCGACTTCATCCTGACTGGTGGTTGCGCGCAGCTCGGGACCGGTAACAACATGATCTTCGTGCATTGCCAGCCCCAGCTCTTTTGCGATTGCCAGCGCCGTGGCGGGATGATCACCGGTCACCATTGCGACCTCGATGCCTGCTTTTCGGCAGGTCGCCACCGCTTGCTTGGCTTCCGGGCGCAAGGGATCAATCATGCCAACCAGGCCAAGCAGAGTAAGCGCATGCAGATGCTGTTCACAGAATACTTCTCCTGCCGGCGGTTCTGAATCGCTGGTTGCCACCGCGAGTACACGATAACCCTGGCGAGCGAGATCATTTGCCTGCTGCTCCAGGCTGAAAATATCGATAGCAACGTCCTGCCCGGGTAACGCCATTTTGTCGCACATGGGCAGCAGTTTCTCAAAGGCACCCTTGATGAACATGCAGCGCCTGTCACCGACCTGGTTAAGACTTGCTGAATACAGACGTTCAGATTCAAAAGGTATCGAGCTGATTTCGGGAAATGCATCAATTGTCCTGGCCTTGACGATATCAGCCTTATGCGCCATCACCAGCAATGACACATCAACGGCATCACCATGATGCGTCCAGTTACCATCGTGCATTCCAAGGAAACCGTCATTGGTCACAATAGAGGTCAGGCACAGGCGTTCGAGTAAGGCCATTTCATCATCTGAGGGTGACTCATGCGGCGGGACGATATCGCCCACAGGCTCCATACCTTCGCCGGTAATCTGCCAGATATCCTTATTGGGAAACAGGATGCATCGCGCAGTCAGCTCGTTTACGGTCAGCGTGCCGGTCTTGTCAGTTGCGATGTAGGTACACGAGCCAAGCGACTCAACCGCAATCAAGCGACGAATGATGACATTTCGCTTTGCCATACGCCGCATGCCGATTGCGAGTGCAACCGTAAGCGCGACCGGTAAGCCTTCGGGTATGACCGAGACCGCGAGCGCCACCGCCAGCATGAAAATTTCGCCGTAAGGCATACCGCGCGAAACAGACACCGCCGCCATCACCAAAGCGGCAACACCAACGATGATAGCTATCCTGCGCGTAAATCTTTCCATGCGAACCAGCAAGGGTGGTTTCGCTGATTCACCGTGGATGACTTCCGTAGCGATCGCACCCAGCTCGGTTGACATTGCCGTGGCAACAACAACACCTCGACCCCTGCCTCGCTCAACCATGGTTCCGGCAAATACCATGTTTCGCCTGTCACCCAGGAAAGTATCAACGTCCAGAATATCGTCTGCTTTTTTTAGTACCGCCGCAGATTCGCCTGTCAACAGCGACTCGTTGACTTCAAGATCATTTGTTGACAACAGGCGCACATCTGCAGGAATCTTTTCACCTGATTCCAGCAACAGGATATCGCCGGGAACAAGGTTCTCCGCATTGATCTCGCAGGCATCGCCATCACGCAACACCCGGCTTTGTGTCGTCACCAGCTGCTGCAAGGCCGTCGCTGCACGCTGGGCGGAAAATTCCTGCACGGTGCCGATGATAGCGTTGATCAACAACACGCCGGTAATAAAAGCCGCATCCGACCACTCCTGTATCACCAGGGAGAATATCGCTGCAGCAACCAGCACATAGATCAGCGGGCTGGCAAATTGACATATAAAGATCATGAACAGCGCCGGCGGCCTGGCACGCGGCAGACTGTTAGGACCATACTGCTGCAGCCTGGATTCAGCTGCTGCTGTAGTGATACCCTGTGTCGTGGTATCCAGCTGCTCGACGATGGCATCGCCGCTGATGGCATGCGGTGCTACTGGAAGTAAATTCATCACATCATCATGGTCAGCAGCTTTATCAACCGGCATTTTCGGATCGTCCATTCGGTCAGGTTCACATTGGGATTCATTGATTTGCGTGAGTATATTCTAACCAATGCCTGCATAGTAATAGGCATGCAGATCAAGATTTTAGCATTCATCTCATGCTAGATTACGCTTATACAATGTACAGCTAACAGCAAATAGTTCTGTACCAACACAAAATAAATCAATACTGGAAAGCCGACATGAACAGCATCGACCATGAAAGCATGACATTTCGCGAAGGCGTTGATCTTATGGTCGACCGGGCAGCACTCGCAATGAGGCTGAGCCCGGATGCACTCAAGGTTGTAAAGGCATGCAACGCCGTGTTGCAGCTTAAATTTCCGGTCAAACTCAAACACCGCACTGAGGTCATCAGTGGCTGGTGGGCCATTCACAGCGCGCATCGCTTGCCGGCTAAAGGCGGACTACGCTATTCAATGATTGTCAGTCAGGATGAGGTGGAGGCTCTCGCTGCACTAATGACTTACAAGTGTGCGATTGCGGATGTTCCCTTCGGTGGTGCAAAAGGCGGCTTGATGATCAACCCTGATCACTATGACGAGAATGAGCTGCATGAGATAACACGACGCTTCGCCATTGAACTCGCACGCAAGGACTTTATTCACCCGGCTACGAATGTGCCTGCGCCGGACATGGGTACATCGGCACGTGAAATGATGTGGATTGCAGAAACCTATAAAACCCTGTTTCCGGAAGAGCTGAATCACGAAGCCTGTGTTACCGGTAAACCGTTAAATCATGGCGGTATTCCAGGACGTGTAGAAGCCACCGGCAAAGGCCTGCAATTTGCGCTAGAGGAATTCTTCCGCCACCCGGAGCTGGTTACCCAGGCAGGCCTGGCGGATGGCCTCTCCAGCCAGCGCGTTGTAGTGCAGGGCCTGGGTAATGTGGGCTACCACGCGGCCAAATCGCTTGCCGAAGAATGCGGCGTTAAAATTATTGCCATCATAGAACGCGATGGTGTTATTACCAATGAGTCCGGTTTGAATGTGCATGATGTTCGCCAGCACCTGGTAGAGACCGGCGGCCTGAAGCATTTCCCCGATGGCAACTATTCACCCAACGGCGCTGCAGCCCTGGAAATGGCCTGCGACATACTGATCCCGGCGGCACTGGAATCGCAGATTCATGCGGGTAATGCCATGCAGATACAGGCAAAAATGCTGATAGAAGGTGCCAATGGCCCGGTTACCTACGAAGCAGACGAAATACTCAGAAGAAGAGGCATTACTGTTCTTCCCGATGTTTACGCCAATGTAGGCGGTGTAACCGTTTCCTATTTCGAGTGGACGCGCAACATATCACACATGCGTTTTGGTCGACTGCAACGCCAGTATGATGAAATGCGCGGTGACTATCTCATCACTGCGATGAACAAGCTGACCGGAAATAAAGTAGATGAACAGATAAGTAAAAAAATCGTCAAAGGCGCCAGTGAACTCGATCTTGTCCGTTCCGGCCTCGATGACACCATGCGAATGGCTTTTCAGGATATACGCGAGATTATGAAACAGTACCCGGATATAAAAGACTACCGCACAGCCAGCTATGTACTCGCTCTTGGTAAGGTTGTGCAGAACTATGAAGACATCGGGCTTATCGAGCTAAAGCGTAACAGCTAGCACAGTAATATCGTCTGTCTAGTATTCATCCTCATAAGGTACTTCGTATTTTTTTGATATTGCGTGTGATTTTTCCATTTCCTCGTCGTAAGGTGCATCCCAGTCATCATTACTCATCTCGGCATCAATTGAACTGCGGTCATCAATATCAACGGACCCGGTCCAGTCTTCCGGTGCTTCAACAAGCTCGACATCCATGGCATACCACGCTGCCAGATCAAATTCATCCAGGGTACCGTCAAAATACTGTATTTCAACTGTATCAGTATGCCCATCAATTGCTGTCACCAGAAATTTCTGGGCTTTTTCCGAATGATGATACCAGTTGTCAACAAGGGGGCTTGGCGTACGTGTCATAGTCATATCACTCTTAATTATTCAGGCTTTCCGTGAAATCTATTCCACAACTGTGCAGCATAATATTTCTGATAAATTGCCAGACCAGGTTAATGCAACAGCAGCATTCGCAAATGATGATATATCGGAGATGACATGAATTTGAATGACCTGTATCAATTTCCGTTACGGTTGGCGACAATTGGCAACCAGGGCGCTTACGTCAAGGCATTAATCATATTTGATTCGCAATATGTTTAGATAAATCTGATAATACCCGGAAATACAAACAACTAGATATTGCCTCCGGCTTCTTTATTTTGATACGCACTTCCAAAATTCATTTACTGGCCATGCTTCCAGCGCTGTTGTCATTCACAGCTGCTGAAGCCTATGATTTAACTGAGAACATATCACTGGATGGTGTACTTGCTGCGGCCGGGCAGTGTCAGAAGCTGGCAGATAATACCATTGCAGACGACACCTGCAAAAGCGCCATACCTCTTCAACCATCCCTGGCCTACCGCATAGATGAACACAACGCAATGTTCTTGAAACTTGGTTTTGCGCGCGGCAACGGCTTGAATGATGTATCGCCGTTTATCATTCCACCCTGGGCAGCTGATATTGAAGGCGATGTAAAAAATATCAATGGCAGCGGCAGGGATCATTTACTGGAAGCCTGGTATCAACATGTTTTTGAATTTGGTAATACCAGCCGTGTTGGCATTACACTTGGGATTATCGATGCCACAGCGTACATGGATCAGAATGCCTACGCGAATGACGAATTTACCCAGTTCATGAATCCCGCACTGTCCAATGCCCCTAACGTGTTTTTTCCTTCGTATGATCTGGGTGTCGCCGCAGAATGGATTAATAATGAATGGACTTTTTCTGGTGTCTACATGAATGTCAATCAAAACACACGTTCTGAAAAATACGATTTTTATGGTCTTCAGGCTGGCTACCAGCTGAATAGCGTGCTCGGTACCGGGAACTACCGCATCCTGCTCAACAGCGACAGGAACCTGATCGATCAGACAGGAAAGTCGAAGCAAAATAATAACATACTGCTGTTTTCCATCGACCAGCAATTGGGCAACAACATCGGTGCTTTTTCACGCCTGGGCTGGCGGCTAGACGATTCGCGCATCGATTACCGCGCAATTTACAGCGGTGGTATCGATATCAGCGGTGAAACATGGGGCCGTTTGCTGGATAACATCGGGCTTGGATTAGCCTATCTGGAAGGTGGCAACGGCAACATCAACAGCAGCAGAATAGCTGAAGCCTATTACCGCATGGTGCTGAATGCATACCTGGCGCTTACTGCCGACATCCAGTACATGCATGACACGTTTACTCAGGCGACTGGCGCCAAAGGCGCAGTATACAGCCTCAGGGCGACAGTAATTTTCTAAGCCGGCTTCAGTGCCGTGAACAGCGGGCTACCTGGATGCCATTACCATGTTCTTGCCCGAGTTCTTGGCCGAATACAAAGCTTCATCGGCTCTGTGTATCAGGCTCTGTACACTATCCCCGTGTTCTATGCGCGCCACGCCAAAACTGGCGGTCTTGTAGCCAACATCTTCAAACTCATTTTGTTCGATATTGATACGCAGCTTCTCGGCCAGTGAAAACGCACCTTCACTAGTAGTCTGGGGGCAGAACACAAGAAACTCTTCGCCTCCCCAGCGACTGGATATATCGGATTCGCGGATGGTGCGCCTGATTATGTCCGAGATTTCGACCAGCACTTTATCGCCGGTATTATGACCGAAGCTGTCATTCGTGTTTTTGAAATTATCTATATCCAGCAGTATGACCGCAAAGGTACTGTTATAGCGTTTCGACCTGGAGATTTCATTGTCGATGACTTCGTGAATTTTCCTTCGATTGTACAGCTTGGTCAGATAGTCTTCTTCAGATAGACGCTTGATCTCTTCACTCATCTTCTGATGATTTTCGATCAGCCTGTAACCCACCATGGTGGGAAATATCAGCGAAATCGCTACAAAAATCGTAATCGAAATCACATATTCAAGCCGGACCATCAGACTCTCCGGTCGATTATCACCATCTGGATCAAACACAAAAACGTCTTCCAGCCAGAATTCCCACAGTGAACTCAGAAAAATCACTGATACCAGCGTCGCTATCAGCACGAGATTAAAATTATGTTTATTCATACTTTATCTGTATCGCTTATCCGACACCTGATGCCTGTTTCGATGCTGGCCACTGAAATCGAAAACTGAAACGGTTGTAATCAGCATGTTAGATCTTTAATATCAACCACTTATATAGCACATTTAATACGAAATTTGAGATACGATCCAGAATTCAATCCATGCCGGTTACTGCCGTTTCAGGTCTTAGCGAGCAGCGTTGACGATAAGCCGGTCAGGCCAGGGGTCGCCGCTGTAAACCCGCTTTTACAACGAATTGATGGCATTTAATAGATTTCCGTGGTCAATGGTGCTGTACCATTCAGCAAATTTTGTTTTGTGTGATTGCCAGGGCTGATCCAGTTCAGCTCGAGGGTCATCACTCAGGGCATATGCCATGCCTTCAATCAACCAGTCATCCTCGAATAACATCCTGAACACACCGATATTCTCTGCCTGCCAGTAATGAATAATTTCGTGTTTAACATAGTGCGGCTGCCAGCCTCTGGGCCCGATGACGATACCTGACCTGCCAATGGCATGAGCCGCTGCCTGCTTGAAACCAAAACTTTCGTAACAGGCCTGGGTCGCGCAGAAAATCACCTTGGGGTAATTTTTGAGTGGGCCCAGCTTGTACTCCATTTCCAGCACAGATCGTGCAATCAGCTCCTCGGCTTGCTGCAATCGAGACATATCGTCCAGACAAATTGAGGTTGTTGCACATGCCACGTCATTCACTTCAGGAATCAGAATACGCGACGGCTTGTAGAATTTAAATGTTGCCAGGGTGAGCACAACCCCCAGTAACATGATCCATTTAAAGTACTTCATGTTTAGATACTATTACATATTTTCGAGTGATCAAAATACGCCTGAAACATCAACGCCAACCGACAGCGCTTGCCCATTGCTCTGCTTTTTTTCTATAGTCCTCATAATCCTGTGGAGGCTGGCCGCCTTCAAGCATGACTTCTCTCCTGTGTTTGATTAAGTCATCAGCATACGCAGGCAATCCCACGGCTTTTCTTCTGTTATCAAGATTGGCCGCATCTTCGATTTCGCAACACAACTCGCCATTTTCATCCCAGTCCAGAACGCTACCATACTGTTGTGGCCTGCCTTGATTGAAACGTATTCTGTCACCAAGCCATGCAAGCTGTTTGGCTGGCACATCATTATGTTCAGCCGCGCGTTCGAGATGAAGCAGAAATTTTCTTTGCAATTGCGGCGTACTGATAGCATGCTGCGCGATCAACCAGGCGGCACGGCAAGCTTCGATACCAACAAGGGCAATACCGGGCCAGCCATGGATATCTATAATCGAGTTCAGCCTGGTGGCATTACTGCAATGGATATGCTGCATTTCTTCAGCATAATCACCGTACAGCCTTCCCTGTGCTACTAACAGGCTGCGTGTTTCTGCATCGATACGCTTCAGCTCCAGCAGTTCGTCAGCCTAGCTCGTGATTCATTCGTGTTGATACCGCTAATTTACCTTCTGAACCTGACCGCACCATCGATAATAGCGACATCAGCGCCTGACTTGATGTGCATGCCTTTACCCAGTAACAGATAACCACTTGCCGGTCGCGGAAGACCAGCAATGCTTCCGGTCAGGATTCCACTTTTGATCGCTGACACATGCACAAACTCATTGGCAAATGTCAGTCCCGCCCGCGGTGCCGGATCATGAATGATCAGCACATTGTCATCATAGCCGACCAGCGTTACCCAGTGGCCACCCACGCGATAGTATAAATCCGCCTCCCTGTCATGCTTATACCAGCCTACATTCAGCCAGACAGACGAGTCATTCGCAATACCTTGTGTGATCCAGTCAATATCGGGTGTTGTAATCCCGCTGGAATATCGTGCAGGGTGCGGTTTCCAGCCCTGATATGCCAGGCTCTGGTAAGCGCCGAACATATCGATGGCGATAGCATGCACACCGTTGAGTAAATTTGTGGTTTTCGTGCCCCTGCTCACATCTGTATTCATGTACCTGCGGGATGCGAGCGCCTTAACCAGGTCAGCCTGGCTGCCGTTCATAGCAGACATCCAGTATAAAGAATTCGATACCGCGACAGGACCGCAATACTGTGAGCCGTTATGATGTTGCCAGCCACGGATTTGTGATTGGGTGAAATCGGGTATTTCGTTGACGAACACCGTATTACTCGCCGCCAGTATTGGCGATGACATGATTTGTAACACGTACAGCAAGTACTTCAATTTTCAGTTTCCGAGTAATACCGAGTGGGTTATACGCTGGCACTGTAAGGAAAAATAGTCTATAAAGTGCTATCTATAATGAACGCTACCTGAGCCTTCTTCTCTAACTTTGCGCCAGCTTGTTTCGTCCGCACTATTATTTCGCAGCAAGTGAACACACAAAGGTCTCACAACGCCGTACCCAGGTCGCCAGGTCCTTGTCGGAAGCAATTCCCTGGTAGCCGACATAGACGAATCCTTTCAATGGCTTACCGGTAAAATCCATTTTGCGCGCATGTGGCTGTTTCAGCGCCGACTCATACTGCTCCGGCCCCACACGCGCCATCAGATGTTCTGCGACGACACCGCAACACATGTTTCCTGACAGCATGAATGCAAGGCCGCCAAACATCTTTTTTTCCACTACATCCTCTCTGTCTGCAAACATCTCGCGCAGGCGTTGCGCCAGTCCTTTGTCATAAGCCATGTCCGACCTATCCTGTGCTGCGTAAAAACCGGACATCAACAAGGTTTGACTTGCTTGTTGAATGTGTGTGGATTGTCATGATGATATTCATTAATGGTTATCGTTACCGTGTTTAATATTGACTGCCAGTCGGTGCATTAATCATGCTTGTAACCTTGAGCAGCTTGCGCGCAGCACGAATCCAGAACGGGCTGACTAACAACGACAGCGCAATCACCGCAATCGTGTACTGGTAAGCGACCTCATTGATAATACCTGCTGTCAGTCCTACGGCTGCCAGCACAAATGAAAACTCACCGATCTGGCCGAGCATTGCGCCAGCATACAAACTTTCCCGCCAACGATAGCCGAGAAAACGCAGTATCACACCATTCAGCAAGGTATTGCTGACCAGCACAACCGTAACCAGCAGCACAACCTGTATCGCATGTGTAGCGATAAACGATACATCAACCAGAATACCGACGGAGACAAAAAACAGCGCCACAAAAATAACCCTGAATGGTTCCAGTGCATGATGCACCCATTGTGTCTCTCGGGCTGCTGTGACCAGAATGCCGGCAGCAAAAGCGCCCAGCGCGGTTGACAGGTACGCCAGCCCCGTCAGCAAGGATAAACCAAGACAGAGTAACAAAGCCGCGAACACCTCGAGTTCATGGTTGCCACGCACCAGATAGCCGAAGGGAAGATGAAAGGTGTCACGCGATAACACCCAGATCAACAATGATACGATCAGGATTGATCCGACCATCTGGACGCCGAATTCACTCCACCCCGGTGTTTCACCGCCAAGCAGGCCGATAATGATCAACATGGGTATGATAATCAGGTCCTGCACCAGCAGGATACCCAGCACATCCTGGCCAACCTTGTGCTTGAGTTCACCGGAGTCGCGCAACAGATTGATGATAACCGCTGTACTACTGAGACTGGTAACGAACCCGAGCAGCACAATGCGTTCTAGCGACCAGTCGAACCACAGGCCTATGGGAACGACCATGGCAACACTGAGTGCAACCTGTACCAGCGTGCCAACGATAGCAATACGCCACCCCGATGCCAGCTGACGCGGCGCCACTTCCATGCCAACGAAGAACAGCAGTAATACCACACCAAAGCTGCCCAGCCGGGACGCCAGTCCCGCATCGGTCAAGAGCGCAAAGCCGAAAGGACCAATCGCAACACCGGCGAGCAGATAGCCAATCACCTGGGGCTGACGTAACAGTTGCAACGACAGGCCGATAAGCAGGATAACGGTGATGATCTCAACCAGTGTTGGCAATAAAGGATCGAGATGCATGCTTGATACCCGTACTATGCCCGGTACAGCCAGTTACGCAGCAATATCGGCACAACCAGCGTCGTCACCAGGCTCATCACCACCATGGCAACATAGGCCGGCTGTTCGATAATACCTCGGTTGAGGGCCAGCAGTGCAATGACCATGGCGACCTCACCACGTGGCGCCATGCCAACGCCGATGATCATGCTGCCTTTGGTTGAAATGCCGGTCATGCGAGCAGTTAAACCGCAACCAACAAATTTGCTCAGCAGAGCAACCACTGACAACGCTGCAGCAAAAATCAGCGTTTCGGTACCCAGCGTGCGTAAATCAGCCAGCACCCCAAGCGACACAAAGAACACCGCGCCAAACGCGGCGCGCACATATTCAGCACCGATGTGTACCGACTGGCTTTTGTTGACGTGTATGCCCTCGAACACCACACCCGCGACAAAGGCGCCGACAATGGCCGAGAGTTGCAGGTATTCGGCAACCAGCGCATAGACAAAGGCCGTCAGCATACCCAGTACAAACACAAACTCGGGCGAGCGCAGTGCCAGTTGCGAGGCATCGATTCGTTGTGACAGCCGGGAGAGAATTTTCTGACCCAGCCAGGCACCGACGCCGATGAACAGCAAGGCCTTGATGGCCATCAGCGCGATAGCGGTGGTGTCGATCACACCGTTGCCCATTTGATCAGTCATCGACAATGCCAACAAGGCCAGAACATCATCAATCACCGCGGCACCGATAATTAATCGGGCTTCAGGTGATTGCAAGCGGCCCAGTTCGCGCAGGGTATCGGCGGTAATTGCGATACTGGTGGCGCTCAATGCGACACCGATCAGCAGGGCGCGCGCAGTATCAAAGCCGAACCAGCGGGCCAGCAGATAGCCCGCAAGCCAGGGCACGACCACACCGGCGACTGCGATAATGAAGGGGCGTACCGCGGCCAGTTCGCGGGCGCGGAACTCGAGGCCAACGACGAACAGCAGCACGATAGCGCCGAGATGGGCGATATTGGCGACAAAGGTGGTATAGGTGATCCAGCCCAGCAGGCTTGGCCCGACGATCAAACCGGCCAGAATCTGGCCAACCACGGCCGGCTGGCGCACCACCGCGGACAACAGGTGTCCGCCCAGTGCGACGGCCAGCAACAGGCTCATCTGCAGTTCAATCGACTCGTGCATTTTGTGCACATCCCCCAGCGGGAAATTTCACCCGGCTACATTTCGAAGTTTGTGCAAATTTACACTAAATCTCGCAGCAATTATCTGGCATCACTAATTGTTTATACAATCTGTCATCGTTGACAACCAGGCCAGCAATACCTGTAAATAAAGCATGCAACACAACGCATAAACCGTTAAACTAAGCAGCCCTTCTGACTTTGACTCAGCTCTTCGGCAGACAGCGGCAATCAGGATCCTCCAGCTAACCCTCGACGTTCCACGCATTTCATCTTTTTCAGGTATTTCACATGATCACCGACACAGTAACAGCGTTCAATCAGCTGGCGCTGAATAACTCCCTTCTTGCAGTACTGGATGAAGTGGGCTATGAAACGCCCTCACCGATACAGGCACAAACCATTCCATTGTTGCTGCAGGGCAGGATGTAGTTCGGCCAGGCACAAACCGGCACCGGTAAGACCGCGGCATTTGCGCTGCCGATATTATCCCGGCTAGATCTGAAGCAAAAAGACCCGCAGGTACTGGTGCTGGCACCGACCCGTGAACTGGCTATCCAGGTGGCTGAAGCCTTTCAGAAATACGCCAAACACATGAAGGGTTTTCATGTATTACCGGTTTACGGCGGCCAGGATTACCGTGGACAACTCCGTGCCCTGCAACGCGGTGTGCACGTGGTGGTGGGTACCCCCGGGCGCGTCATGGACCATATGCGTCGTGGCACCCTGAAGCTGGCTAAACTCACCACCCTGGTGCTGGACGAGGCCGATGAAATGCTGCGCATGGGTTTCATCGATGACGTGGAATGGATACTCGAACAGACACCGGCAGACCGACAGATCGCGCTGTTCTCGGCCACCATGCCGCAACAGATCCGCCGCATTGCCGAACGCCATTTGAATAAACCGGCACAAATTACCATCAAGGTGAAAACCACCACGGCCGATACCATACGCCAGCGCTTCTGGCCGGTCAGCGGCGTGCATAAGCTCGATGCGCTGACCCGCATCCTCGAGGCCGAGCCGTTTGATGCCATGTTGATTTTTGTGCGTACCAGAACCGCGACGGCAGAGCTGTCCGAAAAACTGGAAGCACGCGGTTATGCAGCAGCTCCGCTCAATGGTGACATTGCACAAAACCTGCGCGAGCGCACCATTAATAATTTGAAAAACGGCAAGCTGGATATCATCGTGGCCACCGACGTTGCCGCACGCGGCCTCGATGTCGAACGCGTCAGCCACGTGGTGAATTACGATATTCCCTATGACACCGAAGCCTATGTGCATCGTATCGGCCGTACCGGTCGTGCCGGTCGCAAGGGCGACGCCATCCTGTTCGTGGCACCACGTGAAAAGCGTTTGCTGAGCGCGATTGAAAAAGCCACCCGGCAGAAAATCGAAATCATGGAGCTGCCTTCAACCGAGCTGATCAATGACAAGCGTATTGCCAAGTTCAAACAACGCATAACCGATACCCTGGCGACAGAAGACCTGGGGTTTTTCAATCAGATGATTGAACAATACCAGCAGGAACATAACGTCCCTGCCGAGGAAATAGCCGCCGCGCTGGCTCAGCTGTTACAGGGTGAGTCTCCTTTTCTGTTACAGCACAAGCCACAACGCAAAACCGATGAGCGCGATTTCAGGGATGAACGGCCACCACGTAAGCAAGGCCAGGGTCGTCAACAAGCTGAGCGCCCGCCTCGAAAACCAGGCCAGTTCAAAGACAACAAGCCGGAACAAGGCATGGAACGTTTTCGCATCGAAGTGGGTCACAGCCATGACGTCAAGCCCGGCAATATCGTCGGCGCCATCGCCAACGAAGCCGGCATCGAAAGCCAGTACATCGGACGCATCAACATTCACGACGATTACAGCCTGATCGACCTGCCCGAAGGCATGCCCAAAGAGATTTTCAATGAATTGAAAAGAGTCTGGGTATCCGGCCAGCAGTTAAGGATCTCCCGGCTATCGAAAGACAGCAGGCCCGGGCAAGCCGGCAAGCGACCTGAACCCAGGAGTAAGGCCAAACCCAAAGCGAAAGTGCGCAGCAAGGACAAGCCCAGGACGAAAAAAAGCAGCAAAAAAAAAGTGCGTAAGAAATAATTTTGTTTATTTATAGACAGGCTGTAACCGAGTTTAATCACACAGGCATTCTCTCCTGTAAGCATTATCAATTGATCAGCACGATCGCTCGTTTATAAAGATATATACGTTCTCTCGCAAAGGGCGCAAAGTTGTCATGAGCTGTAATAGTCAGGATTTAATCTGACAGTCAGTGTCATATTAACTCAAACTCAGACCATGATTGTTTGTCAGTACACTCGAGATTGGCCATATAAACAAAGGCTATAGATATTTACTCTCGCAGAGGCGCAAAGCCCGCAAAGTAAAATGAATTTACTCTCGCAGAGGCGCAGAGCCCGCAAAGTAAAAAGAATTGACTCTCGCAGAGGCGCAGAGCACGCAGAGAAAAACGATATTTTTAATGAAAAAAAAAGGTATTACCACTGCGTTCTCTGCGCCTCTGCAAGAAAACAGGATGTTAAAATTCCTACACATGAGCTAAATAATCCCTTTATTAACAAAGTTATTTTCTCTGCGCCTCCGCGTCTCGCTCTGCGTCTCTGCGGTAAAACAATCATATCTCTTTGCGCCTTTGCGGTGAAACAATTGTATTACTTTGCGCCCTTTGCGTCTTTGCGGTGAAGAACAATGTTTTTAAGAAAGGCATAAAAAACGGGAGCATTGAGCTCCCGTTTTTGTTACAGCTTTAAGCTTTGTCTATCAGGCGCGTTTCCTGCGACGTAGCACTGTCATACCTGCAAGACCAAGTCCCAGCAAGGCAAGAATGCCAGGCTCTGGAACATCATCTGGTGTATCGCTGAATGAACCGGCCTTGATAAATACGGCTGAGTCCAATGCAGTATCGCTAGCATCAGCAATTGCAATCTTGATGGAATGCGTACCTGCACCCAGACCCAATGCCGAGGCTGTTATCACGTCGGTGAAACCATCGTATTCGATGTCGAAAGGTGTTGGTGTACCATTCGTCGGATCATTGTTGTTGAATGCATCGCAGTTTGGACCCACACCGGACAAATGGATTACCACAATTTATAGTGTTGATGCTGGCCACCTGGCCGTCAGGTGCCTCAGCGATATTCGACACACCCGTCAACGAAGAAGGCGAACACATCGTTAAATGAACTGTTAACGAATTCATTGTATTCTTCCGAAGCAAACACCCAGCTGAAGAACAGGTCACCGCCCGTGGTTTCAAAATCGAATTCCAGAACCGCAGCATCTTTGTGGTTCTGCGGAATTAAATTATTAAGATCTGCATCGCCAGCAGTTCCCACGCTTGCACCAGCGTGATGTCTGATGAATTGGGCCTTCAAGCATCCGTTGCATTACCCGATGTCAGAATGATACCCTTCGATTCCAGTTGATCACACCGCCATCTGTAAAAGTACCTGATTGCAATGGCTGCCAGAGTAATTGACGTTTGAGATTGTAATGCCGCCACCGACGAATGGTATTAGCCAGTAAATTACCATCATTGCTAGTCGTAACGCTGATCGCCATGGCATTGGCTGAAAACAGCGAAAGTGCTACTCCCAGTGCTTTTGTTTTAGTAAACATTGATATTTCTCCCTATGAAAAATTAAAAACTCATATTTAGGTAAGCACAAGTTATGCCAATAATATTTATCCAAATAAAACAACAAGTTATTAAACATAAAATGTTTTTATGAATTGTACTTGTAAACTAATGTTAACAGTTCATTTTTGGTCACAATAACGCCAGTACCAGTACACATGTATTATCTCTATAAATTCAATAACATACCTAAGCTAGCAGAGTGTTAATTATTGTGACAGTCGAAGCGCCTGGTTTCAGCTGCTGAAACACGGAATAGTTCCGGGTGTTGAGTTCGAAAACTGCAGTAGCGCTGCTGGTGGCCAGGCCTGTCTGTGAATCGGGTGGTATGTTATCCTGCTGCCGACTGGCGCGCGCTGTCAGCGTTATTCGGCCCTGCTTGTGACTGCAGTCATGCGCAATTGCATCGAGCAGCGCGAAACCTGTTTTCACTGTTATAAAAAGGAATCAATCATGTTGAGAAATGATCATTATCGCAAGGTACTGCGGAATGCGGCTTTGTTGTGCCTGTTTGTGCTGGCCGGATGTGAATCCGAGCTGACGCCTGAGGAAGGCCTGCAACGAGCCGAGTCCTACCGTGACAGCGGTGACTACCAGGCCGCGATCATCGAACTCAAGAACGTATTGCAGAACCATCCGCAGCATCGGGACACCCGCCTGCTGATGAGTGAACTCTATATATTGCAGCGTGATGGTGCCAGTGCTGAAACCCAGTTGATGAAAGCACGGGAGTTGAGCCCGGATGATCTCGATATCCGCTCTTCTCTTGGCCGAGCTTTCCTGTTGCAACAGAATTATGACTGGGTCATCGATAACATTGCAGTTGAAGACAATGAACCTGCCCAGATCAGGGCGGATTTACTGATACTGCGCGCCTATGCCTATTTTTATAACAATGAGCTTGAACAGGCCGAGCAAAACTTTGGACAGGCGCGCGCAGCGGATGCAAACAATGCGGCTGCGCTCGCCGGCCAGGCATTGATCAACCTGCAAAACGGTAACTTTGCAGAGGCCGGGCAACAGGTTGAACAGGCGCTGGCGCTAGACGCTGCTAACATGGAAGCCTGGATCATCAAAGGCAGGCTTGCCTATCTCCAGAGTCAGTACGAATCTGCAGAACAGGCATTCAGACGCGCCATCGCCAGCGCCAGTGGTTTTACCTTTTTGCAACCGATACAGACCCGTGTCTATCTGGTGCAGGTATTGATCGACCAGGAAAAAATGGACGCGGCAACCAGGGTGGTGGACGAGCTGGCAGGTACCAATTCAAGCCATCCGATGGTGCATTACCTGCGTGCCCATATTGCCTACGAGAGTGGTCAGTTTGACAGCGCCATCGAACACATCCAGGTGACGCGCTCAGCCGCACCGGACTATGACCCGGCACTATTACTCGAGGGCGCCATCAACTACGCGCTGGGTAACCTGGAACGCGGAAATCTTGCCTTATCGGCATATGTTGCGCGTCATCCGGATAACTACAACGCGCGCAAATTACTCGCTGCAACCCAGCTCAAACTGCAGCAACCGGAACAGGCCTACGAACTGGTTTCGCCCCTGTTGCAGCAGGACCCGAACAACCTGCAACTGCTGCTGTTTGCCAGCGGTGCCATGCGCGATGCAGGCAAGCCCGATGCCAGCATTCCCTTTTTACAACGAGCACTGCAGCAAGATCCGGAGAATACGGATTTAAAACTTCAACTGGCATCCACATACCTGTCAAACGCTGAACCCGATGAAGCCATTCGTATACTGCAGGCATTGCCGCCAACCGAAAACAGGTTTGACAAGCGTGAACAGTTATTGCTGCTGGCATGGGCAAACAAGCAGGATTATGACTCGGCACTCGCATACGTCGATGACTATCTTTTGAAGCATCCGAATGATACCGACGTGCTCGGTCACAGTGGTGTGGTGCTGACGCGCATGGGAAAACCGGATGCGGCACGTGAACGATTTGAAAAGGCGTTATCCCTGCAGCCAACCAATAACCAGATGCTGATGACACTGGCGCGGCTGGAATTCCAGCAGAAAAATTATGTGCGTGCCGAGCAATTGCTCGAACGCCAATTGAGCATGAAACCCGATGATGCAGACGCGATGTATGCACTGGCAAACATCGGCGCACAAAAGGGTGAAAAGGAAACAGCAATCAGCTGGCTGGAGCGTGCACGTAAAGCCTCCGATCAGGCACTGCAACCGAGGCTGGTGCTGGTTAAATACTATCTTGACCAGGGAAAAATCAACCAGGCCAAAGAAGCCAGTATCGAGGCCACCAAGATTGCTCCCGGGCGTGCCGATGTATGGAACACGTACAGCGTAATTCAGAACAGGCTGGGTGATCATATCGGTGCGATAGACAGCTTACACCGGGCCCTGAAGCTGCAACCCGATTCAGACACGATCCTGATGAACCTGGCACGATCACAGGTGAGCGCAAAAGACCTTAATGCTGCAAAAGAAACGTTGCGTAAACTACAGACCTTATCTACGGACAATTTCCAGGCCGCATCCATGCTGGCCCTGATCGAAATGAAACAGGGCAATACCCAGAAAGCACTTGATATTGCCCAACAGCAACAGGCTTCAAGTAAAAACCGGCTCAACGCGATGGCACTCGAAGGCGATTTGCAGATGATGGCCGGCAATCACACCAGGGCAGTTGAGGTCTACACGGCGGCGAGAGACATATCTTCGTCTACCGCACTGACGGTAAAACTCTACACGGCATCAAGGCGCGCGGCACTTCCCGGACCAGAACGCATTTTGCTGGACTGGCTGCAAACGCATCCGGATGATACAGCAGTCCGCTTATTGCTTGCCACCGAGTACCAGAGCAGCGGAAAAACGACCGAGGCGATCAGGCAATATGAAACGCTCAATAGCCAGAAACCGGATGATGCCGATATCCTCAATAACCTGGCACTGGCCTACCAGGCAAATAAAGATCCAAAGGCTGTAACCACCGCAGAAAAAGCGTACCAACTCGACCCCGACAACGCCGCCATCAAGGATACCCTGGGCTGGATACTGGTACAGGAGAAAAACGCGGAACGTGGCTTGCCGCTGTTACGCGATGCCAAGGCGCTGTTGCCCGACAACATTGAAATCCAGTATCACTACGCGGTGGCACTGGCTGAATACGGTAACCGAGACAAGGCTCGCAAGCTGCTACAAAAACTGGTGGATACTGAAACGGGCTCCGCTGTGCTGGATGATGCCAAACAATACCTGCAGACACTGACTCCCTGAATCGCTGATCATTGAATCACTAGGCCTGCAAATAAACAGGGTTTTCATCAACAGATCCTTGTGCAGATACTTTATCGCATGTTATCTCGCAAAGGCGCAAAGGACGCGAAGAAATGCAATGTTTTACCGTAGAGGCGCAGAGAAGATAACTTTTTTAATTAGATGGATTATTTAACGTATTATATCTTTGCGCCCTTTGCGTCTTGGCGAGAGTATAGATACGTATTTTTATAAAGGCCCGCAGGACTTAAACAGGAATGAAACCGGGTGCTTTTTCAGAAGTCCATATCAAAATCGTCTTCTTCATCAACAGCGCTGTCAGCGGGTGCTGTTGAATCATCTCCTTCCTTTACTGCATCAACAAGCTTGTCGAGACCGAGACCCGAGCCCAGACCTTTAACGGCACCGCCAACACCTTTGCCGACATCTTCAATGGCACCGCCAACACCTTTGCCGACATCTTCAACGGCACCACCAACACCTTTAACGGCGCCTCCGACACCCTTGACGGCACCGCCCACGACTTTGCCAACATCATCGATGAAGGGAATAGCGCTTTTTTCAGCCACCATGGAAACACAGGGATTCTGCTTGCCACCGCCAAGATCAGAAAATTTCAACAACATGGAGGGCGGATAAACCACGTTTGCCCAGAGCTCACCCGTCTTCAGCAGCGCGCCGGTTTTCTCGACTTCCACCCCCGGCTTGCTGAGTTTGCCCTGCACACGCACCGGGAATGCCACGCTCAGGGTGACACCCTTGGCCTGCGGTGAAACCTTGATGTTAAGCTGTTCATTTTTCAGGTCCACCTGACCTTCGATAAATACCGTGGAGTACTGGGTGTCGAGTACTGCAAGCTGGGGCGTGACCATGCCGTTATCGATCTTGAGGTCGCAGATTGCGCAATTGATTTTGGTTTTCGATGACTGCTCAGTGAATATCGTGCCGACGATCGCACTCAGGCCGCCGACGAACATATCCAGCGCTTTCGCATCAGCACTGCCCTGCTCCGCCAGCAAGTTAACATTTCCGTTCAAGCTTGCCATCAGTTGTGCCAGGCTGTTTCCCTGTGCCTGCAGCGAAATATCGGTCGCCAGCGGACCTTCAACCGCGGGGGTACCATCCTTTGCCACTATAATTTCGCCGAGTTCGATATGCGGCGCCTTGAGTTTGATGCGAACCTTCGGCGCGCCTTTAACGCTGGCATCAACCACAAAGTCGCCAATCAGTTCGCCTCTTGCCGGGGAAAACTTGAGCACGGAAACAGAGAGTTTTCCTGCGGCCATGTCAATCCTGATTCCGGCTTGCTTTAAACGTGCGTTGTTTGTCACCAGGTTAGTGACCCGCAGTGTCGCCCCGACGTTGGCACGCGATAGTTGATCAAACGGCAGTGGTTCATCGGAGAACAGTTTGCCGTCACCCGGTTTTTTAGCTACCGCCTTTGTTTGTGGTTTTGCCACTTTCTGTTCTGTAGACAGCAGGGTGTCGAGGTTGAAGTCGGCGAAAGCCAGTTCTGTCTGCACATCGGGTATGGCTGTCGATACATCCAGCTTCAGCCAGCCATCAATACGAGCATCGCCAAGCACGAGTTGCAAATCGGATAACTGCAGTTTCTGCTGATGAAATTTAAGGCGCGTGTTCAGTTTTGTTGTGCCAACCGCTGGTACGTCTTGTCCTAACACCAGGCGCAGTCCAGTCAGATCAGCCGCATTGGCCTCGATAACAAGATCGAAACCCTGCATGGAGAAAGGATCGGTAGCGGTGCCGTTTATCTTGCTGCTGACACCATAAGCCTGCACTGCCAGATCGATCCGGTAGGGTTTGCTTTTTGTCAGCAAACCAGTGGGTGGAACGATACTGCCGCGCAACTCGATCGCCTGGCCATCGAGCAGCCCGTCTGCTGTGATGTCGAGCCGCTTGTTGCTGGCGGTTTTCTTCCCGTTGTTTCGCTGCAACTTGAGTGAAAGTTTTTCCTGGTGTTTTGGATTGTCGTAATCCAGCTGTGCACTGCCCTGGAAAGTCTCGATCAGACTTGCAACCGAGTTACCGTTTGCAACCAGCGATGCGGCTGCTTTTGCCTTGCTGCCGGAATAGTGTTTGTTGTCTGCAAGCGGAGGTATCTTTGCAAGCTCAATCTCGGTGGTATCGAAGTCAAGCTGCAACCTTGCTTGCTTGCCCCTGGCGTCAAGCACCAGCCCGGCCATTACAGCACCGGCGTTGGTTGCGAGATCAAACCCGTCTATGTTGAGACGGCGATCATTGATAATAAACCGGCTTTGCAGGCTTTTAATATGTGCCTGTGGCAGCTTGATATTATTCACGGATAACGAAACATTGGCATCGAAGGTTTGCAGCCAGTCAAGCGGTATCGGTTGGTCAAGACCCTGTGATGCTGCCGTTGGCGGAGTGTCCGGCTTTTTCACCGCTTCCTTGCCGGGCCCGTCGGCAAACATCGGCGCCCACAGTCGTGCCACATCGATATCACTGATTGCAACATTGCCTTCGATATGCGGCCTTGCCCCGTCTCGCCGCAGTGTCAGCTTTGAATCAAGTTTACCTTTACCGGCGATGGCATTGAGTTTGAATAGCACCGGCTGGCCCTGATCACCCTTGATATCAACAACCAGCTTGACGGGTTCGACCTCGGGTACAACTTCACCAAACACCTGCCGCAACTGTTTCAGGCTGGCGGCGTTGGCCTTGACCGCCAGGTCGATGGCAGGCGCCGCTATGTCACCGGTCAAGCGACCGGTCGCATCGACTTTCACGCCCAGTGCCCTGGCGTGCAACTCGATGGGCACATCCACGCTGTCGCCTTTCAGGTCCATTGGCAGTATCAGCTGGCCATTGATCTCGACCGGTTTGTTGTCTACCGAACCGATAACATAGAGAACCAACGGTGAGTTCGGATCTGTGGATCCGATGGTTGCATGATCGAGTTTTGCACTAACAGTTTGTCCGCTTTGGCCATCCTGATAAACCAGTTCAACCTTGCTGATCTGCATATCGCCGACCCAGGGCAACTTAAAGCCAGCGCCCTTGTCTGCGCGCGGGGTATCAACATGTTCAGCATCCGGCTCAGTTAATACCCAGTTGCTGGTACCGCGACTGTCGGTTTCTACGATTGTCTTGACGCCTTGCAGATGGAAATGCGGGATGTGAATATCGCCACGTATCAAAGGCAACAGCTCGATCTCGGCTTCTACGCGCTCGACCGTTAACATCTCAGGCTGCGACGCCCACGACGCATTGGCAAACGACAGCTTGGTAATCAACACGGAAGGCGTCATCGATATGTTGAGGTCGAATTCGCCGTTGAGGCTGAAACGCCGCCCCGATACCTTGCTGATCTGCTGCGCAATCAAGTCACGGTGCTGACTGAGGTCAGCTGTGCCGAGGTAGATTACAACGACAGCGAGTAATACGATTGGCAGTAAAATAACTGCTGACAAGGAAAACAGTATCCACTTTTTACGCATCGCTCTTTCCTTGTTAAGGTCTGTGAACAATCATTATAACAATAACCATCCGGCTATTCGTTACTGCCTGAAATAATCCGGTTGATTTGCAACATTACATATACAGACAGTGACTTCGGCTATAAAATGATCGTAAGCTCCAGTGAATGTATTCAGTGATACACTTGGATCCTCTTATAAATGGAATTTAATCCATGTTGTTGCAGACGAGCTGTAATATAGTTTTTGATATCAGTATTCCGATGCCGTTTGTGCTGATGCTGCGACCACGCAGCGGTGCCCAGCAATGGGTTGCGCGCGAGGAATACCGGCTGGTGCCATCGGTACCCGTATTTGAATTCACCGATAACTACGGCAACCTTTGTCAGCGCCTGATTGCACCTGCCGGTGAATTCAAGGTGCACACGGCTGCTGAAGTGAATACCGCTGACTTTATTGACCTGGCGCCCGGAGCAGCGTTTGTCGAGATCCAGTATCTACCCGATGCCGTGCTCAGCTACCTGCTGCCCAGTCGCTACTGTGAATCGGACCGCTTTGGCCAGATGGCGACCGAAATCACGGCGGGTCAATTACCGGGCTACGACCAGGTCGCAACTATCGTTACATGGGTTCGTGACAACATCAGTTACAACGCTGACAGCAGTGACATTCCGGTTTCCGCGGTGGAGGTCAATAACAGTCATATCGGTGTCTGCCGGGACATGGCACACCTTGGTATCGCTTTGTGCCGCAGCCTCAGCATCCCTGCGCGCATGGTGGTTGGCTATCTGTATGGCCTGCAACCAATGGACCTGCACGCCTGGTTCGAAGCCTACGTCGGTGGGCGCTGGTATACTTTCGACCCGACCCAGGCCGAGCCCGTTGGCGGATACGTGTCTGTGGGTTATGGCCGTGATGCCGCTGATGTTGCGATCTACAATCAGTTCGGCCCCCTGGTCTATCCAACATCACAGACGGTGTCTGTAGAACTTGTCCACAGCGACGATACCTGACTGATGGACTGAACGCTGCTGCAATAACACCTGAGACTGACACAAATGCACTTCAACATCCGCCATCAAACCATTTATCGATATTCAAGCCCGGTACGGCTCTACCCGCAACAGTTGCGTTTCCACCCTCGCGATGACGGTGCGCAACGTGTTATTGACAACCAGATCAGCATTACACCGATACCCGCCGGGCGCAACGATCATCTGGACCTTGAAGGGAACCGGGTTACACAGGTGTGGTTCGATGGAGAAACTGACAGCCTGCAAGTCGATGTGCACATGCAGATCGAAACCTCGCGCAGCAATGCATTCGATTATATTCTGTCACCCGGAACCGAGGTGCTGCCAATAACACACACACAGGACCTCGCTTGTGCGCGCGCCTACCTGGAACGTATCAATGCGGATGATGCAGTCACGGCCTATGCTGCCGAGCTCAGCCTGGCAGTCAACAGCAATACACTGGGCTTTCTTGAAAGGCTGAACCAGGAGCTGTACAGCGACTTCATTCACATCATTCGTGATACCGGCGAACCACAAAACCCGGCACACACACTGCAGTCGCGTCAGGGTGCATGCCGTGATCTGTCGGTATTGTTTGTCGACTGCTGTCGCGCCGAAGGGATTCCCGCTCGTTTTGCCAGCGGCTATCAGCAAGGTGACACGACACAACTGCAGCGCTATCTGCACGCCTGGCCGGAGGTCTATCTGCCGGGCGCCGGCTGGCGCGGTTTCGATCCCACCCATGGTGAGGCAGTCGCCGATACCCACGTCACCATCGCCGCCGCAGCCCACCCGAAAGACACCATGCCGGTCACCGGCAGTTTTCATGGCAATATGGCCACCAGTCAACTCGATTTCACCCTGGAAATCCAGGTGACGGACAGTTAACTCAAGCGATGCATTAACAGTCAATGAACAGATGCTAACCATCAATTTATCTGCATCAATTGCTGTTGTAGGAATATGAAAATCCATTCACAGATATTAATCTCAGCAACGTTACCGTTTCGAGGTAAATAAATTTACTTATTAAATGCGTTCAGATAATGTACAGCATTCAATCGTGACATACGGTAGCTTGTAAAAGATGGCAATTCGCTGGGGTAGTTACAAGGTAAAAGGATTTTATGATGAACTCATTCGTGTCACTGGCAAACCCCGGCCGGCTGCTGCAGCGTTATGCAGTTACTTGCGCAACCTCAGTGACAGGGAAATCGAGGAATACAAATCCGCAGCAGACATGGCCATTCATGTCATGGGTGTCACGTTTACCGTGTACACCGAAGAAGAAGGCTCTATCGATCGTGCCTGGCCATTCGACATTATTCCACGCATCATTGCCAAATCTGAATGGACCCAAATCGAGAAAGGCCTGAAGCAGCGTGTACTTGCCCTCAACCGTTTTATTGATGATTTGTATCATGATCAACAGATCGTCAAGGACGGCGTGTTCCCTGCCGGTTTATTAAAAAATTCAGTCAATTTTCGTAAACAATGTATTGGCATCGATCCACCCGGTCGAATCTGGGCGCACATTTGCGGCTCTGATCTTGTACGTGACAAGGATGGCACCATGTATGTTCTGGAAGATAACCTGCGCGTACCTTCCGGCGTCTCGTACATGCTGGAAAACCGCCTGGTGATGAAACGTGTTTTTTCAGACCTGTTTGAAAATCAGAACATTTTACCGGTCGATGATTATCCATCACAGCTTTATGACATGCTGGCAGCAATGTCGCCGCGCAAGATCGAGCAACCGGAAATTGTAGTATTAACTCCAGGCATTTATAACTCGGCTTATTTCGAACACTCCTATCTTGCCCAGCAAATGGGTGCAGAACTGGTTGAAGGCCGTGATCTTCTGGTCGATAAGGATAACTGCGTTTATATGCGCACGGTCGATGGATTATCGCGTGTTGATGTGATCTATCGCCGCGTCGATGACATGTTCCTGGATCCGGAAGTATTTAATCCGGATTCCACCCTGGGCGTTGCCGGCCTGATACGCGCATGGAAAGCGGGGAATGTGGCTCTGGCTAATGCGCCAGGCTCCGGTGTTGCAGATGACAAGGTGGTGTATTCCTACGTTGCCGAGATCATACGTTATTATCTCGACGAGGAAGCGCAAATTGCGAATGTTCCAACCTACAAGTGTATCAACAAGCAAGACAGGGAATACGTGCTGGAACACATAGCCGAGCTGGTTGTCAAGCCGGCCAATGAATCAGGCGGTTATGGTATGTTGATCGGACCACAGGCAACGCAAAAAGAACGTGCACACTTTATAAAACTAATCAGAAAAGATCCGCGTAACTACATAGGTCAGCCGTTGCTGACGCTTTCGACCGCCCCGACACTAATTGGAAATCGCGTTGAACCGCGACATCTCGATCTGCGTCCGTTTATATTGACCAGCCCTGACTCAATCCAGGTAACAACGGGTGGTTTGACACGCGTGGCCTTGCGCAAGGGATCGACCGTAGTGAACTCATCCCAGGGTGGCGGCAGCAAGGATACCTGGGTCGTGGATGACGAGGGACTATAGTATGTTGTCACGTGTTGCCGAGAATACATACTGGATGGCAAGGTATATCGAGCGCGCAGAAAATACTGCACGTCTGATTATGGTGAACACCAATCTGCTGCTGGATCTGCCCAAAACCGGTCAGCTAGGATGGCAGCCAATCGTTGAAATACTGGGCTGTGAACAGAACTACCTGGAACATCACAAGGATTATGACGAGCGTGCGGTACTTAAATTTTTAATATCCGATCCCGACAATCCGATTTCCATATACAACTCGCTACGTCTGGCGCGAGAGAATGCCCGGATTATACGCGACATTATTCCCCGTGAAGCCTGGGAACGCATCAATGAATTATTCCACACCGCAAAATCAACCGCGCAAAGCGGCTATTACAGAAAGGGCCGATTTGATTATCTACAAAACATCATACTAGGTGCACAAACCATTACCGGACTGCTGGCGGGCACCATGTTGCACGATATGGGTTATGACTTTTTAAAAATGGGTCGCAACCTGGAACGTGCCGACATGACCACGCGAATTATAGATGTACGCTCTGCGGACTTGTTACCGCAACACGAAGCTATGACACCATTCGAAAACATCCAGTGGATGAGTGTACTCAAGTCTTTGACCGGCTATCAGATGTATCGGCGCACCATGCAGGATCGTGTGAGTCGTCCATTTGTGCTCAAGTTCCTGCTCAAAGACAAACAGTTTCCACGATCATTTTTCCATGCCCTGCTCGAAGTCAAATCGTGTCTAAAAAATCTGAAACGTAACGATGATGCCATTAATCTTCTGAACGAGGTGGGTAAAAAAGTATTGCGCGCTGACCAGGCTATTCTGAAACAGGAAGAATTACACAGTTTCATCGATGAACTGCAACTGGGCCTGGCTGACCTTCATACTGTTATCAGTAACACCTATTTCAAACAATCCTGAACGCCGTGCCATGTGCGTCAGCTTATAACCGAAATGCTGATTGTGGCCGATACGGGTGCCTGATCACCGTATGATCCAGCCGAAATACGCTGGTGATAAATTCATTAGCAGACTAGGTCGGGCTAATAGAAACTGACTCAAGTATTTTTGACATATCAGGCTAACTCGAAATCAACTAAAATGACCTTCTTATTCATCATTGATCGGACCTGAAATGACCTACTGTCTGGCAATTTCAACACAGGGTGGCCTGGTGTTCTGTTCTGACTCGCGTACCAACGCGGGTCCGGATATGTTGTCCAGTCACAGCAAGATGCATGTGTTCAGTCCAGGTGATGATCGCGTGTTTGTGATACTTGCTGCCGGCAACCTTGCAACCACGCAGGCAATATTGAGCCGAATCGAACAGGACATGGATGAGCCGGACAAGCAGAGTCTGAAAAACTGCAAGAAGATGGTTGAGGCTGCTCGATATATCAGCCAGGTTAGCCGTGAACAAGTGGATCAGGCCAAGGCCACCACCGCTGCAGCCGGTATCGATGCGACGGTAACGCTAATTTTCGGTGGTCAGATCAGGGGTACGTCATCTGCCATGTACCTGATGTATTCAGCAGGTAATTTCATCAGTGAATCCGATGAAACCCCGTTCCTGCAGGTAGGCGAAAGCAAGTATGGCAAACCGATTCTGGACCGTATTCTGACCCGGGAAACATCGCTCGAAGATGCAGCTCGCTGTGCGATCGTCTCCATGGATTCCACCATTAAATCTAATGCCACCGTGGCGCCTCCGATCGAAGTGCTGGTGTACCAAAAGGACTCGTTTCAGACCGACCATTACATCAAGCTGGAAGAAGACGATAGCTATCTGCACGAGATCAAGCAGGCCTGGAACGAGGCATTGAAAAAGGCATTTTCACAATTACCTCCGTTTCACTGGGAAAAACGCAGCACGGTCAACCTGCAGGCAGTCGTCGATAACACCCAACATCAGGAACACACATAAACTGCGTAATATACTCGCATATATTCAATAAGTTGGGATGATGTCGTAGTGGAATATTAATATAAGAAAAATGGTCTGCCCGAAAAATCTACTTATTAATCCTGTCTTATATTCGCGCAAGCTAATATACAAAGTAGCGACAGATCGAACTATCTTAGTGCGCAGTTATAACTGATGCACTATTTCAGTTCATTATTGACCTCAGTCAACACCCACAAAGCCCATCAGCGCTGTAATATATATTCAGGCTCGATTTTTGCAGCAATGCTGTTAGTATTTCGTCGGTTAATACATCGAGTACATATAATCAGAATAACAACCAACCCAGCGAGCTGATAACCATGCTGCTGATTTATAATCAAGCGGAATTTGATGCATGAGCATTGATCAATATATTTCTGATATCACAGCTTCGGTAAATAACCAGGCGAGTTATTTACTGCAGTGTCTTTACGCAATTCAATATCAATATTCCTCTATTCCACCTCGTGCCGTTGAACTTCTGGCTGAGAAGCTGTCGCTAACCGAAACCCATATTCACGGTGTCATCGGCTTTTATTCCTTCCTGCATGAAACCCCGCGCGGCAGCTACGATATCCTGGTAAGCGACAGCATCACTGACCACATGCTGGGTAGCCGCAAGTTGCTTGACTTGTTGTGTGAAAGGCTCGGCATTACGCCTGGTCTGCCCCGTGAAGATGGACGTGTCACTGTCGACACCACTTCATGCACCGGCCTGTGCGACCAGGGCCCCGCCTTGCTGGTGAATGGCTGGGCAGTTACCCGCCTGGATGAGCACAGGATCGAAGACATCGTCAAGCTGGTTGAAGCGGAAACAGCCATCGAGCAATGGCCGGCAGAATTTTTCCGGGCTGAAGACAATATCGAACGACGCGATATCCTGCTGTCAGATGACAGCATAGAGGGTGATGCCCTGCGATCGCTGATAAAACAGGGCGACGATAGTATTCTTCAACAAATCGAATCATCCGGACTGCGTGGACGCGGCGGCGCCGGATTCAAAACCGGCATGAAATGGCGTTTCTGTAAACAGGCTGAAGCAGAACAGCATTACGTGGTGTGTAATGCTGATGAAGGTGAGCCTGGCACGTTCAAGGACCGCGTACTGCTGAACACCTATGCCGACAAGGTATTCGAGGGTATGACGCTATGTGCCGGTGTGATTGGCGCAACCAGAGGATACCTTTACCTGCGTGGTGAATACCGCTACCTGCGCGCACCACTTGAACAGGTACTGCAGCAGCGGCGTGAGGCTGGTTTGCTCGGCAATAACATACTCGGCAAGCATGGCTATGACTTTGATATCGAGATTCACATGGGTGCAGGCGCCTACATCTGTGGCGAAGAGTCCTCACTGATTGAATCACTCGAAGGCAAACGCGGCATACCACGCATACGCCCACCCTTCCCGGTCACGCACGGTTACCTGAACAAACCAACCGTGGTTAATAACGTCGAAACATTCATCGCCGCTGCACTGATTGCTATTCACGGTGCTGACTGGTTCCGTTCGGTCGGAACCGAAGAATCTACCGGCACCAAGCTGCTCAGCATCAGTGGCGATTGCGAACGCCCCGGCATTTATGAATATCCGTTTGGTGTGTCGATACAGCACATCCTGCAGGACTGCGGTGCTACCGATACCCAGGCCGTACAGGTGGCGGGTGCTGCTGGCCTGACCATACCGGCAGAAGAATTCGACCGCCGGATTGCGTTTGAAGATGTGTCCACCGGCGGATCCTTCATGGTATTCAACCAGCAACGCGATCTGCTCGACATGGTGCAGAACTTTGCCCACTTCTTCGTCCACGAAAGCTGCGGATTCTGCACACCTTGCCGTGTCGGCGCCTCATTAATGCAAGACCTGGTTGACAAGGTGCACGCAGGCGACGCCGGCAAGTATGACCTGGATGAGATGTTGAATATCGGTATGTTGATGCGCGCATCCAGTCATTGTGGCCTGGGCACAACCGCACCAAACCCGGTACTGGATACACTGAGTAAATTTCCACATATCTATGAAAAACACCTGAAACATACCAGTTATGAACCCGCCTTTGACCTCGATGCGGCCTTGCAGGATGCGCGCGATATAACCGGGCGTGATGATGCAGGTGCGCACATCAGGACAGAATCATGAGCGCTGGCAAAACGTTTAAACTCGACGGCAAAACCATCGCCTTTGAAGAAGGCGATACCATTATGGACGCAGCACTACGGGCGGGAGAATATATTCCGCATTTATGCCATAACCCGGAATTTACCCCGCATGGCAGTTGCCGTGTCTGTATCGTTACTGTCGATGGCCGGCAGATCTCTGCCTGTACGCAACCGGCTGTGGAAAATTCACAGGTTGATAACTCATCAGAAGAGATCATGAGTCAACGCCGGGCATTACTGCAAATGCTGTTCGTTGAAGGCAACCATGTATGCCCGGGCTGCGAGAAAAGCGGCGCCTGCCAGTTGCAGGCAGTAGCCTATTACACCAACATGCTAGCACCGCATTTCACCCACTTTTTTCCACAGCGCTCTGTTGATGCATCGCATCCGGATACGGCGATTGATTACAACCGCTGTATATTGTGCGAACTGTGCGTACGTGCCAGCCGTGAGTTTGATCACAAGAATGTTTTTGCGATTGACGGCCGTGGTATCAATAGCCACCTGGTGGTCAACTCGGCCAGCGGTAAACTCGGTGACAGTACTTTTGCTGCAACTGACAAGGCGGCACATGTGTGCCCTGTCGGTGCCATTTTGCCCAAACACCGGGGTTACGAGCAACCCATCGGTGATCGCCTCTATGACAAACAGCCAATCAGTGTTGTTGGCGATGTTGCCGCATACGAACAGGACGAGGAGCTATAGCCATGGCTGATAAGATAAAGGTCGCCACTGCATCGTTATGCGGCTGTTTCGGATGCCACATGTCTTTGCTCGATATCGATGAACGTATTCTTGAGCTGGTGAAGCTGGTGGAATTCGATCGCTCGCCGATTACCGACATCAAGACAGTCGGTGACTGCGATATCGGCATTATTGAAGGCGGTGTTGCCAACGCAGAGAATGTCGAAGTGCTGCTGGAATTTCGCAAACACTGCAACATCCTGGTCGCATTCGGCGCCTGTGCAGTTAACGGTGGCATACCCGCCATGCGCAACAGTTTCACACTCAAAGAATGCCTTGAAGAATCCTATGTCGATGGCGTTGGTGTCGACAATCCGATGATTCCCAGCGACACGGAGATACCCATGTTGTTGAACAAGGTTCACCCGATTCACGAAGTCGTTAAAATCGATTACTTTCTGCCCGGCTGCCCGCCATCCGGCGATACCATATGGACATTCCTCACGGAACTGATCGAAGGCAAACCGATCAGTTTTCCATATGAACAGATACATTATGACTAGCCGCACTAAGACAGGTCACTGTGTACAAGCATGGATGTCGACCAGATCATCATACCTGCGAAAACAGGTATCCAGTGTTTTTCCATCAATCGATGCTTCAAACTACTGGATTCCCGCTTTCGCGGGAAAAACAAAATTTTCATATGTTGTATTGAGGAACATGAATGTCTAGTGAGCTTGAAACTGCGAATAACCCGGAACAGCTTGAACGCATCGTGATCGAGCCGCTTACCCGTGTCGAAGGACACGGCAAGGTGACACTGTTGCAGGATGAAAACAAGCACATCAAGCAGGCGCGCCTGCATATCGTCGAGTTTCGCGGTTTCGAGAAATTCATCCAGGGCCGCCCCTACTGGGAACTGCCGGTACTGGTGCAACGCCTGTGCGGTATCTGCCCGGTGAGCCATCACCTCGCCGCTGCCAAGGCGACCGACATGCTGGTCGGCGCACAACAGCTCACGCCCACGGCAGAAAAGATACGACGCCTGATGCACTATGGCCAGACCCTGCAGTCACACGCCTTGCATTTCTTTCACCTGTGCTCGCCCGACCTGCTGTTCGGTTTTGATGATGAAGTGCGGCATCGCAATATTGTCGGCGTCATCGAGGATCATCCCGAAATCGCAAAACAGGGGGTGCTGTTGCGCAAGTATGGCCAGGAGGTGATCCGTCTCACCGCGGGCAAACGCATTCACGGCACCGGCGCGATTCCAGGTGGCGTCAACAAGTCGCTCGATCGCGAAGAAATTGCTTACCTGTTGAAAGACATCGAGCAGATCATCAGCTGGAGCGTTGATGCCGTCACACTGATCAAGCGTATCTTCTTTGAGCAGCTTGATTATCACATGGCTTTCGCCACCATCGACAGCAACATGCTCAGCATGGTTGCCGACGATGGTGGCTTTGATATCTACCATGGCGGTTTGCGTGCTACCGACAAGGACGGCAACATTATTTTCGATCACGCCGATTACACCCGCTATGCAGACTTTCTCAAGGAAGGCGTGAAGAACTGGAGCTATATGAAGTTCCCGTTCATCGATGCCATCGGCTCGGAACATGGCTGGTACCGCGTCGGACCCCTGGCGCGCGTGAATAACTGCGATTTCTTTTCAACACCGCTAGCGGAACAGGAGCGCGTTGAATTCAAGAACATCGGCAATGGCAAGCCAGTGCAGTCGTCGCTCGCCTATCACTGGGCCCGCCTGGTTGAACTGCTTTACTGTGCCGAGTCCATAAAGGAGCTGCTGCATGATGCAGACATATCCGGTAGCGAGCTGATAAATAAAGGGCACATGCAAAGCTGTGGCATTGGTGTTATCGAAGCCCCGCGCGGCACCCTGTTCCACCATTATGAAATCGACGACGATGGTATCGTCAACAAGGCTAACCTAATCGTATCGACCACCAATAATAACCAGGCGATGAACGAATCGATCCGCCAGGTGGCCAGTCACTACCTCGACGGCAACCAGCTGACCGAGCCCTTGCTCAACCAGATCGAAGTCGCAATCCGTGCCTACGATCCTTGCCTGTCCTGTGCGACACACGCCATGGGCAAGATGCCACTGGAAATCAGCCTGCTCAATGAAAAAGACGAACTAGTCGACCGCATTGAAAAACGCGCTTCCGGTCAGATTGAACGTACTTATGGTTGACAGGTAAAATATTTTTTCACCGCAAAGCCGCAAAGTACACAAAGTTTATATTTATATTAACCGCCACAGTTGTAGATAATGTCTGTCTTCAATGATTCATCTGATGCAACAAATTTGTTTGGCATTTTAATCAAAACCTATTCTACTCTCAGCGCCTCTGCGGTTGAACAATCGTATTTCTTTGCGTCCTTTGCGCCTTTGCGGTAAAACAATCATATTTCTTTGCGTCCTTTGCGCCTTTGCGGTGCATACAACTCTTGAGTATTCCAATAATATGCAGCAGCTTACCAAGCCCGTCCTGATTTTTACCTGGGGAAACCCATCACGCGGTGATGATGCACTCGGCACACAAGTGTATGACCTTCTGCTTAAAGAGAAACCAGACGATGTCGAGGTGCTAACCGATTTTCAGCTACAGATCGAACATACTGTCGATCTGGAACGTCGCAATTGCATCCTTTTTGTTGACGCCAGTGTTTCGGCCAATGCACCCTTCGAATTCTATCCTTTGACGGCGGCAGAGGATGACAGCTATACCACGCACGCCATGAGTCCGGCGTCTTTACTCTCGGTGTATGAAAAAGTAAACAGGCAGACACCGCCACCGTGTTACCTGCTCTCGATTCGAGGGTATGAATTTGGTCTCGGCCTGCCATTGTCAGACAAGGCGGCGATTCATCTTACCGCGGCAATTAGCTTTATCAGGCAGCTACTGGAAACAAACTGCAGTGAGTGGCTCAAGCTGACTAATGACGATGAGTATCATGCGGATGCCAGTTGACGCTGCTCGGTATGATACAGGCTTAATGGCACTTCCTTGCCTTCAAAATAGGTTGAAGTCAATTCGGCATTAATATCAATAAAAGCCAGTTGCAACTGGTTGATAAACTCGTTCAGGTTTTTCTTCACCAGGTTCTCGACATCTGCACTTCTTATCATGCGCTGTGCTCTCACCAGTGCATATTGAGGCGCTTCATTGTGTGGCAGATTACGTAGACACTGTTCGGTCTGGTTAAGACAATGGTTTATTGCTCGCGGAAAATAGTAGTCCTGCAGCAAGTAGCGCAGTA
>CAWEEC010000106.1:0-7208 GCA_963807785.1 uncultured Gammaproteobacteria bacterium | reverse complement strand
CAGAAACTATGAAAACCTTTTTACTCTCGCAAAGGCGCCAAGTACGCAGAGAAAATCAAAAGCTATAATATTTTAACCCAACAAACCTTTGCGGGCTTTGCACCTTGGCGAGATTAATACAACCTGTTTGCTCTCGCGGAGGCACCGAGTACGCAGAGAAAATCAAACGCTATAATTTTTTAACCCAACAAACCTTTGCGGGCTTTGCGCCTTGGCGAGATTATTTGCCTTTTTACTCTCGCAGAGGCGCAGAGATCGCAGAGAACTTCAATGTTTAACTTGTTGTTACCCCAAACACCTTTGCGGGCTTTGCGCCTTAGCGAGATTAATATAAACCCCGGATTGCGCTTCGCTCCATCCAGGCTACGGTACTGCACCATCGTCGGTACCCGAAAACCCTCAAGTTATATCATGTCAGTTAACACTGCTTTGACATGACACGCATGACACCATTGTCATGCTGTGGTATCACAACAGAATTTTAATTGCTGTGATTACATCAACATAACATTTATGAATTTTTGGTGTGATTCTTGCTTTGTGTACAGGATGGTGAATGCTAAAGAAGGCACATCCGGTGTTTCATTGGCATCCACCATGCATTATTGGGAGGAGAACCAAACATGAAAAAAACTAATTACTTGCTGGTTGCATTACTAGCAGCCTGTGGCCTGTTGCTGAGTGGCCAGGCGCTTGCGAAGAATTCATACCTGAACAGTGTCAACAGCACCTGTGACACCAGCTTTAGTTGCGATCTGTGCCATATCGACCCAGGCGGTGGCGGTCCGTTGAATGGAGACGGCCAGGCTTTCGTCGATTCCGGCTACGATCCGACCTATTTCTGCCCGGGCACGGCCTGCACCGACAACGACGGTGACGGCTTCGCCATCGAAGGCGGCAGTTGCGGCGCCGTTGACTGCGACGACAACAACGCCGCTATCAACCCGGGTGCAGCCGAGATCTGTGATGACATCATCGACAACGACTGCGATGACAACGCCGACTGCGATGACAACGAGTGCACCAATGCGCCTGTTTGCGATAACACCGGTGGACCGGAAATCTGTGACGACGGCATCGACAACGACGGCGACAACAAGGTCGATTGCGCCGACAAGAAAGACTGCGGCAAGGACCCGGCCTGCACCGGTGGCGGTGGCAGCCCGGAAATTTGCGATGACGGCCTGGACAATGACGCCGACGGTCGTGTCGACTGCGATGACCGTGACTGCCGTCGTGACGCTGCCTGTACCGGCGGTGGTGGCAGCCCGGAAGTGTGCGACGATGGCATCGACAATGATCTCGATGGCAAGACCGACTGCAGTGACAAAAAGGATTGCGGCAAGGACCCGGCCTGCTAGTCTGATCCTGGCTATACAGGTAAGAAGCCCGCTGTTGCAGCGGGCTTCTTTTTTGACTAACGGGCCCGGCCAAATAGAATCAAAACCATTACAGATTGATGTATTTGAAACTATAGAAAACCCGGTAGAATTAAGCGACTAAATTTCACAGGCAGGCCAACATGCAGAGCATCAAACAATCCCTATTCAATTTTTCAACACTATTGCTGCTGACGGCCCTGTTCTGTTGTTCCACGCTCTCATATGCCGCCGAACCGGCTGCCGGGGGTAAAGCCCCGATCGACCAGAATACCGCCGATGCGATTCTGAAGGAGCTCAAGGAAATCCGCCGGGTACTGGAGAAAATCGAGAAGCAGGGCGGGCGGGCTGCCCAGCGGCCGGGCAGGCCTACCACTGCGAAGGTTTCAACCAAAGGCAAGCAAAGCATGGGATCGAAGGACGCCCCGGTCACCGTGGTCGAGTTCACCGACTACCAGTGCCCGTTCTGCCTGCGCTTCACCAAGAACACGTTCCCGTCGCTGAAAAAGAAATACATCGACACCGGCAAGGTCCGCTGGGTCGCGCTGAACCTGCCGCTGGCCTTTCACAAGGACGCCACCAAGGCGGCTCAGGCCGCGCACTGCGCCGGCGAACAGGACAAGTTCTGGGAAATGCGCGAGGTCCTGTTCAAGAACCCGCAGAAGCTGAACGTGAGCTTTCTTCCCGCTCACGCAGCGACGCTCAATCTGGATATAGAGGCCTTCAATGCATGCCTGCAAAGCAAGCGGCACCTGGATGCCATTGCGAAGGAAGCGAAAGATGCGAATGCAGTAAGACTGACGGGCACGCCGAGCTTCATCATCGGCAAAACCACCGGTGACGTGATCTCCGGACCTGTGGTGATCGGCGCCCAGCCCTTGAATCAGTTCGATGCCGCAATCAACAAGGTGCTGGCGCAAAAACCCGCGCAAAAAACAACACCGCAACAGAAGACGCAGGCCAAATAAATTTATTTCTTTAGCCGCAAAGGGCGCGAAGGCTATCTATTAGCGGCTTCAGCCACGAATCGACTATGTCGTCTCGACCGAAGGGAGAGATCTCCTAAAGATTGGGAGATTTACTACGGGCTTCCTGCCCTCTGCCCTTCGGGCCAGCCTTCGGCTGTTCAAATCGCTCCAAGCGATTTAGTCTCCCTTCGGTCGAAATGACAGTATCCTGAAATTCGCGGCTAAAGCCTGTGCTGAGCCAAGCCGAAGGGCCGCACCTGCAAAAAAAATCTTTGCGCCCTTTGCGTTCTTCGCGGCAAAAACAATAACTCACTCTCTTGCGATGCCGCGTCCTTTCCACCACAGATACAATACCGGGATCAGCAGCATCGATACCAGCGGCGCCGTGACCATGCCACCGACCAGCGGGGCTGCGATGCGGCGCATGACTTCTGAGCCGGCACCGGTGCCGAACATGATCGGCAGCATGCCGGCGAATATCACCGCCGCCGTCATCGCCTTGGGGCGCACGCGCTGCACGGCACCCTCAATCACAGCCTCACGCAATTGTTGAAGATTTTCGGGGCGATGGCGCTTCACTGCCTCGTTCAGGTACACCATCATCACCACACCGAACTCGGCCGCGATGCCGGCCAGTGCTATGAAGCCCACCGCCACCGCTACGGATAGCTCGTAGCCCAGAAAATAGACCAGCCAGAAACCGCCCACCAGCGACAGCGGCAACGCAGCCATCACGATCAACGCCTGTGCAAAACTGCGGAAACTCAGGTACAACAGAGCAAGAATGATCGCCAGTGTCAGCGGCACGATCCAGGTCAGGCGCTGCTGTGCGCGCTGCATGTATTCGTACTGCCCGGCCCAGGTCAGTGTGTAACCCGACGGCAGTTCGACCTGTTCGTGCACGGCCTTGCGGGCATCGGCGATATACGTACCCAGGTCGCGACCAGATATGGTGACGTACACACGCCCGTTCAGCCTGGCGTCCTCACTGCGGATCATCGGTGGCCCGTCAATGATACGAACCTCGGCGACATCTTGCAGCATCAGCTCTTCCTGGCTCTCCAGCACGATGGGCAGGTTGCGCAGCTTGTCCAGCGAGTCGCGCACATGCAGGGGGTAACGCAGATTCACCGGGTAGCGTTCACGGCCCTCGGTGGTCCACATCACGTTGACGCCGCCTACCGCGGTGTTGATGATTTCCTGGATTTCGACCACCGTGGTGGAATAGCGCGCCATCGCGTGCCGGTCGATGTCGATGTCGATGTAGCGCGCGCTGGCGGTGCGTTCAGAATACACCGAGCCGGTGCCTTCGACGCCGCGCAGTGCCCGCTCGATGTCCTCGCCAAATGACTCGATCACCCTCAGGTCGGGACCGGCGATCTTGATGCCCACCGGTGTATTGATGCCTGTCGACTGCATGTCGATGCGTGTCTTGATCGGCATCAGCCAGGCGTTGTTCAGGCTGGGCACGCGCACTTTTTCATCCAGCTCGGCCTTGAGCCTGTCCATGGTCATGCCCTCGCGCCAGTGCTCGCGCGGCTTGAGCTTGATTGTGGTCTCGATCATCGTCAGTGGCGCGGGATCGGTGGCGGTCTCGGCGCGCCCAACCTTGCCGAACACCCGTTCGACTTCAGGCACGGTCTTGATCAGCCGGTCGGTCTGCTGCAGCAGTTCGCGCGCCTTGCCGATCGAGATGCCCGGCAAGGTGGTTGGCATGTACAAAAGATCACCCTCGTCCAGCTCAGGCATGAACTCGGAACCGAGCTGCGTGATCGGCCACAGGCTCGATGCCAGCAGCAGCAGGATCGCCGCCAATGTCAGCCCGGGGCGTTTGAATGCCGATGTGATCAGCGGCTGATAGCTGTCGATCAGCCAGCGGTTGAGCGGGTTGTCACGCTCATGGCGGATGCGCCCGCGGATCAGGAATACCATCAGCGCCGGCACCAGCGTGATCGACAGCCCGGCAGCAGCGGCCATGGCGTAGGTCTTGGTGAAGGCCAGCGGCGAGAACAGCCGGCCTTCCTGCGCTTCCAGCGTGAACACTGGCAGGAAACTCAGGGTGATGATCAGCAGCGAGAAAAACAGCGGCGGTCCGACTTCGATGGCCGCATCCTTGATCGCATCGATGCGGCCGCTGTCGCCCTTGACCGCATACTCGAGGTGCTTGTGGGCGTTTTCGATCATCACGATCGCAGCGTCCACCATCGCGCCGATCGCGATCGCAATCCCGCCCAGCGACATGATATTGGCATTGATGCCCTGCGCCTTCATCACCAGGAATGCCACCAGGATGCCAACCGGCAGACTGAGCAGAATCACCAGCGAGGAACGGAAGTGGTACAGGAACAGCGCGCACACCAGCACGACCACGAGGAATTCTTCCACCAGCCGGTGACTCAACGTATTCACCGCACGCGAGATCAATGCGGAGCGGTCGTAGGTTTCGATGATCTCGACGCCGTCGGGTAACGCCGATTGCAGCTCGCCGAGCTTTTCCTTTACCGCTGCGATGGTCTCCAGTGCGTTTTCGCCGTGGCGCATCACCACTATACCGCCGACGACCTCGCCTTCGCCGTCGAGCTCGGCGACACCGCGGCGAGCCTGCGGACCGGTGCGCACCTCGCCGATCATGTCCAGCGTGGTGCGGGTGCCGGTCTTGCCGGTCGACAGCGGCGTCACCAGGCGCAGGTCTTCGGCACTCTGCACGTAGCCGCGTGAGCGCACCATGTACTCGGCCTCACCCATCTCGATGACCGAGCCGCCGGTTTCACGGTTGGCCGTGACCAGCGCACGCCTGACTTCGGAAATGGGCAGTGAAAATATGCGCATCAGATCCGGATCCACCACCACCTGGTACTGCTTCACCATACCGCCGACGGTGGCGACTTCCGCGACCCCCGGGACGGACTGCAGCTCGAACTTCAGGAACCAGTCCTGCAGGCTTCTGAGCTGCGACAGGTCATGCGTGCCGGACCGGTCCACCAGCGCGTACTGGTAGACCCAGCCAACACCGGTGGCGTCCGGTCCCAGTTCGGGATTCACATCCGGCGGCAACAGGCCGCTGGCCTGGTTCAGGTATTCCAGCACGCGGGAGCGCGCCCAGTAGATATCGGTGCCGTCCTCGAAGATGACATATACAAAGGAGTCGCCGAAAAATGAGTACCCGCGCACCGTGGTTGCACCCGGCACAGCGAGCATCGCCGAAGACAGCGGGTAGGTGACCTGGTCCTCTACGACCTGCGGCGCCTGTCCCGGGTAGGTGGTGCGCACGATTACCTGCACGTCGGACAGGTCGGGAATGGCATCGAGCGGAATCTGCTTGAGCGAGGCCATGCCCCAGCCTGCAAGAATCAGCGTGATCAGCAACACCAGCATGCGGTTGTGCACTGACCAGCGGATAATGGCAGCGATCATGTCAGCTTGTCACCGTCTTTTCCGTCATCCCCGGCCCCGATCGGGGATCCTTATCCGGTCCGTGGATTCCCGCGTTCACGCACTGTTGTCCGGAATATTTCGTCATGCCTGCGGAGGCAGGCATCCAGCGACTTAAGTCACTGGATTCCAGCCAAAAACATGCTGGAATGACGGTATCTGAGAGATTGTTTGAATTCAAGTCCATTTTTAGTTTAACCATGAGCAAAGCCGCTTGGTACGCCAGAATGCGTCATGTTCGCTACTATTATTCCGGACAACAGTGCGCGTTCGCGGGAATAACGCTTGCAGTCACTGACCAGTCCCCTGCTGCATCCGCTGGAAATTCGCCGTCAGGCTGCTCTCCGAATCGATCAGGAACTGCCCGGAAACCACCACTTGCTGCCCTTCTTCGACACCGGAGATAACTTCGATGTAATCACCGCTCTCGATACCGACGACGACTGTGACCGGCTTGAACCGGCCATCACCCTTCGCCACGATGACCCGGTCGCCTTCACCGGTGCGAATCAAGGCCTCGCGCGGAATGCGCAGCACGTTTTCACGCGCCGAGGCATGGATTTCGGCCTCGACCAGCATGCCGTAGCGCAGCCTCGGGTCCGACGTGGAGAAGCCGGCGTAGACCGGCAGCGTGCGGGTGCTGAAATTGATCTCACGGTCGGTACGGTCCACCTTGCCGACGAACTCGGTACCCGGCATGGTCGGCACCTTGAATACCACGCGCTGGCCCCGGTCGATCCAGGCGCCCTGCCCCTCGAACAGCGAGATGATGACCGGTACGCGGTTCACCCCGCCCAGCGTGATCACTTTGGTGGCCGCTTCTACCTTGTCGTTTTCTGCCGCGCGCCACTCGACCACGGTGCCGGCCACCGGCGCATTGATCTCAAGTATCTGCCTTATTTGTCCACCCCGTTCGAGTTGTGACAGTGCAGCATCGTTCATACCCAGTGACTGCAGGCGCTGGTGCAGCTGCTTGCGGCTGTCCTCGTCCTGTTTTTCGATGGCATCGAGATAGCGCTGCTGCAGTGACCGCCACCCCGGGGTATCGACCGAATACAGCCACTCACCCTTGTCCACCGAATCGCCGATAGCCTTGTCGCTGATCTCGACGATGGTCCCAGGCAGGCCGGGTGCAACATCGTTCACCTTCGGCAGCGGCATGCGCGACACGCGGCCCAGCGCGATGATGCGGCGCGAGATGGGTCCGCGGTTAACCGTTTCGGTGCGCACGCCGAAATTGTGCATGAATTCGGGCGTGACCGTCACTTCGGGCAGCATACCCATCGCCACACCGGGTTCGACGACAGGTTCCCGCTCGACCAGGTCCATGCCGCAAACCGGGCAGCTTCCCGCTTCCTTTGACACCACATCGGGGTGCATCGGACAGACATAATCGGGATCGGCATGCTTGCGGGCATGTTCCAGCGCA
>CAWEEC010000105.1:0-34206 GCA_963807785.1 uncultured Gammaproteobacteria bacterium | reverse complement strand
AGGAAAGACTCAAAGTCGCTGGATCCCCGCCCCCGATAGAATCATTCGAGGGTGACGTTCCTGCGCGGGGATGACGATAATGTGTAGCCTGGATGGAACGAAGTGTAATCCGGGGGTGTTCGCGGTGATTTACATCTCCCCGGATTACGCTTCGCTTCATCCGGGCTACGGGTCTATAGAATTTACTCTCGCAGAGGCGCAGAGCACGCAGAGAAAAACGATATTTTTTCTGCAAAACAATAATAGATATTACCTTTGCGGCCTTTGCGCCTTTGCGAGAAAACAAGGTGTGTAGCCTGGATGGAACGTAGTGTAATCCGGGGTGTTCGCGTTGATGTAAATCTCCCCGGATTACGCTTCGCTTCATCCGGGCTACGGGTCTATAGAATTTACTCTCGCAGAGGCGCAGAGCACGCAGAGAAAAACGATATTTTTTCTCAAAAAATAATAGATATTACCTTTGCGGCCTTTGCGCCTTTGCGAGAAAACAAGGTGTGTAGCCTGGATGGAACGTAGTGTAATCCGGGGTGTTCGCGTTGATGTAAATCTCCCCGGATTACGCTTCGCTTCATCCGGGCTACGGTACTGACCCCTTTAATGTAATTAGCCAGCTAGTGCACTGAACTATTCATATACCAGAAGCCGGGTATCATGCGTGTATGACCGTCACTTGCGTACGTTGAGATTGTATCCAGCAACTGCCTGTATTCCTGAACACCATAATCGAACATAACGCCTACACCCTCATCTGATGATCGGGCTACTGTGGCCCTCAGACGCAGGGGATGTAGTTCGCTATCCTGAACATGAAAATGCAGTTCGAGCAAATCATCTGGATAAAGCTTTCTTGTACATTTATCGATGAAGGCGCCATCAAGGTTCATGTCCCGTGTCTGGTAGTGACCCAGGTATTTGTCGAAATTGTATATGTCTACGTAGAGGTTAAGCCGCTTTCTGATGCTGCTTCGCTTGTTAACATTCATCACGTGCACCATTACATATTGTTTTGAGGATTCTCTGCTGCTCTGCAGTAACAGTGTTCCGCGTTAATACGCTTATTGCATTCATTGGAACCAATGTCTGCAGAGGCTATATTACCTATAACGTTTGAGTGTATAACCTGGTTGACATCCCGGGTCATTTTGATGACCGAGCAGGAAAATCGGGGACAGACCACTGCTGTCCCACATACTCGTCATTCCGGCATGCTTTTAGCCGGAACCCGGTGACTTAAGACGCTGGATGCCTGCCTGCGCAGGCAAGACGGGTATATTACGGATTTCAGCTTGTTCCCTGGATAATTCAGTTCTGCGCTCTTGAATTCCAGGTCCATCGACATTTATAGTGGGTAGTTCTGGGGACACAATACTTAATTATTTTTTACACCGCTCTATTTACCTTTAATTAAGTATTATGTCCCCACAATTATTCTATTCTGACCCTATTTGTACTGATCTCAATGCTTATGTGTTTTTCTGCAATAAATCGACACGGATCGGCATTAAAAAATGTGCACCATCATCACCGATATGTTGCTCAAAACGTTGTTTGACCAGGTTACATAGATCCTCATCCAGTGTGTGATTGCTATGTGTGGCATTGATAGTGTTGTTTTCAAACTCGGCAAAATTTTCAAATCTCATTGGCGAGTTAAAAAACGTTTCTTCAACCAGGCTAAACAAGCCCTCATCGACTGCTTTTTTTACCGTGTTGAATGCAGCTTCGCGAACTTTTTGTTCGTCATGGAATAAACGCAGGATTTCATTAAATTCACCGGCAAATATTGGCTCAGATATATAGAGCAGTCCGCCCGGCTTCAACACGCGCCTGATTTCGTGCATTGACGGTTCCATTAGTTCTATCGGTACATGGTGCAGTGATTTAAACATGAAGACGACATCGACAGATTCATCTTGCAGTGGAATATCCTGCGCACCAGAGAGAGCAAATGTCACATTTGGAAGGTCCGTAATCTGCAGGTTTTTTTCATGCGCAATCTCGTCGACTTCCAGCGCGGTAATCTTGCGATCCACGCCGCTTGTCGCAATGTTGCGGGTAATTTCGGCGCTGCCACACCCCAGCTCTAAAATGTGTTTATCATCCAGCGATAGCATGCGATTGTATATTTCGGGTTCTGGACAATTCAGATCGATTTGTTCTGCAGCTATTTTCACGGTACAACCTCTTGATCCTGCTTGATTACTTATTCGTCATTCCCGCGGAAAAACGTCACCCTCGAATGCTTGTATCGGGGGCGGGAATCTAATATTAGCGAAAACTGTGCTCTGAACTTCCCCGCTTTCGCATACAAATTTGCTAATTATTTAATCTAACTCAACTTTCACCAAACTTCACGTGCGTTAAACTGGTATTGGATCCACTCGTATATCACATTGTTACGAAAGGAGAACAGCCATGGCTATCGCAGACACCGTAAAAAACTATCTTACTCAGATGGCAGTTGACTACACCCTGCCATCTCATCCGCACTCAGGCTCGAGCCACGAGACCGCCGAAGCATCTCATGTTCCGGAAGATCACATTGCCAAGGGCGTGATCGTTAAGGACGCCTCTGGTTACGCGATGGTGGTCGTCCCTGCTATCAACTATGTCGAGATGAAGCATGTTCGCAAGGAACTCGGACGGGACCTGGAACTCGTTGAGGAGGACGAATTTTCCAAGCTGTTTCCAGACTGCGAGCCCGGCGCCGTGCCACCACTCGGCCCGGCCTACCAGATCGAGACAATTCTTGACGAAGCGCTAACCACGCTTGCAAATGTCTATTTCGAAGCTGGCGACCATGAACACCTGGTGCATATCAACGGAGAGGATTTTAAGACCTTGTTAAGTGGAGCTCGACACGGCAACTACAGCCACGTTGATTGAGGCTGAGATATATTTGGGGACAGGGTAAAAACTAATTGCTACCCTGTTAAAGGGGACAGACTCTTTTAATTACAAAATAAATCTGTCCCCTTTTATTCTTCTTTTATTCTTTTTATTGCATAGGTTATTCTAATTCGCTACAGACCCAGCCCCAGCCTTCCTGCTTGTTCACAAACTCTACAGCTTTATCCATACAGTAATCCCTGTCTGTATTGGCCGACCATAATGTTTGCACGCCTGTGGATTTTTCATAGTTCACTTCACAAGCCTTGCCTGTGGCTTCGTTATCATAGACAACAGTGATGATACGAACCTGACCATCATGATTACATGTTGATACCAGGTTGCCTGTGCCACTAGTTGCGAGTTCAGCTTCAATCATTGCTGCAGCTTCTACTGCTTCTGCTGCTTCTACTGCTTCTACTGCTTCTACTGCTTCTTCGGTTTGCATCATCTGTTCTTCTGCTTTCGCATCTTCCATGGCAACAGCAGTCTGTTCATTAGTCATCTCCGCACTGCTTTCATCAGTATCCATACTTGCTTCGTTTGATGCACATGCACTAATTACTGCAAGCCCCATTATCAACATTAAATTTCTTATATTCTTCATCAGACCCTCCAACAGTCGTAAATTTATTAAAAGTAAAGCTAACCGCTTATTTTAACTGTAGAAAACCGGGGACGTATACCTATTAAAAGCTCCATCAATCAGGAATCATAAATAGGTATACGCTCCCCGGATTTCCCTTTTCTCCTTATAGCAGAGTTTTCATCGAAAAAAATGAGGCTTTTAAGCCTCTTGAGCGATGTTATATTAAACATATTGTTATATTATTCAACAGGTTGTGTTGGTCCGACCCGTATATAATTAGCGAGAACTGTGATCTAGCCCCACATTTAAACCATTAAGGTTCGATACTGCCGAGCCCCATGGCCATAAATACGATTGATGCCACACCAATATACGTTCGAATGTGGTTCCACCATTGCCACTTCTTCTGATACATCGGCCAAATTTCGTCAGTATCGGATACGTCTGTACGTGCCAACAGATTGTTGAGTGGGACATTGAACAGCACCGTAATCCCGAACGGGCCAATAATGTATGCGAGCGCACCAATTAGCAGAAACAAACTTCCGGGTTCATTAATATTTTGTCCCGAGTTAACAGCAATCACTAAACACAAGACTGGAGTTCCCAGGAAAAGCACCAGAAATACTGGATTAATTATCGTTTCGTTGATTCGCTGCATAGCGAACATGCCTTTATCTGATGGCAGATCTGCCAATGCTCTCATGATAAAATTGGAAAACGCAAAAAGCAGCCCGGTTACCAGGCCTGCACCTGATATAGAAGCAACAATGATGATTGTGATTAATACGCTCATGCTGTTTCGGTATCCTCCGGTTCACAGTCTAAATCGGGTCAGAGTATAATTTTTTCATAATGCAGTGCCAGATCACAATTGTTTCTAAAACGATTAAAGGGGTCTGCTACCTTTAATTACCTAAAAAGGTAACGTCTCCTATCCCTTAGAAATTGAAACAATGGGCGGCATATAGTCTTCCTGCAATTATTATTACGTCTACAATAAATCTATGTATTTTGACGTCGCAAACATTACCGCATCCATACCTTTATTGCTCGCATGGGGGCTTCTGGTTGGCCTGGTATATTCAACAGTGGGGGCCGCCGGTGGGATTCTCGCCTCGGTTGGATTAATCAGCGTGTTTGGTCTGCAGCAGCCTAACCTGGTCAAACCCATGGCACAAGCATTGACACTTGTCACGCCGCTCATTGCCGTACCGTTATATATGCGCCAATGCCGCGTAGTGAACAGCCTGGCAACCCTGCTCGGAATTGGCGGCATCATCGGTGCCATCATCGGCAGCAGCCTGTCATCCGTTTGGTTAGCAGACATGAGTCTGTTCAAACCGATTTTTGCCATACTGGTGTTCATTATCGCCGGGCAAATCCTCTGGCAACTGCTGCGCAAGCCAACGGCCACCGATGAAGTCAGCTGTACCCAGCGCGCTGCAGAAGCCTTTGAACAACATATGAAACGCGGGGGCGAAGCATGTGACATTGGCGTAGCCCACTCACACCTGTCGCTATCAAAAATAGACATTGAGTTTAGTGGTCAAACATTCTCCTTCAACCCCTTGTTGCCCCTGTTCGCAGGCATGGGCATTGCAGCGCTATCCTCAGCATTAGGGGTCGGCGGCGGCTTCCTGTTGGTACCGTTCATGAATATTGTTTTGCGTCTGCCGATGCATATCATCGCCGGCACCTCGGCACTGGCAATTGCCCTGCACTCTCTTACATCCGTCGCCAACTATGTCCGCATAGGGGTAGAGCTCGATTATGCCCTGCTGGGTTTGCTGTTTATCGGTGTCATCGCCGGTTCCATCATCGGACCATTCCTCAGTCGTTTTTTGCCGGATAAAGGACTTCGTGGTTTTCTTATGGTGGTACTGTTCGTGATCGGTTTACGTTATATCGGTGTGATTTAAACCAAAAGCTAATTAAAAGAAACCGTGGGATCAGACTCCATGATTTCTTCGAATATAATTTAAATCACTCTGAAGTACCCCTTTAATTGCGACCCCTTTAATTGCGCTTTTGAAATAGATTATGTTTAGTTTAACAACCTGACATAAATGGATAGAAAAAGGGTAGCCGACCCACTGTTGTCCCTCTTGTGCGTCATTCTGAATCGAAAACAGCAAACGAAGCCAGATAACGATTGTCTGTATTAAATGAGTCCCTGTCTGCGTGCAATGCTGACACACTCGGTTCTGTTGGATGCGTCGAGCGCTCGCAGTAACGAGCTTACATGTGATTTCACGGTATGTTCGGATAAAAACAGCGACTTCGATATTTGCTTGTTAGAGTAACCGCTTGCGAGTAATTTCAGTATTTCATGCTGACGTCGGGTGATATTGGTGTCGTTAACACTATCGTAACCAGTCTGTTTATGGTGGCCATCTGCAGCCAGGTGATGTGTCAGGCTGAGTATCGATTCAGGTATGTATATTTCGCCATCCAGGATCGTGCGCAGTGCGTTGAGTAATTGATTCGCTGTGTAGGACTTCGGGATAAAACCCCTCACGCCCGCATCAATCATTTGCTTGATTGTAGGCGGGTCATCTTCTCTGGATATGATCACAACCGGTAGACATGATTGTCGCACCCAGTGGTGCTGCATAATTGAATGACCATTCATGCCAGGTAACTGGAGATCAAGCAGCATCAGGTCCGGGTTGGTGATGGCGTTCAGGTGTAGAATAGCATCGTCGGTCGAGTTGGCCTCGATAAATTCAATACTGTCATCCAGCGAATTGATGATGTATCGGATGCCATCGATGAACAGCTGGTGATCATCCACAATCAGAATACGCATTGACAGACCCTCCCGCTGGTTGAGCTCCTAAAAAGAACTGTACCACTGCACGTCTGTAAATAGATACACCAATCATTATACGAAAATTCATACTTTTGACTAATAGAATTTCTTGTGCATGGTTCATTATCATTGATCGTAGCCTAAAGGACCGAGTGGATCGGGCATCAGGGAAAATGAAATATTGGATTTTACGGGGAGGACGACAAAATGACTTGTCATCAGATACGGAATACTATCGTTATACTGGCCGTGGCCGTTTTTTCTCAGCAGATAATGGCTCAATCAGCAGATGAACAGGCCATGATTCAGTATCAGAACCAACTCGAGCAACTCGACAAGGTTAATTTTCATCCAAACCTGCTGCCCTTGATTCTGAAGAACAGGGATTACCTGGAGCTTACACCGCAGCAGGTAACAGCTTTTAATACGTGGCGAAAGAACAATGCCAAGCAGATGTTTGCAGTCATGAATGAAATCATACGCAAACGCATTGAATTTAGGGAGATCGCGCTGTCGCCTGCTACTTCTGCAGATTTACTCAGGCAGAAGCAACAGGAATTATTCGCTCTTCATGAAAAGGTGCTCGAATTCAAGCTCTCATGTAGAGAAAACATTACCACTACATTCAGTGTGCAAAATTGGGAGGACTTCTTTGTGGTGCTTGCCGAAGAAGGCTATGCCATACCCACAAATAGTTTGTCCAATATGGAAGACGCAATCATCAGCTACTCAGGCATGCCTGAATAGCTGACACGAAGAAATAATTATAGGAGGCGGATCTCCTTTTAATACAGCAGTCACATATGCCAGGTGAATGTATAGCCAGCCAGGTCATATATTGATCAGGCTGGATACGCGCTATACATCCAGCTGCGTCACTTCGACATCCACTGTTAAGGCTTCGAGTTCCTCGCGGCTGAACAACTCTGTGCCCGGATGAGATGCAGTGGCACTGGCACAAGTAACGCCCAGGCGCAGCATCTGCGCTGTTGTCTCGCCCTTTTGGGCCGCAGCAATCATGCCGGCAACCAGTGAATCACCGCAACCAACGGTCGACTGTCTGTGTACTTTCGGTGCTTCACAGTGGTAACTGTTATCGTCATCAACAAGTACTGCACCCTCTCGTCCCAGGGTAACGCAGACCAATTTTACTCCCTGTTGCTGAATCGTTCGTGCTGCATCAGCAACATCCTTAACGGTATCAATACGCCGCTTCATCAACATTTCAAGTATGTGCCGGTTTATTCTAATCAGCCAGGGCTTTGCTTCGATTGCCAGCTGCAGTGGCTCACTATGCGTATCAACGACTGCCTTGCCACCCTGCTTGCTGATGCGTTCGACGAGATCCTTGTAGGTGGTCACCGGCACGCCCGGTGGTAGTTGACCGCTCAGTACAATGATTCCTTTGTGGGCAGATTCAAGCAAGCAGTCACAGACCTCGTTTAACACACTGGCCGGGATTTCAGGTCCGATGCTGGAAATTTCATACTGGCCAGGCGGACTTTGTTGCAGGATGGTGGTATTGAGCCGTGTTTCACCCGGTACGCGGAACCATTTGTGTCTTTCGCCGAGCGTATCACCGAGAAGGTTGAGTAACAGGTCACCGCCTTCGCCGGCAATAATACTGCAGCAGTTTGCAGGCGCAGCGAGTTCCATGAGTGCGCGTGAAATATTGATACCGTTTCCGCCAGGGTGATACCAGGTCTGGCTGGCGCGTACTTTCTGGTATTCCAGCAATTGCGGGATTTCGTAGCTGATATCAACCGCGGGATTCAACGCCAGCACAGCGACGTGGTCGTGTTCTTTGTTCATTGCTTTCTCCATGTCATAGCCGGCCTTTTTTCAGGATCAGGCTGCGGCCGGTCATGACCCGTGGTTGTGGTATACCCAGCAGCTCCAGTACCGTCGGTGCGATGTCCGCCAGGCCACGGCCGGTGCTGAGTCGTACCGGCCCCTCGCCCATAATCAGGAATGGAACCGGGTATTCAGTGTGCTGGGTGTGAGCTTCACCCGTATTCGGATTGATCATTTCGTCGCAGTTACCATGGTCGGCAGTGAGCATAATACGCCAGTCATTTTCCAGTGCCACCCGGAACACACGGTGACTTTCAAGGTCGAGTGTCTCGACGGCCTGGATAATGGACTCGCGGCGTGCGGTGTGACCAACCATATCGGCATTGGCGAAGTTGGTTACGATAAAGGAATACTTGCCGCTCTCAATCGCTGCGATCAGTTGTTCGGCAATTATCGAGGCACTCATCTCGGGTTGCATGTCGTAGGTCGCGACTTCAGGTGACGGCACGATGATACGATCTTCCAGCTCGAACGGTGGTTCGTGGCCACCGTTGAAAAAATAGGTGACATGGGCGAATTTTTCGGTCTCGCTGCAGTGCAATTGCGCCAGGCCGGCATCGCTGATGATTTCGGCCAGCACCTGCTCAGGCATCACAAACGGGAACATTACCGGGAATGGAAAAGTAGCATCGTACTGGGTCATGCAGACGATGTTGCTCAGGCAGATACCGTTGCGTTCGAAAGCATCGAAGTTTTCCAGTCCGAAAGCGGCAGCCAGCTGGCGTACGCGGTCGCTGCGGAAATTGTAAAACAGCACGGGCTCATCGTAGGCAATGCCGCCATGGCCGACAATAACCGTGGGCTGGATGAACTCGTCGCCTTCGCCACGGGCATAAGCCGATTCGATGGCGTGGCGTGCGGTTTCGGCAGTGAAACCCTGGCCGAGCACCATTGCCTTCCACGCGCGTTCGGTGCGGTCCCAGTGTTTGGCACGATCCATTGCAGTATAGCGACCACTGACCGTGGCGATCGAACCGCGCCCCAGGCTGGCGAGTGATTCCTCGATAATGCCAAGATATTCCAGTGCAGCCCTGGGTGCTGTATCGCGGCCGTCGGTGATCATGTGTATGACCGGCTCTATCTCGGTTTGACGCAATAACGACAGGATTCCCTGCAGATGCTCGATATGGGCATGCACACCACCGTCCGAGACCAGGCCGACCAGGTGAATACGCCTGGCCCCATCGATAATGGACTGCCATTCGGGCAGTTGTTCGAAGGTGCCGCCGTAGATCGCATTGGCGATACGCACCAGGTCCTGTTCCAGCACGCGGCCTGAGCCCAGTGTCAGGTGGCCGACTTCGGAATTACCAAATTGCCCGTCGGGCAAACCGACGGCTCTCCCCGACGCCTGCAATACCGAGTGCGGGTAGGATGCAAAATAATGGTCGAGGTGAGGAGTACGTGCCAGCGCCCAGGCGTTGTGTGTACGGCTGGGGTTGAGACCAAAGCCGTCGAAGATAGCCAGTAATACAGGTTTTGGTTTCACGTTATATCCTTGTGCGAATCTTTAGCGTAGACATGGTCAAAATAATTGGGGTAAATAATAGTGGTCTGTCCCCCATTAACTATACCCTATTAACTTTCTGCACCTGTACTTATACGCCTGCTCTTTTTAGGTATCAAGATAGAGGTGATAATCATCATCTGTGTAGAAACAGGCCGAACGGTTGTTGCCACGTTGAATAATGTGCCAGGGAATTCCAGCTAAAGATAAACGTGCTCGTCCTGGCATAATGAACCTCCATGTTCAGTGAGTGCTCAAATCAAAGATAAGTAAAAATCTAGTCGTGTTGGTTAACAGCCTCCGACTTCAGGAGATCGTCCTTTCTCCGTAGCAGTTCTCTCATGTAGACAAGCGCGGCGCGTATTTGCTCCAGGTCGCCGTGACTGGCCTCGCGATTCGTCAGGCGACGCCTCAGGTAGGCCTCTAGCAGATCGTCGTGGTGCCATAGTGCCTCAACGCTCTCGACCACCAGCTCCCTTAACTGCTGCATATCAAAGCTCTCGACCTGGCGCCTTAATGCTGCACGCCCTCCGTCCGGCCCTGTTTGTGTGCTCTTGGTTTTGGCTGCCTCGACGGACTTGCGCAGAAGATCCCAGGCCTGATCAAGGCGTAGACGGCGAACCTGCCGCTTGAATACTTCACTCTTTGCAGGGTCGGGTGCCGCCCCCCAGAGAAGACCCTGGCTCGGCGTTTCGTCACCTTCGAATAGTTTGAGGAGAAGAGCTTCGGCCTCACTTTCGGCTTGCATACCGGATGCCGGGTCCGTCGTTTCGAACCAGAAGCGCTGCCGCTGGAATGGATAGGTGGGGATTCGAACGGGTCGCCGTGGGTAGTCACGATCGAAATTCGCCCAGTCCACGGGCACGCCGCGCACGTACAGGTTACCCAGCGCAACGAGCAGGTTTTGCCAGACACCCTCATCGAGACTCGAGGCTGCCAACCATACGCCCGGGTCATTGATCATATTGGCGTCAGCAACCCGGGTTCGGAATGACGGGCTTCCGATCTCGACGAAAAGCGCGCAGCCTTCTCCGGCCAATCGTTCTAGCGCTTGCGTTACTTCCGCGGTACCGGAAACCGTGATCAATTCGGGATCCCCCTTGCGCGGGGAAGCAACAGAAACACCGGGAAGTGGGCTCGCGTGCTTACGGTCAGTCTCGCTCGTGAGCGAGCTTACCGCCTCCTCAAGATCACAGGCACCTGCAAGGCAGGCCGCGACCCACTCACCGACACCGTTACCGAGTACCCAGGCTGGGGCTGCGCTCCAGCTTCGCAAGAGCTCGGCAAGCCCAAGCTGAATGGCGAATGTTATGACTCGATCAAACCGTTTAGCGGAATCCAACTCAGCGCCACCTGAGCCCCCATCCAGTACCGTGGCGATGGAGTGCCCGGTCAGCGGCTCGGCAACCGCGCTGCAATGATCGACGATGCCGCGAAAGGTCGGTTGCGTGCGGTAGAACTCGTGCCCCGTTTGCACAAGGCCGGGACCCGCCGCTGGAAACAGGAAGGCCACCTTCGAGCGACGACGGGTTCGGACCTGCCCAGTGAGCACCCAGGGCCCTCGCTCAGAGCCCGGGTCGTCCGCGCCGCGCAAGCCCGCAGCCATTGCTTCGGAAGAGTCGGCCACGACAGCCATACGATGAGGATAGTGCTCGCGTCCAGCATTGGCGCTGAAACAGAAGTCGGCCAGAGCAACAGGCGGCTGCTCGGTGAGAGCGTCGCGATAACGCATCGCGAGTGCTTCCAGTGCATCGCTGGATTTGGCCGACAGTGTCATCACATGCCACGGGCGTTCGGCGGCATCCAGAGCTTCGACCCGTTCCGGTGCCTCGCTGACGATCATATGGGCATTGGCACCCCCCAGTCCGAAAGCACTGACGCCGGCGATCCGCGGCTCGTTGCCCCGCGGCCACGGTTGTGCTTCGGTCGGGATGGTTAATGATGAATCGCCAAGACCGGCGTCAGGATTAAGCCTGGTCAAGTGCAGATGAGGTGGAATGCCTTCGTGTTGCAGCGAAAGCACGACCTTGATGAGGCTCGCAATTCCAGCGGCGCCCTCAAGGTGCCCGATGTTCGTCTTCACCGAGGCCACAAAACATTTCGGCCGGTCCGGCTGATTGTCCGGCGCAAACACCATTTTGAGAGCCTTGAGCTCGATGGGGTCGCCGGCGAGGGAGCCCAGACCGTTGGCCTCCACGTAGCTGACGTCCTGGGGCGCGACTTTTGCATCGGCGAGTGCGCTGCGAAGCAGCGCTTGTTGAGACAGTCCATTGTAGGCAGTGAGCCGATAGCTCAGGCCGTTGTGATTGACCGCCGAACCACGGATGACGGCGAGGATCTTGTCGCCATCGGCACGTGCGTCCGACAGCCGTTTGAGTACCACGGCCCCGCAGCCTTCTCCGATCACGTAACCATCGGCGCTGGCGTCGAAGGCGCGACAGCGACCCGAAGGTGCCACCATCCCGGCGAGAGAACGTGAGATCGACTCCTCGGGAAAGAGGTTGAGATTGACGCCACCGGCCAGAGCGAGATTCGACTCGCCCACTCGCAGACTCTGGCAGGCGAGGTGCACCGAGACCAGCGAAGAAGAGCAAGCGGTGTCCACCGCGAGGCTGGGACCGTGGATGTCGAGCAGGTTGGAGATGCGATTGGCAACGATGCACGGGTAGCTGTTGTCCGGATTCTTGCCGTCGATGCGGGCGAGATCGCCGTATAGGTAGCGGTTGTAGTCCGTCTGTCGCATGCCGATGAAGACACCGGCCTGGCTACCCGCCAGGCTACTGGGCACGATGCCCGCATCTTCGAGCGATTCCCATGCCACCTCGAGCATCAGTCGTTGCTGGGGGTCGACGCGTTTCGCCTCCCGCGGATCCATGTCGAAAAAGTCGGGATCGAACTGGTCGATCCGCTCCAGAAATCCTCCACAGCGTGTGATCATCTTGCCGAGGTTATTGGGCTCCGGGTCGTAGAACGCATCACGATCCCAGCGCTCGGGGGCGACCTCGGTTACGGCATCTGTGCCCTGCCACAGCAGCGACCAGAACGTCTCTGGATCATCGGCGCCGGGGAAGCGGCAGCCAATTCCGATGACCGCGACAGCCTCCGGGTCGGAAGCATGCGCCGGCCTGGTTTCGTCATTCCTAGGAATTGGCCTGCTCTCCCGAAAACTTTTCGGTCAGGTACTGGGCGAGCTTTTCGATGGTAGGATACTGGTAGACGTCATCCAGTGTAATTTCGACACCCAGCCACTCCATCAGTTCGGCGGTTAGAATGGCCGCGGACGAGGAGTCGAGACCGTAATGGCTAAACAGCGTTGTCTCGCCAATATCATCGGGGTTTATATCCAGCGTGTCGGCGAGATAGCGGACCAGCCAATCCTGTACTCTGTCATAATAACTAGGCATCGAATCATTACCTCCTTCAGGTGTTTCGTTTCCTCTGCAGCCGACAGGCACTTACCCGCTTGACGTCCCACACCAGGCCGAGCTTTTCCAGCAACCAGATGACCCAGTAACCGAGATCGATCTGCCACCACTCTAGCCCTATCCTGGCCGAGTTCGCGAAGGCGTGGTGATTGTTTTGCCAGGACTCACCAAACGTCGGCACAGCGACCCAGGCATTGTTGCGGCTGTTATCGCCAGTTTTGAAGGGCTGTGTACCGTACATGTGCGAAAACGAATTGATGCTGAGTATGCTGTTGTCGACCAGGAACATGCGCACCGGGCCGCCCCACAAAAAGCCCAGCAGGGCCCCCGTCCACGAACCCGCCAGCAGGCCACCCAGGACAGTCGGGATCACCAGGCCGAGGATCACCCATGTACCGTAGTAACGGTTGATCCTGTTGAGCGCCTTGTCCCTGGCAAGATCGTTGGCGTAAAACAGCGGATTGGGGTACTCGTGGTTGGTGAGCCAACCGACGTGGGCGTGCCACAATCCTCGCCACACGCTGCCGTGAAGATCGGCACTGGGGGAATGCGGATCACCCTCCTGGTCGCTGTACACATGGTGTCGTCGATGTACCGCAACCCATGAAATCACCGGGCCCTGGCCCGCCATGCATCCCAGGATGGCGAGGACTTTTCGCAGCCAGTCACTCGTCTTGAAGTCATGATGCGCAAAGTAGCGGTGGAGACCGACGCTCATCCCGATCATGGACAAGGCCCACATCCCGAGCAGCAGGCCGATTTGCTGCCCGCCAAAAGGGAGCCACCATAACAGGGTGATGGCGGCGACGACGCCGATGAACGGGGCAACATTGTAGACCAGGAAGTGCCTGTGCTGCAGGCGCCTGATAGTTTCCCCCGTGATTGTTTCCGGTTTGCGCAAGGCTCGCGCGGTTGTACCGGGTGCTGCTTCGTTGACTACTGTTTCACTGACTACGGCTTCGTTAACTAAGGGGGTAGACATTTTTTCACCTCATCTGGCTGATGTACGCAACAGTCGCAGCTGTACAATGTGCAGGTCGATTCCTGTGTAAGGGCTGGTTGTCGTTCGGTCATGTGGTCACCGAACTCATGCTGACCAGCGAGTCCAGCCGGCCATCGAGGAACTGCTGGCGACATTCGCTTCGCTGGATTTTGCCGCTGGAAGTCATTGGGATGCTGCCCGTCCTGACGAGTACCGCATCATAGACCTGAATTTCGTACTCTTCGCTGACGGCCTCGCGGATGTTGCCCACGACATCTGCGATGTCGATGGCTTCCACAAAACGTGACTGCACTTCCTGGGCAACCACGAGACGTTCCTGGCCGCCAACCTGCAGGCCAAAGGCCGCACCGAAGCCAGGTCGAAGTGACGGATGGCAACCCGCCATGGTGATCTCGATGTCCTGGGGATAGTAATTACGGCCACGAATAATAATGATGTCCTTGATACGACCGGTCACGTACAACTCGCCGTCATGGATGAAGCCCAGATCACCCGTGCGCAGAAACGAATCCTCGCCCTCCTCGTCCAGCAGCTGCGCGCGGAAGGTGTGCTCGCTCTCCTCCTTTCTTTGCCAGTAACCGTGGGCCAGGCTTGCGCTCGAAACCCAGATCTCTCCCACCTGTTGAGGGGGCACGCGGCGCCGGGTCTTGGGATCAACAATCGCTATTCGAGTCTCGCCGATTGGCGGGCCGCAGCTCACCACCGAGCAGATGCGACCCGGGGCGTTTCCTGCACCAGCCTCTGCAACCTCATTGGCCTCGAGAGCGCCGGCATCGAGCTGGAGAGCGCCGGGCGGTTTCCGGTGCTGTTTGGTGCTGACGAGCAGTGTCGCCTCGGCGAGCCCGTAGGCAGGGTAAAAGGCGCTGCGCTCGAAACCGCACTGCGCGAAGTCCTCGCTAAAACGCTCGATAGTATCGATCAGGACAGGCTCAGCCCCGGTGCTTGCCGTGGTCCACCGCTTCAGGTTGAGGCTTTCGCGCTCGGCCGGCTTGATTCTCCGGATACACAGTTCGTAACCAAAGTTCGGCGCCTGGCTGTGGGTCACGCCATAGTGTGAAATGGCCTTCAGCCAGCGGCCCGGGCGGACTGCAAATGCAGCCGGTGACATCATGTACACGGGGATTCCCGTGAATAGCGGCTGGATGATTCCATCGACGAGCCCATAGTCATGGAAGTGAGGGAGCCAGGTCGCAGCCACGCTATCGGGTCCGTAGCCCCACGCTTGTGCTGTGTGGCCACAGTGCCGGAACAGATCACCGTGTCGCACCATGACACCTTTGGGCTCCGATGTGGAACCCGAAGTGTATTGCAGGTACGCAAGTGTATCGTCATTGATACACGGTTCCTGCCATACGCCCACTTCGTGTTCATGCTGTGGCGACCCATCCATGGCCATAATCGAAAGCCCGGAAAGGGAGCCCAATGCCTCGAGTTCAGCAAGGTGGGCGGAGTCAGTGAGTACCAGCGAGGTGCCCGAGTCGTCAATCAGGCACTGCAGTCGCGGCAGGCTCCGCTGTAGCCTGGCCCGGTGGGGAAGCGGCGCAGGGATTGCGACGATGCCGGCGTATAGACAGCCAAAGAACGCGCAGATGAAGTCCAGACCGGGGGGATAGAGGAGCAGGGCCCTCTGGCCCTCACCGACCATGCGTTGCAAATCGGTAGCGATCACTCGAGCAGAGTGGTCGAGGGTTTCGTAGGTAAGGTGATCCGCCTCGGTCTCGCCTTCGCTCAGGAAAGTGTGGAGTCGCTGGGAGGCATGGGTGACGGCACGTGCACGCAGCAGGCCAACCAGATTCGCTACATCTCCCATTTGCTCAGGCTTGTCCATGCCATGCCCTTCTATGTTCGTGAAGTTGTTGGTACGCCAGGCAATAGTGTCCTGACGCTGATGACGAACCGTTCGCGAGCCGGCTCGAGCCGTAACTATGAACCACACTGGCCGGCGCTCACCTTGAGTTATGAAGCGGAAGCACGAGTCAATGAGAACGCGTATTATTAACACCGTTTCAAACTAATGTCAAAGCTCAAAATCTCGCCCACCCGCAGACTATGGATATGATTACGAGGGCCCGTAATAAAGTTGCAAAGGTAATTCCAGACAGAAGGCAGCAATAAAATAATATGCACCATTGTTATTTAGACAGGATTGATACGGCCAGCGGATTTAATGTTTATACCTGCGTCACTTTGATGATTAATTGGCAAGGATAAAAACACAGGGTCTGATGCTCCTTTTTATTTATTTATTAATCAAGTGGGTATTTTCCATATAATGCTGACATACTCAGGTTTAATAATCGAAATGAAACAGGTTGCTCATACCTGGCGGTGTTATAAACCTTGAACACTTCAATATTTTCCAGCTGCTCAAACAAGGCCCCTGCTCTTCCAGGCGAAAGAACCCGTAGCTTTATCAAAAGCGAATCTTTTTCATTCGACAAAAGTAACAACGTAGGTATAGCGCGTTGCGAGTTCGACAGCTCCCGGTATCATCGCAAGCTATATGATGAGTTGGACGTACCCTTTCCGAATGAGCTCAATAATGCACACACAAAGCGCCTGGTGGAGTTTCTAGCCGGAAGATATATCGCACACAAAACGCTTCAAGAACTCAGTATTGATGTTTCACATATCCCGAGTAACGAGAATCGTGCTCCGCTATGGCCTGATGGCGTAGTCGCTTCTATATCGCATGCAAATTCAGTAGCCGTGTGCGCGGCATCTTTAAGTTGTCATAACAACTATCTTGGGGTGGATATTGAAAACTGGGTTTCCCCGCGAAATGCGAAAAAACTAAAGCGAGTTGTCATTGATGCGCATGAAGAACATTTATTGAGCGGTGTAGATATCGCATTCGAGAAGGCGTTAACAATTGCTTTTTCAGCCAAGGAAAGTTTTTTTAAGGCTATATACAATCATGTCGGAAAGCTTTTTGATTTTGAAGCCGCTAAAATATCTACTTTGAGTATAAAAGATAAGTCAGTGACCTTGATCGTAAGTACGACATTATCGCCGCTAATACCTGAAAGTAAATTGTTCGAATGCAAATACTCAATAGATGAGTCTGGTGTGATGACATTGCTATCAGGAAAGCTCTAGAAGGTTGAAGTTTTTCTGCACTTAAACATAATAAGTAAAGCAACAAGCTATCGAAAATCAATTTAACTCGACGGGCAACACTCGTCGTAAGTCTGAATAACTTTAAATAATAGGGAACTGACCACGATTATTCATCAAAGAAATCGTGGTCAGTCCCCTTTTTTTGCGTTAAATGTTAGTTCCGGGAAAGGACACGCCGATAAAAGGCTTCCATTGATTTTGCCATTGAAGCCGTGTCGCAGGCGGACGACGCAGTCAGACGCTCTCGCATTTCCTTGCGAAGTTGCTGCAGTCGCCGCGGTGTGTTCCGATCTTTCGCTAGTTGCACTGCCCGTTTGATCAAGTCACGCGTGCTGCTGGCGACAAACGCGTCCATGTGTGTCCTGCGTATGATGGTCTGACTGGTGCGTGCGGCCCAGCGGTCACCTTCCCTGGTCAGTACCGGTACGCCTTGCCACAGTGCTTCCGTGGTGGTCGTGCCGCCATTGTAGGGCCAGGTATCGAGCGCGATGTCAATCCGGTTGTAATTCTCCAGATAGCGATAGTGCTCAGCGGGGCCGGATATCATGATGCGGTCCGCCTGTACCCCGCGCTTGACGAAACACTGCGTCAACCAGTCGCGGTTATGCCTGGAACGCATCGCGGTGTTCGCGAGGAACAGGCGACTGTCTTTCGTTTTGCGCAGGATGGCAGCCCAGACATCGATCATCTGTGGTGTGATCTTGTACTGCACGATCAGGCTGCCGAAAGTCAACCAGCTGTTTTCCAGGCAGGGCGGATCTACCACCGGCGGCACGGGATGCCTCACGTCAAATGTCAGGTAGCTCATCGGCAGACGCTCGACTTGCTCGGTATAAAAGCGCTCTTCCCCCTGCCGCACCGTCTCGATATCCCCCACGATATAGTCAAATGCTTGCAGGCCGGAGGTGGCGTACATGTTGAACCATGCGACCTGGACCGGCGCCGACCTAAACAGGTATAGGCCAAGACGCTCCTGCGTACTGTAAGCATTGAGATCGACGAGGATGTCGATGCGGTCGTCGTGGATGCGTGCTGCGAGTTGTTCGTTGTTCATTTCCGAAACCGTACGCAGACAGTCGCGCTCGTGCGGCACGTAGCCGATCATCTCGCCATCGACATCGCAGTCCATGTAAATGTAGATCTGGTACGCGTCGCGATTATGCTGATTGATCAGCCCCCATACCGGTTTCATGTAGTTAAAGCTGTTGAACCAGGATGAAACGTAGCCGATGCGCGGCCTGTCGTTGAGCCCGCGCCTTTTATGCGCCAAAGTGCCCGGCTTTACTTCTTGTGCCAGTGCCTCGGCAAATCGTTCCCGGACCTTCCGTATTTTTCGCTGGCTGGCGCCCGGCACAGAGGGAATGATCGTGGCGAGGCTCGCCAGCACATCCAGGGACGGCTCTCTCCTGGCCATTGATTCAAGCAGCCTGGCTGTGCGGTCGACATTTCCGAGACGGTAATACGCCCAGGCCAGCCTGTGTTGCGTCTCGAGACTGTGCCGGTCCAGTTTGAAGCTGCGTTCCAGTGCGCCGACTGCCTGCACGTGTTCCCCGATATCGAACAAAGCTGCACCCATGGCATACCAGTCCTTTGCATCGGCTAAACCGAGTTCGGCCAGGTGATCGTAGATACGCAGTGCGGGCAGTAACTGGTCACTGTCAATATACGCTCGCGCCAGCGGGCGCAATACATCGACGTTATCCCGGTCGGTTTCTGCCAGTTCGGACAGCATGCGCACCGCATCTTTAATACGGCCTGTATGCATAAGCTCATGCGCACTGTTGATCGAGCCTATGTTCATTAGCGCTGCCGACCGCTTTGCTTATCAAGCTTCGAGCAAACCAGAAAAAAAACGGCATGCAAGCCTGGTGCTGCATGCCGTTCCGGTTTCAGTCACAACCATTCGCATGTAGTGCCCGCTGGATTTGTTACTCTAACCGGGGCGGACAAACCACTGGGGAAGGTATGTAATCCTGGCGTAACTCGTCGTATTTGAGTCTCACTTTAACCGTGCCGCGAGCGGCGGCATCATCATTGCCGGAAGCATTCGTCTGGTAACTGACCACGAGTACATCGGTCAGCTCGTACTTGAGATAACAGTGTTGATCGCCAACCTGGGTGGAATCGCATTCCGTTGCTGGTGTGCCTTCACACAAGTCTATCTGTACAGTGCCAAAGCTCTTGCCGTTAAGGGCGTTGTCGAGCAAAGGTACCGAGGCTGAATCGATCGTCATTTCAAGACGGAGGCCCTCCGCCGTTTGTCCGGCAGGGCCACCACCAGGTTTGAGAATTGACTGGCCGAATGACACCAGGTCAGACCAGCTTTTGTGATCCTTGTCCTGCGACTCGCCGTCTATCCCTTCATACTTGATATAGGCGGCCCCCTGCGAGGTCGTGCTAAATCCAATCATGGACAGAAGTGCCACGAGTGGATATACGCATTTTCCCATGATTTCTAATACTGTCCCGCGCATCTTAAACCCTCCTCTATTAACCATTTGTTAACAGTGTTAAGTTCATATCCCGTTTATTTCACCTCAGTTTTCCATCGTACTGACCACCAACATCGATGTCAATATACGCATGCTGCAATTCAAAAACGGATAATCGGGCGTAATCGTGGCCTGTCCCCTGTTAATCCTGTTAATCCTTTAATCCTGTTAATCAGTGTCCCCAAAATTCGTTATAATCTCTCGTCATATTTACAATCACGATGAGGGTAAAATTTTGGCATCCAATGAAGCGCGGGCCCACTTCACACTGAGTGGTTATCATTTCAATCCCGATGACATCACGCGTCTGCTTGGCATAGAACCCACCTCAGTCGATGCTTCTGGTGCAAACAGTGGATTGGACAAACCCGTGATCAGTTCATGGGAATTATCGACGGATATCACCACTGATGATGTGGACGTTTATAAATTGACCGATATCATCATTAAGCAAATAGAGCCGGTCAAGGACAAGATCCTGCAAGTGATTAAAAGCCACAATTTATCACCCAGAATTGGTGTGGTACTGGTGCTATCTGTTGATAAAGATGAAACCAGTCCGGATGTTGGTTTCGGCGCCAGAACGATTCGTTTTTTGGCAGATATTGGCGCGTTTATTAATGTGGAATATAAACTTTCTGAGCGAATTTAAGCTTTAGTAAATGAGTAAAGATTGTCTACCATCTGCTAACTCACCCGCTAGCACAAAGTGCGAGCACAAGTGACTTGGCCCTGTTCAATTGCTACTCATTATATTTCAATAGCGGCCGCGCGACCCATCCAGGTACGCGCGGCTGATTGTCTCAAGGCTTCTTGGGGGTGCTGTAGGGTACTTCTTTCTGGAAAGATTCCCAGATAGTATCATAGCCGACGTAGCCCTTTTCATTAGCCTCTTTCTGACGGGTTGTCACAAAGCGTGACTTACCCTCGGGAACCTTGGGCCTGGTTTTTGGTGCATCGCTCATAATCATAACTCCTAATGGTTGAAACGGGAGGAATATAAACACTATGTCAGCCCCTCACACTTAACTGACGTAAATAACAAAATCTAGCGCTTCCCTAATTCATCTGCTAGAGCTAATCGCAAGTGCTAGCGCACTTTGCCTTATTAATGTGCTCCTCGCAATGCTTCAAACAGAGTGGTTGCAGGGCATGCGGAAAACATTCGATAATCAATTCAAACTCATCGGCCACCTCAAAGGCAAGTGCAGTATCTTGTGTTAACTCAGCCAGCACGCTTCGTGCGGTAGACCTGTTTACCCTGCATAGCACTGCAAGATGAATGGGGAGTTGCTGCTCCATGCATACTGTTAATGCCGTCTCATATGATCTTATTGCTTCTTCCAGGCGATCTGAGTTTTCTTCTGATTCAGCCAAATTATGCAGTACTGCCCCACAATTATTGTGTGTAGCGGCTAACTCGAATGCGCAATTATCAGCATCGAATTCTGCAAGTGCATTTTTATAGGCGACTACGGACTTTTGAAAAGTACGGTTACCTTTAAGTAGTCTACCATACCTATGAAAAGTAGCACCAAGTTGATGCATGGCTGATGCCCATTCTTCTGGCGTCTCTTTTCGAGACCATTCCAATAATGCATGAGTATAAGCATCTATGGATGCTTTCAATAATTTCGAGTCATCCAGTTGCCGGCCCAAAGCTTGCTTCGCAGTTCCCAGGTTATATTGTGTTGCCGCCCAGTCGAGGGGTGAACTTTCCTGGTTAAACGCTTCTAGCGCATTGTTAAAACACTGAATGGCCTTTTCAAACAATTCAACATCTCTCTGCTGCTGTGCCTGTGCCGCAAGAATATTGCCAAGACTATTCTGAGTCTCAGCCCAGGTTAATGGCTCCTGATCGCGATATTCATCAGTCAGCGATACCTCAAGTGCCTCGCGCGCACTGTCAAGAATATTGGAACTGAAACGACGCTGTTCATAGTTCCCTCGTGTATAAAGAAAATTATCAGCTGCGGTTACCCTGGTATCCGGAGTAGCAGCTTCGGATAACTCTTCACCAAGCATGCCTATAGAATGTGCTATTGCACGTTCTAGGGCCTTATTGTTTGGGTAAAACAGGTAAGTTTTTGAGAATTTCATTTATGTCCGGCTGAGAATTTCATTTATGTCCGGGTCGGCGTCAACAGCTCCGCCAAGGTCGAGTTCTTCATCGGTAGCTTCACGTATAGTCAAAACTTCCAACCTGAAAATGACTTCTCTGCCACACAGTGGATTATTTCCGTCGACGGTTAATGTTTTGTCATCGAAACGAGTGACGATAAAATTTCTGGGCTCACCTTTTTCATTTTCCATGGTGATGGTCATACCGATCTCTCGATACTCTTCAGGAACATTTTCGATGCGATCGGTAAACACTAGTGATTCGTCTCTCTCACCATATAACAGTTTAGTGTCAACCGGCACTTCGATGATATCACCGACTTTTTTACCATCCAGTTGTTTTGTCACCTGTTCAGACATAACATCATTCACACCATGAACATAACCCAGAGGATAATCAACAGTAACAAGTACGTCACCGGTTTTTTCATCGATGACCTTATAATTTATTTCAACGAATTTTTCGTTTTGTATTGTATCTGACATAACCAGTAAAACCTGTTATAGATAAAGCTGCCCTATCTTGATCAACCCTAGAACAACGTAGCACCAAATATTTTTACCTTGTCCTTGTCATAACCCAGCACCAGTCTGCCCAGCCATTCGCCCTCTTTCTTGGTATGTCTCTGTTTATATAAAACCGATACATGCTCACCACGGCGTATCATGCCAAGATATTCGTAATCTTCAGACAGGTTTTTTGTCAATTCACTTCTTGCAAACTGTTTGCCCATCTCGATTTCATTTGCACCCATCAGCATAGCTGCTGCGAAATTTCGGGTGAAAGCACCGTAGTTTTGTTCATTCGAGTATTTAACAAGATCAGCCCACATTGGGTGCGCTATCTCTAAAATCTCTTCATCTGTATTTTCAATAATATTCATTATTCTATTGTTCGTTTAAAATATAGGCTCTTCCCCAAATCGAATGGGTGAATTTTTCATCGAACCTGCAAACACCCCGCTAAGCGTCATACCTGCGGAGGCAGGTATCCAGTGTCTTTTAGTACCAGGCCGCTGGATTACAGAATACATCCATGTATTCTGCCGTTACTTCACCCATCCATGGGTTTCGCCCTACGGGCCAGCTTGCAGCTGTTCAAATTTGATCCTGTCAAATTTGTCGGGCCAGCCTTCGCTGTTCAAATCTGCTCCAGGCAGATTTAGTCCTGCTAAAAACGTGCAGGAATGACAGGTGTTTGCCAGGTTCACACCTTCTGATTAAGGTTTAGCCGTGTTTAATTCGGGCATTGATATCTCGCGCCAAAACAACTGTACATCCAAATGTGCCCACTGTATCAGGTGAAGACCCAAAATATATATTAGTTCTGCAGGCTATCCATCGTAAAAAAGGCTGCATACTATAAACCATAAAAAAAGACCAACAAACAATATGCTGGCCTTTTTCTAAAGATAAGTAAAAAATCTATTTTGATTTTTACTCAGCTATTACCCCTATTCATCACCTACCAGGTGGTAAAGGGGTGCTTTCTCCATAGTGTACTCACCTGTGTTGCGATCACGATGAGAAACGGTCAGCACATGCCAGTTTTGTATCATCCAGTTTCATCGCATCACCACGGTAGTAGTAACCAGGCCAACGCGTTTCCTTACGGAACAAAGTATGTTGGAACACACTTTCAGAAGTACGCACACGGTGATTTAATTCCCATGCACGCAACAGCTCGTGTATATCTTCTGCTGCAATCTTCTCCATATCTTCATCAAGCGTTTTAAGCTTCTTAAGACCGATTTGGAGAAGTTTTTCGTTAGTCATATAGTTGACACCAAAACCACCACAATACTCATCCATCAGTTTCTGCAAACGATCCAGACCCTGTCTTGGATTGATGAAGTTAGGGTTAACAGAACCGCCAACGATTTCATTGCTATAAACTTTATAAGTTTCTAATGGCTTGTAAATCTTCTCTTTAAGATCAGAAATCTGCTTTTCAGAAACAACAATGCCTTCAGCTTTGCCATCATCAATATATTTACAGGCAGCTTTAGCAGCCAGACGACCTTCAGTGAAGGAGCCTGATGAAAATGCGTGTGGTGTACCACCTACCGCATCACCCGCGCCAAACAGACCTTCAACTGTGGTCATACGGTTGTAGCCCCAGTAATATTCATCAGGAGAAACATCTTCAGGACCTGAGCACCATGCACCACAACCGGTTGCATGTGAACCCATTACGTATGGCTCAGAAGTCGTTAATTCAGGGTTTTCGTATTTAGGATCAACGTCCGTGGCCGCCCAAAGTACCGCCTGACCAACGGTCATGCCCAGGAAGTTGTGCCAGCCGATCTCTTCAAGATGAGGATCCTGGAAGGCTTCCATGGTCACCATGTGGATAGGACCACGACCGGCATTTACCTCAGTTGATAAATGCATGGTTACGCAAACAGGTCGGTATTGGTTTGTGGGATAAATGCTGACCTTCCGTATCCAGGTATTCTTTACCGACCATTTCTGTTAGCGCCGGGAACCACTTGGATTCATACTCTTCACCCAGACCATTTTGTGTATAAGTCTTGAGGTGTAAGAAATAGGCGCCGACAGGACCGTAACCATCCTTGAATCGAGCCAGTACGATACGGTTTTCCATTTGAGTCATCTTCGCGCCTGCTTCGATCATCAGACCATAAGCAGATCCAGATGACCATGGTGCGTACCAGACACGACCCGCACCTTCACCGACTGAACGCGGCTTAAAGATGTTAGAAGCACCACCGGCACCACAGATAACGGTCTTGGACTTGAATACGTGGTAGTTACCGGTACGTACATTGAAGCCTACAGCACCCGCGACGCGGTTCTCTTTGGCATCATCCATTAGCAGATGGGTTACGCAGATACGGTTGAATACCTTGTCTGCTGATTTTTTTGCTGCTTCTGCAACAATTGGCTTATAAGATTCACCGTGAATCATAATCTGCCAGCGACCTTCACGCATATACGTACCCGTCTTGGGATCTTTCATCAACGGCAGGCCCCATTCTTCAAACTGGTGAACAGTAGAGTCAACGTGACGCGCCATATCAAAGGCCAGATCCTCACGCACCATACCCATCAGATCCATACGAGCATAACGGACGTGATCCTCTGGATTGTTTTCGCCGAAGCGTGTACCCATGTAACAGTTGATAGCATAAAGACCCTGGGCTACTGCACCAGAACGATCGATGTTTGCTTTTTCTGCAATGACAATTTTTTTGTCCTTGCCCCAATATCTTGCTTCAAATGCAGCACCGGTACCACCGAGGCCCGCACCTGCAACCAGGATGTCGATATCGTCTTCAATAATCGTTTTGTAGGCCATTAGTAGTACACCCCTGCTTTCAATTTCAGGCCATTTGACTCAAGCGTGTGCAAGCCACCGTCATCCATGCGGACATACTTGGGCTCGTTAAACAATAGCTCACTGTCACGCATTTCATTACCTGGTGCTGCTTCTTCAGATAGCTGTGGAATATGCTGTGCCCCAGGGCTTGGTTGTGATAGGCGCTAAAAGATCCATGTCTTTTTTACCGTTGCGGAACTTGATGCGCCAGGCAATCGTGCCTTTTTCTTCATCACGAACCACTCGTACCGAGTGGCCCAGTGGAGCGAAATCTGCATAGCCGCGCACATCAATCGCGTGGTGAGGGCAGGCTTTTACACAGGAATAACACTCCCAGCACATGTTAGGTTCAATGTTGTAAGCACGACGAAGGCTTTTATCAATGTGCATGATGTCAGATGGGCAGATATCAACGCACTGTCCACAACCATCACAACGAGTCATATATACAAAAGTTGGCATAATATTCTCTCTTTCTTAAGTAATAGTTAAATTAATTGTTAGTAGTGGTTTGGTGACTCACGTTTGATACCAAGCCCCATGTAGGGTGGGTTGTCGCCCATATATTCCGGGATATCAGGAAACCTTTCCTGTACGACAGGATCCGACAGATCGTAGTCATCGGGCAGATTCTCTCTCGAACCATCTGCCTTAGTAATACGCTTCTGATACGCTGCGGCAGGCTTGAAAAACATGTGTGCAAATTTCGAGAAGTACACGCCGACAAATAGCACGGTGCTGGAAAGAATAAACAGGCAAAAGGCTAATACAGACCATCCAGAAACACCAGCAGACTGCAGGAATGACCAGATAAGGGCAAAAGTGCATGTCATTAGAAGTGAAACAATAAACAGGTCTGCACGATCTAATTTATACCATTTCTTGCCTTCTGAATTGACATCAACACGGATGGAGAACCAGAACCAGTAGCCGCCAAAACACAGCGATAGTGCACCAAGATGCCACAATAGGGGAATAATCTTAGGTGTTGGTGTAGCTGCTGTTGGATAGGCAAATATCATAATCGCTGTCGCAGCAATGAATAAGATAAATCCATACATGGTAAAAAGATGAGAGATTCGACGTTTCTGGTTGGCGAACTCTGATGAAGCCAATACTTCGCTTGTAAGCGTTTGTATAGCAAGCGAAGCTTTTTCTCCACCGCTAACAGTGCGCTTTGCGCTCTTTTCTGCTTTTTTTGCATTCTCAAAAAAGTACTGTGCACTCTTCTTGTGAAGCATGTCTAGCACTGTTCCGCCAATAACAAAAAGGACCATGACGACTATATATGCTTGCATTACAGCTACGGGTATGTACGCCGACATCTCAGCGAACGGATTGATTGTAAACATTACTTCAGCACTCCAGTAAATATTTGGTTGTTTAAAGCGGCAGCAATTTTTATAGGATAGAATCTAAATTTTATAGGATAGAGCCTTGTATTACTAATCAATTCGCCTGTATCCCCGATTCATTTTACTTATACTAAGGCAAAAATAATTATAAATGCCTCTAACGATATTCAGCCTAATTTAATGTCTGCATGCTCTAAGTAGAGATTAATCAAGCGGGTGGGGAGCTGCTGTTCCCAGAACCGGCGATTGAATCGATAGCAAAATTCATTGAGGTATTCCTGCACATATTTTGGTGAGACGCCGTGAAACGTACCCAGCAAGAAGCGTTTTAGGTTGGCGATCGCGATATGAACCCAAGGCAACCAATCACTGGCCTGCGCTGGCGGTGTAATACGAGGACAATGAAATTGCTCATCACCTAAGCTGGTCAAGGCGGGCAACGCGTCGGTAAACACCGTCTGATCGGTCACCAGATGCCTTCTCGCAAAGGCGGCAACGTTCGTTTTGGAAACACTGTTCACCGCTTCCATCGCAAGAAAACCTGCGTGTTCGCCGCGATCCTCGCAAGCCACCAGCACCGCTGTCTTACCTGTGGCGCCGCACCCGCGCGCTTTCACGCGCGTTTCCCTCCCGCCGTCCATCGTCGACCTCCACCCAATCGGCCATACGATACATGCTGTCGCGATGACCCATGTCAATGCGCAGTTTGCGCAAGATCCGATGCGCTGTAGGCCACGAGACCCCCAGCGTCTTCGACAATCGCATCGCGGAAATACCCCCTTTATCCGAGCCCCGTCCAGTAAATCGCCCAGAACCATTTCCTCAACGGTAAGTTCGAGGCATGAAATAACGTACCGGACGTCACCGAGACTTGATGGCGACAGCGCGCACATTGATACAAATGACGGGTGGTAATAAAGTGCGCTTTATCATGGCCGCAATGTGGGCAAATAAATCCATTAGGCCAGCGTTGTTGGGCCAGAAATTGTCCACAAGCCTCATCGATAGAAAAGCGCTCTTGCCACTGGAAAAAATCAATCGCTTGGGTCTTCATGGAAGGTTAGCCTTGTTTGCTTGATACTATCCATTTAGACACAAAGGGTTGAGAGTATTGTCTAGAGGCATTTTATTATATGATTAAATTATTATACAATCGTTATGCATTCACTAATCAAGAATACGAATTAATATCATTCTTTACATAGTCTTACATGTTATTTCATCCGTCATTCAGAGCTGATTTATACAGAATTCTTGGCACCTTTCAAATTCCAGTTGACAGTTTCGAGGAAACCTCTGGTGATAGTAGGATGGTGATATGAATCGTGAATCCTTAAGATTCATCAATATTCAGCACTAACCAGAGTCAATAGATGAAGTTTACCAGACGCTCAGATTTGGATCCCCAGACCCGTATACATATCGTCATGCTCGCTTGGCTGCATCAAGGTATCTACGGGAAAATGACGGAAATCGCCAACACTTATATGATATCCAGGACCTTTCCTACCAACTGGTTTTGGTTGCCAAACTCCAATTGGAAATGCTCTTTAGTGATAAAAAGCACCTGTTGTTGATTTGCACTTAAAACTGACCCACCTAGCCTAGAAATTTGCACGAAAAATTGACCCACGTGTAACTCTACCCTGCTGAGTCATCAGCAGGAGAATAGCAGGAGTGATAGACGTGGCATTATTGAGTGTAATCCGTCGTTGGCATCTCAGAGATGGGATGCCTATCCGTGAAATAGCTAGGCGTACCGGTTTGTCGCGCAACACCGTTCGCAAATACCTCGCCAGTGGCGTGGTTGAGCCAAGCTTACCCGAAGCGTAAATCGCCGAGCAAGCTGGATGCGTATGAGCCCACCCTGACCAGTTGGCTGCATCGCGAAGCCCACCGGGGTCGTAAACAACGCCGCTCCATCAAGCAGCTGTATTTTGATCTGGTGCCATTAGGCTACACCGGTTCCTATGATCGCGTAGCATCGTTCGCCCGCCAGTGGCGTCGAGATCAACAGCAAGCGGCGCGGCTGGCCAGTCGAGGCACCTGTGCCGTTGGCGTTTGCGCCCGGTGAGGCCTTTCAGTTTGACTGGAGCGAAGACTGAGCGGTAATCGCTGGGCACAAGACCAAGCTGCAGATTGCTCAGTTCAAGCTCTGCTACAGCCGGGCGTTTATCTTGCGCGCTTATCCACTGCAAACTCATGAGATGCTGTTTGATGCACATAACCATGCACTGAGCGCCTTAGGCGGGGTTGCATATTACGGGCTGCAAGTTGAACCCCGCAGCGGGCTGGGAGAAAGGGCAGATTGAGAAGAACGTGCGAGATGCGCGCCACCGCATCTGGCATCAGGCCCCGCCATTCGATTCCCTGGACGCGCTGAATGACGGGTTAGCGCAACGCTGCCGAGCACTGTGGGACGATACACCCCATCCGGAGCACAAGGAGCGACCCATTGCCGCACTATGGGCAGAAGAACGCGAACACTTGATCCCGTACCACCACCCTTTGATGGCTTTGTTCGAGCACACCAAACGCGTCTCTTCAACCTGCCTGATTACCTTCGAGTGCAATCGCTACAGTGTGCCGGCCGCCTTTGCTAACCGGCCCGCGAGTCTGCGGGTGTATGCCGCACGCCTGGTGGTTGTCGCCGAAGCCCGAGCTCATCGCCGAGCATCCGCGCTTCTTTAATCGGGCTCACAAAGGCCCCGGCAAAACGCGCCATGACTGGCGGCACTATCTGGCGGTGGTACAGCGCAAACCCGGCACGCTACGCAACGGCGCGCCGTTTACCGAATTACCCAGTAGCTTTAAACGGTTGCAGTCGATGCTGCTCAAACGTCCCGGTGGGGACCGGGAGATGGTCGATATCCTAGCATTGGTACTGCATCACGACGAACAGAAAGTCGAACAGGCCGTTGATCTTGCACTCAGCAGTGGCCGTGCCTCCAAGCAACACGTGACCAACAGCTTGATGCGCTTGCTGGAAGGGCCGAAACCGGCCCCGATGGACACACCAGCCGCCCTGAAACTCGAAAACGAGCCGCAGGCGAACACCCGCCGCTATGATCACCTACGGGAGAAACACCATGCGTCCTGAGGCCATGATAACCACCTTAAAAACACTCAAACTCCATGGCATGGCCCAAACCATTGCTGAGCTGGCCGGACAATCCTCACCAGCTTACCCAGCAGGCCGAGTCCATTCTGGTGGCGCTCTTGAAGGCGGAAGTCGCTGAGCGCGAAGTCCGCTCGATCAACTATCAGATGAAGGTTGCCAAGTTCCCCGCCTACCGTGATCTCACGGGCTTTGAGTTTACCCAAAGCCAAGTTAACGAAGCCCTGGTGCGCGGGCTACACCGCTGTGAGTTCCTGGAAGAAGCGCAGAATGTCGTATTGATCGGCGGGCCCGTGATCACCTCACCGGTACGAGTGGTCTCAAAAAACGCCGGTTCCAGCCTCAGCACATGATTGAACACGCTCTTGCGTTCTTACGTCTGCCACGACGCGCTCACCCAACCAGTTGACCAGATAGGCTCGCCCGGCAACAGAGATCGCCATCAGGGCAACGACAAAGAGAAACAGCAACAATGCGCCATCAAGCGCAACCTTGGAACCACTACTGAGTCCCTCGTCCACCACCTCACGGATCACTTGCCCAAAGGCAAGCACCGCAGCCGCTGCAATTACAAGCGCTACTACAGCTAGGACAACGATAGTGCGATAAGGGACTTGCGCCTTAATAACCTACCCATTTTACGCAGCCGCAATAGTCACATCCCATTTGGGCAGGGATTCTGATCGAGTGATCCATTGTTTCAACTCCTCCATTTCTTTTCGGCAAACCGTAACGCCTTTCTCGTAGATGTTGTCAATCAATTGAACGACAGGGTGAATACCGTTCCATGTCATATTCGACGCCCACTGCATGGCCGCCTCGATGTTGTCCAGGATCGCGCCGTTCCAATACTTCTCCAGCACCCCCCAGCAATGTTCGACGGGATTATATTTGCTGTGATAGGGGGGGTAATAGATGAGTCGGATGATCAAGCCACTGTTTTCACTGAATTCGACCAGTCGTTTTAGAAACTGGGTACGGTGAGATTCCACACTGGGGCCATTATCCAGGTTGATCACCAATTCCTTGATCTGCGAGTATTTGTGTCGATGACTCTCCCACCATTGCCGCAGGCAATCGGCAATCAGATCCGAGGTTTCAACGCACTGGCCGAAAAAAATCGATAAATCCGATCCCTTGACATCCAAGATGCCCACGGGCACTAACGAGGTTACGATCTCGGTGTCGTGGTCATGAGCTTTCCTTGGCTCTTGTGTGCGATCCTTCCCACCTCGGGAGAGTTCGCCGATTTTCACTTTTGCCTTGGTATCGACTGAAATTCGCAGCGATTGCGGGTCCTGATCCGAGGCCGCGTTGCACTGATGCACGTTCTCGAAAATGGCATGGGTCTGTGGAATTCTCTTCAGCGGTTTGACCTTCAGAGTTTTCTTTAAACGATAGCCGATTCGATTCAGTATCGTGCCAATGGTCTGGCGACAGGGCAACTGCTCGTCTCGATAGCCTTTCTCGCGAATCAACGCTTTCCGTACTGCCTTCGCACTGACTCTCATATAGCGAAAGGACGTCTTAAATTTCGGGTCCACTTGGCTGTCTTGCTCGACCAGATCGCGGATATCGTTCTCCAGATCCGCCAGCTTTTTTTCTGTCTTCTTCCGACCTCGCGCCGCATAATAGTCAACGCAGTTTATGCCGGTCTCTTGCTCTTTCAGGCCTTTTTCGACCGTCTTTCGATACCAACCCAGTCCCCGCTCCACCTTGCGGGCCGAACCATCGAAATAATCTTGTGTAATCTTCGCCATAAAGGCTCTTTTCGCGGCTCCCTTTATCTTCTTGGCAGCGTCCCTGCTTATCTCTTTGATTTCTTTTGTCAGCAGCAGCATAGGGTAGTTTCCTCTCTCTTAGGCAGAATGATGGAAAACTACCTTTAGCAAATCTAGGTCAGTTTGTCTACTAGCTAGTTCAGATCGTTCATTATTTGGGTAGGTTTTTTATAAGCAAGTCCCTAAGGCTTGAGAAACGCAAACAAGCGCGACAGGAGGCGAAGATTACGTGTCGTGGGTCTCTGCTCTGTGCGAGCGGTGGTTTGGCGCATTAAACACTCTGTGCTGGATATAGGGAAAGACTCGACACTAGCACAGAGAACCACACGCCGGGAAAGTTCCCTGTATTTACGTACTTGGCGCAAGTGACCACTATTTCCCGCCTGAATCGGCGCGGGACTAGCGGCACTCCCGCTAGGAAAAGGTCTCTACACGACGTTCACGGAAAGCAATTGATTTTTGGTGGCTATGGGTGGACTCGAACCACCGACCCCAGCATTATGAGTGCTGTGCTCTAACCGGCTGAGCTACATAGCCATTGGATTGGCCTGGTTGCGCTGCTGTCCAGTACCTGTTGCACCTTTTCGGCGTCGAGTCGGCTCCTGCCGATACGCTGCATCAACTGCTGCGCCTCGCTGCAATGGGCGACCACTTCATGGTTGTTGAGAACCGTTCTCAATAAACCTTCAAAAACCTCATCCCCTTCCGCCAAACGGGTTATTTCCTGATCCAAATCCTAGGTCTTTTCGCTCAAGCTGTGAAAAACGCGACAGCGCAAATGCCTCCCCTGCCCTAGACAGCCGCGACGCACGTCCGAAATTAATACACCTACTCAACCACTTACAGCGAATTAGAAAAAATTATTTCGCATATAGGGTAGACATGTCCATTTTTTAATGGCAGAATCGACGATGAACTATTGGGTGTATGGAGTTACATCAAATGTCGAATCTAGCCACACCGGTGATGACCCAAGGGGGGCGGGAAATCTTCCAGCAGGACATTGACCATATTCGCACTATCCTGGAAAAGTTTCCAAGCTTATCGCGCAAAGAAGTTGTACACACCCTATGTGAAACGCTTGAGTGGTTAACCCCCGGCGGACGGCCAAAAGTCGATGCCTGTTTCAAGCTGCTTCATCGCTTGGAGGGCGAAGGCATCGTTCGCCTACCCGCGAAACAGGAGCAATACAGTCGCCGCGGTGCGCGCGGGCAAGGCCCACCCTGCCTCACCAGGCGAACCGAGAGACAACCGCCTTTGGAGATGTCACTGGCAGAGCTTGGTCGAGTACGGCTGATTGCGCTGAGCGACAAAGCGGATCGGGCGCTTTGGAACGAATATGTCGAGCGCTACCACTACCTGGGCTATAAGCGAGCGTTTGGCTATCGACAACGCTACTTCATCGAGGCGGAGCAGCGTCGCGTGGGCTGCGTTTTGCTCAGCGGTGCGTCCAGGGCGCTGGGCGCCCGCGACCGATGGATCGGCTGGGACGAGCGACAACGGCTGAAAAATCTGCCCTGGGTGCTCAATAACAACCGCTTTGTTATCTTTCCCTGGGTCCAGGTGGCGAACCTGGCAAGCCACGTGCTCGGACAACTAGCGCGGCGCGCAGCCGATGACTGGCAGCAACGCTGGGGTTATCGCCCCGTGCTGCTGGAGACCTTTGTCGATCCGCGGCGTTTCCAAGGAAGCTGTTACCGTGGCGCCGGCTGGGAACTTCTAGGGCGCACCACCGGCGAGGGACTGGTGCGCGCCGGAAGACAGTACCAGACCAGTCCCAAACTGATTTTTGTAAAACCCTTGCAAGCGGATTTTCGCCGCCTGCTGTGTTGCGATCAACTCAAAGGCACAACCGAACTATGAGCAAACCAAGCCGCCGTCCAGGACGCGAAGAAATAAAAGAGTTGGCGAGAAAAAAAACGCCAGCAAAAGCGCTTGCGTCAGCACCAGCGTGAAGCGGGGCTGGAACCGCAGCGCACCGCCACTCCCAGCAACCGCAAATCAAATTACAACAGTGTAGAAGAGGAGAACACGGCTCGAAATGATGCCGTCATCGAGCTGGTGCTGATTATGCGCCAGATGCTGCCGGTCTTGCTCAAGCGCTTCTCCAAAATCGCTGATCCGCGAAATCCCAACAAGCTCAAACACCGCCTCACCGTACTGATGATCTACGGGATCCTGGTCTTTGTGTTCCAATATAGCTCTCGGCGGGCGGCCAACCGCGAAATCACCCAACCGATGTTTGAACATAACCTGCGCGCCTTGTTTCCGCAGCTCGACAGCCTCCCGCATGCCGATACCCTGTTCCGTCTGTTGTGCCGCATTGAGGTGAGTCAGATCGAGCAAGCCCACATCGAACTGGTCAATCGACTGATCCGCAACAAGAAGTTCACCCGCTACCTGATCAATAACTGTTACCCCATCGGCATTGACGGCACTCAGAAGATCGCTTTCTCCACCCTCTGGGACGAGCACTTGTTACAGCGCAGAAATGGACCCAAAGTCGACCCCGACAGCGAGCAGGAGCAAGACTACCAATACTACGTCTACGTCCTGGAGGCCAGCCTCTGTTTTCAAAATGCCATGGTCATCCCTTTGATGAGTGAGTTTCTCGAATATCAGCCCGGCGATGACCAACAGAGCAAACAGGATTGCGAGACCAAGGCCTTTCACCGATTGGCGGCGCGCATTAAAAAGGCCTTCCCCAGACTACCCATTGTGCTGTTGCTCGACGGACTCTACCCCAACGGACCGGTCATGGCGCGCTGTCGCCAATATCACTGGGATTTTATGA
>CAWEEC010000104.1:0-54100 GCA_963807785.1 uncultured Gammaproteobacteria bacterium | reverse complement strand
TGAGCGTGGTGATATCGCCGAATGGACTGAAGGCGCCCCCGGCGTTGGCCGCGATCACGATGTTGACACATCCAATTGCAACGAAACGCGGGCTGTCGGTGCCTACCGCCATGACCACGGCACCCATCAGCAATGCCGTCGTTAGATTATCTGCAATCGGTGAAAGTAAAAACGCAAGCACACCGGTGAGCCAGAACAGTTGACGATAACTAAAGCCCTTGCGTGTAAGCCAGGCGCGCAAACTCTCGAACACCAGCCGCTCCTCCATCGCGTTGATGTAGGTCATTGCCACCAGCAGAAACAGCATCAGCTCCGCAAACTCGAGTATGTTGTGGCGGACCGCGCTTTCCACTACGTGTGGCATGTCATTCTGCGCATAGACATACGCAATCAGGCCCCAAATCAAACCCGCGGCTAATATCACCGGCTTGGACTTGCGCAGGTGCGTAAACTCTTCCGCCATCACCAACAGGTAGGCAAGGCCAAACACCGCAATGGCGGTATATCCGACATTATCAGTGATCAGTGAAAGCGTCTCGACTGTGGCCTCGGCGGCCCAGGCTGCCGGAGCGGCAATCAACAGCAGCATGAGTAACAGCAAGCAACGTATCACCGGGTGTCCGGTCGCGGTATGATGCAACTCGCAACCGGGGTGGGATATGAACGTAATTCCCATTGGTTCTCCCTTTTCATTAAATTAACAGGAGTCATCAAGCGCCGCCGACGTGTCAGAAATTAGAAATGGCTGTACAGAACTCCTGAAACCATTATAGATAGAAAGATCACTAAAGGTGGTTTTCGATGCAATGCTTATATTATTAGTTACAAAAGCAAATCAAGCATGGCAGACACAGCCGGATATTCTATATGTACCTTATCTCCATACAGTTTCAAGATAAGCGGATTTCTCCATCTATTATTAACGGCTTATCTGACACATCAATAGTAAGTTGCATCGAGACCTTGCAAATCGTATCCTGATCGATATCGCCGTTGGATACGGCTTTTTTGATCACTTTTTCGATTTCCTGTTGCGATGTAATTCCGACCTGCTTGAGGAACTTGCGTACGCTCATATTGAGGATATCTTCATCCATAGCTGAATACCTGTGTATTAAATCCAATTCGTAGCGGCGAACCATAGTACATCACATCTTGCATATTGTGCACAGGGGCAATTACTATCCGATGATAAAAACTGTAGTTGAGTGTCTGCTTTAGCTGAATTTTCTTTCAGGATCGTAAAATACAATACTCGTATGTATTTTACGACTTTACTTTATGCAGAATCAGTACGTGCTGACTTCGAGGTTTACTAATTAATATACGCCTGCCGTTTTAACTTACGCCAGATGATCTGCAATCAATTCGGTAAGACCAATTACGGACATATCCATATTATTATGATCCAGCCCATCTTCAATTATCATCCGGCAGTTGGAACACGACGTTACCAGAGTGGTCACATTCAGCTCGTCAAGCTGGCGTTTCTTGACATTAAAGGCTTGCAGTCGTAATGGTTTGGCACGTTCGATTTGCGCTGATGCCACCACCGCCACCGCAGCACCAGTTCATTTCCATGGATTCATCCATTTCAACAAAATTAGGGGCCACCTGGTTCAATAGATGTCGAGGCTGCTCCAGCACTCCGCCACGCCTGCTGATATTGCAGGGATCGTGGTAGGTGAGGCGCTCGTCGAAGCTGTCCTTTATCTTCAGCCTTCCCTGTGCACGTAACTGGTCAAGCAATTCCACAATATGGACAACCTTGAAAGGCAAGGCTCGCCCCAGGATATTAGGCGCATCCCAGCGAAAGGTGGTATAGGCATGTCCACATTCCGGACTGATGAGTGTTTTCACTTTCAGCTCGGTCGCGACTTCAACTGTACGTTCAAGTATTTGGGCTGCTACGCTGGAATTGCCCATTTGCACCCCGGTGTTTGTGGCTTCGTAATATTTACTGCTCAGTGTCCATGAAATCCCTGCTGCGGAAAATATCTTGCTGATAGAAGTAATAAATTCACTATAGAGTACTATCTCGGCGGATGACAACATGCATAAGTATTCAGCACCTTCAACATCAAGCGGAATCTCGATACCGTTTTCTTTTTCCAGTGTTGACACTGCTGAGCGTAGACTCTTGCTTGTTAATCCCAGGGGACTGCCGAACTCAAGTGCATTTTTGGCTGCACTCTGTATATCAACGGGAACGAAACCAGCAGCCGCAAGACCTTCCTTAACTTTACGAATTAGATACGCGATATCAATACCAACCGGGCACACCATGCTACAGCGGCTGCACATGGAACAGCCGTCATAGACCAGCTCTTCCCAGTCAGACAGGTCTTTCTCTGTCATCGACTTACTCAAGCCCAGGCTGCTTGTTAGCTTGCCCCATAGTGTATGTTCATTCTGCCAGACTTTACGTAGCGGTTCTGTTTTGTATATCGGTGTATAGCGTGGATCGCCGGTTTCAGTGTAAAACAGGCAGGCTTCAGCACAAACGCCACAATGTATACAACTTGAAAAATAGGATTCGACACGGGAATCGACCTGCTTTTTCAGCATATCGACTCCACGCTCCAGTGGTGTGCTCATAACAACATCTCCTGTTTCTAGTGTATCTTCTGGCTAAAGCTTTACGCCGCGCCGGCCGTACAACGCACCGGTGTATGCACGGCTGGGAACAAACATGATGGCATGCATCAAGGCACTGAAGGGGAAATAAATCATCAACAATTCCACTGTAAAACGGTGAAATAACCTGAGCTCAGTCGATGATTCAGCCAGAGCCATACAACCCGTCAACATGACTACAAACACAAGTATCGAAGCGACATGATCACCGCGCTTTGAAATCAACTGTGATACAGGATTAAGCACGCGATGTATCCACAGTAAAATCAAACCGGCAAAGGAAATCATTGCTACCAGCACGAACATCCAGTAGGGCATCGTCGCCCAGCCGAAGCCGGTTATATGCTGTTCGATAAATTTCACATGAGGCGCAGCGAAAAACAATTGCATGAACAAACCCAGGTGAAACATGTAGCCGGCAATCACGTGTATGCGAATTCGTGGAGAAATTTCTCGGCGCGGAAAGAAGCCATGTATATTTGCCATGATTGCACCGGAAATTCCGGAGTTACGCGGCTCCGCCAAATCCTTGCGCTTACCTCGACGAATGACGTCAACGATACGCCAGGCAATTCCGACGAAGAAAACAATTAGAGCGATATCCCAGAAAATACCATCAATGAGCTGTTCTACCATATCGGGATCCTGTCAAATCTTCATTTATGTTCATTCAAAACGACCGCTAATTCGCTGCTTCTGGATTGGCAACTCCACCTTCAACAATACCACCCTGAATACTCTTATCGACGGATTCGACTTTCTCACCACCTGCAGTCATTTGTTCGTACCAATGATCATGATGTGCCTTTGCCCAGGTCGCATCAACAGAACCCGTCGTCATACTTTCCAGGGTACCCTCAACGCCTACGGTACCAAGATAAATATGTCCAAATGAAATAGAAATCAAAACCAGTGCCGAGACACTATGAAACAGATGCGAGATGGCCATGATTTCCCTGCCCTGGCCAAATACTGGAAAGTCAAGAATCAGGCCGCTGATACTAAGTGAAAGCCCGAAGATAATAACCAGCCAGAACCAGGTTTTTTCGCCAGCATTAAACCGACCCGCACTGACGTGCCCGCCAAACATTCCTCCACCTTTGGCGAACCATTTAAGATCAACCAGGTTATAAAAATTATCTTTTACTAACAAAACAAGCATCGCAAGCACAGCCAGGAGGAATAATGGTCCAAAAAGGTTATGCATTTCCTTGCAGGCGGCTGCGGTGATTGAAAAACCTTCGGCACCTAGTAACGGGATAAGTACGTATTTTCCATAGAGTAATATCAAACCCGTGATTGCAAGCAGCCAGAATATGCCGGCGGTGAACCAGTGCGCAGTGCGCTGATTAAGCGTAAACCGGGGTATGCGTTTTCCGGAACGGCCGCCAGGCAAAAGCGTTTTTCCTCGAAGCAGATAAAACAAAATTATCGCACCGAGAATGCCTCCCATTAAATAAGCGCCGTAGGGCACCAGTGTTTCGATCCTGTATCGACGCCAGTCTTCACCTGTCTTGTTAATAAGTATGCCACTGTCAACACTCTTTACCTGGCTGGAGCCTTCGACTACACCAGTACGCTGACGCACATTGTTCCATAAATTGATAGCCGGGCTTTGTAAGGCAACCACCTTGTCTGCCTTGTCCTGCTTTACATCGACTGCCTGTGCATCAAATGCATAGGGAAGTAGAGGCAACGCAACGACAATGAATAACGACAGCAGGCTGAAATATAAAGCTTTGCGCATTCGACCTGATTTTGAATTTTTTTCAATCGCCATCAAATAGAGCCTCGGGTTGATAGATTGAATCGCAATCTGAATGTACTTGCCATGTCGATCAAGCAATCAGCAAACACGTGATGCTGTCCCAATTTGAGTTCTAGCTATCTATGCCGGCCTTTTTGTATTGCACTCCCCAGTTGAGAACACTTGCGCCACGATTAATCACGCGTTTACGGTAAATATCCGACAAAACATCTGCATCACCTGCAAGCAAAGCCTTGGTTGAACACATTTCTGCACACAATGGCAACTTGCCTTCAGCGATGCGATTAGAGCCATACTTGGTATGCTCTTCACTGCTATGTGTTTCCTCCGGGCCACCTGCGCAAAATGTACATTTATCCATCTTGCCACGTGATCCGAATGCAGCATTACTCGGGAACTGAGGTGCACCAAATGGACATGCATAGAAGCAATAACCACAGCCAATACATATATCCTTGTCGTGCAGGACGATGCCGTCATCTGTAGTATAAAAACAATCGACAGGACACACAGCCGCACAGGGTGCGTCAGAACAATGCATGCAGGCAACTGACAACGAGCGCTCACCGGGTTCTCCGTCCTTGATCGTGACAACACGCCGGCGATTAACACCCCAGGGAACCTCATTCTCGTTTTTACAAGCCGTTATACAGGCATTACATTCGATGCAACGTTCAGCATCACAATAAAATTTCATACGTGCCATTGTAATCTCCTGCCTTTAAGCCTTGGTGATACGGCACAGGCTGCATTTTGATTCCTGCATCTGTGTCACTGAGTCATAACCATAAGACATTGCCGTATTAGCCGCCTCACCTAAAACAAAGGGGTCTGCACCTTCAGGGTATTTGTATCGAAGGTCTTTACCTTCCAGATGACCGCCAAAATGGAACGGCACAAATGCTACGCCTGGATCAACCCGCCGGGTTACCAGAGCCTTAACTTTAATCCTGGCGCCCTCGGCCCCCTCTACCCAGACATCTTCACCGTCCTTGACACTGACGTTATTCGCATCTCTTGGATGTATTTCTACAAACATATGCTGCTGTAATTCCGCCAGCCATGGATTCGAGCGCGACTCATCGCCACCACCTTCATATTCCACCAGTCGCCCGGATGTCAGGATAATCGGGTAATCTTTGGAATAATCCCTGGCCTGGATTGATTCATAGCGTGTTGGCAAACGCCAGAACGACTTGCGATCTTCATAGGTCGGATATTTTTCCACCAGGTCACGCCGACTCGTGTACAACGGTTCACGGTGTATCGGCACAGGATCCGGGAATGTCCACACAACCGCCCTGGCTTTCGCATTACCAAAGGGAGAACAACCATGCTTGATGGCCACGCGCTGAATACCCCCTGACAAATCTGTTTTCCAGTTTTTACCCTCGGCCGCCTGTTTTTCCTTATCGGTAAGGTCATCCCACCAGCCAAGCTTCTTCAACACCTTGTCACTGAATTCAGGGTAACCGTCCTTGATTTCAGAGCCTTTGGCATATGAGTTTTCAGCGAGCAGATTGACACCATCACGTTCGACCCCGAACCTGGCACGAAATGTCAGACCGCCTTCTGCAACTGTTTTACTGGTATCGTACAGGTTCGGTGTGCCTGGATGGTCCATCTCGGGATTACCCCAGCAGGGCCATGGCAGGCCATAATACTCACCATCGCAGGGACCGCCTTCGGCTTTGAGCGTGGTGAAATCGAACGTAGCCCAGTTCTGTTGCTGCAGCTTGAGACGTTCAGGGCTTTGTCCGGTGTAACCAATGGTCCACATGCCGCGGTTGAATTCCCGGGTTATGTCCTCGACCAGGGGTTCATCATTATTGACCTCGATATGCTTGGTTAACTGATCGGCAATACCGAGTTTCTTGCACAGCTTGTACATGATGGTGTGGTCAGGCAATGATTCGAATAATGGCTCGATGACCTTGTCGCGCCACTGCAGCGAGCGGTTCGATGCAGTGACGGAGCCATAGGTTTCGAACTGGGTCGATGCCGGCAGCAGATAGACACCGTCCTTGCGATCATGCATGACTGCAGACACCGTCGGGTAGGGATCGACCACGACCAGCATGTCTAGCTTCTCCATCGCCTTCTTCATTTCCAGGCCGCGGGTCTGGCTGTTGGGTGCATGCCCCCAGAAGATCATCGCGCGTACATTATCTTTCTGTGCAATGTTGGCCTTGTCTTCCAGCACGCCGTCGATCCAGCGGGACACCGGAATGCCCTTGGTATTCATCACCGCGACATCCTTGCCTTTACTCTGCTCATAACTGCCCTGGTCAAAGCGGCCTTTAATCCATTCATAATCGAGGTCCCAAACACCGGCCCAGTGTTTCCAGGCACCCCCACTGAGTCCGTAGTAACCCGGCAAGGTATTGGCCAACACACCTAAATCGGTTGCGCCCTGTACATTATCGTGACCACGGAAAATGTTGGTACCGCCGCCAGCCACACCCATGTTGCCTAATGCCAGCTGGAACACGCAGTAAGCACGGGTATTGTTGTTACCAATCGTATGCTGAGTACCACCCATGCACCAGATGAAGGTACCGGGCCTGTGCTCGGCCATGGTTTTAGCCGCAGTGTATATTTCTTTTTCCGGTACACCTGAGACGCGCTCTACTTCATCAGGCGTCCATTTCGCGACTTCTTTTTTGATCTCGTCCATGCCATAAACGCGTTGTCGGATAAAATCTTTATCTTCCCAGCCGTTTTTGAAAATATGATACAGCATGCCCCAGATAACAGGCACGTCGGTTCCAGGACGGATACGCATAAACTGACTGGCATGGGTTGCGGTACGGGTAAAGCGTGGGTCAATCACGATCAGCGGTGCATTATTCTCTTCCTTGGCTTTGAATATATGCAACAGTGACACTGGATGGGCTTCAGCAGGATTACCGCCAACAAGCATGATAGCCTTGGAGTTATGAATATCATTCATGGAGTTGGTCATCGCACCGTAACCCCAGGTATTCGCCACCCCTGCTACGGTCGTTGAATGACAGATGCGTGCCTGGTGATCGACGTTATTCGTGCCCCACATGGCGGCCATTTTTCGAAACAGGTAAGCCTGTTCATTGCTGTGCTTGGCAGAGCCCAGAAGATAAACAGAGTCAGGGCCTGACTGCTTACGGATTTCCAGCAGTTTGTCACCGATCTCGTCAATGGCCTGTTCCCAGGATATTTTCTTCCACTTACCGTCAACCAGTTTAGTCGGGTATTTCAAGCGCCGTTCACCGTGACCATGTTCACGTACAGCCGCGCCTTTTGCACAATGCGCACCTTTACTGATGGGATTATCGAATGCAGGCTCCTGGCCGGTCCAGACGCCATTCTGAACTTCAGCAATAACACCACAACCAACTGCACAATGGGTACAGACAGACTTGACTGTCTTTGTCGTGCTACCACCTTGAGACACACTGGCATCGGCCTTGCGTATCATCGCCGGAGTGAACATGGTGGTCAGCGCTGCCCCGCCTGCGACCAGAGAGGAATTTTGCAGGAATTCGCGACGATTCATACTCCAACCGCTAAAACGACCGGACACTCCGTTACTCTTTTGAGCGCCACTATCAGCTTCGGGATTAATAACCTGATCTGATTTTTTGATTAGCTTCATAGTTCTAACCTCTGCCCGTTAGTGTGATCAAATCGCAGCGCTTTTGTAATAATCTGCAATATGCCTGGTCAGCCGGTAACCTTCTTTTTTCGCAGGTTCCTCGCCGACACCCGTTTCAGCAATACCGGCTATCGATGCCCCTGCCGCTGTCGAAGCCGCTATTCCCGTTGCAGCGGCTATTGAGCCTCGTAAAAAATCACGGCGTTGTGAATCGGCCAACTGTTCTTTTTCACTCATGGTCATAACCCTCTGTTCATTTCAATTGTATTCGTATATACCCAAATGACTTTCAAACACTCATAGTCAGGTAGTGTTTTTCAAAATCAAAATAAGCTTTACCAAACCTTGCTACAGCGCGATAAAAAACAGCTGATTTGGCCTCGCCTAAATCGTTAAAAAACCGCCCTGCCCAGGATGACATATGTGCTTCAAAAAACTGTGTTTGCTCGCCCAGACTTCGACCTTCATTGATTAACAGGGCCATCACTTCACATAAAGCCGCAACATGATCTTCAGGTTCGCTGGTATTATCAGTACGCGCAAAACCCATCGATGCCAGATCATCGCGCAAAACACCCAATGGTTTCTCCATTAGAAATCCGGTCAGGTACCAGGAGCCATACGGTACCAGCTCGCCTCGTCCCATGCCGATGAACAACGCATGAAATTCATCATCCAGCTCGGTAGCTGTGGCTGCACGCGCAGCAAGTCCAAGCATCGACATGGCTACGGCAAAATCATCCTTTTCCTCAACCACGTCTGCCAGGCCGGTAACAACATTCAATACATCCTGCTGGGGCGGCTGACGTAACAGGGCCGCCAGCATGCTGTAGGCACCCGCGCGGTATTGATTCTCAGCCAGTAGATCTGCGTCAGCCTGCTCATAGCTGTCTGCTAATGTGTCTGCGAGATTCGTCATTTCAACTCGAACCGAATCACCACATGTGGATGATTGTTGTGTTTGCATTATCATTGTGTCGTCATGTGTATCTTTCATATGCAATCACTACGCCAATAGGGGAAGGAAAAAAATATCAAATAAGGCAAATAATTCATAAGCGATTACCCAAAATGATCTAATTGTGTATCTTTGTTCTTAAAAAGCATGAAATTGAATGGTCGCAAATGACCATTTTTGACCAACACAACATGATCAGGCCGAGCGCATCGCGTCTTCATCCTGCACCATATCGACCACACGACAGTCCCCACACATCATTAGACGCTGTTTTGCCCGCTCTGACTTGAACATGTAATGCCCTGCGAGTTTGTTTGTCATGTTGTCAATCAGTGATTTTGTTGTAAATGCCTTGCCACACTTGATACAGCAAAATGGAACCTCTTCATGCAAGGTGACTGCAGCACGACGATTTTCAGCATCAGAAATCAATCTTGGTTCCAGTGAGATGGCATTTTCCGGGCATGCGCTCGCACAGATCCCGCACTGCACGCAGTTTATTTCATAAAATTCAAGCTTCGGCGTGTCATTACCTGCATTTATAGCTTTAGACGGACATACTGAAGTACAGCTCATGCACAATGTACATGCGCCAGCATCAACAATAATTCGCCCAAAAGGTGATTGTTGCGGTAGTGCTATGATCGGCTGCGCCGTGTTGCTTTGCTGATAAAGATGATCGATCGCCTGCAGGGCCGTTCGGCGTTTTTCCAGTGATCCGGCGAATTTTACATACTTGGCAATGTTGAAACCGTTTTCAAACTCACATTGCTGTTGCAGTGAATCTTGATCAACAATACGGATAGCGTTGCCAGCATAGCCCAATCCCAGTAATATCCTGTCCGCTGTTTCTAGCTGCAGCCGCAAAAACTCTGCCACCCTGTCGGGCATTGAACCTGCGTCGATCAGTAATACACGTTTTGCGCCATAAGCCAGTGCCGACAACCAGATCTCCAGTCCTGCACTGGCCAGCTCCTCAATAACAACAGCAAGCATGTTGGCTGGTTTATTATGCAAAATTTCGGCTTCCTCAGCAGCGACGAACGCAATCACCGGGTTAGCGCCTTCAGCCTCATAATAACTGTGCAAAAGTGTACGCACCGTACGCAAGGTATCAGTAGCATTAGGATAAACATAGCGAATTGCACCGCTTGGACAAACGCTGGCACAAATACCGCCCCCCTGGCAAAGATTCGGATTTACCTCCACGGATTCTATTAGCGACGTAATCGCATCCGCCGGGCATGCATCGATACAGTTAGTACAACCCGTGATACCCGAACGTCCATGGGCGCAAATAGACGCATCGTAGTTAAAATATTTAGGTTTTTCGAAAGTCCCCGTCAGACCTTTCAGCTCAGCTTCAACCTGGCTTAAATAAGGCTCCTCTGATAAGGATGTGAGGTAACCCGGAGGCTTTAACGGCATGGTTAAAACAGGGTTAACAGATAAGTCCAGTACCAGATCCACTGTCATCGTTTCGTAATTTGGCCGGCCTTCCTCACCCAGAATGATATTAAAATTACCTAAATAACCCTGGATCTGCAGGCGACGATTCCCCACAGGTATAGTCGGCACGCCCGGTTCTTCAGCACCGTCTGTCAATATAACCTGCGCCGTCAGGTTCCCGTGCAAACGCGTCGCAAACTCTTGCGCCTCGATGCCGCCGATGACAGCGACCCTTCCGCGCGAACTGTACTGGACCAGGCTGGTCGATTCAGTGACGAGAGTTTCAACTGCCGAGCTTGCTATAGCATTAGCATGTGCGTTACGCGCGTCATTGAATGGTTGCGCTGCTTTAGTCATGATTCACTCGTTTATTTATAATGGCTTTTTCATCGCAGAGTGTGTCATCCTCGGCCTCATTATCATTTTCGCCGTCAGCAGGTTTTTGTATACCATGAGACTGGCCATTGTTTCTGGCTGTATTGACTGCAATGTTTACGTTCTCTTCGACAGGTTCATTAATAGTGTCATCTATTTCCAGATCATGAATGCGAGCTGCATCACTCGATTGATCTTCATTTTTCAATAGTTGTTGTGCCTTGCGCTGTGCCTCCAGATCGAGTTGATGCCGCATATCAGAAGTCACAATGTCACCCAGTTTTTCGAACTGGGTAAAATCATCATCATACTCGTCCAGACCATCTCGAATATTGAAGGCTTCGCCGTGAAACAATGTTCTTAGTGCCCGTTTTCGCAACGCGTCACTGACACCTGGCGAAAGAAAATCGGTGTAATCAGATTCAGGCGTCAGGCTTTCAATGTCCGGCATATCCTCATCAGTCAATATTCTTGTTGAAGACGCCTGCTTGAGCCCAGGCTCGGTGTTGTCTGCTGCGGCATTACTACTTGTTGTATTCTCGATTGTTGCAGTCTCGGTATCCTTCGCAGCCTCATGTTTTAGTCGCGACCAGCGAGAAACAAAACTTGTTTCCGACCTGTCTTCAGCTTCCTCAAGCGTTGTTTTTTCCTGGCTCATCGACCTGGCCGCTCCGATCCATCCTTGCGCCAGTCCTTACGTTTTCGTTTTTTCAACTGCTGGGGGCAGTAGTGTGTGAGCACGAATGATTCTGTCCAGCGGTAGAGTTCAGGCGGCATATCCACGGCAAATACCGTGTCATCACCTTCCAGGTATGCATGGGCTTCATCAAAGCTGAGACTCACTATGAACGGCCTGGGCGCTTCGTCTTCGTCATCCTGACGCACAACGATGAAACAGTGTGGGGATGGTGACATCAGGTTATGATAATAACTGTCACACTCATCAACGTATAACCTGACCTGGTATCCAGGATATATTTGTAGCCGGTATCCTTCTTCCAGATGCTCAACGCGTGATTCATCCTGGTTATCCAGGGAATTTCCTACAGTGATCCCTATCGCCTTCCAGACATAATCCACCCATACACTTGCTTTTGCCGGCTGTCTCTCCATAACGACTGTTACAGGAAAAGAGCCTGGCAAATCCGCTGCATTTGCCATTTCATCATTGGATTTCATAGCATTGGTTACACATTTGATGTTTGTCTTCAAGTTACCTAGCAAGTTGCGTACCAGCTTGAGACAATATTGAAATTGTGATCCAGAGCCAATGATTAATCGAAAATTACTTCAATCAATGACTGCCGGAATTTCAGCAATGCGACAATTTGTCCATAATTCTTTATTCAAACGAGACAAATGTCCCCAACAGGCAATGCCCGGGGTGAATATCAGGTATTACCGATAAACTAATATGAGATGCAAATGCCGACACCAGTCGTCTTCTGCCAGCGATCCCGATTAATTGAATTACTCAAACAAAGTAGGAACAGTTCTTGCTATATGTTCCTTGATAGATCGACTTTTGAGGCACGTGGATGGAAAATGCATTCGATCCGAAAGCAGCGCAGGACAACGACAGGCATGATTCGCAAGTCAAATTGATCGATCGTTTTGATCGAAAAATCTCCTACTTAAGGATATCGGTTACGGATCGCTGCGATTTGAGATGCATTTATTGCATGTCGGATGAAATGCAATTCGTGCCACGTACCCAGTTGCTTACCCTGGAAGAAATAATTCGTATCGGAAAGTCATTCGTAGACCTGGGCGTGAATAAAATCCGCATTACCGGCGGGGAACCGCTGACGCGCCGTAATATTCTGAAAGTGTTTGAAGAACTGGGACAACTTGATGGCCTCGATGATTTGACCATCACCACAAACGCGACGCAACTAACACAGTACGCACAGGCGCTTTATGACGCCGGTGTTACCAGGGTCAACATCAGCCTCGACAGCTTAAAAGCCGATCGTTTCAGCAAAATCACCCGCGTTGGACAACTTGGCAAAACGCTGTCAGGCATCGATGCGGCTTTGGCCGCCGGATTTCAAAGAATTAAAATAAATACCGTTGTTCTCAAGCACATGAACCATGACGAGGTTATAGACCTTGTTGAGTTCGCCAGAAACAGGGGCCTGGATATCAGCTTCATCGAAGAAATGCCGCTAGGCATTGTCAATGACCATCTTCGTGCTGAAACCTATTATTCATCAGACGATATTCTTTCTGACCTGCGCAAGCATTATGAAATTGTCGATACCAATGAAAGATCAGGCGGGCCCGCACGTTATTACCGCATGCCCGATAGTGAAACGCGTATCGGCCTGATCTCGCCGCACAGTCACAACTTCTGCGATACCTGTAACAGGGTAAGGCTGACAGCAGAGGGGCGATTGTTGCTGTGCCTGGGACAGGAACATTCGAAAGATTTAAGGCGTGTCGTGCGTGCCAATCCCGGTGATGATGAAGCCTTGCGTAAAGCGATTGTTCAATCAATGCAGATCAAGCCCAAAGGGCACGACTTTGATTTAAATACACAGGAAGTCATCTTGAGACACATGAATGTTACTGGAGGTTAGTGCTAATGCACAACCCAACACAAGACATTATTTATAAACCCGAAATGACTGACGCTGGCCTGGATGCTTCAGCACCCGTCAGCGCGGTCGATGAGTTTTGTAAAATCAGAACCAGTTACATCGCTGCTGAACGCCCGTTAACGCTTTATCTCGATAAACGTGAAATCGTCACCGTGATGACACTTGGCACACAACCTGAGCTGTTGATACTGGGATGGTTACGCAATCAACACATGGTTACTGACATCAGCAATATCAAATCTATACAGGTAGACTGGGAAACAGACTCCGTCGCTGTTACCACACACCAGCCTGTAGAAAATATTGACGAAAAACTGAATAAACGAACAATAACAACAGGATGTGGCCAGGGCACTGTATTTGGCACATTAATGGATAATATCGAGAAAATCCGTTTGCCGGAAACATATATTAAACAGTCAACAATTTATGATCTGCTAAAAAACCTCAATGAATATAACGAGATTTATAAACGTGCCGGCGCCGTGCATGGCTGTGCGCTATGCCAACAATCCAGTATTTTGAATTTCGTTGAAGATGTTGGCCGTCATAACGCGGTTGATGCCATCGCCGGCTCCATGTGGCTGAATCAAGTCGAAGGTCATGACAAGATTTTCTATACAACCGGGCGTCTCACATCAGAGATGGTGATTAAAGTTGCACAAATGGGTATACCCGTACTGCTGTCAAGATCAGGCGTTACACAGATGGGCCGTGAACTGGCGCGTAAGGTCGGCGTCACCTTAATCGCCAGGGCCAAGGGCCGTCATTTCCTGATTTATAATGGCACAGAATATATTCAATTCGATGCCATGACCAAAGGCGGCAGCCGCAGCCCTGGCGCCAACATACAACAAATGGGCACTTAAAAATGTCCGCTATCGCACAAACCAGAGCAGAAACCGACCTTGTTTACATGAGCGTCAAACAGGTTGCTAACTATCTCAATCTAAATGAAAAAAAGATTTATGCACTGGTCGCTGATAACCGAATCCCGGCAACAAAAATAACCGGCAAATGGATGTTTCCACGTGAACTCATCGACAAATGGATGCTTGATTCCTCACACGGGGGCCTGCTGAGCGACAGGCTCATTGTTTCAGGCAGCGACGACCCTCTACTCTACCGGGTTGTGCTCGAATACGCTGCGGCTACAGGTTCATATGCCCTTATCAGCTACAGCCCAACGGCAACCCAGCTGGGCCTTAACTTACTGGAATCACGCCGTGTTGATGTATGCGGTATCCACTGGGGTCCGGACACCGAAAGTCATATACGACACCCTGCGTTACTCAAACAGCATTCAGCAGCAAGTAATTGGGTGCTGATACACGCATTTAGACGAGAGCAAGGCTTGATGCTCAGCAAAAATTCTCATTTACATCAACAAACTATCGAGGAACTGTTTAACAGTCCACTGCGATGGTCGCTGCGACAGACAGGTGCCGGTGCCCAGCGCTTTTTAATGGAACGATTATCTCTTTTTAACCTCAACGTAGACGATCTCGACAGCGTAAATATTTCCCTGTCCGAACGAGAAGCTGCCGCCTCAATTGTCATGGGTGTTGCAGAAATTGCACCGGGAGTGCGCGCAGCAGCTACCGAATACGGGCTTGATTTTATTCCTTTTGGCTGGGAATCTTTTGATCTGGTAATTCCGAAACAAATATGGTTTCGGCACTTATTTCAGGAATTAATCAACCGACTGAAATCAGTCTCCAGCCAGCAACTGGCCGAAGCCCTGACCGGTTACGACTTGAGCAGGTCCGGTGAACTGGTATGGGGAGATGATTAGCACTGATGACGTGTTAGTAAGGATTTACTCTGACAGCCAGTGTCATATTCTTTCAAACTCCGACTATGATATTTTGTCAGTACAACCGGGATTGGTAATATAGAAAAGGCTATAGATATTTACTCTCGCAGAGGCGCAGGGAACGCAAAGGAATATGCATAAAATGATACTGTCTTTGCAAAAAATACATGTCACCTCTGCGCTCCCTGCGCCTCTGCGAGAAAACAGGATGTTAAACCTCCAGCATCGGCTACTTTAACGGCCAAGTGAAAACATGTGGCAACTGGCCGATTTAGTCTGAACTACTACAACATGCTTTTTTGTTCCCCCATCTAATCACTATTCTTTATTATTATTAAAAGCGGCCAGCTGTTCTTTTGTTGCCTCCAGTTGATACTTTGATTTCCATTCTGAATACGGCATACCATAAACAATCTCTCGTGCCTGTTCATAATCTATTTCCTGACCATACTCCTGGGCTGCCGCACTATACCATTTAGACAGGCAATTACGACAGAATCCTGACAGGTTCATCAGGTCAATATTTTGAACATCTGTACGCTCGCTAAAGTGCTTTATTAACTGGCGGAACACGGCAGCTTCAATCTCTGTTTGTATATCTTTTTCCATATTTTTCTAAATAAATGTTATTGAACAGGTATCAATAATATCACTGCTTGTAGAGCAGGAAACTATGGAGAGGGTAAATTATTTAAGTTTATTTACCATCGTGGTATGAATAATGCGTATCGATACATAGTCACTATCGTCCTGCTGTTTTACTCACCAAATTTTACATTTGCGGCCACTGTCTCGAATTCGTGTAATTGCTCTGATATTGTTTCCTCGTCACCGACCAGGACAGGCTCAGCGAGTAACCACACATAAAATTCCGTGCCTGAACCAGGTGTTGATGCTACCGTAATATTTCCGCCATATCGTCGTATCAAACCATAACTTAACGACAAACCCAGTCCAGTACCTTCCCCCTGCTGCTTAGTAGTATAAAACGGGTTGAATACACGACTTATCTGCTCCTGGCTCATGCCAGAGCCATTATCTTTTATCAGTATTACTACACCCTTATCATCCCAGTCACGGGCGACTACGCATATTTTTCCATTGTCCTTGTCCAGCGCATGAATTGCATTTACCAGCAGGTTGACCAGTACCTGTTCCAGTTCCTGCTCATTGATTCGAACTGGTTGCTTTGCTCTTAAGTCAAGCTCCAGTTCAAAAGAATATGACGTTCTCATATGCTGCAATAACTTCAGCGTGTTATTGATAACAGTATTAACATCAATCTTTTGCAGATAACCGGCATATTCACCGGGACGAGCATATTGTAGTAGATTATTTATGATCTCCTGGATACGATACACCTGCTGAATAATCAACTCCACTTCTTCACCCACTGGTTCTATATGTGAACCTATAGCCTCGATTACAACATCCAGGTTGCCCAGAATCACCTGGGCCGGATTATTGATTTCATGCGCCACTCCTGCGGTGAGCTCACCCAATGCCGCCATCTTCTCAGCGAGAACCAGTTGTTCACGGGTCTTTCTTAGCACATCAATTGTTTTATGAAGGTCGACATTTTTACGTTCGAGTTCAGCAGTTCGCTCGACTACTTTTACTTCTAGTTGCGCCGCCCAATCCTGTATTTGCCTACTACGTTCCTGCAGTAAATCAAGCATGATGTCGAGCTCGCGAGACAGCTCTCCGATCTCATCTTTTGATTCCTGCTTGCCTATGCGCTGTTGTTTTCCTTCACGTGTTGCTTTAATAACAGCACTCATAGCTTCCAGCGGTTTGAATATAGTTTTTGCGCCTCGTATAGATAACCAGGCAGACAAAATCATTAACACGATGAAAAGCATGGCCAATACACCCAGCGCTTTCCACAATGCCAAACGAAATGGTGCTTCCAGGTATCCGGCATAAAGCATCCCTACTCGCTCGCCATTAATATCCACTATGGGCTCGTACGATGAGATGTACCAGTCATTCACCACAAAAGCACTGTTAATCCAGACCTCACCCTGTTCCAGCACCTGTTTTCTTACCTTATTCGAGACGCGAGTTCCAAGCGCTCTCTCACCCGGTTTTAATGCCACGTTGGTAGAGATCCGCACATCATCCAGAAATACAGTCACAGTGCCAATACTGCCTTGTGGCAGACTTCCTGGTCCGTATACAAGATCGCGTATGGTATCGACAAAACCAAAATTTGAATTAAGCAAAACGCCGCCATCGAGTAATGCAACCACTTTGCCTTTAGCGTTTTTTGCGGGATATACAGCACGTATCACCATGCCGCGATCTTCAATCTTTCGACTTGTCGGTCTGGCACGCACTGTTTCCACCAATGGCAATATAGTTTTCTTTGCCAGAGCTTTATCTTCTGCCAACAACCTTTCATGATCGAAAATCTCTATACCTACACTGGGATCTCCCGCTGCAGCCGTAAGCAATAATTTAGAAACACGATTGAATGGTTCAGCAGAATTACCAATTAACAGCTTTCCCTCTGTATCCAGAACATGAAGATAATCAAACCCCGTCGTGTTTTTTAGTATGGTGATCTGTCGATTGATAGATTCTATATCGTTTGATTCAAGGGCAACATAAAATGAATGCGACTCAGCTAACACCGCCAGCCGGGTTAAATAGTCTTCGCGGATTCGTTTGAAGACATCATGGGCAACTGATAAGTCCGTATTAACTTTTATAAATAACTGGTCATAGGAAAACCCTTTTCCCCAGTAGATCGCCAATACGAGCGCAATAGGCATAACCAGCAAGATGGGGAATAATACAAGCGCCAGTAACTTGTATCGTACTGTGCCAAGAATCGTTTCAATAAAACGCTTTAATGGCGGCATTGACACTATACTGCTTTATTCGTTTTGCCAGGACCTGGTTTTTCTGTCCAGCGTTTTACGAGAAATACCCAGTATCCTCGCAGCTGATGATTTATTTCCATCTGCATCGTCCAGCACTTTCAGGATATGTCTTTTTTCAATTTCATCAAGTTTCAGGCAGGAATCGTCAGCTTCAACAGTCTCCTGGTTAATGCCCGCTGGATAAGCCATACACTCACTGGGTTTTCTATTCAGAAGCAAGCTTCTTTCGATAACGTTTTTTAACTCGCGAATATTTCCTGGCCATGAGTAACTTTCAAGTAAAGACAATTCATTGTCATCTATTTCATACTTGGCTACACCCATTTCGCCGGATAAAATGCTTGAAAAGTAGTTTACCAATGCAGGCAAATCTTCCAGCCTTTCCTTCAATGATGGCATCCTGATACTTAGTACATCTAATCGATAATAAAGATCTTCTCTAAAATTACCTTGTTTCACTTCTTCATATAAGTCCCTGTTTGTAGCAGCAACAACGCGAACATCAACAGGATATTCCTTGTTACTACCGACTGGACGAATACTTTGCTGTTCCATAACACGCAGTAAATTATTTTGCATGCTCAACGGCATTTCTCCAATTTCATCAAGAAACAGGGTTCCTCCATTGGCATACATAAACAATCCTTCTCGAGATTGATGAGCACCCGTAAAAGCGCCACGGGTATGACCAAACAACTCACTCTCAAGTAATTCTGCTGACATTGCACCGCAATTTATCGGCACAAAACTTCCAGAACGCTTGCTCCACTTGTGCATGGCACGGCCCGCAAGCTCTTTACCGGTACCGGTTTCACCGGTAATCAAAACTGTCGATGACATTGGCGCAACGCGTTTGATAACCTGACAGACACTCTTGATCAAATCGCAATCACCTACCATGCCCGCACTGTCATAATGGGTATTAACTTCGCGACGCAAAACATAGTTTTCACGTTGAAATTTTTGTTTTTCCATGCATCTTTTTACAGACGCATGCATTTGTTCCATTCGAAATGGCTTCATAATGAAGTCAGCTGCGCCCGCACGCAAAGCAGCTATAGCTGTTTCAATGTCGGCATAGGCAGTAATAAATATGACCTCAGTAATACTTCCCTGCTCCCTAATCTCGGTCACCCATTCGACGCCGGAGCGTCCGGGCAAGCGAATATCTGCAATTATCAAGTCGAAATGACAGCGTTTTCGAAGCTCATTCGCGGTTTCAACGTCTTCAGCCACTTCGATTAAACCGAATCTGCTGGCAAGCCCTTTTTGCAGGAAACTGCGTATACCCGCCTCATCATCAACGATGAGTACAGAACTCATTGAATTTTTGATCGTTACGCCTGCTTCACCAGGACCTGTAGATGCTGGCTCATGAACTGAACCGTGTTTCAATTGCTGTTCGCTTGAATTCATTTAGCACACCATTTCTGACGTTTTGACATGCATAGTAACTCATCCATACATAATTCAGTAAACGCTAATATTGAGACAATTTGTCCTTGCTACCAAATCCTGCTGTAGCCAAAATTACCCAAATTGTTATTTATATTAACCACGTTAACAGCTTTATGTCTTTACAACACCGGCATTGGCCAACAATTATGCGCCTTACACATAGCCTGCCAGACAATATTCAAACCATCACTCTATTTGCCTTCAATTGGCACAGCTATTGCTTGATTGAAAGATAGTGAGAAATCATCTGCTGCAAGATCAGCAACTGTACGATAGCTGGATGTCCTGCAGCTGTTGAAACCAACTTCTATTACAGGCACACAAAATGCGATTAATAAAATCAACAATAACTAATATTCTAATAATCACCTCTGTGTTAACTCTACGACCTGGAAATACAGATACAAACATTGTTGATGACACCAAGGGCATTATTCGATTAGCTACCACCACCAGCACCGACAACTCAGGCTTACTTTCATACCTGCTGCCTGCATTTGAAAATACAACCGGATACCGTGTACATGTTATTGCTGTTGGTACCGGTAAAGCATTACGCATGGGGCGTGATGGTGATGCTGACGCTTTATTGGTACATGCCCCCGAAGCGGAAATTGAATATGTTAAATCCGGCTATGGCGAGAATCGTCACTTTGTCATGTACAACGATTTCGTACTGGTTGGCCCCTCTGCTAATAATGCTAATGTTCAGTTAGACAGCGATATCAACAAAGCGCTGCAACAAATTGCTGAACGCAAGTCAACATTCATCTCACGTGGAGATAATTCAGGAACACATAAAAAAGAACTCGGCTTATGGAAAGCAGCAGGTATCAGCCCTCAAGGAAAGTGGTATCTTGAAGTAGGTCAGGGCATGGGAAAAGTTTTACAAATGGCAGCAGAACTCGATGCCTATACACTCACTGATCGCGGCACATGGTTAGCCTATCAGCAAAGTTCGCCATTAAAAATACACAACCAGGGCGATCCGAAACTGTATAACCCCTACCATATAATCGCAGTAAATCCACAACGCTTTCCCAGCATTAATTATCAAGGCGCCAGTGCATTGATATCCTGGATAACTTCAGCGACTGGTCAATCTATAATAGGCAAGTTTTCTATCAACGACACCTTATTGTTTAAACCTTCGGCCAGTGCCCGGCAGATAGCCGGGCAACTCACCAGCCCATAATTAGTAATAATGGACGAATCCACATCAATAACCCTTGACGCAATCTACTTACTCTTTAGCGGAGATGCAGAATTATGGGCCATTATCGCCGTGTCATTCCAGGTTTCCAGCACTGCTATTTGTATTAGTGTTCCGCCCGCACTGGCCATCGCTTTCATACTGGCCAATACGGATTTTCCAGGCCGGCGATTAATCATTTCAATATTCAATACGCTGCTGGCCGTACCTGCTGTTGTTATTGGCCTGACATTTTATTTACTGCTTTCCAAACAGGGCCCAATGGGCGACTGGAAATTATTGTTTACACAATCGGCTATGGTCATGGGTCAGGCTGCATTGTGTTTTCCCATACTGGTAGCGATGGGGCATGCTGCCTTCCAGGCTGTTGATAAACGCGCCTGGGAAACAGCACGCACACTAGGCGCCAGCCCGACACTGGCTTTTTATACAGTAATGAAAGAGGCACGATTTGGCTTGCTTGCCGCATTATTTGCCGCGTACGGGCGCATCATAGCAGAAGTGGGTGCATCTATGATGTTAGGCGGAAATATCCTGCATTATACCCGCAATATTCCCACTGCAATTGCGCTGGAAACCAGCAAGGGTGAATTCTCACAGGGTATAGCACTGGGTTTAGTGCTGATTATTTTAGCATTTACCTTGAACACATCGTTACAATACTTCCAGGGTAAAGGACATTTAACCAACTAAAGACAACCATGTATAACACGCACCTATATTTTTCTGACATAGGAATACGCTTTGATCATCAGCAGGTATTAACTGACACCGAGCTCGAAATAATCAGCGGCAGATGTATTTTGTTATGTGGCAAAAACGGCTCGGGAAAAACCACCCTGTTACGTATTATTGCCGGTCTTGAAGCTCCGGATTCAGGCACTGTCAATACTGGCATAGGCAAGTATGACTGGAAGAAATGCCGACAACAGTTAAGACAGACCACGGTTTATCTACACCAGCAGCCGTACATGTTTGATGGCAATGTCATCAGTAATTTAAATTTTTCTTTAGATAAGAACCTCAGCCGAAAACAACGCATCGACCGTATCAATTCAGCAATCGAGTGGGCCGGACTACAAAACATTGCAAAAAATTCAGCAAAGACCCTGTCTGGTGGCGAGCGCCAGCGAGTCGCTATTGCACGTGCCTGGCTTAGAGACCCGAAAATTTTATTGCTTGATGAACCCATAACTAACATGGACCATGATTCCCGCTTACGAACAATTCAGTTACTGATCAACCTCAAACAACAAGGTGTGGCATTAGTCGTATCCAGCCACGACCCGGTACACTTCGAAGCATTGACTGATACCTTGTTGCAAATCAGCGAAGGACGTGTTCATGGTTTCCGTACTACCGATAACGTAACCCCTATACATTACAGAAAAAAACCGAATGCACATGTTAAACAAACATAACGTTACAGCAGTCATCCTTGCCGGTGGCAAAGGCAGGCGGATGGAAGGCAAAGATAAAGGACTGGTCGAACTGGCAAACCGTCCTTTGATTGAATACGTTATCGAAGCTATCAAACCACAGGTTGAAACAATAATACTGAATGCGAATCGAAACCAGGAGCTATATTCCCACTACGGATATCCTGTTATTTCAGATGCTTTAGATGATTTTCAAGGACCTTTAGCCGGCTTTTTCAGCGCCATGAAAAATGCCACAACCAGCCATATAGTAACCTTGCCATGTGACGGCCCATTATTACCCGGCGACCTGGTTGAACGATTGATTATCGCGTTAAATAATGATGATGCTGAAATTGCTGTTGCACACGATGGCGACCGCATGCAACCCGTTTATTCATTGATACCAACCACATTAACATTCAGTCTAAACGCTTTCCTTGGAACGGGTGAGCGGAAAATAGATCTTTGGTACAAACAGCACAGAATAGCGCTTGCTGATTTTTCAGATTGTCCGGAAACATTCAGAAATATAAACACCGCTGAACAACGTGATAAATTGCTAGAAGAAGGCTTGATATCATGATCCAGTTCCCACTGCCAGTAATCGGTTTATGCGCTTATAGCGGAACAGGTAAAACCACGCTTTTAACCCAGTTGATTCCCATATTAAATAAACGGAATTTACGCGTTGGCGTAGTAAAACACGCGCATCACAAGTTCGATATTGATCACCCTGGAAAAGACAGTTATGAGTTTCGCCACGCCGGTGCAGAACAGGTTGTCGTGGCATCACAGAAACGCACCGCATGGATTAAAGAGCATAAGTCCAATAAAAATGATCCCGTATTGTCAGATGCTCTGGCGGTGCTGGACATTAGCGATCTCGACCTGGTTATTGTCGAAGGCTTTAAGCGTGAAAACTTTGCAAAAATAGAGTTACACAGACCCAGCCTGGGCAAACCGCTTATATACCCACATGATAAAAACATCATAGCACTGGCAACCGACACCAACATCACGCCAACTCCTACACCTCATTTGCTCGATTTAAATAATGTAAATGAAATTGCTGAATTTATAGTTACATACGTAAACAATCACAGTAATCAAACACCGATTCATGCGGTATAAACGCAAATCATTAAACATGATGTTAAACGATAATATAAAAAAACAGGCGAGTTGCACCGATGACTTCGATAGTGAAGCAATCACGGTTGAAACTGCTCGACAAAAGATACTGGCTAAAATCACACCCATTATTGCTACAGAAAAACTGACTCTACATCAAAGTTTAAACAGGGTACTGGCGCAAGATATTATTTCAACATTAAATGTGCCTGGACACACCAATTCCGCCATGGACGGTTATGCTTTAGCAGGTGACGACCTGCCTGATTCAACGCCGCGCCAGTACAATGTGATTGGTACAGCTTTTGCCGGACGTCCATTCAAGGACTCATGTCATGCTGGCCAATGTGTACGCATTATGACAGGCGCAGCCATGCCTGCGGGTACAGATACTGTTGTAATGCAAGAGCATATTGAAGCTATCTCTGACACAATGATACGAATTGCAGCGGGACACAAAAAAGGTCAAAACGTACGACAGGCAGGCGAAGATATCAGTAAAGATAGCGTTGTACTTACAGACGGTCACTATATTCAAGCCGCCGATCTGGGAGTTTTGGCCTCCATCGGTACTGGTGAAATCGAAGTATACCGACAGCCACGAGTTGCATTTTTTTCTACCGGTGATGAACTACGCCCAATCGGTGACACCTTGGCGCCTGGTGAAATTTACGACAGCAATCGCTATAGCCTTCATGGCATGCTCAGCCAACTAAACGTAGAAATAATTGATCTAGGCATAGTGAAAGACAAGCTGGAGGATTTACAACTAGCCTTCAAGGACGTATCCAGCAAAGCAGACCTGGTTATTACCACAGGCGGTGTTTCAGTAGGAGAAGCGGACTTTGTAAAGAACATTGTTGAAGAAATGGGGAAAATACATATTTGGAAAATCGCTATGAAACCAGGGCGCCCAGTCACATTTGGTGAACTTGATAGCGCAGTTTTCTTTGGCTTACCCGGAAATCCCGTTTCAGTCATGACAACATTTTATCAATTCGTGTTACCTGCAATACAGCGTTTATCCGGTCAAGGTGCCCGCACCCCTCTCACCTTTGAAGTGACATGTGATTCAGTGTTAAGAAAACGTCCGGGACGATTCGAGTATCCAACGCGGTATTTTATCGCGAAACGAAACGGGTCAACTCACTGTTCGTGCTACAGGTAAACAGGGATCCGGCATACTAACGTCTATGTCTCACGCCAATTGCTTAATCCTTCTCGCTGAGAATTGTAGTGGAATCAATGCGGGCGATTATGTAACTGTGCAGCCATTCAATACATACCTCTAAGCAACCACTGTATATTTTCCTCCTGTCATTTTCAGAGCAAGAGCATTGAACCTGCAGGCGCTCGATCCGTAAATGCAATAAGCTAATAGTATTCATTCCATAAAAATTAAATTAACTGGTCCGCCCTCGCCTTGCTAACTGTCAAATCTCACTAATACACGTGCAGGTTGATATTTGCAGGACGTTTTCTATATAAGAATACAGACCGCAAACGGGCATAAAATAAACTATAATTTGGTATGATTTAATTGATAATTATCAATTAAGTTTTACCAATATTTCATTGTAAACAACAACTTAACACCAAATACAAAGCAAGTTAATTTTTTATGCAGCATATACATATATAAGGTGCACGTGCGAATAGATCATGGATAACGGCAAGATACGGCTATGGCAATTTAATCAGGCAGAGATCCTGGAAGCCTATACCTCGGACGAAATAACCTTAGCTGATGTCGACTGGGTGCTGGAATCTTTGCACAAACAATCCAGCCCACCATTTTTAATTATAGTAGTCAGGACGGGCAATTATCGGTTAACCATAGAAGCAAAGAATCGCTTGCGTAATGAAGATAAAAAACTGTTTAAAGTCGCTTATGTAGTGAAAGAGTTGCAGAACATGTGCCACGCCGTTGCTGCAGGCTATTCATATCTAAGTAAAAAGGACGTCTTTATCTGCGATAGCATTGATTCTGCATATAGGGCACTCACTAGAACTATATGAAAAATTCATTTGCTTAACTTAACCAATCCCGCACATTAACCCAGCATCTTTACTTAGAGATTGCTCGTCTCATCCATGAGTCCCGCCCTGAGGGCTCCCTTTTCGCGGGTTGATTGTAATTACCTGTTCGTCATCCTCGCGCAAGCGGGGATCCAGTATCTTTTGAACAGAGATTACAGCCCACATCCCTGTAGGCTGCCCTGCGGGCTCCCTTCGGTCGTGAAAAATCGCTCCCGGCGATTTTTTCGAACAGGAGTTCGAACCAAATTCTCCAGGCGCGCCATACATAAAAAAACCCGCTTTCGCGGGTTGATTGTAATTACCTGTTCGTCATCCTCGCGCAAGCGGGGATCCAGTATCTTTTGAACAGAGATTACAGCCCACATCCCTGTAGGCTGCCCTGCGGGCTCCCTTCGGTCGTGAAAAATCGCTCCCGGCGATTTTTTCGAACAGGCGTTCGAACCAAATTCTCCAGGCGCGCCATATATAAAAAAACCCGCTTTCGCGGGTTGATTGTAATTTCCAGTTCGTCATCCTCGCGCAAGCGGGGATCCAGTATCTTTTGAACAGAGATTACAGCCCACATCCCTGTAGGCTACCCTGCGGGCTCCCTTCGGTCGTGAAAAATCGCTCCCGGCGATTTTTTCGAACAGGCGTTTGAACCAAATTCTCCAGGCGCGCCATATATAAAAAAACCCGCTTTCGCGGGTTGATTGTAATTTCCAGTTCGTCATCCTCGCGCAAGAACGTCACCCCCGAATGTTTCTATCGGGGGCGGGGATCCAGTATCTTTTGAACAGAGATTACAGCCCACATCCCTGTAGGCTGCCCTGCGGGCTCCCTTCGGTCGTGAAAAATCGCTCCCGGCGATTTTTTCGAACAGGCGTTCGAACCAAATTCTCCAGGCGCGCCATATATAAAAAAACCCGCTTTCGCGGGTTGATTTATATATGGCGCGCCTGGAGAGATTCGAACTCCCGACCGCTCGGTTCGTAGCCGAGTACTCTATCCAGCTGAGCTACAGGCGCTTTTTTCAGGTTCTGGGTTCTAGGTGCTAGGATCTTGATACTAGCTACAGATTGTCAAGGGGCGTGATTATCGTTGTTTGTTGCAATTGCGTCAAATGGCCGCACTGCGTGCGTTCAAATTTGCTCCCGGCAAATTTGTCGAACCATAGGGCCCGAACCAAGTCCTCACTATCCCCATATTCTTAAGAATGGCTGAATGCCATTCTTAAGAATATGGCGGAGAGCGAGGGATTATTCCGGGCTTCCTGCCCTCCACCCCTGCGGGGCCGCACTGCGTGCGTTCAAATTTGCTCCCGGCAAATTTGTCGAACCAAGGGTCCGAACCAAGTCCTCACTATCCCAATATTCTTAAGAATGGCCAAATGCCATTCTTAAGAATATGGCGGAGAGCGAGGGATTACTCCGGGCGTCCTGCCCTCCACCCCTGCGGGGCCGCACTGCATGCGTTCAAATTTGCTCCCGGCAAATTTGTCGAACCAGGGTCCGAACCAAGTCCTCACTCTCCCAATATTCGTAAGAATGGCCAAATGCCATTCTTAAGAATATGGCGGAGAGCGAGGGATTATTCCGGGCGTCCTGCCCTCCACCCCTGCGGGGCCGCACTGCGTGCGTTCAAATTTGCTCCCGGCAAATTTGTCGAACCAGGGTCCGAACCAAGTCCTCACTATCCCAATATTCTTAAGAATGGCCGAATGCCATTCTTAAGAATATGGCGGAGAGCGAGGGATTCGAACCCTCGATACGGTTCCCCGTATACACCCTTAGCAGGGGTGCGCCTTCAGCCACTCGGCCAGCTCTCCCGTATTCAAGTTTTTTCTGTTAACGAACGTATTGCCTGTTTCAACATGGCGCACTGTGCGCGTTACTCCGGGCGTCCTGCCCTTCGCCCTGCGGGCCATCAGCACAAAACGCTGATGTTCTAAATTGCTCCTGGCAATTTAGTCAGCCACTCGGCCAGCGCCGAATGATACCAGTTACGCGACACTGAATTCCAGTTATCCGCGCACAAAAAGATACACTCCAGGATATTTGTCCTGAAGTCTGGTACCTGAAGTTAAAAGATTTTGAGTCTTATTCTGCCGGTGCGGTATCGTGCTGTTCAGCTTTGATACGCTCGTAGATTTCTTCACGATGTACAGCAACGTCTTTTGGAGCATTGATGCCGATACGCACCTGGTTGCCCTTTACTCCTAAAACTGTCACGGTTACTTCATCACCTATCATCAGCGTTTCACCAACGCGTCGTGTCAATATCAACATGTCCCTTCTCCATGTTTGGTCATTTCTAAAAGGTAGGAGCTTCAAACAGCGCGATAGTTCTACCACAACCACCCATTACCCCAGTTAGCATAACACCGCCTGGGATTGCGATTTGTCAATTATTGCAAATAAATGGCGATATATCGAGACTAATTATTGAGACTGATTATTAAGACTGATTATCAATTCTGCCATCAACATCCAGGCCGAAGGCCTCGTGCAGACTTCTGACGGCGAGTTCGAGGTACTTTTCGTCGATAACGACTGATATCTTGATTTCGGAAGTCGAAATCATGCGGATATTAATGCCCTCGCGGGCCAGTGTCTGGAACATGGTATTGGCGATACCCGCATGCGAGCGCATACCGACACCGACCAGTGAGGCCTTGACGATCTTGTCATCGCCGATGACCTGCTTGGCACCCAGCTCCTGCGAGGTTTTCTGCAACAGCGCGAGCGCCTTGTTGTAGTCATTCCTGTGCACCGTGAAAGTAAAGTCAGTACAACCATCGGCGCCGATATTCTGTACGATCATGTCGATCTCGATATTGGCATCGGTAACAGGCCCCAGGATCAGGGACGCAATGCCGGGCTTATCGGGTACCCCGGCAATCGTTAGTTGTGCCTCATCCCTGTTGAATGCTATTCCAGCAATAGTAGCCTGCTCCACGTTTTCATCCTCCAGCGAAATCAATGTGCCTTCACCCTCTTCAAAAGATGACAGCACGCGTAACGGAACATTGTATTTACCAGCAAATTCAACTGAGCGAATTTGCAGGACTTTTGAGCCAAGACTGGCCATCTCCAGCATTTCTTCGAAGGTGATCTTGTCGAGTTTACGTGCCTTCGGTTCAATACGGGGATCGGTGGTATAGACCCCGTCGACATCTGTATAGATCTGGCATTCATCCGCCTTGAGTGCGGCCGCCATGGCCACAGCCGTGGTGTCCGAACCGCCTCGACCCAGCGTGGTGATATTGCCGTGTTCGTCCACGCCCTGAAAGCCGGCGACGACCACGACCCTGCCCGCATCGAGATCCTTGCGGATGGCATCACATTGAATTTCACGAATACGTGCCTTGCCGTGTGCACTGTCAGTCAGCATGCGTATCTGGCTGCCGGTATAGGATTTGGCATCACAGCCACGGTCGTGCAATGCCATCGTCAGCAAGGCGATGGTCACCTGCTCACCGGTAGAAACCAGCACATCCATTTCACGCGGATGCGGCTTTTCGCTCATCTCTTCAGCCAGTGCAATCAAACGATTGGTTTCGCCGCTCATGGCAGAAACCGCAACGACGATGTGATCACCTTTTCGAACATGCGCGCACACCTTGTCAGCCACGTTACCGATTTTCTCGATACTGCCAACCGAGGTACCGCCATATTTCTGCACGATCAGTGCCATGAAATGCTCTTGTTAATCATAAAGATGCGGGAGTATATAAGCCGGGACTAATTGTAGCAATGGCTAAAGTGTTTTTGTGGCTGAAGCCGATGTTAGATTGTGTGGCTGTGTAGTGCTTGGTAAGCGTTACTCGCGGCAAAGCCGCTCCGACTTGGTGTACATTTGTAGGAGCGGCTTTAGCCGCGATTTGCTAGTAACAACGTCACAACCACACTGCATCCCAGAATGGATAATCGCCGATATTCTCACACCAATCCGGCTCGTAATGGATTCGCGATGATATACCTTGCAATGCCTCGTTATATCTTCGTCATTCCTGATTGCATGATCATGAAATCCATGTTGCCATACTGTTTCGCTATAGCCGCGCTGCCTGTTAATGGTATAGCACTTTTACCTTTGACCCGTCTTACCACCTCTGAAATCGACGATTGATTCAAAATAAATAACCAGTGCAGATGATCCGGCATGACAACCCACGCGAGTGATTCAATATTCATCTCTTCGCAGGTTCTTCGAAGCTCATAAATTAACAGTCTGGCGATATCGAAATCCTTGAAGATAGGATACCTGCTCTGCGTTACTGTGGTGATTAAATAGGGTCTGCCAGTTTCTGAATATCGGCATTTTCGCAAGTCTCTCCATGATAAGACATTGGATTATCTTTCCTTGATAATACATTGTTTTAGTTACTATTTACTCTATCGAAGAAGCATTTGTTCGCGGCTGAAGCCGCTGCTACGAAGCAACGCAAATCAATCTCTGTAGGACCTCTGTTTCCGCCGTGGTTCAGCGCATTATCGACTCCCCGACTTCAATTCCAGCATCCAGATTACAGCCAAGTTAACTTTTGCTGCAACCAGGCCTTGGCGGCAGCCAGAGCCCTGTCGATATTCTCCGGCTGGTTACCACCGGCCTGTGCCATGTCAGCACGTCCACCGCCCTTGCCACCGACTTCGGCAGCGGCAACGTTGACCAGGTCGCCGGCCTTGATCTGCGCTGTCCTGTCTTTGGTAACACCGGCTACGACGCGTACCTTGCCATCATCTTCGCTGGCAAGCACGATCGCGGCGCTGCCCAGTTTGTTCTTGAGCTGGTCCATGGTGTCGCGCAAGTGCCTTGCTGTCGGCACCCTGAAGATTTGCCGTTAACACCTTGACGCCATTGATCTCTTCCGCCTGTGCGCTGAGATCACGTACCGGCCTGCGACGCCATTCTGGATTTCAGCTGGGCCAGTGTTTTATCCTGTTCGCGTAAACGCTCGACCAGCTGGCGCACCTTGTCTTCAACTTCATCGCGACTGCTTTTGAGCATGTCCGCAATGACATCGAGCTGGCTTTCACGTTGCTCGGCCCAGGCCACGGCTCCGCTTCCGGTGACGGCCTCGATGCGGCGCACGCCGGCGGCAATACCGCTTTCGGCCACGATCTTGAAAAAACCGATATCACCGGAGCGTTTCACGTGGGTGCCGCCGCATAACTCCGTGGAATAGTCTCCCCATGGAAACAACGCGCACGACGTCATCGTATTTCTCGCCGAACAGCGCCATCGCCCCCGCTTTTTTCGCCTGTTCCAGCGGCATTTCCACATCCGTTGTTTTGATGTTGCGCATGATTTCCTCGTTGACCTGGCGCTCGATGGCGTAGATCTGATCCCGGGTGACGGGTTCGAAATGGGAAAAGTCAAAACGGGTGCGCTCCGCTGTCACCAGCGAACCTTTCTGCTGCACATGATCACCCAGCACATTGCGTAATGCGGCATGCATCAAATGTGTTGCAGAATGATTACGCTTGATGGCGTTGCGCAGATCATTGTTGATCTCGGCGTGTACGCTATCACCCTTGTTCAAACTTCCGGAATCAATGATGCCGATATGCAGAAAGGCCTTGCCCTGCTTTTGTGTATCCTCGACCAGGAACACGGCATTGTCAGCGATCAGTTTGCCGGTATCACCCACCTGGCCACCTGATTCGGCGTAGAACGGTGTCTCATCGAGCACTACGATGGCCCTTTGATCAACTCCGATCTGTTCGACCTGCGTGCCATCGACGAACAATTCCAGCACCTTGCTCTGTTGTTCGCTACTGTCATAGCCGGTAAATACCGTGTCTGCATCGACATCGATTGCCTGGTTATAGTCGACGCCGAACTGGCTGGCAGTGCGTGCGCGCTCACGCTGTTGGTCCATCGCAATTTCGAATCCGGCATGATCCACTGTCAGCTTGCGCTCACGCGCGATATCCGCCGTCAGGTCAATCGGAAAGCCATAGGTATCGTAGAGGCGGAACGCGGTTTCACCGGATATCGTGCGCCCGCTCATGCTGCTGATATCGGCTTCGAGGATGCGCATGCCCTGGTCGAGTGTTTCGGCAAAGCGTTCTTCCTCGAGTTTGAGCACACGCATGACATTGTCGCTGGCTGCGACCAGTTCCGGGTAGGCCGCGCCCATTTCATCTTTGAGTGGCGTTACCAGCTGGTAGAAAAACGGGTCGGTCATGCCCAGCTTGTGGCCGTGGCGTGCAGCGCGTCGAATAATGCGGCGCAGAACATAACCGCGGCCTTCGTTGGACGGCATCACGCCATCGGTAATCAGGAAGGCGCAGGAACGAATGTGGTCTGCGATCACGCGCAGCGACTTGCTGTGTAAGTCAGTTGAACGGGTGGCCTCTGCAGCGGCCCTGATCAGGTGCTGGAACAGGTCGATGTCATAGTTGTTGTGTACACCCTGCATGATCGCAGCCAGCCGTTCCAGGCCCATGCCGGTATCAACCGAAGGTGCCGGCAGGTTATGCAGCTCACCATCACTGCTGCGGTTGTACTGCATGAATACCAGGTTCCAGATTTCGATGTAACGGTCACCGTCTTCTTCCGGCGTACCCGGTGGCCCGCCAGCAATAGCTTCACCGTGATCGTAGAAGATCTCGGTACAGGGGCCGCACGGGCCGGTATCACCCATGGCCCAGAAATTATCGCTTTCATACTGCTTGCCGCCGGGTTTATCGCCAATCCGGCTGAAACGGTTTTCATCGACGCCGATCTGTTTGAGCCAGATATCAGCGGCCTCGTCATCTTCCGCGTACACCGTGACCCAGAGCTTTTCCGCGGGCAGGCCGATTTCCCTGGTCAGGAACTCCCAGGCATAGTGGATCGCTTCCTGCTTGAAATAGTCACCAAAGCTGAAGTTGCCCAGCATTTCGAAAAAAGTGTGATGGCGCGCGGTGTAACCGACATTCTCCAGGTCATTGTGTTTGCCTCCGGCACGCACGCAACGCTGGCTGCTGGTAGCGCGCGGTATAGTCGCGTTTGTCACGGCCCAGGAACACATCCTTGAACTGCACCATGCCGGCATTGGTGAACAGCAATGTCGGGTCATTACCGGGCACCAGCGAACTGCTGGCAACCACCTGGTGGCCGTTAGCTGCGAAGTAATCGAGGAATTTCTGGCGTAATTCAGCGCTGGCAGTCATATCATTTATTACTTTAAATAAGTCCTATAACATATTGTTTTATCTATTATTCAATAAGCTCGTGTATCTTATCAAGCGCAAACCCACGGTACTGCAGGTAGCGGATACGCCTGGCTTTTTCGTGGTAGTCAGCACACGCCCGCGTTGCCGTATTTCCTGGCATAGGCCGCTTCGAGCACTGCGCGCCAGTCGAGGTCATCGGCATATAAATAAGGCCCGTAGTCGCTCTCTGCAACACCGCGTTGCTGGAGCTCCAGCGCAATTCGCAGCGGACCGTAGCCCTTGCCCATGCGCATATGGATATATGCCTCGGCAAAGCGATCATCTGATAACAGCCCTTCCTGTTGCAGCCGTGCAACAACCACCTCTATCTCTGAGTCGGCAATGTCTTTTTGTTTCAGCTTTCGGCGGATCTCAAACGCAGAATGCTCGCGTCTCGCGAGCATTCTGACAGCTGTGTCCAGTGCAGCCAATGGCTAACTATAAACAGACGCTTGTAAGCCGGAAGTACGCGTCAGGCTTCTTCCAGCTCAGGTGCCTCCTGTGATTCCACGTCGATGTCCAGGTCTCTTCTGCCCGGCTTGAGCAATAACATGTCGCGCAGTTTCTGCTCGATGTCGGTTGCTATATCCGGATTGTCCTTGAGGAACTGGCGCACCTTCTCCTTACCCTGGCCAATGCGGTCGCCATTGTAGCTGTACCAGGCACCGGCCTTGTCGATCAGCTTGTGTTCAACACCCAGTTCGATCAGTTCGCCTTCGCGGGAAATGCCTTCGCCGTAGAGAATCTCGAAAAAGGCCATCTTGAATGGCGGCGCCACCTTGTTTTTCACCACCTTGACCTTGGTGTCGTTACCGACGATCTCATCGCCCTGCTTGATGGCCCCGGTACGACGGATATCCAGTCGCACCGATGCATAGAACTTGAGCGCATTACCGCCGGTGGTTGTTTCAGGGCTGCCGAACATGACGCCGATTTTCATGCGAATCTGGTTGATAAAGATCACCAGCGTGTTGGAACGCTTGATGTTAGCGGTCAACTTGCGCAGTGCCTGTGACATCAACCGGGCCTGCAAGCCCATATGGGAATCGCCCATGTCACCTTCGATTTCTGCTTTTGGTGTCAGCGCGGCAACGGAGTCAATCACAACAATATCGACAGCACCGGATCGTACCAGCATGTCGGTGATTTCCAGTGCCTGTTCACCGGTATCCGGCTGTGATACCAGCAGCTCGTCAACATCGACACCGAGCTTCTCGGCATACAGTGGATCCAGCGCGTGCTCGGCATCGACGAACGCTGCCGTACCGCCGGCTTTCTGCATCTCGGCAATCACGTGCAGGGTCAGTGTGGTTTTGCCGGATGATTCAGGACCGTAGATTTCGACCACGCGCCCCCTGGGCAGGCCGCCGATACCCAGTGCAATATCGAGACTGAGTGAACCTGTGGAAATGGCAGAAACATCGGGGATTGCGCCCTCGTCGCCGAGACGCATGACAGATCCTTTGCCAAATTGCCGTTCTATTTGTGATAACGCTGCTGAAAGTGCCTTTTTACGATTTTCGTCCATTCTTTTCCCCCGATGGTTTGATGAAAACTGCGTTGGATTATCACACAGAAAAAACCGGTCGCCTAGCAATTGACCGTTTCTTTTTCGGTCCTGTGCAGCGAGACAAAGTCCGGATCTGAAACCAGTGCCTGACACGGCCCGGTGATAAAATTTTTTTATCCAATGATAATGGTTGCTAATCGCATTTTCATCGAGTATGGTGAGTCAACAGGCCACTGCGAGCTGCAAGCCGAGGTGGTGTTACACAAGCTGGTGACAAGCGGAAGTTTCACCGGCAGGACGCCCAAACGTTAATCATCAGAATTACGAGGAGTGAAGCGATGGTATTGAATGTAGCTGGAAGACGTATCGAAACGGATCCACAGGGTTATTTATGCAACCTGGCCGAATGGAGCGAAGCGTTTGCCGAAGAAATTGCACAGCGTGATGGCGTCAAACTCTATAACGATCACTGGGAACTGATCTGGTATTTCAGGGATTTTTACGATGAAAACGAGTCAGCCCCGACCATGCATACCATGGTGAAAACACTGGGCAAGAAAAATTCCAGTCACCATAAGAAAAAAGAATACGAGAAACACATCTACAGCCTGTTTCCACAAGACCCCATTCATGAGATCTGCAAACTTTCAGGCCTGCCTATGCCACAACCAGATGACTAACCCAATCGACTAACGATACACATAACCACCGGGATAATCAGTGCGGGCAATTGCCCGCACTTTTTTGTCATAATGCATTTATGTCAACACCCACGCTCCTTTCCATCATTGAATCTGCTGCTCATCCGAATTTTACCAGTGTGTACACACAGCTCGATATCAAAGAAACCAAACTCAATTCGATGCGCAAAGCACTTGCCTCTTTGAAAAGCCAGCCATTCGACTTCATCGTCGCCGAATTCTTCTATGGCTACGGCAGTAATTATGCGGGCGTCAACATCAGCAACCTCGATGTCATGCTGTATAGCCTGCAGAAATATTCTCCGCATACACGCGTGATTGTGCTGGTGGATAAATCGGAACGTGAATACGTCGACGAATTGAATCGGATTTTTCCAATTCATGCGGTGTTGCAGTATCCGCTGGCTGAGCAGGATATCAAGCAGGTACTTGCTCATTAGCACGTCCCGTATTTAAAAATTATTTATTCACCGCAAAGGCGCAAACAACGCAAAGGATGCTTTTTTTTATTAGGCCGGCTTTAGTTCCGTAGGGTGGGCACTGCCCACCCTACGGAAGTTCGCGACCAGGACCGCTACAATAACAACCTCCGTGTACTCTGTGTCTCTGTGGTGAATAAATTTACATAGCCTCCCCGGATTACGCTTCGCTTCATCCAGGCTACAATGAATACGGTTTTAAACTATTTGCGTTATTTGCGTTATTTGCGGACTAACTCAACATCCACTGTTGCAACACCCTGTACTCAGGCCCCTGTGGGTGGGTCACTGACTCAACCAGCGCAAAGCAATCGATGTCCCACTCGATCGGGGGAAAATCTTCGACTTGCAGCGGATGCCGGGCTTTTCTGAAAACCGTGACATGAGGTACGAAACGTTTCTGCTCGTAGCCTTCGATACATTGCTGTATGCACGTCTGGGTTTGTTCGACCAGGTCGTTCAGTGCCTGGGGTGATTCTCCTCCCAGCCACAGTACCTTCGCCCTGGGGAAATAGCCCCAGCGGTCAATCACAAGCGTACACGGCTGTGCCTTGACCGCGGAGAGTAAATCCACCAGATGTGTGTGTACATCCTCTGTCACGGCACCGATGAAGTGCGTAGTGATGTGAAGATTTGCTACAGCAACCGCCTTGGCTGTGATCAGCCTTTCATTCTCAAACAGCTTTTTCTGTATATCAGCCAGTTTGTTGCGGATGATGTTGTCAGGCCACAACGCCAGGAACAGGCGCCTGCGCTTGTGTTTCTCAACCACGCTCAATCAGTTCCAGCAAGGCCCTGAGCGCGGCTTCCACGGCCTGCAGTCGCACCTGGTTTCTGTCACCATCGAACAGAAATTTCTGCGTATGCACCATCTGCTTGCGCAGACTGACGGCAATCCAGACTGTACCCACCGGTTTGTCTTCACTACCACCATCGGGTCCGGCAACGCCACTGACGCTGATGCCGGCATCCGCAGCTGTTTCCATGAAGATGCCCTGCTGCATCGCTATTACGGTGTTTTCACTCACCGCGCCGTGATCGAGCAGAATACCCTGTGGCACATTGAGGAAATGTTTCTTGGACTCGTTGCTGTAGCTGACAATGGCACAGTCGAACCAGTCGGAACTTCCGGCGATATCGGTCAACACCTTGGCAATCCAGCCGCCGGTGCACGATTCAGCCGTGACCAGCCTCATGCCTTTCATCAGCAAACGTGCACCCAGCTTTTTCGCTAGTTCGTGAACAGCCTGTTCGGAAGTATCCATTCAGATCCCCGGATAAATATTTATAAAAATTAACGCTTACTTTAGATGACATGACTATACATGCCAATTACTTCTAGTAGACTATGGACCACTTATTGAATGAAGTGAGCAATGGGCGAGCAAACACCCGATCCAATTGAAGCCAGATCAAGGCATACGCCAATGATGCAGCAATACCTGCGCATCAAGGCAGACCATCCTGATACCTTACTGTTCTATCGCATGGGTGATTTTTATGAGCTGTTTTTTGATGATGCGCGTAAAGCGGCGAAACTGCTCGACATTACCCTCACCGCCAGGGGCCAGTCGGCCGGAAATCCCATTCCCATGGCGGGTGTTCCGCACCACGCCGCCGAGAATTATCTTTCACGCCTGATCAAGCTGGGTGAGTCCGTTGCCATTTGCGAGCAGACCAGCGATCCCGCACTCAGCAAGGGGCCGGTTGATCGCGAGGTCATGCGCATCGTTACCCCGGGTACAGTCACCGACGAGGCCATGCTGGATGAACGCAAGGATAATCTGCTGCTGGCGGCCTGCTCGGGCAACGAACAGATAGGCGTTGCAATACTCGACATTAGCTCCGGACGCTTCAGCCTGATGGAGATCGATTCTGTCGAAACCCTGCACGCAGAAATCGAACGCCTGCAGCCGGCAGAACTGCTGCTCTCGGAAGATGACGTGTTACTCGAGTTCCTGGAAAAATCGTCCACAAAAAACACGCTTCGCCGGCAACCACCCTGGTGGTATGAAATCGACAGCGCACAACGGCTGTTGAATGAACAATTCGGCACCCGCGACCTCAGTGGCTTTGGTTGCGAGGACATGGCGAATGCCATTATGGCTGCTGGTTGCCTGTTGCAGTATGTGCGCGATACCCAACGTTCCGCGCTGCCGCATATCACAGCACTACGCGTGGAAAGCACGGACGATGCCGTGTTACTCGATGCTGCCAGCCGGCGCAACCTTGAAATCGAGTTCAACCTGTCCGGCGGTACTGAAAACACCCTGACCTCGGTCATCGACAACACCGTGACAGCCATGGGCAGCCGCTGTTTAAGGCGCTGGCTACACAGCCCATTACGCAACGCTGAACTATTGCAAGCCAGGCACCAGTGCATCGCCGAACTGCTCGACACTGGTTATTTTGTAGATATACGCCAGCAGCTGCATGCGATCGGCGATATCGAGCGCATCATGAGCCGGGTCGCACTTAAATCGGCGCGCCCGAGAGACCTCGATACCTTGAGGCTCTCCATCAAGGCACTACCCGGGATGCAGCAATGCCTGCAACAGTGCCACGCACCATTGCTGGTAAACATGGCCAGCGATATCGGCGAACATCCCGCTATTGCCCTGCTGCTCGATGCAGCGGTTAAGGAAAATCCACCGGTTGTATTACGCGATGGTGGCGTTATTGCACACGGTTATAACGCTGAACTCGATGAGCTGCGCTCACTGGGTAAAAACGCAGATGATTTCCTGGTTCAGCTCGAACAGCGTGAGCGCGAGCGCAGTGGAATCAAGACACTCAAGGTGAGTTATAACAAGGTACATGGCTATTATATTGAAATCAGCCGCCTGCAATCGGAGCAGGTTCCTCAAGACTATATTCGCCGCCAGACATTAAAAAATGCCGAACGCTTCGTTACCGCAGAACTGAAAGAATATGAAGACCGGGTACTGAGCGCCCGTGAGCGCGCACTGGCGCTGGAAAAGTCCCTTTATGATGAGCTGCTGGAAAAACTGTTGCAATCGCTGATCGAACTGCAGAGTTGCGCGCAAGGACTGTCCGAACTGGATTGCCTGTGCAATCTGGCAGAGCGCGCAGAATCATTGAATTACTGCTGCCCTGAACTCACTGCCGATCCGGGTATCACTATCAAGGCCGGTCGCCATGCGGTGGTAGAACAGGTTCGTGACGAAGCGTTCATACCAAACGATACCCTGCTCAGTGACAAAAAACGCATGAACATTATTACCGGGCCAAACATGGGCGGTAAATCGACCTACATGCGTCAGACTGCTCTGATCGTACTGCTGGCCTATATTGGCAGCTATGTACCTGCGGAAAGCGCGCGCATCGGACCGATAGACAGGATTTTTACCCGTATTGGTGCCGCGGATGACCTTGCCAGCGGGCGCTCGACTTTCATGGTTGAAATGACTGAAGCCGCCAATATTCTCAACAATGCCACAGCCAACAGCCTGGTATTGATGGATGAAATCGGCCGCGGCACCAGTACCTTCGATGGCCTGTCACTGGCATGGGCGTGCGCACACCACCTTGCGGTTAATAATAAATCGTATACCCTGTTTGCGACCCATTATTTTGAACTGACGGCACTGCCTGATGAGATGGCGGGCATCACCAATGTGCATATCGATGCCGTTGAACATGGCGATAAAATCGTTTTCCTGCATAACGTAAAACCCGGCCCCGCCAATCAGAGCTATGGTTTACAGGTTGCGCAACTGGCCGGCGTACCGGCCAGTACAATCCAGCTGGCACGCAAGAAACTTGTCGAACTCGAACAGCAATCCATTGATCAGCATGAGGACAGTGGACAGCTGGAAATGTTTTCTAATCGCGAGCACCCGGTTATCGACCGCTTAAAAGAAATGTCGCTGGATAATCTCACGCCCAGGGAGGCAATGGATATTCTTTATCAACTTCAGCATGATGCGAAGTTCTGACCAACGCTAGAATCGCCACTGTATCAACATCACTGAAATATGCTCAACAGCCTGACAATAAAAAACTATGCAATCATCGATGAACTTGAACTCGAGTTTGCCAACGGACTGACAGCACTGACAGGCGAAACCGGCGCAGGCAAGTCTATTCTGCTGGGTGCACTGGGACTGGTACTGGGAGACCGTGCCGATAATGGCAGCATCAAACAGTCATGTGACCATGCCGATATCACCGCCGGGTTTGATATGAGCAATATTCCAGCCGCATCAAGCTGGCTCAAGCAGCACGATCTTGACGAAGATGATGAGTGCATCATACGCAGACGCATTTCCAGAGACGGACGTTCGCGCGCCTTTATCAATGGCAACCCTGTTAACGTGCAGACATTACGCGCGCTTGGCGAACTGTTAATCGATATCCACGGCCAGCATGAACACCAGTCATTAATGAAAAATGCAGCACAAAGACAGCTGCTTGATGACTATGCAAACCATCAGGCATTGCTTGATTCAGTGCAAACGCATTATGAGGATTTGAAAGCAACAGAACACAGCCTCAAACAACTGGAGCAGGATACAAGCGATCGTGATAATCGCATTGATTTACTGCGATTTCAGACACAGGAACTCGATGCACTGGCATTAACCGAAAATGAATATGCTGAACTCAATGATAAGCACTCGCGCATGGCGAATGCCGAGAAGATTACAACGGCACTTTACCAGGCACTGAATAACCTGTACGAGAATGAGGATGCAAATATCCTGTCGCAACTGTCTCACCACATTTCCACACTAACGGAAATTGCCGAGATAGACAGTAACATACAGCCTGCGATCGATATGATGCAGGATGCCAAAGTACAGCTTGATGAAGCTGTTTCACACCTGCGCAATTGTGTCGATGATGTTGAGCTCGATCCTGCCGATCTCGCAACCATTGAGCAACGCATACAAAGCATCCTGGATATTGCGAGAAAACACCGTGTCGAGCCCGATGAACTGCCTGCAGTCCATGAGCAGCTCGCAGCTGAACTCAATGACATCACGCATGCAGATCAAACACTGGATGACTTGCGTAATCAATATGCCACTCTCCTGCAGCAATACAAGCTAGCTGCACAGGAACTCGGCGCCAGCCGCAAACGGGCAGCCGCTAAACTTAACAAGGCAATCACCGCCGCCATGCAAACACTCGGCATGAAGGGCGGCAAGTTCAAGATCGAAGTCAGCAGCAATGCTGAAACAGTAACGCTGCATGGTATCGACAAAATTGAATTCACTGTCAGCGCCAACGCCGGACAGCCCTGCAAGTCACTGGCACGTGTCGCTTCAGGCGGTGAGCTTGCCAGAATAAGCCTGGCTATTCAGATGATCACTGCCGCGCAGTGCAGAATACCCACCATGATATTTGATGAAGTCGACAGCGGCGTCGGCGGTGGTATTGCGGAAATCGTCGGCAAGCAGTTACGCGTACTCGGCAACACCAACCAGGTGGTATGCATTACCCATTTACCACAAGTGGCATCCCAGGCTCATCAGCACTTGCGCGTGCAGAAGAAATCCGTGCAGGAACAAACACAGACGAATGTTTACCCGCTTAACAGCAATGAACGTATTGAAGAAATTGCACGTATGCTGAGTGGTGTAGAGATTACGGAACAATCACTCGCACATGCTGAAGATATGATTACACGCGCACAGACAAGCTGACATGAATATGTCAGCTTCAGTATAAACGGCCAGAGATCGACAGTAAAAAACCCACTGGGGGGTGTTTTAAGCCGGATCTACATCCTCTGCTTGAAAGCCTTTGTCGGTTTTTGTCACACTGAACTCGACTTGCTGTCCATCGCTCAAGGAGCGATAGCCATCACCACGAATCTGATTGTAGTGAACAAAAACGTCTTCCCCGTCTTTTCTTTCAATAAAACCAAATCCTTTGGCATTGTTAAACCATTTTACCGTGCCGGTTTCACGTTCTGCCATTACAGCTCCGTTATCATTATTTGATAAGAAACTCTATATTAATCAGCGAATTTACAGAAAACAATCAATTTATCCGGTCCAACATTAAATCTGAATATTAAGATTAACTAAATAACCAGGCCCGGTTGTTTACCTTATTCCACGTTGCTAGCTATTTTAGCAAGCATAAATACAGCAGTTGAGACTCAATCTGACCGTTACTGCCAGAACTTGCGTAATCGAGATCTTGCATAATCGAGATCATGCCCATGGATTAAGTTTAACGACATATAATCTCGCAAAGGCGCAAAGCACGCGAAGGCATTATGATCTGTTACAGTCAGGATTTAATCTTACAATCAGTGTCATATTCACTCAAAACCAGACCATGATTATTTGTCTGCACACTCGGGATTGACCATATAAACAAAGGCTATAGATATTTACTCTCGCAAAGGCGCAAAGCCCGCAAAGTAAACAGAATTTACTCTCGCAGAGGCGCAGAGAGCGCAGAGAAAAACGATATTTTTAATGAAAAAACAGGTATTACCTCTGTGCGCTCTGCGCCTCTGCGAGAAAACAGGATGTTAAAACGCCTACTTAGGCTGATTTTCCGCTTATACGAAAATCGATAATAAATGTCAGATCAAGACTGAACTACTACACATGATTATGTTAATTACAAGAAACAGCATCATCTAATTCTATTTCCTTTGCGGCCCTGGCGGCTTTGCGAGAGAACGTCTGTATCAAGTATCTTTTATATTAAATCTAACATTGTCTAATTTACTTCTGGCCAGCATGCACAATAAAAAACGCGAGCACATGATGTGCTCGCGCTTTAGATGAATTAAACGCGTGATTTAACTGTCGGAGCGGGATGAAATTTTTTCGATTCGAGTAATCAACTCGACAGGCTGCTGCAGATCATTAAACAGCTCATCATAATGAGCGTTCAACATTTTCGATAATTGCGCCGAGTCTGTTTGCATCAGTGTAGCTAACGCATCCAGGTTTTCACCCTCACCTGCGGCGGCTTCTTTTTTTATCGATGCAAAACGCACGTCAACAAAACGGTTTAGTGTTATATCAGGTGTGACTGCATCGACAGAGCCGCTGGTCGTTGATGTTGTCTCGGTAATGGTACAGCCTGTGGCTATGGCTGCTGCCGCAAGTAATGCGATGTATCTGGTCTTAAGCATACAGTTTCTCCCAACCTGGAAAATTTATCTCATTACTTGCATAGTCTAGTTGTTTTTATTTATCTTTCCTTATTTTGCTGCCCAATTGTGAGTTTTTGTCCATCAGGATCGTGGAGATCGAATTCCTCCATGTAGGCAGTCCTGCTCATCGGACTTACCTGGAAGCCCTTGGCCTGGAGAAAATGCCGTATTGCGACAACATCATCGGTATATAAATACAGCCTGTTACGGGCTTCAGCCTGATGCTTGATATTTTCAACACTTTTCTCGAGCATCAATAACGTGTCACCGGACTGAAGGTAAACCCACTCGAGGCCTTCATCTCCAATACGCTTGTTGAGCACGATAAATTGCAAGGCTTGCTGGTAAAAATCAAGCGACTGTTCGACATCAGAACAGGCAAGAACAGGGACACTTCCCAGTAATCGCATAAACGATCAGAACTTGAGTAATACCGAGCCCCAGGTGAAACCACCACCAAAGGCTTCAAGCATGAGTGTTTCGCCTTTCTTGATGCGACCATCACGAACGGCAACATCCAGCGCGAGGGGCACGGAAGCAGCTGATGTATTGCCATGCTTATCGACAGTAACAACAACATGATCCAGTGACATATTCAGCTTTTTCGCAGTTGCATTGATGATACGGATATTCGCCTGGTGGGGTACAAGCCAGTCAATATCGCTTTTTTTCATGTTGTTATGCTGCAGGGTTTCATCAACGATACGGCCCAGGGTGTTTACAGCCATCTTGAATACTTCGTTGCCTTTCATGGTTATGCCGCCGGCACCTTCAAGTATCTGGCTGGAACCGGTAGACACCCCGTAATTCACCGTCAGCAGGTGTTCATAACTGCCATCTGCATGCAGGTGGGATGAAAGAATGCCGGCGTCCTCGTCAGTCTGCAGTACCACGGCACCGGCACCGTCACCAAACAGGACACAGGTGTTACGGTCTTTCCAGTCGAGGATGCGTGACAATGTTTCTGCACCGACCACGAGTGCACATTTCGATGTACCGGACTTGAAAAACTGGTCGGCAACACCAAGACCATAAACAAAACCGGTACAAACAGCCTGTATATCAAATGCGGCGCAGCCATGAATGTCCAGGCGCTGCTGTAGTAAACAGGCCGTACTGGGAAACACGCGGTCGGGTGTTGTAGTCGCAACAATGATCAGGTCGATCTCATCCACTGAGATGCCTGCCGCTTCGATAGCCCTTCTGGCTGCCTGTTCGGCCAGGTCAACTGTAAATTCATCATCAGCTGCGATATGGCGTTCCGATATACCCGTACGATCCCGAATCCACTCATCACTGGTATCAACCATCTTTTCGAGATCACGATTCGTCAGTATCTTCTCGGGAAGATAACTTCCTGTCCCTGTTATGCGTGCGTAACTCAAGCCGTTTGTCTCTCAAGTAAAGGTTGTATATGTTGCTGGATTTGTAGAGGAACTGATTTATTAACTTCTAGAATAGCAATTTCGATTGCATTGGCATAAGCATCCACATCAGCGCCACCGTGACTTTTGATAACTATGCCCTTTAGTCCGAGCAGGCTTGCGCCATTATATGCTCCAGGATCTATGCGTTTCCTGAATGCCCTCAGCACCGGCAAGGCAACCAGTCCCGCCAGCTTGTTGTAAAGCCCACGCCTGAACTCCTGTTTCATGTAATAGCTGATTAATTTGGCGACGCCTTCGGCCGTCTTCAATGAAATATTGCCAACAAAGCCATCACATACAACAACATCAACTTTGCCGCTATAGATGTCATCACCTTCAACAAAACCAATATAGTTAAGCGGTGCATTTGCAAGATATTCATCTGCCGCCTTGACCTGCGCATTGCCCTTCATGGCCTCAGAACCAATATTAAGCAAGCCCACACGTGGTTTATCAATGTTATCCATGGCCTCGGACAAAACCGAGCCCATGACAGCAAACTGGAACAAATGCTCCGCTGTACAATCCACGTTTGCACCGAGATCTAGCATATGGGTATGACCCTCTCTGGAAGGAATCGAAGTACAAATGGCTGGGCGAACGATTCCTGGCAATGTTTTAAGAACAAACTTCGCTGTTGCCATCAAGGCACCGGTATTGCCCGCACTGACAGCCGCATCAGCCTTGCCATCATGTACCAGGTTAATAGCAACCCGCATGGAAGAATCTTTTTTCTTGCGCATTGCCAGGGCCGGCTCATCATGCATTTCAACGACCTCTGATGCATGCTGGATGGATAACCTTTCATCCAGCTTTATATTATGCTTGTGCGCACACGAACGCAGTCGCTCTTCATCACCTACCAGGATGATGTGGAGTTGGTTTCTCCTCGATAGTATCTTTGCAGCTGCAGGGACAACGACATCGGGTCCGAAGTCGCCACCCATTGCATCTAGCGCGATAACTGCAGAATCAGGCATCGTGCGCCTGTGCTACAGACATGGATTAAAGACTAGTCTTCGAATGCATCACCCGTTTCGACCACTTTACGGCCACGGTAGTAGCCATCTGGTGAAACATGGTGACGCAAATGCGTTTCGCCTGAAGTTGAATCTACAGACAATGTCTTGTTTTTAATTGCATCATGTGAACGACGCATACCACGCTTTGAACGTGTTTTTCTGCTCTTTTGAACGGCCACGGGACTCTCCTGTGTGTACTTGTAACTAACTCATTAAATCTTTCAGTGCAGCAAACGGTCTATGTGTATCAGCTTGCACCTCATCATCAACTTTATGCTTTTGCAGAACCCCGGAACATTCTTCCTCGTGCCTGGCAACGATGGGCAATGACAGCAAGAGCTCATCTTCCACCAGTTCTACCAGTGACTGTTCAGAATCAGACACCAGAAAAGGTTCGAACTCCTTCGGTAACAGATCCGCCTCATCTTCTGTGGTGATCAGCCCGAATCGAAAGTCACTTTCAATCAGCTGCTTCACGGGATCCAGGCAACGCTCGCAACGCATTTCCAGTTCGGCGCGCACAGATCCGTCAAGGCACGGTGTGCCGGCGCTGGTCCCAAACTTCAGCCGAGCTGTTACCTCTCCCTGGTTGTTGTACAAGGCATCTGCCAGACGCTCAAATTTTGCTACCGGCCAGGTGCCCTCAATTAATACATTTCTCTCAACCTGCTTGAGAAAATCAACATTTTCGGGCAGCTTCTTCTGCATAATCGACGGAGTTTAAATGAATCTTGGGATAGTGTAAATATTCTATATATATCAATAAGTTCTGGGAGAGACTCGAGACACGGTTTTGACCTGGATTGAATCGTATAGAATATACCCTTATGAAACTGGTACTTGCCTCAACTTCACCCTTCCGCAAAACCCTGCTGGAGCGCCTGCAGGTCGACTTTGTGTGCGATTCGCCTGATATTGATGAATCTCCACTGGAAGCTGAATCGGTAGAGAATATGGTGGTCAGGCTGGCGCAACTCAAGGCTGAAAAGGTTGCTGATCAATACCCGGATGCCCTCATAATCGGCTCGGACCAGAGCGCCGAGCTGGATGGCAAGTCGTTGAGCAAACCGGGAAATTTTGACAACGCGGTCAAACAGTTGCAACGCGCCTCGGGCAGGCAAATCGTTTTTCAGACCGGGTTATGCCTGTTGAATACCCGCTCCGGCAAGGCACAGACCGCCTGCGTACCGTATACCGTTGTATTCAAGCCGCTAACGCAGAACATGATCGAGCACTATCTGCACAAAGAACAGCCCTACAATTGCGCCGGCAGTTTCAGGTCGGAAGGCCTCGGGATTGCCCTGTTCGAGAAATTCGAGGGCGAAGATCCAAATGCACTGGTCGGTTTGCCCCTGATCAAGCTGATCGCCATGCTGGAGCACGAGGGTTTCAATATTCTCGGCGACTGAATAAACTAATTTACCGGTACAAACGTTATCAACATTAATTAACCGCAGAGACGCGGAGAACTCAGAGAAAAACAACTGTTTTGTTGTTCTGATAGGATTAATAAACTGGTTTTACTATGCTGCATTTATATACTCCCGCATATAGTTAAGAAATTAACGACGGGAGCTTACGCAGGCCTTGTGACATTCCGGCGACAGAACTGTTACATGATAGCTACGTACCTGTTACATAATTGTGAACCACAGAATTAGCGCGCATTACTGAGATATTTATTCAAGTCCGCACATCACGCAAAAGCACATAAATAAGATCCATGAAAAACGCAAAATGCATAAAGTAATATTTATATGTCATTTCGACCGAAGGGAGAAATCTCCTGGATTTCGGGAGATCTCTCCCTTCGGTCGAGATGACAACCGATCATAAATCAAATAACAAGCTTGATAAGTTTTGCGCCTTTTGCGTTGTTCGCGGCTAATTTTTTGAGTGTAACTAGTTTCGCTGGCGGATTTTCATAACACCACCTGCTTTTTCCACTTTTAACTTGTCCAGAAAGGACATACCCAGCAGAATCGGGCCCGGATGATCACCATCGATAACCATGGCATCAACATCTGTTTGTTTTATTTTTCCCAGCGATACAGATTTCAGGCGCACACGATAACCTTTAACATTTTCTGATGCCGTGCTGACAACGACACGTTCACCCGTCATACGGTAATTAACACCTAGCTGCCTGGCCTGGGACTTGTTCATTGCAACCGTGGTTGCACCCGTGTCAACCAGGAAACGCACAGTACGGCCATTGATTGTTCCAACTGAACGATACATGCCACTTTTATCTGCATATATTTTTTCTTCATGATGCTCGGGTTTTGCATAACTTAGCGATATCGTACCCCCTGGCCGGTAGGTTTTCGATATGCCATCGACCTCGAGTACCGCCTGTTTACTATCAGCCTTTATCAGCCTGACGCCTTCAGGACTGGTATCACCGATAGATAATGTCCGGCGTTGGCCATCAATCATCAGAATCGCCTTACCGCCAAACAATGCCTGCACCTCGACCTGAGATACTGCAAGCACCTTGCCTGCTAGCAGTAATAATGAAGCCGTTAGCAAAATGCCAGAAATGTGTCGCATGATAAAATCTGAAAATAAATAAATCCCTGCATTATTGCCATAGCAATGATACCGGCAATGACATCATCGATCATAATACCCAGACCGCCGTTTATGTTCCTGTCAAACCAGGATATTGGCCAGGGCTTTAATGCATCAAGCAATCTGAACAGTACAAAGCCGATTACAATTGCCAGCCAGCCTGCTGGCGCTGCAGTCATTGTAATTAAATAGCCCACAATCTCATCGATGACAATGGACGGATGATCATGAACACCGATTTTTTCCGAGGTATATGAACAGATCCATATGCCTGCTATAAACAGGCAGGTAGTAAATAACAAATAGCTCAGCAACGGCAGTTGTTGCATTAACATATACAGCGGAATTGCCATGAGCGTGCCCGCCGTGCCCGGTGCCCTGGGTGCCAGCCCGCTGCCAAAGCCGACCGCTATCAGTACAACGGGATCTTTCAGTTGCTTAATACCGATATTGTTCATTTGCTAAAATGCTCATAACCAGCCTGATCCAGTAAATACTTTTTGCCCGCCTGATCGACAAATGCCAGTGAGCCATGTTGTTCGATCACGCCAATACGAGTCAGCGGCAGTGCTATCTGGCTGGCTATCTGCATCAGATTGTTTTCATTTCCAGGTTCAACCACGAGGCATAACTCATAATCATCTCCGCCTGACAACACCCTGTTCCAGTCGACCTCATCCCTGTTGAGTGAAAACTCAACCAGTTGATGTGACAGTGGTATTGCGTCTATATTGACTGTAGCACCGCATTGACTGGCTTCAAGGATATGACCTAAATCAGCTGCCAGGCCGTCAGATATATCAATTGCACATTTACAGCAGGCTGACACCATCATACCCAGTTCGACCCTGGGTTCAGGCCGGTTGAGTCGACTGATCAACCAGCTACCATTTTCGTCAACGGCCTGCCCTTGTTGCACGATTCTCAGACCTGCAGCTGCGTCACCCAGGGTTCCGGAAACATAAATCACATCGCCCGGCCTGGCCGCATCTCTGCGCATAATGTTGTCTGCATCAACAAAACCCATTGCCTGCACAGTAATACTCAATGGCCCTTGCGTGGTATCTCCGCCAATCAGCTGTACCCTGTATTTCTCAGCCATCAGGCGAAAACCGTCGGCAAACGACCTGATCCAGCCTTCATCGACCCGGGGAATGGACAGTGCAAGCGTGAGCCACGCCGGCTCTGCCCCCATGGCCGCGAGATCACTCAGGTTCACCGCGATGGCCTTGTGGGCAATATCTTCAGCTGGTGTGTTTGACGGAAAATGCACGCCATCGACAAGCGTGTCAGTGGTAATCGCCAGTTGCCTGTTTTCGGGCACTGTTACGATGGCGCAATCATCGCCAATACCAAGTGATACATCCTTTCTGGTAACTGGCGCTGTAAAGTATTGTTTTATTAAATCGAATTCACCAGGTTCCATTATACGGATGCTGTCTCGTGCGTTCGTGTATCACGCGCAACCTTGTCCAGCACCGCATTGACGAAGGTATGGCTTTTCTCGGCACAAAACTTTTTGGTCAGTAACACAGCCTCGTTGAGCACGACGCGATAGGGCACATCAGGGCGCTTGATGAATTCATAGGTTGCAATACGAAGAATTGCGCGCTCAACAGGATCAACCGCGTTGATTTTTCGAGACATGTGTTTTTCCAATGCTGTATCAATTGTAGTTATTTCCATTAACACACCCAGCAGTAATTCAGAGAAGTATTGCTGATCAACTTGCCTCATATCATTTTCTTCAATGAACTGCTGCTCGATACCATCGATATCATCTGCAGTCATCTGCCACTGGTACATAGCCTGCATCGCAAGACGTCTTGCCTTGCCTCGCGCCTTGGCAAGACTGGTGTTATCAGACATTATGAATGACTTAGTCCAGTTGATTCATGATGTTAATCATTTCTATCGCACCGGCGGCTGCTTCAGAGCCCTTGTTGCCTGCTTTGGTACCGGCGCGTTCAATGGCCTGCTCGATAGAATCTGTCGTTAGAATACCATTGATAACGGGTATTCCGTGATCAAGCGCAATAGCTGACAGGCCTTTGGCTGATTCGTTGGCAACAATATCAAAGTGAGGCGTTGCACCTCGTATAACAGCGCCAAGCGCAATTATTGCATTATAGTTACCACTTTGTGCCAGCGCCTGAACAACCACGGGTATTTCAAATGCGCCGGGGGTTTTTACAACAGTGATTTCAGATTCATCGACACCGCTGCGTTTCAAAGTATCAATTGCAGCCGCCAGCAAACTCTCAACAACAAAGCCGTTAAAGCGCGCACTAACAATCGCAAATTTACCCTGCGCATACTGCATGCTGCCTTCAATTGTATGTATTTGACTCATGATTATTTTTCATCTCCACTAACATATTCGACGACCTCCAGGTTGAAGCCTGCAAGCCCATGATAGACCTTTGGCGCCGACATCAGGCGCATCTTCCTTACACCCAGATCCATTAGTATCTGGGCGCCGACTCCATCCTTACGCAAGTCGGGTTTCTGCTCTACAGTCTCACTTTCAGCGGTAGGATGACGCAGCATCCAGTTGATTATCGCATTGTCTTCATCCGGCTGACGGATAATTACGATCACACCGGAATCAGTTTCTGCCACCTGCTTTAGAGCAGAACGTAGCGGCCAGCCTTTCGCATGTGTCGAGCCAAGCATATCAATCAATGTATTTTCGACATGCACTCTTACCAGCACCGGCTCAGCATTATTGACTATGCCGTGCACAAGGGCGAAATGCAGGCTGCCATCCAGGCTGTTCTGATAGGCGTGTAAACGGAAATCACCAAACTCGGTGGCAAAATCACTTTCGGCAACGCGTTCCACGGTCTTTTCATTCTTGATCTTGTAACTGATCAGGTCTTCGATTGTGCCGATCTTCAGATTATGTTGCTTGGCAAAACTCTCCAGATCCGGTCGTCTCGCCATGGTGCCATCCTCGTTGAGGATTTCGACAATCACCGCACTGGGATCATGCCCTGCAAGACGCGACAGATCGCAGCCGGCTTCAGTATGCCCTGCCCTGACCAGCACGCCACCCGGTTGCGCCATCAGCGGGAAGATATGCCCGGGTTGTACGATGTCATTGGGTCCGGCATCATCCTTGACTGCCGCCCTGATCGTAGTAGCGCGGTCTGCTGCGGAAATACCGGTTGTTACACCCCTGGCTGCCTCTATGGATACGGTGAAGTTGGTACCATGTATATCACCGGTCGAGCCCACCATCAGTGGCAGTTTCAGTTGCTGGCAGCGCTCCTGGGTCAAGGTAAGACAGATAAGTCCACGACCGTAACGTGCCATGAAATTGATATCATCTGCATTCACCAGGCTTGCGGCCATAACCAGATCACCCTCGTTTTCACGGTCCTCGTCGTCCATGATGATGACCATCTTGCCCTGGTGAAAATCCTCGATAATTTCTTCTATAGAATTTAGCTTCATGACGTAAATAACCTGTGACTATTTCACAAACCCTGCTCGTGTTAGCAATTCCATGTTCACCTTGCCTCTATCCATATCATCCATATTAAGCAACAGGGTTTCGAGATAACGCGCCACTAGATCGACTTCCAGGTTGACTTTTGTGCCTTTTGTGTAGTGTTGTATCACAGTCCGCTCCTGAGTATGCGGGACGATGTTTAATCCGACGATACGATCATTAACGGAATTGACAGTCAAACTGGTACCATCAATACATATCGATCCTTTTACAGCGATATACTTCTTGAGCTCGGCTGGTACTTCAATTTCCAGGCGGATTGATCGTGCATCTTCGGACTTGTTTACAACCTTGCCGAGCCCGTCAACATGACCGCTTACCAGGTGACCGCCCATACGCGTAGTAGGCAACATGGCCTTTTCAAGGTTGACGGCACTGCCTGCTTTCAATCCTTTCAACGATGTTAATGAAATGGTCTCATTGGAAACATCCGCAGAAAAAGTATTCGGGTCGAACTCAATAACCGTGAGACAGACACCATTGACTGCAATACTGTCGCCGATTTGTACATCACTCATATCGAGACTGCCACTATCGATGACGAAGCGCAGGTCACCGCCAGTCGGTTGCAGGCGTTTTACAGTGCCAACAGCTTCAATGATTCCAGTGAACATGGGGAATACCTAACCCGAAACCGATTTGAGTTTTACCAGGTCGACCGTGTAGCTGGTCATTGGCATGGCCGATGCGTTATTAAACTCGGCACCCGCCATAACCCCCACCCTGGCAATCTCATCAACTGCGTCAAGCCTGTCATACACGGCAAACATAGCCCCTAATGCATACTCTGAACCTGAGCCGATTGCCCAGAATTTCTTGTACTCACATACTTCGCGCAATGAATGTACGCCAAAGATACCGTGTGGGCATGCAATCAGCGCATCGATCTGTGTTGACTCGTATGGATCATCATCTTCATCCTTGGCATTAAGAAAGTACTTGTCCTTCAATATTGGATGCAGCAAGCGGAAGGTCTCAAACACGCCAAGACGTGATGAGAAATCAATCTTGATTTCATCCCGTTTGAGGATGCTCTCCATCACCAGTTGATGGGCAGCACTGCCTACGATACCCATATAACTGTCATCATGCACCAGGATCTTGTCATGCCCGGTGTCATAATCTGCACCCATGCGTAAATCACCAAAACTGGTCAGACTGTCTGCTGCGATGCAAACTTTACCGGCTTTTTTTACAACAACAACAGTAGACATGTTTTCTCCAGATAAGTCTTAACTTGTTAGTTACTGGCAGGGATTGCCGTGATACGCAGGTCCTTACCAAGTTGACGTATATCAATAATGTCGAGTTCGATTCTGTCAGCCATAGTATCCAGGCCGGGTAAATCAAACAGCCCCCTGGCATCGCTGCCCATAATATGCGGTGCCACATAGACAACGATTTCATCAACCAGTTTGCTTTGCAGCAAGGCGCCGCACAAGGTAGCACCCGCCTCGACATGCACTTCATTTGCCTGCAACCCGGCCAGCCATTGCATAACACTGACCAGGTTGAGCCTGTCTTCATCCGCATCAAGCCTGACAACATCACAACCTGGTATCGCGTCACTCTGCTGTGTGGTCAGCACAGTAGTATTACCCTGCAGTGACAGCATTTTTGCATCTGCTGGAAAACGTAAATGACTGTCAAGCACAACACGGTGCGGCTGTCTTATGTCTCCTTCTATTCCCAGCTGTGTTGCTGACAAACGCACATTCAGCGAAGGATTGTCATGTATAACAGTATCGACACCTGTCAGAATCACGGAACTTCTGGCACGCATCCGCTGCACGTCCGTTCTTGCAGCGTCACCGGTGATCCACTGGCTTTCACCGGATGCCATCGCGCTACGACCATCCAGGCTCATCGCCAACTTGATGCGCACAAACGGGCGGCCGCTCTCCATGCGCAGGATAAATCCGGGATTAACCGCTGTTGCAGCCTGTTCCAGCAGGCCACACGTTACTTCTATTCCATGTTGTCGCAAGAACTCAAAGCCGTTGCCTGCCACTTCAGGATTAGGGTCCTGCATTGCCGCAATCACACGCGCAACACCGGCATTAACCAGTGCATGCGCACATGGCGGTGTCTTGCCATGATGACTGCACGGCTCAAGGGTGACATACACGCTTGAGCCTGCAGCCTGATCACCAGCCTGTTGCAATGCCAGTATTTCCGCATGTGGCTCACCTGCGTATCGATGCCAGCCTTCACCGACGATGACGTTGTCCTTTACAATGACACAGCCAACACGCGGGTTGGGGTCTGTAGTGTATAAACCACGCTCGGCCAGGCGCAATGCACGCTGCATGTATTCTGTATCGTGCAAGCCCATAGCGCTTTACTTGATTTTTTTCTTTGGAGCCTTTTGCTCAAGGCGCTCAACAGCTTCACGAAATGCGTTGACGTCACCAAAATCCAGATATACAGAAGCAAAACGTATATAGGCAACATGGTCCATCGCCAGTAACTCATCCATAACCCAGTCACCTATCTTTTCAGTTTCCACTTCGCGCTCAGCCGCTGCCATCAGGTTGTGCTTGATACGATTGATTGCCTCGTCTATCTGTTCGATTGCAACCGGCCGTTTTTCAAGTGCCCTCATCACACCACCGCGAAGTTTTTCTTCCTTGAACGGTACCCTGCTGCCGTCATGTTTAACGATACGCGGCATATTCAATTCAGCGTTTTCATAGGTAGTAAAACGCTCACCGCACTCAAGACATTCACGTCTTCTGCGGACCTGGTCACCTTCGTTGGATAAGCGCGAATCAACTACGCGTGTATCAGGTGCTGAACAGAACGGGCAATGCATTTTTTATCATTTATGTCGTTATCACCGGGCCAGTAGCCCGGTTATGGTTATTGGTATACAGGCAAGCGTGTACAAATATCACGCACCTGTTCGCGCACTCTTGTGATAACAGCATTGTCTGCAGCAGAACCTTGCATACTATCGACGATATCGCACATCCAGTTTGCCAATGCTTTTGAATCCTGCTCATTGAAACCACGGGTTGTCATCGCTGGCGTGCCGATACGAATACCACTGGTAACAAACGGCGACTGCGGATCATTCGGTACTGCATTCTTGTTGACCGTGATATTGGCCTCACCCAGTGCAGCTTCCACATCCTTACCCGTC
>CAWEEC010000103.1:0-43449 GCA_963807785.1 uncultured Gammaproteobacteria bacterium | reverse complement strand
CGAAGCGAGCCCGAAGGGCGAGGCGCACGGACGCGCCGAGTAATCCCTGTGTCAGCTTGTTTCACTGTTTCTAACATACCCACTTTATATCAAGCCCCGAAATGGGGCTTTTTTTATATGGCGGAGAGAGAGGGTGAGAACGCTCGTGGGTTCGACAAATTTGCCGGGAGCAAATTTGCACGACCAACGGGAGCCCGTAGGGTAAGGCGCAGGGACGCGCCGCATAATAAATCGCCGGGAGCGATTTTTCACGACCGCAGGGAGCCCGTAGGGTAAGGCGCAGGGATGCGCCGCATAATCCCGATCACAGTTCAATAACGCTGGATTACAGAATACATCCATGTATTCTGCCCTTCGGGCCAGCCTTCGGCTGTTCAAATTCAATCCAATTGAATCTAGTCCCGCTTCCGCGGGAATGACGATGTAGCTTTACGTGAGCCTCTTATCGGGGCTTTTTTGTATGGCGGAAAGAGCGGTCTCGATTCGAATCCTAGTTAATATTCGTGCACTATAAATCATGAGGAAAAATGCATAACGAAAGCTGTGCGCGGCTCAGAGTAACAGTCCGTGTATCGCAAGCGCCATCAGTAATAATGCCGATATCAAGACAGCTATGCTTATAAGGCAGCCAACAAGATACAGTACCTTCAATCCGCCATTCCGGCCCCAGGTTTTGTGTACTTTAGCTCTGTAAATTGGTGACAGAACATAACGTAAACCAGACATATAGTCGATCTGGTATCTCCTGCCCATTGTCGGGAACATCATTTCGTGCTCTCCTGAATCCAATATGGAAAATACCGACTATATATAATAAATATGACTATATAATTACGATATTGTGACAATGTTCTGGCGTGCACCAGCTGCGGACTAACCTGCCCGTAGCGCAAAGACGGACACAGGATGCAGGGCGTAATCGTCCGTCAAGATTGCCGATACAATCCGGATTCTTACTACCCTATGTGAGCTGATGACCGGATTGATTTGCAGGAAAAGCCAGTTAATTGAATTATCGGGTGGCATATGTCCTGATCTATATATGCGACCAGCTTATAATCGAGCCTGACAGGGCTAATAACAAGGTATTTGTATATGGCAAAAAATGAGGGCAAAAAGCCGATTCTTGTACCGGTAGACTTTTCCGCTCATTCACTAGTGGCCTTACTCAAGGCCTGTGAACTGGCCGATTGCACCCGGCAGCCGGTTATTATCTTGCACGTCGTCCACGATCCAGCGGAAATGCCGGGCTATTACAGCCTTGTCACCAAGAAAAAGAAAATTGCACATATCGAGGATCTGGCCCAGGAAGCGTTTGATACCTTCATACAGGATGCTATCGAGCAGAACCCGGATGTCAAGTTACTGCAAGAAGCGCAGACCAGGTTGGTGGTCGGCTTACCTGTTAACCGTATCCTGGAGATGATCGAAATTACAAAAGCGTCCATGGTGGTCATGGGAAGTCATGGGCGAACCGGGATGAAACACATCATGCTGGGATCAAAAGCCGAGCAAGTCGTGCGGCTTTGTCCTGTGCCAATCATGATCGTAAAAGAACCGATCGAACGTTCAAAGTAATCATTACCGGCATATTGTTCAAAGGCGGATAAAAATGCTATAGATATTTACTCTCGCAAAGCCGCCAAGCCCGCAAAGAAAGATGAATAAATCAATATTATCTGATAGAACAAAAATACACATGTCACCTTTGCGTGCTCTGCGCCTTTGCGAGATAACAAGAAGTTAAACCTCCAACATAGTCTGGTTTTCCGGCCATGCGAAAACCGACAGCAACTGTCAGATCAAGTCTGAACTACGACACATAAGTGATTAACAAGGTATAACCACGCCTTGCAGCTGCGCGTGGCGAGCAAATCAGTGCGAGTTTTTCTCCAGCTCGTTTAGACGGGCCATGCCTTTCTGGCGCTGTACTGAAATAATCTTCAGTTTCAGTTTTAGATCCTTGCGTTTGCTGGAATTTTTCTCTTCCGACAGTTTACGATTCAGCTTTTTCTCTTTTTTTTCAAATTCGCCGAGCAGTTCTTCGATACGCTCGCGGGACGTGAGTTCACCGTTGGATTCACTGGAAAGGCTATTTTGCAAGCTCTTGATTAACTTTTTAAGACCCATGGTTTTGCTTCCATCATTGAGCCTGGACACTTTGCCAGGCGGAGGTAAATATTATGGCTGTGAGTGCAGAACACTGCCGCTGCGCGCTTGGTCTGCAACTGCCGGTTTCAGGCGCTGACTTCGACCGCGCTGTCCAGCTCTATCTGCTCATCGACTGGCATCACGGTTTTGGCCATGCGCTTGGCAAAATAGTAAATCCGCTTCTGTTTTTCGATGATATCGATCTCGATCGTATAAGCAGGAATCCGGTTGGGTTCTTCGGCAACCAGGCGCGCGGCCTGATGAACGGCAGCCGAATCGGCCAGGGCAGTAATCTCATCTTTCATGTCGATCACTACTTTGGCAACCTCAGGATTATTTTGCGACACCGCCTGTATCGCCCCGCTCAAGGCCCGCTTCAACAGCTCATGAAAGCCGTTTAGCACTTTTTGAGTCGGCGCACTGATTGAAACGCTATGGTCAATGCGTCTGAGTCCCAGTTCCACCAGATTCGTTTCAATGATGTCACCGATATTTTCAAGATCTGTAAGCGCTTCCATCAAGTGTAGAAATTCCTGAGTCTGCTCTTCCGTAAGTGTGCCCTTGCTGATCTGCCCCATGTACTCCAGTATCTGAGCGTACAGTATGTCTACCTCGTCATCCATGTGCCGGACTGAAGCCAGGGATTGTTTGTTGCCGCTCAGGATCGCCGGCATGATTTCATCGAGCATGACCTTCACGGTATCACCCATGTGCAAGACTTCCATGCGTACACGGTCCAGCGCGAGTGCCGGTGTGCTGAGAAGTTCCGGTTCGAGATATTTGGCACTGACCAGGAGCCCCTCTTCCTCGATTGGCCGGTCCGGTATCATTCGTTCCACCAGTCGTGCAAATTGTGTTGACAAGCCAATAAAAATAAGTGTATTCGAGACATTGAAGATAGTATGGGCGTTGGCGATTTGTCGCGGCGTCTCCGCACCGAGACGATCCACGCCTGACAGTTCGGGGTGCACAGGGGATAACCAGGTCACCAGGTGGGCAAGCTGCGGAATAAACATGAACCACAAAACCACACCCGCGACATTGAACAACACATGGACAGCGGCCGCGCGCACGGCTTCCCTCGGTTTCCCGATCGAAGCCAGCATCGCGGTGACACAAGTCCCGATGTTCGCCCCGAAAGCCAGGGCGATACCCGCCGGGAGGGTGATAAAACCCTGACTGGCCATTACGATCACGATACCGGTTGTCGCCGAGGAAGACTGGATCAGCCCGGTAAAGAGGGCTGCGATCAGGATACCGATCAGCGGGTTTTCCATCTGGATCATCAGATCGAGAAAAGGCTGGTAGGTGCGCAAGGGTTTCATCGCATCGCTCATCACGCTCATACCGAAAAAGACCAGGCCCAGACCCATCAGCATCGCGCCATAATGCTTGGTGCGCTCGGATTTAGAAGTAAACAGCATCGAGAAACCAACACCGATCATCAGCAGCGCGGCTTTAGTCACCTTGAAAGCGACGATCTGCGCCGTGATGGTCGTTCCGATATTGGCGCCCATAATGACGCCAACCGACTGGGCCATCGACATCAGGCCCGCGGTGATAAAACCCACCACCAGTACCGTCGTTACCGATGATGACTGAATGACCGCGGTGACGAAGGCACCGGTAATCGCACCCATGAAGCGATTGCTGGTCAACTTGGACAGAATCATCTTCATGCGGTTGCCGGCAACCGCCTTCAACGCGTCTGCCATCTGCTCCATACCGAACAGGAATAACGCCAGGCCGCCGAACAGCTGCATACCCATTACACCCCAATTGATCGTCTGCTCCGATTCAACGGCAGCGAACACCGGTAAGGCCGCCAATGTGGTAAACACACCGGCCAACAGGATGAAAACAAGTCTTGCTCTTGAATCAAATGTGATATTGAAGTGGTTTTGCAGCATATCGATTTCCAGGGTTATTGTTGGCTGACAGTGCTTGTTCAGCGAACTCATTGAGACATGACAGGCGCCTGCACAAACGACGGCTTACATGTCACTATATAAGCGACGTGTTGTTATATCAGGTTGTAATAATTTTTTAACAATTTTGTAACATTTTAACTTGATTTCTCCAGGCTTGAGTAGTGGGAAAGGTATGTGCCGCCAACTATCCTGACAGTGCACTAACGCAGACTCCCTGGCACTCGACCGGGCGCGCTTTCAGTTCAGCCATATGGGTGACCGTATTAATGACATGCTGGAGCGAATCATGCCAGCCATCCTACGCGGTGACAGGGGATGCTCAGGGCGATCGCAAAAATTGACGATGAGGTGGGCATCGTGCATGGATCTGTCATCACCTAACTGGAAGTTATCGATCAGGGCGCCCTGGAAGAGGACAAGATCGAGACCATCCGCTATATCCTGATTACAGACCGCAAACTGGTGTGCATAATCAACAGAATGGCACCACTGCATGAACATATTGTCCGCTTTTTATCATCGAACAATCATGCCATCCCGTATGAATACAACCTGATACGAAGAAAGATTCTCAATGTGGTGCGTGAAATACGCCGTGCCAGCGAATCTGAACATCCGCTCAGGCATATCAGAGAAATAGAGAAAGAAAGAAAAAAAGCAGAAGATATCGATGTCTTGACGTCCGGGCGTGTTAACAGGCTTGTACTCGATGGTGAGATCACCAATGAAATGGCGACATCACTGATGAACGACAGTGATGAAGCGCGAAAGATCGTCCGTGACCTGGTTGATATCGCCACCCTGCTCTACTACCCAAGAGACAAACTAATGGATCAGATCGAGGAAGAGGAATTGACGCAGAAAACATAGCTGTATTAATAAATACGTTTCCATCGCGTGTATGACAACAGCAAACCAGGCTGCTAAGCTAGCTTACGATCAAGCCAGCAATAGATAGATCCCACCAGAACCATCACCAACGTGAATATTGATTCAGAAAAACTTCTCGCCTCGGATAGAAAACATATCTGGCACCCATACAGTGCCATGGGCTCAGACATGCCTGTGTTCGCGGTTGAGTCTGCGCAGGGTGCGCGTATAACACTGGCTGACGGACGCGAACTGATCGACGGCATGGCATCCTGGTGGTGCGCTATCCATGGCTATAACCACCCGGTAATGAACGCCGCTGTTTCAAACCAACTGGAGAGCATGGCGCACGTGATGTTCGGTGGCCTGACCCATAAACCTGCAGTTGAACTTGCAAACAGACTGGTAGAGATAACCCCCGAGCCATTACAGTCTGTTTTCTTTTCCGACTCGGGTTCAGTATCGGTCGAAGTCGCGATGAAAATGGCCATTCAATACTGGAACGCACGAAAGCAACCGAGTAAGCAAAAGTTCCTGACTATTCTATATGGCTATCATGGCGATACTTTCGGCGCAATGTCGGTCACTGATCCAGTCAATAGCATGCATTCATTGTTTGCAGATGTACTCACGCAGCAATATTTTGTCGCTGCGCCTGCATGCCGATTTGGTGAAGCCTGCAGCGATGATGATATTGCACCACTTCAACAACAACTCGAAACCAATAATGACACAATAGCTGCTGTCATACTGGAGCCTATTGTGCAAGGCGCTGGTGGCATGCGCTTCTATTCGGCAGAGTATTTGCGCCGTGCCAGTGAACTGTGCAGCGAACTCGATGTGTTGTTAATTGCCGATGAAATTGCCACCGGCTTTGGCCGCACCGGAAAATTATTCGCCTGTGAACACGCTGATGTTGCACCGGATATTATGTGCATCGGCAAAGCTCTTACCGGCGGCTATATGACACTGGCTGCAACTTTAACCACGGAGGCAGTCAGCCAGGCTATCAGCAACGGTGAGCCCGGTATATTCATGCATGGCCCGACCTTCATGGCCAACCCACTAGCCTGTACTGCAGCGAACTCAAGCATAAAGCTTTTACTTGAATCACCCTGGCAAGAAAATATATCGAATATCGAACAGGGTTTAATAAAAGGCCTTGCACAGTGCCGTCAGCTGCAAAGTGTAAAAAATGTACGCATACTCGGCGCGATCGGCGTGGTCGAACTGCATCAACCGGTAGACATGAAAAGTATTCAGCCAATGTTTGTCGATGCCGGAGTCTGGATCAGACCATTCGGCAAACTAGTTTATTTAATGCCGCCTTATATCATCAACGACTCAGAACTTGGTACATTGACTGCTGCTGTATACCAGGTTTTATCATCTTTAGACAACCACTAAATCATGTGTAATACCGACCGAAGTGATACTCGTAGGGTGCGCCGTGCGCACCGCATAAATCCAACAACCTGCTGATTGAGGGTGCGCGCGGCGCACTCTACGTCCTGTAATCCAGTGTCTTAGAAACCCCGGATTACACTGCGTTTCATCCAGGCTATACAGCCACAAATCAAAAAGTCCCGTGCACTCAGTGTCTTTGTGACAAATCTTTTATTTTCCGTTATACGCCTTAATCTGAACCACATTGTTTAGAGCACACTGCTACCAATCATCTGCAGCACATCCAGGATTGAAGATTCAGTTAATGCCAACGGCAGAAACGGCAGCAGCAGTATAACCGCCAGAATAACCATGACTCGCGATTTCAGTGGCACAATACGCATACTGCTGACAATTTCATATACAGCACTGTAGTCAGCCATCGCAGAAGGCTGCATCGAATCCACCAGCTTCTTGCCTTCATCGCTAATCCAATGATGATGAAAATCCCCAGATATCTGTTGCTGGAGCGCACCGTATTCTGCCAGTGCTTTACGCTTCAGGCTGTATAGTTTCCTGGTGAAGAATAGTAAAGGCGCTTCAATCACAACAACGCTGATTGCAATGAAAACCACAACTATCATTTTTACACCAAGCAGTTCCTCACCTTCATACAGTAAATTATTGGCAAGCTGCGATGAAATCATTGCCGCCATTACCAGGAATATAATACCGAATAAAGACTGGCCTCCGCCGAAGATGCCTAAACCACCGGTGAGATCCGCATGGCTGGCGTAAAGCTCAAGCTTCAGGCGTGATATCCGATAGAGAAATAGTGACCAGGCTATAAAACGCCAGATCCAGCGATAGAACAGAAATGACACCAATGGTGAGGTAACAAGCAAAAACCACAAACCCGCCATCGTTTCATCTACTTCACCGTTAACAAGGTGCAAGGCCCAGGAAGTCACTTTCTCTTGCTTCCACATATCAACATAATCTGTCCTTAACAACCAGCTGACCAGTATCGCCAGCATCACAATGATGAGTTGTATCCATTTTACATTCATCAGATACGCCATTCTGTTAACAGCACTGTTGAGTCGTTCTTGTTCAGATTCCGGCACTATACCTGATGTCCGCAGATACCTGACAATTCTGCTCATCATCGGCTCGATAAGGTTATCGGCCATGACCAGCAAAGGTATTATGACCAGTCCCCTGACATAAGGCACGACATCTTTGACGAAAGCTATCGTAATGTCATCAGTAATAAAGGTTCCGTCGATCAGCGTCAGCACAACCAGTGGCAACCAGGCGATGCCAGACAAAACCAGAATTCTAGCGCCTGTACGTGCATCATTACTTAATATCAGGCTGGTAATTTTCATGATGATATCGCCACGGCTTGTTGAGGTTTAACTTTTATATAATGAAAGAATAAGCCAACGCACTAATAAACAAAAGCGGGAACAGCCACCTTGCTTTTCTGTCAATACGGCGCGCTGAAGCCAGCCGGTCAGTACTTGAAAGATTCGACGTGACCACAACTTCAATCAGCGCCATGAACACGAGGATGGTTGAACTGAACAAAAACTTGTCCATGTGTGTGAGATAGGGAATATCTGGCAGGCGTCCCGAAAGTGCAACATGGTAGGCGATCAGCGTCAATACCGTGGTTACCGCAACACTTAACTGGTTCGGCACCTGCTTTGGGTCGATCCAGAACACAATCCAGGACATGGCCACGATCAATGCCAGTGGTATGATCGCCTTAATCACATAATGATGCAGTAAGCGCTCGCCCTCGAAGCTGAAGACAAAACCGGGCAGTTGAATGCCATTAGCCAGTACAACTTCGCGTGGTACAGCCATCATGTTGCTGATCTTCCAGTCTGCGACGGAAAGTTTTTCCGCGATGAAAGAGTTCATGCGCGGATCGGGCAACAGCACGACTTCATGCGGGCGATATCCCACTGCAGCCACAGGCACCTCGAACACATGACTGTCCTGCGGGAAATCATGAAGTTCCAGCGGCTGGGAGAAATCACCGAATACGTGCAGGCGATAGGTCACCAGGCCGTCGGGCGATATTTCGACCTCATCCCTTGAGTTTGCCCAGTATTTCTGCGTGTTAGCTATGGTCAAACGCGGGTTCCAGACTTCGGACAGGCCACGTATGATACTGCCTGCTTCATCATGTGCGAGGCGCGGATCTTTCCAGCGAAAGATGGCATAGAAGTTCAGGGTAAAATTCTGTTCAGCACTGTCGATCTTGTCGACGTCCAGAATGGCGCCTACCACGGTCACTTCAGTTGGTTTGCCCTGTTCAGCTATAGGCCGACTTAGCGCAGCCTGTGCGCTGACTGAACACAGCAACAGTAAAAGGCCAATTATCGAACCGGCATATTTCCGGGACACTCCAATTAGCCAGTATCTCAATGAAGATGCCTAGAAATAGAAGGTACCAAATACATTGTAGCCACGATAACCATCGGATACAGACCCTTTCCAGTCGTTATCATTCACATCGACATCAAGCCCTATCCTGGCGAGGCCTATGCCTAATGCGAAATTTTTGAATATCTTGTATTCAGTACTCAACTCATAGTTCAACAAGGCGCCTTTAAGGGCATCATCGATCTCGATGAAAAAGGCTTCACTGACATAACGAAAACTCCACTTTGGTGTAATCGCATACCCCATACGCAAACCAAACATTGGCAACGGTACGGTAACGCCTGCTGTCTCAAGCTTGCTGCCATCTGAATTGGTGAATTTCAGATCATACTTCGTCACATTAAGCCCCGCTGATAAGCTCAGCTCGACCTTGGGAGAATGATAAAAAGAATAGTTATAACCAATTTTATACAACGTGTATTTGATATCCGAGTTAACTGTTTCGTTTGCCGTATAATTTACGTCTCCGATGTTGAGATCCAGCGCCAGTGTTCTTTCGCCTTTGCGGTCGATGCTGAACGCGGTGAAATCGATGCGGTGTCTTTCGTTAAAACGGTAATAGCCATCAATCCTTGGTATGGTGTCAGCATCCTCTCCACCCAGGTCGCGTTGATAATCAATCGAGGTGCCGATACCAAAAGGAGAATTCACACTCACCTGGGTATCTGCACCATCGATCACATAGGCACCAAGTCGGATCATCCATTTATCTGGAAATGCCACCGTTGTCTCTTCATCAGCAACCGCTTGATTGAAAGTGGATAATGATGTGACAGTGGCAGCAAAGAGAGGCAATGCCACCGTTTTGGCAAAACGCTCGAATTGAATCATTATTATTGTCCCCTGTTATTAATACCTGCCCTGTTAAGGTACTCACGCAGGCTATCCGTATTTGCAATATTCGTCTCAGTAACCCCATTAGCCAGATACTAGCCAGCGCCGTGATATATTGACTGTAGACACCCATTGCTGACAATCTTACCTGTCCGTTAAGATCAGTAACAGTGACTTACATCAAAGTATGTTGCAATTACGTGACGATCGACGTCATTATCTCAATGTAATCCCAAAAAATAATCCCGGGGGGAGCAAGTTATGGGCAAGAAGAAAGACAAGGCTTCGAAATCGAAAAAAAAGAAACCCGAATCAGTAGCCGAGGTGGAGACCGGTTCCGAGAGCATCCAGTATGCTGAGTACGTTACCGCCGAGGATGTAATGGAGCTGATAAACAGCCTCGAGCAAGGCCTCGATAAGCTCGATAAATCCAATCAATTACTAAAGCAACAGATTGCACAGCAACAGAAAATACCTCGGCGAAACTCTGCGGCGCTCAAGGTCATCACCATCATCCTGGCTATCGGCATCATCGCAGTCGGATACAGCAGCGCCAGACTCAGCGCACGCATGGATGAGAGCATGGGCACCATCTCGGCTGACATGGACAAGCTGACGTCACGCGTTAACATCATGAATGCATCGATTGAACCAATGAATATTGATATTAAAAACATAAACACCGGCCTAAACAGGATGTCAGCCGATGTCTCGACCATTAATCAGAACGTCAACAAGGTAGTCGATGATGTTAACAAGATAAATACGGTCACGACTAATGAGTTGTATGATAGCCGGCGCATGGGTCAACCGATGTATAACACCTCAACATGGCGTTAACGCAGCATGTGATGGTATATACAATATTAGTTGCCACCTTCTCAACACACCACTCGCCTGCCACATTTGTTACGCAGGCATACAGTATGCAATCAGTTATTTACCGGTTCTGGTAGCGATTGAAATCATAGATGCCGGACAGTTTTGGTTGTTCTCGTGCATATTGCTGATTAAACCAGTCGGCATGCAGCCAGAAATCTTCACTGGTTCTGCGCAGACCATAGCGAGCAATAAAGGCTTCGTACGCCTGGCGGTTTTCGAGTGCATTGTACTCCTCGACAAAGCGTTCGATATCTTCCAGTTTCACCACGTAAAAGAAATTAGGGTATGACCCTTCCAGCCAGCTGACCACTGTTTGCGTGTCATGTTTATAATCACGCCGGTCAACCAGTCGCTCATTAGCGAACATGGAGGTAACACTGGTATACGATTTATTGTTGATCATGGTGTAGGCAAGATCATGTTCCGGCTTGCCACCCATGTTTACGCGTACAAAGGCGACGTCCGGCAATATCTGCACTATCAATCCGTCCATTTTCGCAGCTTTTTGCATGGCCTTATCGACGCGCACAATAGCCTGGCTGACGTTTGGCTTGCAATTATCCGTTGTGCAGCGATTGATGTAATCGCCATCGCCCATCAATGCTCCAAGATGCTGTTCGATCTGTCGGAACAGCTCAAGCTTGGGATCGCTGGTTTGATAGCCGGTGACAAAGTCCTTGTTGAGCCAGTTAACCTTACCCTCGTCATCCTTGTCGCTCTGGCGAATACCCTGGTACCAGGAATCGCGAATCGCCTGGCGTTTTTCAGCAGGCAGGAACGCCAGAAAGTAATCCTCGCCTTCAGTACGCAAAAAGTCCATGTATAACCGCGTGTTCAGCTGGTGACCAATGTTCCCGTAGACATCGAAGCCGGCAACCAGCAGATAGTGGATACGCTCCAGTACCGAGTAATCGATAACCCACGCGGTTTCCGGGTAATTACCGATAAAACCGAAGTTTACCGAAGCACTGTCCGTATGCCTGAATACGGTGAGCGCGGCATTGGGATTTTTACCACCACCGTTCCAGATATAGCGCATCGCATCTTTAATATTCACCGGATCGTAAGCTGCAACAACTGCATCTTTCGTTTGTATATATTTGCGGAACAGTTTCCTGTAGTGGCTTTTGCCGCTGAGTAACCTGAAGTTATCTTCCAGTTCCGCTGGAGATGCCAGATAGTCTGCCACTGCATTCAGAAACTCGTCATTCAATGACATGATAGGAGCATCAGGATCAAAGAACACCACCCAGAACTGGTCTTCGATGACATTCAGCGCCACCTGACCTCGACACACCGGCCCCTTTATAAAACCTTCGATGAAGAAGCGTGCATCATCTAGCAGGAATTTGTAGCGTGACTTCACGGGTATGGCCGTAAAGGTCTTTATCGGATTGGAGGCCACCGCCGCCTCATAAGAGGGCAGACTGGTCACCTGGTATTGCGGCACGAAAAACAATTCCCGGTAACGCTGCATGCGTTCGTCGGATAGCTCGTACACCATGTGGGTCTTGGCAACAATACTGCCCTGCTGGCGCACGATACGATAATAAACCGGACCGGCCGCGTCATCATAGGGCCGTCGTGATGGTATGACATCGACCGGCTTACCCGGTGGCGTGGACGAGCGTATCAGGCGATAGAATTCACGATCATCAGTTGCTGTAAAATGCAGGTGTGCCTGGAACAGGTGCTCGTATATATAACGGCCAACCAGCTTTTCCCTGTTACTGTCACCATTGAGAAATGCTTCCCAGCGCTTGATCTGCTTTGCTGCGACTTTTGATGGCTGCTTGTCTGCCGGCATAGCAGCACCCTGTGCCAGCCAGTGCACCAGGGTGGTGTATTCCTCTCTACCCAGATTTGGCATCGCATAAGGCATGCCGCCCATGGGGTGTTTAGCTGCATACTCGTCGAACTCCTCTAGTGTCGGGCATGTCTGCGCACGATCAAGGCCAAGATCGAAATCATCACTCAACATACCGGTGCGCGCCTGTGGGTACAGCTGCTTCTGACGCAACATGCGATACATTACCGAGTTTTCCAGGTTTGCTAATGGATTGGCATCAGCTTCATTCAGTACCGGACTAAAGTCTTTCTGCCTCCATTGTTGCGTTGTCATCGCATCGATAAACAAGCGCGTAGGCTCATCCGTGGTAATGCGCGCACCATTGTAGACTTTGTTTTTGTTGGCACCGCGATGAATGCCTTCCGGCGAAGACAGCTTTAACTGGCAGGGTGCGTCGTAACAGCCGTGGCAAACGACACAGCGGTTCTCAAGGATTGGTCGCACTGCCTCATCATAAGAAATAATTTCTTCGGGTAATGTATACAACAGGTCATATTCGACGACGGCCTGATCGGCGGTGATGGATTTTTCTTTAGGTGAACAGGCTGTGAGCACTTGCAATACCAGAGTAATACTGATCAATGCTGATATGTTTATCGATATAGAAGATGCTGAAGTCAACATAGTTACAGATTCTCAGTGTTACGTCATTCCCGCAGAAGCGGGAATCTAGAGTCTTAAAGTCACTGGATTCCTGCTTCCGCAGGAATGACAGTAGTAAAGATTGTAATCTATAGTACGCGCTTCCACGGGAATGACGTAAATTAAGTTGTAATCATATGCCCCATGGCATACAGGTTACAACTGCGACTCGATAGGCAGAAAACGCATAAAACCTACACCAAAGCGTCGCCAGAAACTGGTGTATGGATCTACGTCAAAGCTAACCTTTTCACCGTTCTCAATGCCATGCCAGACGATATACTCGTCGCCAGCTTCAGCTGTGATCAGCTCAAGTCTGAATGCGCCCTCGTCAATTATCTGCTCAAATACTTCGGCCATTGATATTGCAGCATCTGTCGATTCAATCACTACACCAATCTCGGAATTTTCATAAAAAGAACGCGGATCGAGATTCAAAGAACCGATAAAGAGTTTTTCACGATCGAGTACAAATGACTTGGCGTGCAAACTCGCTTTTGACGATGCGCCTAAACCTTTTTTATCCTTACGCTGCTTGCGTGTCAGTTTCTTGTTCATCTCATAAAGCTCGACACCTGCGCGTAGCAAAGCTTTACGGTATTTTGAATAGCCCGCATGCACCACACCAACATCGTTGGATGCAAGTGAATTGGTGAGTATGCGTACTCGTACCCCTTTATCGGTCAGGCTGCTGAAGAACTCGACACCCTCTTTGCCGGGGACAAAATACGGCGAGAATATGATCAACTCCTTTTCCAGCGACTCGAAATAGGGTTCAAGCTGATTCATCAGATGCAGCTCGGTTGCATCCCGTGAACTGCTGATCTTATCGGGGTGATCGTAAACCACATCCGCATTGCCCCACTGGAACTCGACTTTTTTCAGCCTGATGTTATTGGCAAGGCCGGAATTGCGTAACGCTGTCAAGTAAGGCGAGTTTTTCTGCTCTGCAATGAACTCTTCCAGCTTCCGGTAATGTTGCTGTATTTCTTCCTCTGTAGGCTGATCCTGGATCAGAGTCGATGCCGGGTATGCCAGCTCACTGTTCCAGTACAAATCGAAAGACTTTGAAACTTCTTTAACAACTTCCCCAATAGCAAGCACATCAAGATCGGCAAATTGCAGTGTTGGATCCGCATCAAAGTATTCGTTGCCAATATTACGCCCGCCTACAATCGTGATCTGGTTGTCCACGGTGAATGACTTGTTGTGCATGCGCCGTGTCACCGAGCCAAAACCGCTGACGAACTGCGGCATTCGGCTCTATCTTGCGATCGAACGGATTGAATACGCGCAGTTCAATGTTCGGATGACTGTCGAGCGCCACCAGTGCATCATCCCGACCTTCAAGATCCATGTCATCAATCAGCAAACGCACACGCACGCCGCGGTCTGCAGCTTTGATCAGCTGATTCATCAACAGCCGCCCAACCAGGTCACGGTGATAGAGGTAATATTGCAGGTCGATACTGCGCTCGGCATGACGCGCCAGAACTGCACGCGCAACAAATGCGTCCAGGCCACTGCCAAGCAGCAGAAATCCATCCTGACCATTCCCCTGGCGTGTTCTTTTATCGGCCGATAACTTGCCGAATGTTGTTTCATCGGTGTCGGCAAGCGCATACGATGCCTGTCTGCCGCTATTGTCAGGCAATGAGGCACAACCCGCTGCAAGTAGCACGACAGCCCATGTCAGCATGACTGGATATTTGTGTTTTGTGTACAAGTTGTGGCCCCGATTGCATAGAGATGATGACATCCTGTGAATGCATTATTCTACATTGAGCACGCCAGGCCAAGCCCCCCGAAAATTCAACAGGCCTCACCTGTTTACGTACCAGGTTTATCTCACAGCTTATAACTTCATTCCAGGCTGATACGGTTAGCCCCACAAAAAAGGGCAACCTGGGGTTGCAGGCTGCCCTTTTTCATCCTGTTACGTATGTAAATTAACGGCCGAGTATTTCGTCCACCTGTTGCTGTGAGAGCACCTGCGCCTGATAATTACCTTTACCGATATATTTCTCGATATTGCGCACATACCCTTCGAGGTGACTGTCTGAACCATCCAGCAGTGATGCATACAGCTTATCGACATCGGCATTGTCGGTGTATATCTTGCCGCATTCAGTTACATCATCAACACCATTATCTGTCTCGACAATCACTTGCGGACACTGATTGATGTCCATCATATCCAGCTCTTCGATAAAGGCACCGACGTACAAGGCTTCCAGCTCACTGCTCGATGCACGCTCTACCAGCAGGTTAAACTTCTCGGTAAAGTACCAGCCATATTCTTCCCCGGTATAGACTCCAACATTGTCATTGGTATTGGGATCTTGCAGGCCGTACTTTTCAATCATGGCTTTTACCGCATCGGTATGCTGTTGTTCGGAGTCATCGATGTTGCCAAAATAGGATGGTCCGGATACATGCTGCCAAGTTTCATATAAACATCACGTGCCAGTTTTTCTTCCTCGCGCATGAATGCAAGGTGGGTTTGTTCATTGTAATCCAGCACGAGGCCATCCGTGCTTGCGTAAGCCGCCCTGCCTGATGCAGCAATAGCAATCGCCATTGCACTCGCTATGCCTGCAACAATGGCAGTGCCAACCAGTCCATCAACCAGAACTCTCTTCAAAGTATTCATCAATATATACCTGTAAAAACTAAATGGATGGTACTTTTTTGATCATTTACCGTGCGCTATTCAACATGATGTTAAACAGCGTATATATTTATAAAAACGCACGACTTCGAATCTGGTTGACAGGAATTGGTGAAGAATTACAACCGCACAGACAACAACCCGCGCATGAAGCACGGGCGGGTGATGATTGATTATTTGAGTATGGAAATCGCTTACAGGCTCGTTGCTGTTGCCAGTGTTTCCACAATCGGCGGTACCGCATCGTACATGACCTTGAAGCGATTGACCCGGTCGCCGGTATTATGCATGCCATCGACAAAACCGGGCTGTGTGGCCTGGTAGAGCAATCTGGCTTCCACCGAATAAGGCCCGGTCTGTCCATCGATATTCACCTGGTAGTGTACGGAATCTGCACCACATCCTTCAGCTGCATTGACACAGTTGAAATCGTTGTCACCAGCAACGCCGGCGGGAATGGTCTGCGTCTCAATCAATGCGGCTTTAGCATTTGTGAACCCGGCTGGCGGGATACGGTTATCCTTGAGGTATTGCGCCCCCTGCAGCAGTGTATGGGTGATATTGTCATTGATATCGCCCAGCACTGTTTCATAGATGGCCACCTGTGTTGCATCGGTAATGACATCACGATGTGGTTCGTAGCACAGGCCGGAATCGAAACCATCCAGTTTATGCGCCGACATGCAATCCGCTTTCAGGCGTGCCTCATCGGTGGAGATATAACCTCTGGCGTCCGGTTTGCCTGATTCAAAGATGATGTGGTCGTTTGCATCTTTCACCACGACATGCAGCCACATGCGGCGGCTGGGATAGGCCGAAGGGACCTTGTGGCCGGCATTATTGGTGACAGCGATATCAAAAATGAGATTACTACCAGCAACCGCAGGTGAAGATAGCGCAACTGAAGCCGCACTGCCGAGGAAGTTGCGTGTCAATGCGATCTGGTCATCAAAGCCTTCAGCAGTCGTCGAGGCGGCAATGCCCAGCTCTGAACGATAGTCACGCAGTATTTGCAGCAGGTGCGTGTTGCCACCTACCAGGGTATGTTGCGCATATGGTGCACGGTCTGGCGGCGCATTGCCTGATGTCTGTGGCGGCATGGTCGAAACAGGTGTTTGATAGGTGTCTGTCGGAACCGGCATATGGCAGTCCTGGCATTGCGCCTGTTGTGGCCCACTGGCGACAGAATAAACACTGTTTTGCCACTCCAGGTAGGGTCCCTGCTCGAGGAAGCCATTAGTGGCCGAAGGTAATCCGGTGTTCGGACCCGACGGCGCGCCAGTCTCGGGATCTAGCGCCGGCGTATACAGGGTATGACAACTGGCACAAAAGCTGGAAGATTCTACATGCGAGCCGTTTACCGGTGTATATCCAAGTTGTGTCTGATTATTCATCGGACCCGTAAGTGGATTGGGATATGGCCCGTAAATATTTTTATCTGTGTCAGATATGATATAGCCACCCGAAAATGTGCCATTGTCCTGCATCAGATGGCATGCCGTGCAGCTCACGCCTTCACGCGCATGGTCTTCACTCCTGGCAGTATCGATCCGGTATTCTGCGTCTGGATTTTGTTGATGTGCATGCGTACGTCCCATCGGCGCATGGCAGGTCGTACAGGTGTCTTGAATAAAGCCCGAGAGGTGAGGAAAGCTGTCGACCTCATCTTCAACCGCAGCCTGCCAGTATGGGTCATTGAACGAGTTTGCCATCACCGTGTGCTTCCACTGCGTGCTCGCGCTGACATCATCGGTGCTTAACATGACCTCGGGGTTGGGGTATTGCATGATCACACCATTGGATTCATGACAATTCGCACATTCAGCAGCCTCGCTAAATACGCCAACAGAACCCCAGTTGGCATTATGTACCGTATCAGTCGCCATGGCATCACTGTCAATAATCGTACCTGTAGCAGTATCCGCACCAGACATCATTGCCGTATTTTGCGGATTGCTCAGCACGAGCTGCATGTTGTTGCCTGTTCCCGCTGATGCAGTCGCATTGTTTAACACAGCAACCTCGATAAATTTGCGCACCTCGCCGGGTGCAAATTGCAGCGTGCCATTGGTCGCCGTGTAATCTGCACCTGCTGCTGCAGTGCCGTCTACTGTGGCATAACCAACACTGACGGTTTCGGTGCTTGCAGCGGAGAGACTGACAACAAATTCGAGATTATCCGCCCCTTCCACCACGGTCGAGTCATAGATACCCAGCTGGATCGCAGCATCTGGCTGCACGGCGGAATCATCAGAACTACTGCAAGCGGCAATAATCAGGCCGAATAAACAGATACCTGAGTAGCGCGCCGTTGCTGCTGCCGTTCTCGGAAAAAAATTTCTGGAAAATCGCATAAAAAACCCCGAGCAACGTCATATAGAGATATGACATTGATATTTCAATGAATAAAATTTCTGGTCGAACAGAATAGGCGATCTATATGTGGGCGTCATTGCGAATTATCAATCTACGGCGAGAAATAAATTACTACATGATACAGGTCAGAGAGTTAGCGAAAAAAACATCGTGAATCATGACAGATTTCGGTTAAAGTCATGAAAATCAGGGACTATCACAAAACAGGATCAATACGCTATGGTCAATGAATCAAGGCAGGCTTTGTGTACCAATGCTGAATGGATGGGGCGCGCGCATTGCGATAAATGTCATATTCGCCAGTTGATGCTGTTTTCTGATCTTCCAGAATCAGCGTTTGAGCATCTGCTACAGCCGATCGATCACTTCCTGTACCCGCCCGGATCAGTTATCTACGAGGCCGATACACATAAACAGTTCATTTATTCGATCAGGCGCGGCCTGGTCAAGCTGGTGCATGTTGCTCGGGATGGTGGCAACAGGATCGTTCGCCTGCTCGGCCCGGGCGCTGCCATCGGCCTTGAACTGCTCGACGGCGCCGAGGGCTATCATCACAGCGCCATAGCCATTGACCAGGTCGATCTGTGCAAGATCCCGGTAACAACGACCAGGCAGCTCTCAAACGAGCACCCTGCACTGTGCAAGCATGTCGGACAACAACTTCAGGACCAGCTTGATCTTGCTGATCAATGGATTGTGGCCCTGGGTACAGGCGCTGCAAAGCAACGTGTGGCCCAGTTACTGCTGGTTCTGGAAAAATTTTTTGCCGATGATAGCGGTGCTTTTATTCTGCTGAACCGTGAAGATATGGCGGCCATGGTAGGTATCGCAGTTGAGACCGTGAGTCGCATCATTGCAGAATTCAAACGCCAGAATATTCTCAACCGATATAAAGCAAATCTTTATACCTGCAACGTAGCCGCGCTGCAGGAAATCAGTCGAAATGGTTGATTGGCGGAGAGAGAGGGATTTGAACCCTCGGAACCCGTAAGGGTTCACTTGATTTCGAATCAAGCACATTCGGCCACTCTGTCATCTCTCCGGGAATACAGGGGCAAGGTGAGAGGGGCAAGTGGTGAGGTAATACCATCGCTACTGCAGGTCCTCGCCCCTCGCTACTCGTCCCTTGCCACTCCGCACGTATCCGGAGCTTTGGATTATAATCTATTTGATTTCCAAATAATCTGTTGCGCAGGATCCCGATATTCACATCAAAAAAACATTTTGCAAGCCGTTGTTTATTTCTCTTGCATTAATATTCGGTATCATCATTTTCCTTTTTAACGGGTTACCAAAACTGATGACACCGTCAGTGCTCGAACGTATAAAACAGGATGGCGAGCTCTTTGTCTATACGCGTAACAGCCCCGCCACCTACTACGAGGGCCCTGACGCACCTGCCGGGCTCGAATATGACATGGCGAAAATGTTTGCTGATGAACTCGGTGTCAAGCTCACCATGGTCATCCCGGAAACACTGGGCGACATTCTCGAAGGTATACAAAACGGTAGTGCCCATTTTGCTGCTGCCGGCCTTACCGTGACCGAAGAGCGTAACAGGCATTTCCGCTTTGCTCCAGCCTACCAGGAAATTACTGAGCAGCTTGTCTACCACGCCGATCATCGAAAACCGAAAAGTCTGTCCAAGCTCGGTGGCGGCTCGCTGGAGGTGGTTGCCGGCTCCAGCCATGAAGAAAGACTCATCTACCTGAAAAACGTCATCAAGGACTTGAGCTGGCGGTCTGTCACAGATCTTGAGAGTGAAGACCTGATGCAGCTGGTTGCTGACGAATTTATTGACTACACCATCGCGGATTCAAATGAAATCGCACTGAACAAGCCATTTTTCCTGAAATTACGTGTTGCATTCGATGTCAGTGAACCCCAGAAAATAGCATGGATGTTCCCCAAAGATGAGGATAACAGTCTTTACAATGCAGCCACAAAATTCTTCGAACGAATAAAAGAAAACGGCGAACTGACACGCATGATTGAGCGTGCTTACGGGCATGTCGATAACCTGAATTATGTTGGCACCGTTGTTTTCAGACGACAAATTGCACAACGCCTGCCTGCCTATGAAGCCATGTTCAGGCAATATGCCGAAAAACATGAGCTGGACTGGCGCTTGCTGGTTGCAATTGGTTACCAGGAATCCTTGCTGGATCCGGAAGCGGTTTCGGCTACGGGTGTGCGTGGCATGATGATGCTGACACGAAAAACAGCCAAAGAGCTCGGCATCAAGAACCGGCGGGATCCGGAAAGCAGTATCAAAGGCGGCGCCAGGTACTTCGCAAAAACCAGGGAAAATATGCCCCTGGAAATACCCGAGCCTGACAGAACCTGGCTGGCACTGGCTGCGTACAATGTTGGCTTCTACCATGTTGAAGACGCAAGAATCATTACCGAGCAGCGTGGACTGGATCCGAATAAATGGATCGATGTAAAGACATCGTTACCACTACTGGCACAACGAAAATGGTTCAAAGAGACCAAGTACGGCTACGCCAGAGGCTGGGAACCCGTCAGATATGTGGAAAATATTCGCAGCTACTACGATATCCTGCGACGTGATGACGATGCAATCGATCCGGATACTCCGGAGCTGGATGTATTCTCAATACTGCCAAACGTTCTCTGATATTGATCTTTGAACTAATCAGCTTTTTGCCGGTAGAAAATTCCGTCGTCGTGACGCACCATATCAAAATTATCATTGAACGGTATAACAGGCTCATTCATACCAGCGATTAATATACCCGAAGGATCCAGCAATGTCGCAAATGAACCCAGTATCTTTCCTTTCACCGGTACAGAGAAATAGACCAGCACATCGAGACATATGATTAAATCAAAATGGCCCTTGTCTTCAAAGTCTTGCAGAAGGTTACAGGTTGAGAAATTGACCATTGATTTTATGTCATCATTTACCTGCCAGTGACCCGATTTCTCATCCATGTATTTCTTCTCAAAAGGATCTACCATACCCTTCATTGAAGCTGTTTCAAACACGCCTTTTGCAGCCCTGTCGACTACGTTATCTGAAATATCTGATGCTTCGATTGTAACCCTGACGTCTGAGTTTGCCTGTTTAGCGGTATGCTGTATTTTCATCGCCAGCGAATAAGGCAATTGTCCAGCTGCGCTGCCAATCACCCAGATACGGTATGGCCCAGCGCCTGCTTTCTGCATATCTGCCAGCAAGTAATCATCAAGAAAATTAAAAAGTTCTTTTGGCTCGAACCAGGCGTCTTCATGGGAAGTAATTGCCTGCAGGACGCTGTTTATAAGCGCGCCGGTTTTCGTTTTTTGAAGCGCGGCGACTAGAGCTTCCAGGGAATCGAGACTGAATTCAGATAACACCGGTTTCAGTTTCGCCGTGATCGAGTTTTTGCGTTCTTCACCGATAACGATGCCGAACTCATCTTGCAGGACCATCTGCAGGGACTGGTAGGCGTCCCCTTGTTGTTGCGTTTTTGATGACATTTACTTACCTGGTTGTGTTGTATGGGTTGTGCAGGCTGAAATAAGCCGTTCCACCCTATGAGCATAGGATGATTTTGCAATAGTTCAAGAACATGGCTTGAAGATTTGGTGAGTTTCTGCTGAATCAGGCGCTGCTGAGCGGTGACCTGAACAATTCGCGGCTTTTCAGCTTTCTGGGTCCGAGGTGACTGTTAATGATATAGCGCATCAGCTGCTTGACCTCGGTGGCGCTGCCTGGCGAGTCCAGCACACCGGCGCTGAAAGCCAGCAGGCTGCTGCCTGATATCACCGGATTTTGCCTGGGCTGATCCGGCTGGCACTGCACGGGGCCATGCTCAAAGTGATAGGCATAGTGCCGATCTGCCTGCACAGGCTCGCCGGAATCAGCATCATGGTCGAGATTGAGTCCAAATCCCAGCTGTTCAAGCAGGTTTTTCTCGAAGTTACGCAATATCAGTTCCAGCCGTGACGATTGCTGTAACGCGACAAGCGTTTCATGATAATCAGCAAACAAGGTCGCGTGCACATCGTTACGATGCAGCAATATCACCAGCAATTCGTTCAGATACGTCGCCGATATCAGCGCCTTGCCCCTCAGCTCCAGTGGTCTTGCTTCTGCTGCGTCAACGCCCCTCAGGCTGGGCATTTCACCCCGTCCATACCAGCTCAGTAACAGTGGTCTGAATGGCTGCAACAGGCTACTGCTGCTGGAACGTGGGCTACGGCTGCCTTTTGACATCAGCGACAGGCGACCGTGATTACGGCTGAACACATCCAGAATCTGGCTGGTTTCCCGGTACGGGCGCTTGTGCAGGATGTAGGCGGGTTCGGCGTTGACTTGCATAGTTATACGAAACACCAACGGCAATCATGAAGCATGATAAGAATAAATTCTCTCGCAGAGACGCAGTGCACGCAGAGAGGATTTATTAGGTTGATTTGAGCTAATAATAACGTCATTAGTCCTCTGCGCCTCTGCGAGAGTAATAATATTTGATACCAACTACTCGTTAGTGTATCCCAGGCTGGCCAGCGCGCGCTCATCGTTAGACCAGCCCTCGCGTATCTTCACCCATAGTTCCAGATAGACTTTGCCGTCAAGCATTTTTTCTATGTCAACACGCGCCTTGGTGCCTATACTTTTCAACCTGGCCCCCTTGCGCCCGATGATGATGACCTTCTGGCCCTTGGTTTCAACATAAACAGTAGCAAATATACGGGTGATGGTGTCCCCTTCTTCAAAGCGGTCGATTTCCACTGTTGTGGTATAAGGCAACTCCTGCCCCAGCTCACGAATGAGTTTTTCACGAATAATTTCAGCAGACAGAAAGCGTACATGTCTGTCTGTTATCTGGTCATCGGGGAACAAAGCCTGGTTTTCCGGCAGGCGCTCATATACATCGGCTTCCAGCTGCGCAATGTTTTCTGCATGCAGCGCACTCACTGGTATGACTGCATCAAATTGCCGCATTGCGCTCAGTTTCTTAATATATGGCAAAAGCTCATTCTTATCGCCGACCTTGTCGATCTTGTTCACCACCAGCAGCACCGGCGCTTTTATATCCTGTAATCGACCCAGCACAACTTCATCTTCCTCGGTCCATTGCAAAGCCTGTACCACGAATAACACCAGATCGACATCATTGAGCACGGAACTTGCCGCACGGTTCATGTACCTGTTTATAGCTGTACTGCGCCTGTTGTGGATACCGGGTGTGTCGACATAAACAACCTGGGAAGTGGGTGATGTTTTGACACCGAGTATCTGATGGCGGGTTGTCTGCGGTTTACGCGAGGTAATACTGATCTTTTGCCCAAGTATATGGTTGAGCAAGGTGGATTTACCAACATTTGGCCTGCCGATGATGGCAACATATCCACAATAATATGCGGTATCGTTCATTTGTTTACTGTAACAGAGACGCTCCGGTTACGAAGCCATTTTCTTGCTGACTTCTTCGATTGCCAGCTTCGCTGCTGCCTGTTCAGCCTTGCGTCGGCTTGTACCCTGGGCGCTGGTAATACAATTCAGCTCCTCGATATTGCACTCAACCTCGAACATCTGCTTATGCGCCTTGCCGGTAACCTCCCTGACGCTGTAGACAGGCAATTGATAGCGTCGGGATTGCAGCAGTTCCTGCAGGCGGGTTTTCGGATCTTTCAGTGATTGCACATCAGGTATGTTATGCAACTTTTCTGCATATAAACGTAGAATCAGATCGCGACAGCTCTCAAAACTGCTGTCGATGAAAACGGCAGCAAAAATACCTTCCACGGCGTCAGCCAGAATCGAATCACGCCGGCGCCCGCCGCTTTTTAACTCACCTGAACCCAGCCTCATATATTCACCAAGCTGCAGTGTTTTAGCGATATCGGCAAGGCTGTCCTTGTTTACCAGGCTTGCTCTGAGGCGACTCAAATCACCTTCCTGCATTTCAGGATACTGTTCGAACAATCTGGCCGCAATAACAAAATTCAGGATACCATCACCGAGAAATTCCAGGCGTTCGTTATTTACGGAGGCCGCACTTCTGTGGGTTAGCGCTTCTGCAAGCAAGGTCTCGTTCTTGAAGGCGTATTCAAGCTGGCGAGATAACGAAGCCAGCGCATTGCTTTGCTCCATTAACTGATAAATCCGGGGTTATACTGTAGGGATTCTGACTTCATGCTTGAATGTAACGATGTAATCAAGCGTTCCCATAAGCCTTCCGCGCGGCTCATATTCAAGCGTAATAATATAAAAATTTCTGTCTTTTTTGATTTCAATATTATCTTTAGTAACATCATAAATATTATTTATGCGCAGTCTTTTCGTTATTACATCCTTTATCTTATTGGGTGATGCGCCTCTAATTGATGTATCCGTTTCCAGGTTCATCATCAGCGACTCTACACTGTGATCGTTCATATATACTGGTACAACATTCATAGCGATGATTGCATTAAATAACACGACTGCAATAACCGCCAACCAGCTGATTAGCGTTAAACCTTTCTGCTTTTTCATAAAGCCACCCTCATTCATCAATCATGTTGCCTATACGGCCCCAATCCACACCACCATTCCAGTGCATCCATATCATAAACGCCTCACCTACTAGATTCCTTTCCGGCACCGGTCCCCATACTCGACTGTCATTACTGTTGTCGCGGTTATCGCCCATTACGAAATACATTTCATCAGGAACAATATATTCACCTTCCAGGCTACTCGGCCTGCCTGGTTGCAGCAGTATTGAGTGATCAACACCCAGCAGGTTTTCGCCATATTTATTAGCGTGAGCCTGTCCCGGTCCCTCATATTGACCTTCGAAGTCTCTTTTTACCGGCTTACCATTTACATAGAGCACCTTGTTGTAATAAGCAATATGATCGCCCGGTAAACCTACTATTCTTTTGATGTAATCCAGAGACGGATCGCGCGGATAACGAAATACAACGACATCCCCACGTTCCGGATCACCCGTTTCGATGATTTTCTTGTTCCACACAGGCAGGCGAATTCCATAAGCAAATTTATTCACCAGAATGAAATCGCCAATATATAGCGAGGGCAGCATAGAGCCTGAAGGGATACGAAAAGGTTCGACAATAAACCCGCGTAATACGAAAACAATCAGCAGTACCGGAAAGAACGATTTTGAGTACTCAACAACAACAGGTTCTTTACCACCGCGCTTGACCTCAACGCCGGCATGGATATCTGATTGCGCCGTGTACACCTTGTTTCGCCTGGGTGCCATGACCCATACATCGAGCGCCCAGATAAAGCCCGTTATTACCGTGCCAAGAAATAAATAAAAAGAAAAATCAAAAACCATCATGAGTAATCACTTGCTATCCACTTTAAGTACGGCAAGGAACGCTTCCTGGGGAATTTCCACTTTGCCGAATTGTTTCATTCGTTTCTTCCCTGCCTTTTGTTTCTCCAGCAGCTTGCGCTTGCGCGTTGCATCTCCACCATAACATTTGGCCGTTACATTTTTACGTAATGCCTTTACATTGGTGCGTGCAATTATATGACGCCCTATAGCAGCCTGTATTGCCACATCAAACATCTGTCGTGGAATCAGCTCCTTCATTTTCTCTGCAACTTCTCGACCACGACGTTGGCATATATCTCGATGAGCAATTATAGACAATGCATCAACTCTTTCACCATTGATCATTATATCAACCTTGACCAGATCATCTGCCTGAAAGCGTGCGAAGTCGTAATCAAATGACGCATAACCACGACTGACCGACTTTAGCCTGTCGAAGAAGTCGAGCACAACCTCACTCAGTGGCATCTCGTAGACCAGTGAAACCTGCCTGCCAAGGTATTGCATGTTTTTCTGCACGCCGCGCTTTTCAATACAGAGTGATATCACGTTACCCACATATTCCTGCGGTACCAGTATATTGGTACGTATGATGGGTTCACGAATTTCCTCAATATAATTAACTTCCGGCAAATCACTCGGATTATGGATTTCCTTGACCTGGCCCCTGGTATCGAGCACCTGGTACACCACGGTTGGAGCCGTGGTGATTAAATCCAGTCCGTACTCACGCTCCAGTCTTTCCTGCACGATTTCCATATGCAGCATACCAAGAAAGCCAATACGGATACCGAACCCAAGTGCAGTAGAGTTTTCCGGTTCATAACTCAAGGAAGCGTCATTCAGCGTCAATTTTTCCAGCGAATCACGAAAATCGTCATAATCATCGGCATCGACTGGAAACATGCCGGCAAACACGCGCGGCTGAATCTGCTTGAAGCCTGCCAGCGGTTTATCCGCCGGGCGATCAGCCAGGGTAATGGTATCACCAACGCGTGCGGAATCAATTTCCTTGATGCCCGCGATAATAAAACCCACCTGCCCGGCATTCAGGCCCGCGCGGCTTTCACGTTTGGGCGTGAATACGCCGACATCGTCTACCATGAAGCGCCTTTTGTTCGACATAACCAGCATTTTCTGCCGCGGCTTGATGCTGCCCTGTTTAACTCGCACCAGGATAATGACACCAACATAAGGATCGAACCAGGAATCGATGATTAGCGCCTGCAACGGCGCCTCAGCATCACCTTCGGGTGGTGGTACTTCCCGCACCAGTTGCTCGAGCAACTCATCGACACCTTCACCGGTCTTGGCGCTGACCCGGCAGGCATGCGAAGCTTCGAGCCCGATGACATCCTCAATCTCGTCAATCACGCGCTCGGGGTCTGCCGCCGGCAGGTCGATCTTGTTCAGTACCGGGATAACCTCCAATCCCTGCTCGATCGCGGTATAACAGTTGGCAACACTCTGCGCCTCAACCCCCTGGGAAGCGTCAACCACCAGCAGCGCCCCTTCGCAGGCCGACAATGAACGCGATACTTCGTATGAAAAATCGACGTGTCCTGGCGTGTCGATGAAATTCAGCTGGTAGGTTTCACCATTGTCTGCCTTGTAGTTCAGGGTAACGCTCTGCGCCTTGATAGTAATGCCGCGCTCACGCTCCAGGTCCATGGAATCGAGCACCTGCTCCTGCATTTCACGACTGCTGAGACCTTCACAGGTCTGGATCAGGCGGTCTGCCAGCGTCGATTTGCCGTGATCGATATGCGCGATGATCGAAAAATTTCGAATATTTTTCATCAACATGTCAGCGGCACGCCTGCTTCAGCGCCTGCATGTCGAGAAAGTAATGGCAAATCTCTTCATCGCCACAGACCAGCACCGGCACCCTGGTGCCGTAGGCTCGTTCAAGTTCTGCATTGTTGTCTATTGGCACTCGCCTGGTCTCAATATCAAGATCGGATTCATATTCTCGCAGTGCCTGTTCCATGTCGTCACAAAGATGACAGCCTTCACGGATATAAATGGTTAGTTGAACAGACATAAATCAAGGCAGAAAAAAAACCGGCAAGCGCCGGATCACATTGGGCGGAATTTTAGCAGATTACGATCCGGCTATGTTTTTTCTGAGTACCACGGGCGTGAGCCTGCTTTTATTGCGGCCGGTGGCCAGCAGCAGGCGCGATATCATCAGCATCAAGCCAAAACCAGCAACTGCAGCAACCAGTACCAGCAGGTCACGCATGGCGGTATCGGCTGCTATCAGGCTATCAGCCAGCAGTGCAAACGCAATCATGGCCAGCAACGGCAACAGGTAAACCAGTAGCGAGCCCCTCAGCATGGCTTCCTCGGCAAGCCCGACTACCACTTCATCGCCCGCACGGGCATTGACGGTATTCGGTGCCTGGAAACGGGTGAATTTACGGCCGACCCATTTGGACAGGACAGATGTACCACATCCCTGCCTGGCAGCACAGGCATTGCAGGCCGCCCTGGTCTGTGCTTCGAGCAGCAATTGATCATTCTCAACAGCAATAACGCGAGCATATTCTTCGATCATTGTGTGCGCTCCAGCGACTCGGCGATACGCGCAACCGTGGCTTCCGGTACTTCGCCCATCACTGTAATTTGTGAGCCATTAACCTGTTTACCGTAAGCATTCAATGCCCCCATTTTAGAGGTGCCGGCGAGACGGTGCGGGGTGTTTTCGCCCGATTCGATGAATACTGAAACAGACGCAAGTCCGTCGGAATACATCAGATGCAGTGATTCACTGGTTTCATCGTTACGAATAGTGCTTTGCGTCAACATAAACCCCTGCGGTATGTTCGTGACACGCCAGCCAATATTGGCATCCTGCCCCTGGTTCTTGTGCAGGTTCTGCCGGGTGAAGCCTTCGAGTTCAGGTAGATTGAAAGCTGACTGAGGTACTTTCGAGTCATCATTGAAAGATGTATACATCATCTGCTCGACAATTTCGCCATTTTCATCCAGCAGGTCACATTTAAGTAATACACCGGTATTATTATCAAGCCAGTATTTGTAACCATAACGATAAGCATCTTTTGGCTGTACATTCAGCACAGATGTCTCTCTGCCGGCAACACGGTCATCACCGAGCTGGTCAATCGTGTAATAGTTACTCAGTTTATCCATGTTTTCGGGAAGCATCGGGTGCAGGCCTGGCTTGTCTCCGAGCTGGCTAATGGTGACTAATTTACGATCAGGGTAAATAGATGTAACTTCGTTATTATGGCGCACTATCTTGCGTGCTTCGCCGTTGAGTGACTCCATGCTTTCCCACACGCCCCTGTCGTCAACACCGTGAACAACATGCATGGTCATCATTTTGTCCGACTTGCGCAGTACGAAAGTTCCTTCGTAATTAAATTGTTTGCCTGCGGCTGACATGCCGCTTACGATATCGGAGACATCACCTGCATAAGCAGGTGCATTGCTCAGTATTGCAAATGTTAATAAGGTCGCTACACCCGTTTTCATTTGCCCGGATTAATCACTATCTGGCTATTGGTAACAGTATCTTTGGTGGATGGATTGTTTTCAGATCCGTAGCTGACAGCGCGTGCGTAAGGCATCATCCCCTGAATGGTATCCTGTGCTGCATATTCAGAATGTTCGGTGACATAACTGTTAAGATTAACAGCAGGCATTGCAACGCGTGGTTTAGTGTACTCAGCTGCACTGTTGCTTACCGGCAGGGCCTGTACAGGCTGCTGGCCAACATTAGCAATTACAGTACTATCCGTTCCTGCTTGCTGATCAGTAAGGGTAACAACCATGACCATGGCTACTGTTGCAGCAACCGCCAGACCGCCAACAGGCCTCAGCCACGATCCAAAATCGAATAATGGTTTTACCTTACTATGGGACGGGCGCCCGGAAGAAGGTGCGGACCTTGTTACCGGGGTAAATTCTGGTTCGTGCTTGACAGCCTCACGAATGTTTGCACTGATATCAATCATCGATGCATCTGTTACCTTGCCACGCAATGCGTCACCAATCATGTGGTATCGAGTTGCAGTGGAAAAAGCCTGGACTTCTTCATCAAGCTTGAGTGAGTTCAATTCATTATATTCAATGGCGTCATCAAGCCAGGCAGAAATTTTTTCTTTATCTTCATTCATTACACAAATACCCGAGTCTGTATTAACGATTATTCATTAACATTATGACTGCTACTGTCCACTATCGGTTGCAGTCTTTCATCTATAGCTTCACGAGCCCTGAATATGCGCGAACGCACGGTCCCAATCGGGCAGTCCATAACTACTGCAATATCTTCGTAACTCAGACCTTCAAGCTCTCGAAGCGTTATTGCTTCTTTTAAATCCGGTGGTAAAGCTTCCAGCGCATTGTTCACCGTTGCCTTTATCTCATCGGCAAGCAACTCCCGTTCCGGTGTTGCATACTCCTTGAGCCATTCGCTGGCATCATACTTTTCGACTTCCTGTACATCAACCGCATAGGCGGGAGACTTTCTTCCTGCCGCGACCAGATGATTCTTGGCAGTATTGATGGCTATTCGGTAAAGCCACGTATAAAAAGCACTCTCACCCCTGAAATTGGGTAACGCCCGGTAAGCCTTTATAAATGCTTCCTGAGCAACATCCTGAACGTCGGCAGGATTACGCACAAATCGTGCTATCAGCTTCGAAATACGATTCTGGTACTTTTGTACCAGCAGATCGAATGCTTTGCTATCGCCATTCTGTACACGCTCTACCAGCGCCTGATCAACATTCTTTTCAGTGCCCATCCAGGCCTTTCCTCCAGAGACAATCCATTGCCTGACTTGTGTGACAAATTAATCCAGTTATAGTTCAGGCGTACCGAAGTGAAGTAACGCGCTGGTGCAATTCGCCGATTATACAAGTACAATCAAGGTATTACAGCAAGGAACGCCCAAAAACACAGGTTTTTTGCCATGAGGACCCCGCATGTCCATCTCAAACCAGCATGATGTTCTGATAATTGGCAGTGGCGCCGCCGGTCTCAGTCTCGCCCTCCGACTCGCACCCACCGCATCAGTTGCAATAATCAGCAAGGATTCGGTCAACGAGGGTTGCACGTATTATGCCCAGGGGGGAATTTCCGCGGTTCTCGCCAAAGAAGATTCCTATCAGTCACATATCGACGACACGATGAATGCCGGTGCCGGACTATGCAGTCAGGATTCGGTTCGCTTTACCATCGAACACGGACCGGAAAACATTCGATGGCTGCAACAGCTTGGAGTTCCCTTCACCAAGGAAACCAGTCCAGACGGGATTCGGGTACTGCATTTAACCCGGGAAGGTGGTCACAGCTTTCGACGCATCGTGCATGCTGCAGATGCAACCGGTGTAGCGCTTTCGAACACGTTGGTTAATCATGTCCGCCAGCACGCCTCTATCGATATCTATGAAAATCACATTGCTGTCGACCTGATCACCGGCACCAAGCAGGGACTGCAACATAATCGATGTGTGGGCGCTTACATCCTCAACAAAAACACGGGGCATGTAAAAAGATACCTGGCGAAGACAGTTGTTCTGGCTACCGGCGGCGCCAGCAAGGTTTATCTGTACACCACCAATCCTGACTGCTCTACCGGTGACGGTATTGCCATGGCCTGGCGCGCAGGCTGCCGGGTCGGCAACATGGAATTCAATCAATTCCATCCAACCTGTTTATATCATCCTGAAGCCAAATCGTTCCTCATCAGCGAAGCCGTGCGCGGTGAAGGTGGCAGGCTAATACTTCCCAATGGTGAACAGTTCATGCACCGTTTTGACAAACGTGCCGAGCTGGCACCGCGTGACATCGTCGCCAGGGCAATCGACCATGAAATGAAGCGCCTTGGCGCCGAGTGCGTCTACCTTGATATCAGTCATCGTTCAAATGCATTTATAAAGTCGCACTTTCCTACTATTTACAAACGCTGCCTTGAATTCGGTATCGACATAACCAGGCAACCAATACCAGTGGTACCCGCTGCACACTATACCTGCGGTGGCGTGTTAACAGACATGAACGGCTGCACCGATATTGAAGATCTGTATGCGATCGGCGAAACCGCCTTCACACGACTGCATGGCGCCAATCGCATGGCCAGTAATTCATTACTTGAGTGCCTGGTGTTTGCTGAAGCAGCCAGCAAGGACATCATCGATAAAATAACAAATATCAAACTGGAAAAGGCAATTGCACCCTGGGATGAAAGCCGCGTAACTGACTCTGACGAAGAAGTTGTTGTGACCCATAACTGGGATGAATTACGGCGTTTTATGTGGGACTATGTGGGTATTGTTCGCACCAACAAACGACTCGAACGAGCAATGCGTCGCGCTCAATTATTGCAGCACGAAATTCACGAGTACTACAGTAATTTCCGCATCAGCAGCGACCTGATCGAGTTGCGTAACCTGGCACAGGTTTCTGAACTGATCATACGTTGCGCCATGGCACGCAAGGAGAGCCGCGGACTGCATTTTTCGCTTGATTACCCCGAGGCGCTTGATGACAAATCTGCCAGAGATACTATCCTGGTGCCGGAAGCTGGCGACAATCCACCCGCAAATATCCAAGCTGTAAAATGACAGACCTCAAGTTAATGATTGAACCGGCAGAGCTGGAAACGCTAGCGAATGAACCCTCTGTCGTTATTGTTGACTTATGCAAGCCGAAGCAATATGCACAGGCACACATACCCGGCGCACATCACGTAAATTACCCGGACATCTTACATGCCGAAAAACCAGTCATGGGTCTATTGCCATCAGATGATCAGTTTTCAACACTGGTTTCAAGCCTGGGCATTACTGCAGATACGCTCGTTGTTGCCTATGACGATGAAGGTGGTGGTTGTGCGTCACGCTTTATATGGACATTGCATGTATTCGGACATATGAAAGCATCGTTGCTCAATGGTGGTTTGTACAGTTGGGCAAATGAAGGCCATGCTACTACCCAGGAAATACCTGAAAATAAAGCCAGCGATTACACGCTAACTAACACCGGTGATTACTCAGTTGACAGCTCATACATCATGCAACATCTTGATGATCAACACACGGCTTTGCTCGATGCGCGTAGCCTGGCTGAATATAATGGTGAAAAGAAATTTGCCGTCAAGGGTGGGCATATACCTGGTGCCAGGCATTATGAATGGACTGAAGCCATGGACCGCACGCATAACCTGCGCCTGCTGCCCCACGAATCAATCCAGACAAAACTCGATCAACTCGGTTTAACAAAGGACAAGGAAGTTATCGTGTATTGCCAGACACATCATCGTTCAGCTTTTTCCTATGTCATGTTGCGCGCGCTTGGCTATGAAGATGTCAAGGCCTATCCGGGTTCGTGGTCGGACTGGGGGAATCGCGAAGATACACCGGTTGAGCAGTGACAAGATTATTCACCACAGAGGCACAGAGAACACGGAGGTTTATTGTTTGTGTTGCAGTGACGATACTCATTGCGAACACTGGCAGATAGAAGCAAGCAGCGAAATGAATTCCGGAGCCCTTCAATGACGCCACAACTATAAAAAGTCTCTGTGTTCTCTGTGCCTCTGTGGTGAAAAATAATCCTAATTAAAGCAATGCTTATTCCATCTGCATGATCTTGTCTACGCGTTTCTGCATCACCGCATAATAAACCACCGGTATCACCATCAGTGTAAGTGCAGTTGAAACCAGTATCCCGGAGATAAGCGATACCGCCAGACCAGAGAAAATAGGGTCGTCGAGGATGAAGAATGCGCCGGCCATTGCTGCAGCGCCCGTCAATATAATAGGCTTGGCGCGTACTGCAGCGGAACGTATCACTGCCATCTCAAATGAAACGCCGTTACGTATTTCCTGGTTGATAAAATCAACCAGCAGAATGGAATTACGCACAATGATGCCGGCAAGCGCAATCATTCCTATCATCGAAGTTGCTGTGAATTGCTTGTCCACAATTGCATGACCGGGAAGAATGCCGATAATGGTTAATGGTATCGGCGCCATGATAACCAGCGGTACTATGTATGACTTGAACTGAGCCACCACCAGTAGATATATCAACAGCAGGCCAACAGTATAGGCGATACCCATGTCACGAAATGTTTCGAATGTTACCTGCCACTCGCCATTCCACCTGAAACTGTATTCATAGGGATTTTGCGGCGTGCTCACAAACCACTGTGACATACCGGTATCCTGTTCAGCCTGTGCCGCCATGTCGAATAACCCATACAATGGGCTGTCGACTTCACCTGCCATATCAGCTGTAACATATACAACGGGCAACAGGTCCTTGTGATAGATGCTGTGCTCACGCGTACCACGCTGCAGTGTGACTACCTCGGATAATGGTACCAGCGTACCGTTGCTCGATCTTAATTCCAGAGCCAGCACCTGTTCGATATCGGCCTTGTCACCTTCTGCATATTCGACCATAACCGGCACAGCATACTTGGCCTTGTCGAGATGCATATAGGTCATTGCTTCGCCATCGAGCACAGTCGCGAGCGCGTCTGTTACCTGCTGTTGTGACAACCCGAGTAAAGCAGCGCGGCTGCGGTCAATATCAATAATGATTTTTTCAGATGCAAACTCGACTGAATCGTCGATATCAACAATGTCCGCGGTACGCTCAAACACCTTGCGCAGGCTTTTCGCCTGTTGCATCTGACCCGCATAATCGATGCCATAAATTTCAGCGACCAATGGCGCCATTACCGGCGGGCCAGGAGGAACTTCAACGATTTTTACGTTAGCGTTATAGCGACGCGCAATCGCCTGTATGTCTGGCCTCACAGAGGATGCGATTGCATGACTTTGCCGATCACGCTCATGCTTCTCTACCAGGTTTACCTGGATATCGCCAAGGTGATCATCCTCGCGCAGGTAGTACTGACGTACCAGGCCATTAAAACTGATCGGCGCAGCTGTACCCGCATAAATCTGATAGTCACTCACCTCAGGCACCGTCGACAGGTATTGCCCCATGTCCTGCAACACGCGCGCAGTCTGCTCAAGACTGGAACCTTCAGGCATATCGAGTACAACCTGGAACTCGGACTTGTTATCGAATGGCAACATCTTCATGATCACCAGCCGTCCGGCAACCAGCAACAGCGAAAGCATGATCAATAACAGGATGCCAGCCAGCAGCCAGCGACGATTAACCAGACCACGTCGTCCCTGAAGAAATGGCTCGAATATCCTTTTTACCAGGCGCATCGATTTCGTTTCAGTATCTTCATGTAGCGAGCTTGTAGCGTCATGCGCACTGACATGGCTGGCAAGCATTTTCTGTGTCAACCAGGGTGTAAATACAAATGCAACCGCCAGCGAGATCAGCATACCCAGAGACGCATTGATAGGGATCGGACTCATGTATGGTCCCATTAATCCGGAGACAAATGCCATTGGTAACAAGGCCGCAATCACCGTGAAGGTAGCGAGAATTGTCGGGCCGCCAACTTCATCAACAGCTCGCGGTATAGCTTGAATCAGGTTTTTCGCCCCCAGTGATATATGCCGATGGATGTTCTCAACCACCACGATGGCATCATCAACCAGAATACCGATGGAAAATATCAGCGCGAACAACGAAACGCGATTGAGCGTGAATCCCCACGCCCATGACGCAAACAGTGTCATCGCCAGGGTAACGACCACCGCGGTACCGACAATAATTGCCTCACGCCAGCCAATTGCAAGCAGCACCAGGACCACCACCGACGCCGTAGCAAAAACCAGCTTGCTGATGAGTTTTTTCGCTTTTGCATCTGCAGTAGCGCCATAATTTCGCGTGATGCTGACATTGACATTATCCGGGATATAACTGCCCCTTAACTGTTCAAAGCGGTCAATGACGCGTTGTGCGATTTCAACTGCGTTGGTCCCGGCCTGTTTTGCCACTGCAATCGTTACCGCGGGTCGTTCAGTCGCCGTGCTGCCTGCACCCGATGCTGCAGCCTGACTGAAATTGACATACTGTGTCGGCTGCGCCGGCCCGTCTTCAACTGTTGCGACATCTCGAAGATACACCGGCCTGCCCTCATGTACGGCAACGACAAGCCCTGACACATCTTCTGCTGTTGTGAAAAAGACCCCGGCTTTTACCAGTATCTCGCGATTGTCCACGGTAGCATCAAGCGGGTCACGCACACGGTTACCTGCCTGTAATGCCTTGCGCAAACTATCGATATCAAGCCGGTAAGCAGACATCGCCTGTGGATCAAGTAATACGCTCACTACTCTGGGCGTGTCGCCAATGGTATAAATTTCTCGCGTTCCCTGCACGCGCTTGAGTTCCGCTTCCAGGGAGTGGGCTACCTGCCCCAGTTCATAAGTACCCATGCTGTCATCATTCGACCACAAGGTTGCGGTCACAATCGGCACATCATCGATACCCTTGGGCTTGATTATTGGCTGGGCAACACCGAGTCCTTGCGGTAACCAGTCACTATGAAGAAATAACTTGTTGTACAGGCGTACAATAGCCGAAGTACGGTCTTCTCCAACCTCGAACTGCACTGTCAATACAGCCATACCCGGCATGGACGTGGAATAGACGTGTTTGATACCTTCAATTTCAGAGAGTACCTGTTCTGCAGGACCGGCAATCAGGCTTTCAACTTCAGCAGGACTGGCGCCGGGGAATGCAATAAACACATTGGCGAATGTGACATTGATCTGCGGCTCTTCCTCGCGCGGAGTAATCATGACAGCAAATGCGCCAAGCAAAAAACCCACTAACGCAAGTAGTGGGGTAATTTCCGTGGTCAGAAATCGTTTTGCGACATGACCGGAGAAACCCATCGAATCAGGATTATCAGCCATCGTTTATCGAGTGTGCTTAGAAGCGCGCTGCTGTTTCAGCTGGACACCGGCGGCTATCGGATCAACAACAACCTGTTCTCCTTGCTGCAAACCCGCCAGCACAACAGCGCTGCCATCAGCAAGCTCGTGACCCTTGCGAATAGAGCGCATACTGAGATTGCCTTGCGGTGATAATACGTACACGGCGGTAATCTCGGAACGCCTGACGATTGCACTTGCAGGCACAACCAGGGCGTGGCGCTGGCCGATTTCAAATGCCGCTTTAACAAACATGCCCGGAAACAACCTCATACCATCACCCTTCAGCTCAAGGCGAACCCGAAAAGTATGACTGGCTGGTTCCGCGTAGGGAAATACGGTCTTCTCGCTGACCGGGATAACATTGCCATCCGGCGTTTCAATCTTGACAGCGTCGGCTTCACGCACCGCATTAATCATGTTTTGCGGCACATCGACATTCACTCGCAGATGGTCCAGCGATAATCCACTGATCAGTTTCTTGCCCGGCTGCGCGGTCTCGCCAATTTCAATATGACGTTGAGTAACAATACCGGAATAAGGTGCGCGTACACGGGTGTATTCGAGCTGTTCCTGTGCCTGCTCCAGTCCTGCATGAGCAGCTTCAAGCTTTGCCTGGGCCGCTTTTTTTGCAGCCTCTGCCGCATCCAAGGTCTTCCTGGAAACCGCCTGTTTCTCGTATACGCCCTTTACACGCAGATACTCATCTTCTGCTTCCTTGAGCCGCGCTTTGGCTTCACTGAGTTCGGCATTTGCCTGCTTGAGTCTGGCCGTGGGTTGCGTGTCCTTGAGACGCACGATGACTTCACCTTTGTCGACAAAATCATCGATATCAAACAGTATGTCTTCTACCTGGCCACTGATCTGCGCTGATACCGTCGTTTTTTGCGCCGCTTCAATCACACCATCCAGGCGGTAAACACGCGGCGCCTGCACAGATTCAACAATTACGGTTTCAAGCTCGGTTGCGAATAACTGAAGTGAGGCCAGAAAGGAGACGAACACAATGCAAAGGGATATCGAGGTTCGCAGCGGCTGCATAGCATTCATTCCCTGTTGAATTATTTAAATCGACAGCATTGTTTTACGATAATACTGCAGCTCGGCTATCGAGTCCTTGATGTCATCCATTGCAAGGTGACTCGATTCCTTACTGAAACCCTCACATACTTCCGGTGCCCACCTGCGTGCCAGTTCCTTCAATGAGCTGACATCAAGATTACGATAGTGGAAAAACTCTTCCAGCTCCGGCATCCAGCGTGAAAGAAACCGACGGTCCTGGCATATGCTGTTACCACACATTGGTGATCGGCCCGGCGGCACATATTTCTGCAAAAACGCAAGTGTCACCGCTTCAGCCGTCGCCTCACTGATTGAACTGTGCTTGACCCGATCCGTCAGGCCTGATTTGCCATGCTGTGTGGTACACCATTCATCCATATTCTTCAGCATTTCCTCATCCTGGTTGATAGCCAGCGTTGGACCCTGTTCCAGTATGTTGAGGTTCTTGTCAGTGACGATGGTGGCGATTTCGATTATCCGGTCTTCCAGAGGATCCAGTCCTGTCATCTCCAGGTCAATCCAAATCAGGTTTTCTGGGTTTTTCTGCGGCATATTTCCTCAATCCCGAAGGGTTTTATAATGCTTTTTTCTTGGCTAGCCTTATACAACTATAAATTGGATAATACCGGTTATAGTATTCATTCACAAAAGGTCATTATGCACAGCTTCACAATCCTGTTTCTTGCCATGCTGGCGTTATCGCTTGTTATCAGATTCTGGCTCTCTCAAAGGCAAATCTCTCATATCATGGCCCATCGCGCCAGCGTTCCTGCAGCGTTTGAAGGCAAGATCGACCTGGAAGAACACCAGAAAGCAGCCAATTACACCGTGGCAAAAACCCGCTTTGGTCGCCTGCCCATGTTTTATGATGCTGGCCTGCTGCTGATCTGGACACTGGGTGGCGGGCTTGACTGGCTCAATCAGACCACGATGACTTTTGGCATAAGCCCGATCATGACAGGTATTGCGGTGATATTGGCCTTTATGCTGGTATCGTCATTACTGGAACTGCCTTTTTCTGTTTATTCCACCTTCGTCATCGAAGAGCGTTTCGGCTTTAACCGAACCACGGTTAAAACTTTCATCCTCGACATCATCAAGGGCAGCGCATTGGCGTTAATACTTGGTGTCCCGCTGTTGTGGACCATTCTCTGGCTGATGGAAAAATCAGGCCAGTTGTGGTGGGTATACGCATGGCTGGTATGGACGTCTTTCAGTCTGATCATCATGTGGCTATACCCGACTCTGATTGCGCCGATATTCAACAAGTTTGAACCCCTGCAGGAAGGTGACACCCTGGATCGTATCAAACAGTTACTGCAGCGCTGTGGTTTCAGCAGTAACGGCATTTTTGTTATCGATGGATCAAAGCGTTCGTCGCATGGCAATGCCTATTTCTCCGGCTTTGGCCGCAATAAGCGCATTGTTTTTTTCGACACCCTGCTGAAGATGCTCAACGATGATGAGCTTGAAGCCGTACTTGCACATGAGCTTGGTCACTTCAAGAAAAAACACATTGTTAAAGGCATGCTGATTTCCATTGCTACAACATTTGTTGCCCTGGCGGTTCTTGCATGGTTAATGAAGAACGAATGGTTCTATACCGCTCTTGGCGTCAGTACGCCTTCAACCTACATGGCACTGCTGCTATTCGCCCTGGTAATGCCAGTATTTACTTTTGTGCTGCATCCGATATTGAGCCTGTTCTCCAGGAAGAACGAGTTCGAAGCGGACGAATTCGCCGCCCAGCAAACACAAGCAGAGCATCTGATCCAGGCACTGGTTGGCCTGTATAAAGAGAACGCAAGCACGTTAACGCCCGATCCCTTATACTCGGCATTCTATGATTCACACCCGCCTGCCCCGGTTCGTATCGCCCACCTGAACGCACAGACATCGTAACGGAGATAATCATGAAGAAAGTAATCGCGCAATTCATATCACTGACAGCACTGGTTTGTTGCAGCTTTATCGTCAATGCAGATACCGGCAAGGATAAGGAAAAACTGCTGGAACACGGCAGCAAGATGCACAATGACCATTGCCAGAAATGCCATTCGGACAGTGTTTATACCCGGGACAACCGCTTCGTTAAATCGCTCAACGCCCTGAGTAAACAGGTCGTACGTTGCAAGGACAACACCGGTGCGCCCTGGTTTGATGAGGATACAGACGCTGTTGTGCACTTTCTCGACGAGAAGTACTATAAATTCTAAGCATTGTCCTGCGAGCAGGTATTTATGAGTATTTTTGCCCACAAACAATGTGAAGCAAAAACATCGTTGCTTACTAAGAAGGAAATTGAACAGCCATTTGAAAGAGATATCGCCCGAATGGCAGCTCGCTGATGATAGTAAATCCATCAGCCGCAGCTTCAAGTTCAGGAACTATTACGACACCCTGTCATTCGTCAATGTGGTAGCCATGGTCGCACATCAGCAAGACCATCACCCCGAGATGACCGTTACCTATAATACCTGCCGTGTTGAATTCAGTACCCACAGTGTCGGCGGTTTATCCTTGAATGACTTTATCTGTGCCGCCAAAGTAGACCGCACACTGAACATCTAAAACCGAGCATGTCAAAACGACGTTTAACACATCGACAAAAACGTCAGATATCCGCCAATAAGAATGAGAAGGCCGCGCAATCAGGTAATGCGACGCATAACGGCACCGTTATCACGCACCATGGCAAGGAACTGATTGTCAGCAATGAAGACGGTGAGGCTATTAACTGCCAGTTAAGACAGAATCTCGGAACCATTGTCTGTGGTGACCGCGTTGTTTTCGAGTACCTCGATATTAATAGCAAACCAAAAACCGCGATTGTAATCGCCCGCGCCGATCGCGATAACATACTGCAAAAATCAGGCTTTGCCGGCAAGGCAAAAGCAGTTGCTGCCAATATTGACCAGGTGATTATTGTCTGTTCGCTGGTTCCCAGGCCCAATAGCTACCTTATTGATCGTTACCTTGTAGCAACCGAGAATCTACCCGCAAAACCTGTCATCCTCGTCAACAAGGTTGATCTGCTGGATGAAGCAAACGAACACATCGTCAATGAAATCAATTTGATCTATGACACGATCGGCTACCGGGTACTGGAGACCAGCGCCATCGAGAATACCGGCATTGACGAACTGCAGTCCATGCTGGCAGACACTACCAGTATATTCGTCGGACTGTCGGGTGTTGGTAAATCTTCATTGGTCAAAGACCTGCTACCGGATATCGATATTCGCATCGGTGAAATTTCAGAGGCATCTAAAGAAGGAAAGCACACAACTACTGTTTCGACCCTGTACTCGCTGCCGACAGGCGGCTACCTGATAGATTCTCCGGGTGTACGCGATTTTTCTCCGATCTATCTCGATAAAGAGCAGATACTCAACGGCTTTATCGAGCTCAAACCCTATCGCGGCATGTGCAAGTTTGCCAATTGCAGTCACACCAATGAGCCCGGCTGCGCGATTTCAGCAGCACTTGAAGCAGGAAAAGTTAACCTGCAACGTGTCAACAGTTTCAGAAAAATGCTGGAAGATACCGAAGGATAATTGAACAGGACGCGCAGTAATGCTTAACGCAACAATGCCATGTGTTTATTTCACCTGAAATAATATCTTTTATACATATACCTTTGCGACCTTGGCGTCTTTGCGAGAGAACAGAGCGTTAAATGCCTACTACTGTCTCTTCGAAATCTGGCTGTTACCATCATATCAGGCCTGAAGCAGTACAATTTATCGTCACAGTTTTCTACTGAAAATAAATCGGGTTAGCGTCGACCCCTGAAAAAAGCCTGTAGCAAATCACGGCTCTGTTGTACAAGTACACCGCCCGTCACTTCAAATGAATGATTGTGGCTGACACTGTTAAGCAAATCATAGCTCCCACCGAGTGCACCTGTCTTCGGATCGGATGCTGCGTAAATGACTCGCTTGACCCTGGCATGTAACATGGCACCAACACACATCGGGCACGGTTCCAATGTGACATACAGCTCGGTTCCGGGTAGCCGATAGTTATCAAGCTTTCGACCGGCAGCACGCAGCGCCATGATCTCTGCATGCGCGCTTGGGTCGGAGGACGTGATTGGCTGGTTCCAGCCCTCAGCAACCAGCTCGCCATCGAGAACGATCACAGCACCTACCGGCACTTCACCGGCAGCTTCAGCTTTGTGTGCAAGCTCAAGCGCACGCTGCATCCAGTATCGGTCGTCCACAATATTGTTAACCGCAGAGGCGCGGAGGCGCAGAGAAGTAATAATGATTGCAGTGAGTCAATAACATGAACGTGAAAGTAATATCCAGATCACGACTATAGAATGTATCCATCGGAATTCAAAATCACTACTGTGAAGCAAGCTCTTATTTTGATCGATTTACCCGAAAAAACTCTGCGCCTCCGCGCCTCTGCGGTAAAAACTACTCCCATTCGATTGTAAATAACCCGCGGAAAGCCAGTATTGGCGCGGGTTTTCTGGTGGTTGCAAGTGTCAATACCATGAAAAATACCATGTTCAGAAATTGTTGAAGAAAGATATTAGATATTTTACTGAATGGCCAAACAAGTAACATTGAAATCCTGTGCCATCGATGTCATTCGCAGCGCAATAACCCATTTTAACCCCACAACACTTTCTCTAGGCTAGGTAGCTGGCCTCGACATCCCGATCCAACAACCCTTGCCGCTCCAGGTAACGGCCAATCCGGCTCGCGATGGTATGGGCCAGTTGGCTCAAATGTTGGGCATGAGACAATGCGTGGGTCTTAGTGATTAAATCTGACTTTTCATATGGCCCGTCATATCAATAAATCAATACTCTGTTATTAGAGGCTAAGAATCTTTCACTACTACTTGAAATGGAGTTTTTAAACAGAAGCGAACCTGTATAGTCATTCAGCAAGTGTAAAAAAAATCCTGACGTATCGAGCGGTAAATCCTGCATTCTGTATGGCGTTCTTTACACGTTAATAATTAATGAAATACTAATATTACGTTATCTAGTTGATAATCAGCCGCTTTCTTTTACAGGCATGGTTTTTGCTTGTAGTCCCTCTTAATACAATCTTTCGTCGCAATGGCGAGAAAATAACTAAAAGGTAAAAGGGGAAAATGGTAAATCTACCGATTACATTAAGTAACGTGAAATCTAAACACTTACTCTTAGCGGCTAGCACCGTTCTGATTGGATTGTCCAGTATTTCAGTACAGGCCGCCTCTGCTTTATTCGACTATAGCTTCAATATTGATGGTGCAGTTACTACGAATGCAGCCCCAGGGGGTGTTGATATAAGCGCTTTCAGTACGACGACTGGCCTGGGGAGTATCACTGCGACTATTACCGGGTTGGGCGCCCATACTTTTGATGCTTTCTTCGATCACGAAATCGATGAGGACATCAATACCTACTTCAATGAGACAGCTACGAACAGCGGAGTCGCCGCTGCCGGTCAGAGCTGGGAAGTTGATGAGCCAGGTTGGCTCGATGGTGATATTTTCGAGAACTTTCAGTCCAGTGCGCTGGATAATGGTATTGGTACCAGTATTTATGGTAATACCGCTTTTCCAGATGATGTCTCAATGGCCATGGGCTGGGATTTCACCCTTGCCAGTATGGAAGTAGCAACCATTGATATCCTGCTGAGTCAATTGGTACCCGGTAGTGGCTTCTTTCTAACGCATACAGATCCCGATAGTTCGGAAAGCATATATTTATCCAGCACCTTGAGTATTTCCCAGATACCAGTCCCCGCTGCTATCTGGCTATTCGGTACGGGGTTTTTAGGTTTAATCGGTATTGCGCGACGTAGGCGACATTAACCCTCGATTGCCGCGACATATAATCAAACACAAAGACAGGAAGAGAAAAATGGTTATTAAATCAATAACTTTTCACTCTATGCACTTGTCCAGCGCCTGTATCTCGTAACACATTATCTTCACCACATGCGGTCGACTGGAAAGTCGCAGATTACGAATTACTGAAATACGATCCAAAGACTGGTCGTGAGTGGTTAGACATAACCTATGAAACTAATCGCTCGTATTGCCCAGATACCCGATTAACAAATATCCTACAGCTATAGATACGGTCTTCCGGCACCATAATCTCACCTGCTTTGATCAGTCATAATACCTGCACAGGGGTGTTTGGTTTGCCTTT
>CAWEEC010000102.1:0-35431 GCA_963807785.1 uncultured Gammaproteobacteria bacterium | reverse complement strand
CCAGGAGCAAACCCGTGAAAGACGCAAGATCGAAGAGGCGTTGCATCGCAGCGAAAAGGAGTATCGTTCGCTGATCGACAATTTGAGCATCGGTATCGACCCAGACCCGGCGGTCCCCGGGGTACCTTCATCAAAGCCAATCCGGCCATTGCGGCTATTTTTGGTTATGACTCGGTCGAAGCGTTCATGCGTGTGAACGTTGCCGACCTGTATGTAAATCCCGATGACCGCCGAAAATTTGTCGATGAATTGATGTCCAGGGGCAGTATCCGCAACAAAGATCTGCTTTTAAAAGGAAGGATCATCTAGTGAGTGTCATATTAACTCAAACCCAGACCATGATTATTTGTCAGTACACTCGGGATTGACCCTATAAACAAAGGCTATAGATATTTACTCTCGCAAAGGCGCAAAGCCCGCAAAGTAAACAGAATTTACTCTCGCAGAGGCGCAGAGAGCGCAGAGAAAAACGATATTTTTAATGAAAAAACAGGTATTACCTCTGCGTGCTCTGCGCCTCTGCGAGAAAACAGGATGTTAAAACGCCTACTTGGGCTGATTTTCCGCTGATACGAAAATCGACAACAAATGCCAGATCAAGTCTGAACGACTACAATTTATTATTGTTAGCGTTTTCAGTGTCTTCGCAGTCTTTGGCGTTATTACCAGTCCGCATCTCACTTGCACCATTTACCCTTGCAACCACTGCCATCAACACGGCTGTCGGCGCGCTTAACAAAGAAGTCGAGATACTTTACAAATCAAGCCTGCACAAGCTTTTCGGCCCTCCCGATTTCAGGCTTGCAACTGATTGATTTATATATTAATAAATACCTGGGCCATCAGGGCGTATGCAATATCACAAAAACAGTGCATTAATTCACGGCCCGACAGGCCAATATTGTCGGCAGCGCTTACACAATCAATATCTTCTTATATTCTTGATCAATGCAAGCGCCTGTTTAATAGAAATATTTATTTACTGGCATAACTCTTGCTCTATAAACCCGAGTACACGCTTATATAACAATTAAATTTTTCGAGAGTGAAGAGCCAATGAGAAAACAACATCTGCTGACATGCTGCCTATATACTCGGGCTGCTTCTGGTTTTGACATTAACTGCAGGCAGGGCGGCGTGGGCTGGTACCGTGGGCTGCACAGATGCGACCTGCACCTGGGACAATTTCTGTTGACGGCAGTAAAGTCATGAGTGGGATCGTACGACTCCGATCCCGATACCGGCGATATCACCTTTGGCGGTACGGGTGACAATTACTGGGAGATGGATACACCGTGAGTCTAAACAGCATGTCGGGCAATATAGACCCAATCCTCGGCTTTGGACTAGGTGCTTCAACTGCAGAGGCATCGGTTCAACATTTGGTTTCACATTCAATCTTCCCATAGCGCTGCAAGGACCAATTAATGCCGACTCAAGCGTTTCCTATTCGCTGACCTCTCTCAGTGCCGCAGGTGCGCAGGTTGCTCCAGTCGTAGGCAGCAATATTGTCTCGGCATTTGAAGTGGATACCAGTGTTGGCGGCCTGCCTTCATTGAACAAGGGTGTTGATGTCGGTAATACCTTCTTCTTTACTGGCGGTCCTCAAACCCAGAATTCCCCGGTCTATACCGCTAGCAACACTTTTACCGGTAATCTTGCCTATGACCTGATGACAGTAAAGGTCGATTTTTCCCTGAGTGCTGACAGCACTGTCGGGATGTCCGGTTTTGTGCAACAGGTGCTGTACCAGTCCCCGCCGCCGTCTGGCTGTTTGGCACTGGCCTGCTAGGCCTGGTTGGTGTTGCCAGACGCAAGGCTGCCTGACAGACTGTAAATATACTTATAAAAAAACGGCTCCCTCGGGAGCCGTTTTTGTTTGTGGCGAACTTAAATCTATAACCGCAAACAAGCATTCATCGGGCAATCTTTTGAACGCAAAATATTCAGAACGCCAGCTATCAATCCTGCGCTACAAAATGAAACAGCATTCAACGCAAAGGCGCAAAGCTAGCGTAGAAACTTAAGCTGTATATGTGCCCTTATCAATAACGACAAATAAATAATTTCTATCCTTGCGTTCTTCGCGCCTTTGCGTTCTTTGCGAGAAGAAAACAAGCCTTTACTAACTTCCACTACTCTGCCTGGCATCCACCGCCATCAGCAACGCCTCCCGGGTTGCCCGCTCGAGTTTGTTCCAGTGTGTATTGGTTAACGCACCCTCGATGGCATACAGCATGTTGAGACTGACGGCGATACCCTGCTGTTTGATCCTCAAGTAGGCCTCGACTGCACCGAGCTCCTGCAACTCCTCAACCGTATCTATGCCGGCAGCGTGCAGCATCTGCGCTGACTTCTCCCCCAGGTTAAGCAAGTCTGCAAGACGCTCACCTGGACACAACTACAACCGCCTGACCTGATAACCGGCATTGCGTAACAGGGTCGGAACACCTTTATCACCGACCAGGTGTCCGGCACCGATGACGACGAAATAGCTTCCCTTGCTCTCAAGGAATTGCTTGATGTCATCGGCCATGTCTTCATTACGGCGGAAAAACAGGATATCGTAGATGCTGACGAAAGACGGATAATCGGCCAGTGCATCTTCGAACAGTATGCTCTCGAGGCAGGCTTCATCACCGCGCCTCCAGCAGCGCGTCATATCCATCATCAACATCTCGGCTTCATTGAGTGAATGCAGGGTCTCACGCAGGAACAGATCGCCGTCCGTTATATTGAGGAAGATATCCAGCTGTTCCTCGACAGTCTCGAGCTCGATAATATTTTTATTGCTGTGTTTCGCTTTACTCAGAAAGTGTGCATCGATACCCATCTCCGGCATGAAACCCATTTTCATTACCTGCACTGCCGTCAGGGTGAGCACAAGGATGCCGGGTTTTTGTTTATGCACCATCTCGACCGGTATGCCGAGTCGACGCAGCCGGTGTTCTAACTGTCGGTAGGTTTCCTCGGAAATATCGTCCCTGATAGTGACATCACCTTTATAGGAGCCTTTCTGCTGTATCAAATCCCGGTAGGTTTTCGCTTTCGCAGCATCGATGTTGATTTCAACCACAAGATGGTCGCAAGCGTAGAACGCCTGCTCTATTGCACTCCTCAATGGATAAAAACCTTCATCCGCGTAATGAATCGAACCCAGCAGATACACGGTTGCATGCTGTGATTGCACCTGCCAGAACAGACCTTTGTCATTAAACGCTTGAGTCGTTGTCACGCACAGCGACAACAGCGACAGCATTAATACCATTGTTCTCATTCAGCTTTTCTCATTTATAGTCTTTGTCTTTGATACTCAAGGCCTGCCTGTACAAATCATTCTTGTTCAATCCCGTCACCTTTGATGCTATCGATGCTGCCTGCTTTACCGGCAGCTCATCGACAAGCACGGGCAGCAACCGCTTCAGCAACTGCTGCGCATCATCACCCTGCTCCGCGGCGCCTTCAACCAGCACAACAATTTCTCCTTTTTGCTGGTTCTCGTCCTGCTCCACCCAGGCAGCGAGTTCATCCAGCGCTGCCTTGCGAATGGTTTCAAATGTCTTTGTCAGTTCCCGCGCCAGCACCGCCTGCCTGTGGCCACCGAATACAGACGCCATGTCTTTCAGGGTAGCGGTGATGCGATGGCAGGAAACATAAAACACGATTGTGCGTGGTTCGGATTGCAGACTTTGCAGGTAATTCCTGCGCGCACCCTGCTTTGCCGGCGGGAAACCTTCAAACACGAAGCGGTCGGTTGGCAGGCCCGATGCACTCAATGCGGCAATCGCGGCACATGGCCCTGGAATCGGCACCACCCTGATATTCTCTGCCAGCGCAGCCTGTACCAGTCGATAGCCCGGATCACTCACCAGCGGCGTCCCTGCATCGGAAATCAGCGCGATGGACTGTCCGTTGTGGATACGCTCGATCAATGCGGGCGTTTGCTGCACTTCATTGTGCTCGTGGTAGGCTATCATGCGCGCATTGATGGCAAAATGTTGCAGCAGGCGCCGGCTATGGCGGGTATCCTCTGCAGCTATTAAATCGACTGCTTTCAGTGTTGCCAGGGCGCGGGAACTGATATCGTCCAGGTTACCGATAGGTGTGGCGACGAGAAATAATGCGGCGCTGCTGTTGGTTTGATTTGACACGGCTTGCCCTGATTAGCGTAGTTTCTGCTCGAATCTCTGGCAGGCTGTTGTAGAATACACACGACCTGCGTGTGCAATACTCTAACTTATTGATTAATTTGTCCAGACTGATATCTTGAAATCGCTTAAGCCGCTCATATATGCCCTCCTGATTTCGCTTCTCAGCGCCTGTGCAACAGGCCCCGGGAAAAGCGTTGATGAAATCATTTCCGATGCTGTACGCAGCCAGTCAGACACACCCGGGGAAACCGCTGATGGCATGAGCGCTGAAGACTACATCGGCCTCGCCAGCGAGAGCAGCGGTAAAGTGCGCGAACAGTATCTACTCAAGGCCGCCGAACTGCTGTATCAACGCGGCGACCTGGGCCTGGCCACAAGCCAGTTGCAGACGCTGGATGCTGAAACCAGCGCGCGCAGCCAGCAGCTCCAGATCAGCCTGCTGGCGGCAAAGATCGCGCTGGCCAATGAAAACCCGATGCAGGCGCTCGAACTGCTACCTCCACTCAACGAACTGCCACTGCCGCAATATATAGATGCAAGAAAAATCAGCGCTGATGCCAATCTCGAGCTGGGATACCATCTGGCAGCAGTTCGTATCAGAGTGGAGCTCGATCACTACCTGGCAACACAGGTTGAGAAGGATCAAAACCACGAAGTCATATGGGCCGCCTTACAGCGCACACCGGAAATAAGCCTGAAGCCTGCCGCAGTGGACAATGCGACAACCAGGGGCTGGATTGATCTGGCACGTGAATTCAGAAATGCGCAGACAGACATGAGTGTAATGCAGAGCAGGGTCCTCGACTGGGGCACACGCTATCCGGGCCACCCTGTCAGCAACCTGTTCATCGACAAACTGCTGAACGAATACCAGCAGACTTACACGCCGGCCACGAGTATTGCCATCATGTTGCCGATGCAGGGTCAGTATAAAGGCGTTGCCGATGCGATTCAGGGTGGAATCGTGAGTGCATGGTACCAGCAGAGTGGCCGCGAAAAACCGCTGTTGCGCTTCTATGATACCAGCGATGAAAACCTCAGCTTCGATGAGCTCTATCAGCAAGCCATGCTGGACGGCGCCAGTTACGTTATTGGTCCGCTGGATAAAACCAGCATCAACAAACTGGCGCAGGCAGGCAACCTGGATGTTCCCATACTGACGCTCAACTATGCCGAGAATCCGTTGAGTATTTCCGACAACCTGTACCAGTTTGGCCTGTTACCCGAAGATGAAGCTCGGCAGGCTGCAGAGCTGGCCATACGTGACAACCATACCACCGCGGCTGTGCTGGTACCGGACAGCGACTGGGGCCGGCGCATACAGCAGGCTTTCAGCAAACGCTTTCAGGAGCTGGGCGGCGCTGTACTGGCTATCCAGCAGTACCCGACCAATGTCGATGATTACTCGCGACAGATCAGAACATTGTTAAACCTGGATGATAGCGAGTCGAGGAAAAAGGACCTGGAACACATTCTCGGTACCAGGCTCAACTTTATCCCCTATCGTCGCCAGGACATCGATATGATTTTTCTTGCCGCCACTCACCGGGCTGCAAGAGGCATTATTCCTGCCCTCAAATTCCACCATGCAGGTGACCTGCCGGTGTATGCAACTTCGCATGTATATAGCGGCAGCCTCGACAGGAGCGCTGACCGGGATCTTGATGGCGTAATCTTTTGCGATCTGCCCTGGACACTGACTTCAAGCAGCTCTCTCAAGACCGACTTCAATACCAACTGGAAAGATCAACGCGTATACACACGCCTGTTTGCACTCGGCATAGACGCCTACAACATCATACAGAATCTTAGATACCTGCAGTCTCATGACTATGCGCGTTTCTCGGGCGAGACAGGTAACATTTCAATCGATGAAAACCAGAGGCTTCACCGCGAGCTGTTGTGGGCACAATTCAAGAACGGCGTACCGGTGCACATGGACATCACCATCCTGCCCGTCAAAGCGGTCGACAATGCTGCCAAGCAGTCGTGATCGCGGACAGAATGCCGAACAGGCCTGCTGTTTATATCTGCAACAACAGGGCCTGAAACTGCTGGCTAAAAATTATCACGGCCGCAGGGGCGAACTCGACCTGGTGATGCAGGAAAACAATACAGTGGTATTTGTGGAAGTACGCTTTCGCAAGCACAACGCTTTTGGCAGCGCACTTGAAAGCGTGACCACCAGCAAACAGGAAAAATTGCGCATCACCGCAGAGCAATACCTGCAGCAGGAAACACGATTAAAAAATGGCCGCTTTGATGTTGTTGCCATGACCGAGAAGGTCCAGAATAATGGATCGGATAACTATACTTTCGAGTGGATTAAAAACGCATTCTAAGGCACATTAAAACCATGGATCTGATCAGCCGAATCAATCAACACTTCCACGACAGCATCAGCACCAAGCAGATTGCAGCCGACCTGCTTGCCGAGCCACTGGCTAGTGCAGCACAGACAATCACACAATGTTTACTGGGCGGAGGCAAGGTACTCTCTTGTGGTAACGGTGGCTCGGCAGGCGATGCCCAGCATTTTTCATCAGAAATGCTTAATCGTTTTGAGATGGAACGGCCGGGCCTGCCCGCAGTGGCGTTGACTACAGACAGCTCAACACTGACGTCTATCGCCAATGACTACAGCTACGACCAGGTATTCTCCAGACAGATCAGTGCGCTTGGGCAGCAGGGTGATATTCTGCTGGCGATCAGCACCAGCGGTAATTCAACGAATGTGAATCGCGCCATTGATGCTGCACATGAGCGCGACATGAAAATCATTGCACTCAGCGGAAAACAGGGCGGTGATATGGCATCCCTGCTTACGTCTGATGATGTGGAAATTCGCGTACCTTCAGATTCAACCGCACGCATCCAGGAGGTACACCTGCTTGCCATTCACTGCATCTGCGACCTGGTCGATCACCTGCTATTAGGGCAATGAATAAATAATAGTGGATAGTGAAAAACCCGATCTCCAGTTAGCCTGGAACATGACCTGGTCTTCTAATTATTCGTTGCTACCTGACTACCCGCAGATTCGGTCGCGGCTTATCAGGATCCGGCTCCGGCCCGTCATCTGATCCTTGTCCTGAAGCATGGCTGGTCTGGTCGTCTTCAGAGAACATCATACCTTGCCCGTTCTCGCGCGCATAAACCGCGAGGATCGCCTGTACGGGAACCATGATAGCTTCAGATTTGCCACTGAAACGTGCACTGAAGGTAACCTCCTCGTCACCCAGGGTCAGGCCCTGAACAGCCATTGGAGCGATATTCAACACGATTTTACCATCGTTGATATGGCCAACCGGTACCATGCAGTCTTGATATTCAGCGTTTACGAGCAGATGCGGCGTCATACCATTATCAACGATCCACTGATACATTGCTCGGATAAGATAGGGACGACTGGAAGTCATATTGTGTATTTTAGCGTATCAGGCAGCATCTCGCTGGCCGGCTGGAAAACGGATTGTTATCACCACAGGGTACAGTGAAAAACACTGAAACTATAACGTTGGCAATTACAGCATCAGGGCTGCTGCTGAATTTGCGGGTTTACTCTGCAGCAGTGAATATTTGTCCGCTGCTTACAGTCTGTACTCGCGCTCGCTTTCAGTCAGGCTCAACTGGAACCCGTCGCGATCAAATATACGCTCGGCATAGGATTGTATGACTTTGGCGGCAGCGGGCAACTCGATACCATAGTGCGGCAGGCGCCATAGTAACGGGGCAATAGTGGCGTCGACCAGGGAGAACTCCTCGCTGAGAAAAAACGGCATGGCGGCAAATACGTCGGCTGAAGCCGCGATACTTTCCATCAGCTCCTTGCGTGCCTTAACAACTGCTTTCTCGCCTTTGCTCTCGATAATTTCAGCCAGCGGATACCAGTCGTTTTCTATACGGAACAATGCAAGCCGTGTCTGCGCTCTTGCGACCGGACCAACCGGCATAAGCGGAGGATGCGGAAAGCGCTCTTCAAGATATTCCATGATCACGCGCGAGTTATACAACACCAGGTCACGGTCAACCAGTGTTGGTAGACTGCTATAAGGATTCAGGTCAATCAGATCCTCCGGAAGGCTTCTGGAGTCAACGATAATGCTTTCGTGTGCAATATCTTTCTCTGCCAGAACAATTCGTGTTCTATGGCAATAGATGGATGTGGCTGTGGAATAAAGATTCATATAGTTAACGCACTCACTGTGACTGATTTAATTTATTGATACTACGCCACAGTGTTCAGTGTACGTCCTTCCAGTATTCCTTCTTCAGCATATAGGCAAGCACGAAGAAAATTACCAGGAAGATAAGGACCTTGACCCCCAGACTTCTGCGTTCATTCTGCACAGGCTCGCCCAGGTAAACCATGAAGTTAACCAGGTCAGCAACGAACGCATCGTATTCTTCCGCTGTCATACTGCCAGGCTGCGCCAGTTCCAGGTGATCAACGGACTCAACCTCCACGCCCTGGCGTGTTTCGGTCTTGTATACGGCTTTTTGCATACCTTGCAGCGATGAAAGCACATGCGGCATACCGACATCGGGAAATACCAGGTTATTCACGCCGGCTGGACGATACGGGTCCATGTAAAAGGTACGCAGGTAAGTATATAGCCAGTCAGCGCCACGTGAACGTGCAGTCAATGTCAAATCAGGAACAGCACCGCCAAAAGCATTCTTGGCATAATCCTCGGTCATCGCCACCTTCATCAATGAGCCGACCTTGGTTGGCTCACCTTTTTCATTAGTGGTGAAGATCAGGTTCTCACGCAATTCTGCATCACTCATACCCGTATCGCGAGCAATACGGTTAAAGCGCATATAACTTGCTTCATGACAGCTGAAGCAGTAATCGATGAAGTGCGTTGCACCCCGTTTAACTGACTCCATATCAGAAATATCGATTGGCGCAGAATCAAGATGTGCACCGCCGCCTACGGCAAAAGAAAATGTCGGCAGTACGCTTAATATCAATGTCAGGATCTGTTTTTTCATTCTGTAACCCTATCCGGTACTGGTTTGGTTTCTTCATTCTTCGATGTAATGAACAGCACGATAAAGAAGCCGAAATACAGCAAAGAGAACAACTGCGAAAGCATAGTGATCGTTGATGTCACATGTTGCATAGCCAACCAGCCCAGCACAACAAAGCTGACAACAAATACTGCCAGATTGATCTTGTAAATATTGGAGCGATAGCGAATCGACTTGACCTTGCAACGGTCAATCCATGGCATGAAGAACAACAGCACGATAGCCGCACCCATGGCACCAACGCCCATCAGCTTGTCAGGTACTGCACGTAGAATTGCATAGAATGGCGTGAAGTACCACACAGGCGCAATATGTTCCGGCGTCTTCAATGGATCCGCTGCTATGAAGTTGGCATGCTCGAGCAGATAACCGCCGCCATCCGGGATGAAAAACATCACGGTGGCAAAGAAAAACAGGAACACAACAACCCCGACAATGTCTTTTACGGTGTAGTACGGATGGAATGGAATGCCATCCAGCGGAATACCGTTCTCGTCCTTTTGCTTCTTGATCTCAACACCATCCGGGTTGTTTGAACCCACTTCGTGCAGGGCAAGAATATGGGCAACGACCAGGAACAGAAGAACCAGCGGCAATGCAATAACGTGCAATGAGAAGAAGCGGTTCAAGGTAGCGTCTGAAATAACGAAATCGCCACGAATCCACAATGTCAGGTCATCACCGATAACAGGAATGGCGCCGAACAACGAAATGATCACCTGGGCACCCCAGTATGACATCTGGCCCCATGGCAACAGGTAACCCATGAAGGCTTCCGCCATCAGCGCCAGGTAGATGAACATACCAAACAACCAGATCAACTCGCGCGGCTTCTTGTAGGAGCCGTACATCAGGCCGCGCAGCATGTGCAGGTAAACCACGATAAAGAATGCAGTCGCACCGGTGGAGTGGATATAGCGAATTAACCAGCCATAAGGCACATCGCGCATGATGTACTCAACTGAAGCGAATGCCAGCTCGGCATCCGGCTTGTAGTGCATGGTCAGGAAGATGCCTGAAATAATCTGGATCACCAGCACCATGAGTGCGAGTGAACCGAAGAAATACCAGAAGTTGAAATTTTTTGGTGCGTAGTATTCAGCAAGATGCTCATTCCACATTTTCGTCAGTGGAAAACGATCATCAATCCATCCGATTAATTTACCCATTATGCAGCCTCCCCGTCTTCACCCACCAGGATGGTATTTTCAGTAACATAGTAATGCGGCGGTACAATCAGGTTAGTCGGCGCCGGCACACCTCGGTAAACACGACCGGCCATGTCAAACGTTGAGCTATGACAAGGACAGAAGAAACCGCCCAGCCAGTCATCACCCAGATCAACTGCGGCAATTTCAGGGCGGTAGGTCGGTGAACAGCCCAGGTGGGTACAGATGCCAACCAGTACCAGAATTTCCGGCTTGCGTGAGCGAAACTCGTTTTGTGCATACGCTGGCTGCTGGTCTGCATTCTCAGAAGCCGGGTCACGCAAATTTTCATCCAGTTTTGGTAGGCTATCCAGCATCTGCTGGGAACGGCGCACAATCCAGACAGGTTTGCTTTGCCATTCGACAATCATCCTGCGACCCTCTTCGAGCTTGCTGATATCTGCTTCGACAGGTGCGCCCGCGTTTTTGGCGCGTTCGCTCGGCATCCAGGAAGCGATGAAAGGAACAGCAACAAAACCAGCCCCTACAGCACCGACCACGGATGTGGCAGCTGTAAGAAAGCGGCGTTTGCCCTTATCTACAACGTCAGTAGACATGTATAAATCTCCGCGTAAGAAAATTCGGGACATGTAAGCAGGACTTCAAACACTGTTAAAACCGATGCCATGTGCTTACAATGTGTTTCGCCAGCAACATATAAATGCTGGCGTTCATAAGGCGCGCATAATATATCTCAAACCACACAATTAGCCAAGTTATTTGTAATAATCCGATTAAAAACAGAATGATACGCAATCTCGCAAAATGAAGAAAAACGGCACTATTCAATATATTTTACTGTGGGCACTGGTCGGCATAGTTGCTGGAGTCGCAGTTCTGTTTGTGCAGGGAAAAATTGTGCTCACCGATACTGACTGGGATGGCTTCGGCTCAAATAGCCGTATAGAACAGCGCAGCAGTTTCGCTGATGCTGTCAGCAAGACAGCCCCCGCCGTAGTCAGCCTGCACGTACAAAGCCTGGTCAAGGTGCCGATCAAGGAAAATATGCGTGCACAGCTGGAACAGATATTCGGCAAACATCTGCCAAACCTGACTGAAACCAAACTGCACAACAGCTCGGGCTCGGGTGTGATACTCGACACGCGAGGCTATGTCATAACCAATCACCATGTCATTTCCAAGGCGGAAAAAATCATCGTGATTCTCAATGATGGTCGATCGGCAGAAGCACAACTGGTAGGCACAGACCCTGATACCGATCTCGCCGTATTGAAGATTGATCTCGACAAGCTGCCCGAAGTCCACATAGCCGATTTGAACAAACTTAACATTGGTGATGTCGTGCTCGCTATTGGCTATCCGTTCAGAATCGGTCAAACAGTGACACAGGGAATCATCAGCGCAACAGGACGCAACCAGGTCAGCCAGAATACCTATGAAAACTTTTTGCAGACAGATGCTGCGATCAACCCGGGCAACTCCGGTGGCGCACTGATTAACTCGGAAGGTGAAATTGTCGGCATCAACTCACTGATATACACGGAAACCGGCAACTTCAATGGCATCGGTTTTGCGATTCCGATTGATCTTGTCACTGACGTGATGAAGCAAATAGCCGAAAACGGCTATGTGATTCGCGGCTGGCTGGGTGTTGAAGGTCAGAATGTACCACTGGTAACCCTGCAAAGTATTGGCATACCCCTGCAGGGCGTGTTGATAACCGGTGTGGATGCAGGCGGCCCCGGTGACAAGGCCGGCCTCGAAGTTGGAGACATCATCACCCATATCAACCGCACAGAGATAATGGATACCGCCGATGTGCTCGATATGATCGCCGCAGGCAGACCGGGAGATAATTTTCGAATCGATGGCATACGTAAACGTCAGAGTTTCAGTGTCGATGCTGTGTTAGGCCAGCGGCCAATGCGAAGCCAGTAATGCAGGTTCTAGGGACTAGGGAAATCAAACCGGAAACCTACTATCTAGAGCCCAGGATCTAGAACCTGGAACCTGGAACCTGGAACCTGGAACCTGGAACCTGGAACCTGGAACCTGGAACCTGGAACCTGGAACCTGGAACCTGGAACCTGGAACCTGGAACCTGGAACCTGGAACCTGGAACCTGGAACCTGGAACCTGGAACCTAGAACCTAGAACCTGCAGAACGCAGTGCGTTCTCCAGGGCCTTGATAAAAGCCTGGTTCTCTTCCGCTGTACCGACAGTAACCCGCAGGCAGTTTTGCAACGGCCCTGGCTTGTCCAGGTTCTTGATCAGCACCCCATCGTTACACAATGATGTGAACACGTCCGAGGCATCCCCCTGCCTTATCCTGAACAGAATGAAATTGGCCTGGCTTGGGAACACCTCTACGCCCGGCAAGTGCGCGAGCTGCTGCAACAGGCGCTCCCTGTCGGCACGTATCATCTCGGCCTGTGCATCAAGAAAACCGGAGTTGTCCAGAACGAGGCTGGCCGTGTACTGCGTCAGTACATTGATGTTATAAGGCAAGCGCACTTTGTTAATTTCATTGATAAGCTGTTGATCGCCACACAACAGCCCGAGGCGCAATCCTGCCAGGCCCATTTTGGATACCGTGCGCATTACCAGCAAGTGATCAAAGTCATTCAGTTTTGGCATAAAACTGGTGAGCGCAAAGGGGTGATAAGCCTCGTCAATAACCACCAGCCCCGGCGCGATTCGAATGATCTCCTCGACCGCATTCGAATCAAACAGGTTACCAGTTGGATTATTGGGGTAAGCAATGAAGATGATTGCCGGTTGATGCTGCTCGATGGCAATACGGGCTTTATCCATATCAAGCGTGAAATCATCAGCCAGTGGCACTCCCACATATGGCATACCGGCATATCTGGCAATCATGCTGTACATCACGAAGCCGGGCTCGAATGACATAATGCAGCGCTGATCCGATGCAACAGCCAGCGCCAGCATCTGTATCAGCTCATCCGAGCCATTACCGAGTACGATTGACCGGCCCGCCGGCACCTGCATCAACTCAATCAGCTTGTCGTGCAGTTGCGTTGCAGCCGGATCCGGGTAACGGTTGAGCGCCACTGAGGACAGGCCTTGCTGCCACTGCTGCTGCAATTCCTCGGGCAGGCGATAGGGATTTTCCATCGCATCCAGCTTGACCATGCCAGTGGCATCCGGCACATGGTAGGCCGCCAGTTCACGAATTTCCGGACGTATCCATTTCAACAGTTTTTCAGACACAAACAGACCCTTCTCAATGAAGTCGTACATAGTAACAGACCAGGCATCATATATTGAATCTGCCGCACCTTGCCCCCCCCCTTGAAATCCACAGCCGCGGCCTTACATTACTACCAGTAAAGCAAACCAAACGTAGGAGAGATACGATGAGCTTAACTCGATACAATCCGTGGAGCGTGTTTGATCAGCTCCAGCGTGAACTTAACAACCCGATGAACAAATTTGACTCTGACGAAAACGGCAACATTGCCACAGCGAACTGGGCACCGGCTGTAGACATCAAGGAAGACGATAAGGCATTTACCCTGCTGGCGGATATTCCCGGTGTTGATCCGGATGACATCGAAGTCACCATGGACAAGGGCGTATTGACTGTCAAGGGCGAACGTCAATCAGAGAAGAAGACGGAAGAAGAAAACTACAAGCGTGTAGAGCGCCAGTATGGTGTATTCTATCGCCGCTTCTCACTGCCGGATTCAGCTGATGCTGATTCTATCGAAGCACATTCCGAGCACGGTGTACTGAAGATCACCATCCCCAAACAGGAAGTTGCACAGTCACGCCGCATATCAGTGAAGAAGTAAAACATTTCACGCGTCTACAATGATAAAAAAGGCCCGCAATTGCGGGCCTTTCTTGTTTGCTTGAGCAGTGATTGAATTACTCAATAATTTTCAGCTCGACGCGCCTGTTCTTGATACGTCCATCACGCGTACCATTGTCAGCAACGGGTGATGATTCACCGTAGCCTTTTGCGACCAGGCGACCACCATCGATGCCATGCTTGACCATGTACCCACGTACTGATTCGGCACGTTTTTCTGACAAATACTGGTTATATGAAGCCTCACCCATACTGTCAGTGTAGGCCTGCACCTCAACGCGTATGTCGGTGTACTTTTTCAGCGTCGCAACGGCTTTATCGAGTCGCGCGTATGATGTACTGGTCAACTCGGCTGAGTTCAGCTCAAAATTAACACCTTCGAGCACGACCTTGGTAATCTCGCAACCATCTGCACCGACAGGTGTGCCTGCTGCTGTACCGGGACATTTATCTGCGCTGTCGATGACGCCATCTTTGTCACTGTCTTTCGGCTTGACGACCACAGGTGCGACCACTGCCGCTTCAACCGGGGCCGGTTTCGGTTGCGCTTTCGCACGGCTCTTGCCGAACCGCTTTAACAGACTGATCGATGCGACTGCTGCATCTGATTCATAGCCATCGAGCCCTGCCCTTACAGCCAGGCCGTTGTTCCAGCCATACTCGAGCGCAGCTCCATAATGAAACTGTGAACCATCATCAGGATTGAAGCCGAGGTCTGAACTTGCACTTGCATCCATTGATGACACACCCGCAAGTAAATAAGCTTGCCAGCCGTGGCGCATGCTGTAGTCACCCGCATTACGCCAGAAATACCACAGCGCACTTGCACCGTAAGCAGAAAAATCGGCTTCACCTGCCGGACTAAATTTGGTTGTGCCGAGGTCGGTATAGAATGCTTCAACAGAAAACTGCCTGTTGATGTCGTAGCCGCCGAATACTTTATAACCGGTGTCCTTATCATCGTTGACACTTATACCTGCAGTTGTATCAATATCAAAATTAGAACTGCCGGCACCCGCACCGAGGTACCAGGTATTATCGAAATCTCCAGCAACAGAACCGGAAGAAATGATCATCGCGCCTGAAATTGCAGCAACCAGTCGGGTAGTATTCACAACAGTATTGAATGTATTCATGTTTATTCCTTGATGTAAATTAAAGCTGTTGGACAAATCTGCAATAAAATTTATTACAGCTTGCTTCAATAGCGGTTGCTAGCAGTATACTGATTAGTTGACGGATAAAACCGCAGTTAACAATGTTTAACATTGTGTAACAGGCAGTCTCTACAAAGGTTTTATTTAAGGGAATGCGGGCTTTATTTTAGGATGCGGAATTCTGCCGAACGCGCATGCGCCACCAGGCCTTCACCATGCGCAAGTGTGGCTGCCACTTTGCCAAGTTCAGACGCACCCTGCAGCGAACATCCGATCAGGCTTGAACGTTTCTGAAAATCATACACACCCAGCGGCGAGGAAAAACGCGCAGTGCCGGATGTCGGCAGCACGTGATTAGGGCCGGCGCAGTAATCACCCAGTGCTTCTGCAGTATAGCGTCCCATGAAAATGGCACCGGCATGGCGAATTTTCTGCAGCCATTGTTCAGCATCATCCATAGAAAGCTCGAGATGCTCTGGTGCGATATGGTTTGCCACTTCGATGGCATCATCCATGTCCCTGGCTTCAATCAAGGCGGCACGGTCTGATAATGACGTTCTGATTATATCAGCGCGCGGCATATCTGCCAGCAGCTTTTCAATACTGGCTTTGACCTGTTCGATAAAGCCAGCGTCCGGGCTTAACAGGATCGATTGCGCATCTTCATCGTGTTCGGCCTGGGAAAACAGATCCATTGCAATCCAGTCAGGATCAGTCTTGCCATCACATACCACCAGGATTTCAGAGGGACCGGCGATCATATCGATACCAACCACACCAAATACCAGGCGCTTCGCGGTAGCGACATAGGCATTGCCCGGGCCGGTAATCTTGTCGACTTTAGGAACCGTGTCTGTACCGTAAGCAAGTGCAGCAACAGCCTGCGCGCCGCCAATGGTAAACACTCGATCGACGCCAGAAATGGCGGCGGCAGCCAGCACCAGTTCATTTCTTTGACCACCGGGTGTCGGCACAACCATGATGAGCTCCGGTACGCCAGCGACTTTGGCCGGAATTGCGTTCATCAGCACCGAAGATGGATAGGCCGCCTTGCCTCCGGGAACATACAGCCCCACCCTGTCCATTGGCGTCACCTTCTGTCCCAGCACGGTGCCGTCTTCCTCGGTATATGACCAGGACTCCATTTTCTGGTGTTCGGCATAAGCCCGTACTCTGGCTGCAGCGGTTTCTAGTGCATCTCTATGTGTACTGTCTATGGCATCCAGTGCCGCATGAAGTTCATCGTTGCCCAGTTCCAGCGCAGCCGCGGACACTGCATCGACACGATCAAATTTATGCGTGTACTCAAGCAGGGCGGCATCGCCACGTTTGCGCACATCCTGGAGAATACCACTAACAGTAGTGACGATTTCACTATCGGTTGACTGTTCCCAGGCAAGAAGCTCGTCCAGCTGAGACATAAAATCTGCATCACTGGTATTGAGTTGCTTTATCTTGAGCATCACACAGCCGCCCGTATGCTGTCGATCAGCAATTGAATGCGCTCATGTTTCATCTTCATGGCGGCCTTGTTGACGATCAGGCGTGAACTGATATCAGCAATGTGATCGATGGGTTGCAGGCCATTAGCCTTGAGCGTATTACCGGTATCAACAACGTCAACGATGAGATCGGCCAGGCCGACAATGGGACCCAGCTCCATGGATCCATACAATTTGATAACTTCGACCTGCTCACCCCTGGATTCAAAATATTTTCTGGCAACATTGACAAACTTGGTTGCTATGCGTTTACGCCCTGTTACAGGTTCCGCATTAACCAGCCCGGCAGTCATCAGACGACACCTTGCGATGCCAAGATCCAGCGGCTCATAGATACCATCACCACCATGCTCCATCAACACGTCTTTACCGGCAACACCGATATCTGCAGCACCAAACTGAACATAAGTCGGCACATCAGTGGCACGAATAATCACCAGCTTTACATCATCATGATTGGTGTCCAGGATCAGTTTACGGCTGGTCTCGGGATCATCGGCAGGCACGATATCAGCCGCCGCCAGCAGGGGCAAAGTCTCTTTGAATATACGACCCTTTGATAATGCTATTTTAATCATGAAAATTATTTAAACCGATTAGGCACATGCAGGTTTGAGGTATATAAACATTCCCTCGCCACTCGCTCCTCGTCCCTCGCTACTTGTTCAGGCAGGTATCCGCCTGATGTTCGCCCCCAGTTGTGACAGCTTTTCCTCGATGATTTCATAACCACGATCGATATGATAAATACGCTGTACTTCAGTTTCACCTTCTGCAATCAGTCCGGCCATGATCAGGCTGGCCGATGCCCGCAAATCTGTTGCCATTACCGGCGCCGCTGTGAGTTTGTCGACGCCGCGAATAATTGCTGTATTACCTTCAACCTCGATATCAGCACCCATGCGCTGCAGTTCCTGCACATGCATGAATCGGTTTTCAAACACAGTTTCAACAATGGTGGATGTGCCTTGCGCAATCGTATTCAGCGCAGCAAACTGGGCCTGCATATCCGTTGGAAAAGCCGGGAATGGTGCAGTGCGTATATTAACGGCTTTTGGACGTTTGCCGTGCATATCGAGCTCGATCCAGTCATCGCCGCAGGTAATATCCGCACCGGCCTCACGCAATTTATCGATGACGGCATCCAGCAGCTTGGGTTGTGTATCCTTGACTTTTATCCTGCCGCCGGAAATCGCCGCAGCCACCAGGTAGGTGCCGGTTTCAATACGATCTGGCAAGACACGGTAACGGGTTCCGATTAATTTTTCCACGCCCTCGATGGTAATCGTATCTGTTCCGGCACCGCTGATTTTCGCACCCATGGCGTTGAGGAAATTCGCCAGGTCCACAACTTCGGGTTCACGCGCGGCATTTTCTATCAGCGTAATACCATCCGCCAGGGTTGCCGCCATCATCAGGTTTTCGGTTCCGGTAACGGTAACGATATCCATCACCAGCCGTGCGCCTTTGAGACGACTGGCCCTGGCATGAATGTAGCCGTTCTTCACTTCTACATCGGCGCCCATATCCTGCAGGCCCTTGATATGCAGATTGACCGGACGTGAACCGATAGCACAACCACCCGGCAATGAAACTTCGGCCTCTCCAAAGCGAGCCAGCAACGGCCCAAGCACAAGTATGGAGGAACGCATGGTCTTCACCAGGTGGTATGGCGCTACATAATTTTCGATGGTTGAGCAATCAACCTCGATACTCAGCTTTTCATCGATGACGACCTGCACACCCATACAACCGAGTAATTCAACGGTTGTAGTCACATCGTGCAGGTGAGGAACATTCTCGATTATTGCCGGACCATCAGCGAGCAGGGTACCTGCGAGAATAGGTAACACCGCATTCTTGGCGCCGGAAATTCGAATCTCGCCCTGCAACCTGGTACCACCCTGTATCAAAAGTTTGTTCAGCATAGCAGGCCTGACTGCGCCAGTTCTTTTTCTACACTGTAGGCCCTGGCGAAAATATGTATCTGTTCTGGTATCGACTGAAAGCAGACTGATTTATTTTGCTGGCGCATTTCCCTGGCGATATGAAGAATAACTGCAAGACCGGCACTGTTGCAGCTTTGCACTTGGGAAAAATCAACAACGACCGAGTCAAAAGCAGCGAACAGGCGATTGGCTTGCTTCATCAAATCCGGAACCGTATCAAAAACAAGCGTGCCACTGATAACAAAGCGCGCTTTCTCTTCGTCACCGCCAGTTACAGCCTGGATCGTTGCTGACGGAGAATCAGGTGATTGTTTCAAGAGGCTACCTTAATCGTATTTTTGTCCTTCAAGTACTTTAACAGTCCCTTGATTCCACCCTTGCGAACTTCCTGGTCAAAGGTACCGCGATAACTGGTAACCAGGCTAACGCCATCGATACTCAGGTCATATACTTTCCAGGCATCATCCTTAATTCGCATACGGTATGACACCGGTATCGAAGGGCCACCAGGCTGCAGCACCTCGGATTTCACTACTACTTTATCTTCACCCTGCGCAATTTTTACCGGAAAATAGTTGATCTCCTGGTCACTGAATTCACTCAGGGATTTTCCATAGGTGCGGATCAGAAGATTGCGAAACTCATTAACAAACTCGATCTTCTGCTCACGATTTGCTGCACGCCAGTTTTTGCCCAGCGCAAGCTTGGCTATCGTAACCTCATCCAGGTGCGGCAGGATGTATTCATGAACAAGCTCATAAATAAGATCCGGGTCCTGTTTCAGCTGCTCGCTCTTGTCCTTTAATACTGCAATGACTTCATCAGATGTCTGTTTGAGCATGACATCGGGAGCGATGAGATCAGCGGCTGCAAGCAGGCTGCTGAAATATAGCTGCATCACAACAAACAGGCCGATCAGCGAGATGGCTTTTCTTGTAAATAGTTTTTTTCCTAGATTCATCATTGCTACCACCATCGATATAAAAAATTATTCGTCCGCCTTACTATAGAGAAATTGACCGATGATTTGTTCCAGAACCAGTGCTGATTGTGTTAAATCAATTTCACTGCCTGCCTTGAGAAATTCTTCCTCGGCACCGGGCTGCAGCCCGATGAACTGCTCGCCGAGCAAGCCAGATGTCATCACACTGGCACCCGTATCGATGGGAAATTTATCATACTGGGGATCAATCGACATGGTTACACGCGCTTCGTAGCCGTTCGAGTCATACTCGATGCCAACAACCTGGCCGACCCTGACGCCACTGGCTGCCACGGGTGAGCGCACTTTGAGGCCGCCAATATTGTCAAAGCTGGCAGATATTACATATCCATCATCACCACCGTAAGTGGCAAGATTACTGACTTTCATCGCCAGCATAAACAGCGCCGCCATGCCTGCCGCAACAAACAGTCCAACCGCTATCTCTATTGTACGTGTATTCATTTGTCCTCCACAGTACTCATGACCCAGTTAACCTGGTCATGTTTATTCACTGAACATCAGTGCTGTTAATACAAAATCCAGACCCAGCACAGCAAGTGAGCTGTGCACCACGGTTCTCGTGGTTGCCTTACTCAGTCCATCGGATGTTGGAACACAGTCATAGCCTTCAAATACAGCGATCCAGGCAACAACAAAACCGAACACCGCGCTTTTGATCATGCCATTACCCAGGTCATGATACAGGTCTACATTGGCAATTGCCTGTGACCAGAAGGCACCCGCATCAAGTCCGAGTAGCTCAACCGCAACCAGATAACCGCCCATAACACCCACGGCACTGAAAATGGCTGCCAGTAACGGCATCGACAGGAAGCCCGCGAGGAATCTTGGTGCGATCACGCGTTCGATGGGATTGACCGCCATCATCTCCATGCCGGACAACTGCTCGGTCGCTTTCATCAAACCGATTTCTGCGGTCAATGCCGAACCGGCTCTGCCGGCAAACAAAAGCGCTGTAACCACGGGCCCGAGTTCGCGCAGCAACGATAACACCAGCATCACACTGACCGAGTCCTCGGCACCGAAATCCACCAGTGCATAATAGGACTGCAGCGCCATCACCATGCCAACGAACAGGCCGGCGACCACAATAATCAGCAGCGTCAGCACCCCGACCGAATACATTTGCCGTATCAACAGGCTGGGCCTGAACAGCATGCCTTTCATCGCCGTCAATGCTTGCAGCAGAAATACGTGGCCACGTCCCAGGCGTTGCAGCGACGACAGCGCCTTGTGGCCAAGCGACTGAAACCTGTCGAGCAATAACATCATGGCTTCTAATTACCCGCAATAAGATCATCCAGCACTGGCCTGGCCGGATAATGAAATGCTACTGGACCATCGGCGAGGCCGTCCATGAACTGTTTTATCAATTCAGAATCACTCGCGTTAAGTTCGTCCGGATGGCCATGACCGATAACCCCACCATCGGATACAACATAGGCATAATCTGCTATCGACAATGTTTCACTGACATCATGAGACACTACGATACTGCAGATATCAAGCACGTTATTGAGATCACGAATCAGTTTGACAAGTACACCCTTGGAAATCGGATCCTGCCCGGTAAAAGGTTCGTCGTACATGATCATCATCGGATCAAGTGACATTGCACGTGCCATAGCAACACGACGCGCCATACCACCTGACAGCTCGGATGGCATTAATTGCGCTGCGCCACGCAAACCCACCGCATTCAGCTTGAGCAGCACCAGCTGACGAATCATGCCCTCGCTCAGACGGGTATGTTCGCGTAACGGATAGGCCACATTCTCGAACACGGTAAGATCAGTCAACAGGGCGCCAGACTGGAACAACATGCCCATACGTTTTCTCAGTGCGTAAAGCTGCGAGGTCTTGAGCTTATGCACGTTATGGCCATCAACTTCTATAGTGCCCGCATCCGGGCGAAGCTGCCCCCCGATCAGTTTTAACAGGGTGGTCTTACCCGTACCACTCGGGCCCATGATAGCGGTAATGCCTCTACGCGGTATATCCATGTCGATGCCATCAAATATCATGCGCTCTCCACGGCTGAATCTCATGCCGCGGATTTTGATCAATGTGTCGCTCAATTCTGGTCCCTTGGATGCAGAGTGAATGTCAGAAATTCATTTTTTTATTTTCTGGGCAGGTATTGTATGCGCTTGTAACTGCTTATGCACCCGTTACCGGCGCAATTACCCTGTATCTTGTGATTTAATTCCTGCGTCCATTAGCGTAACCTTCAGTTCTCACAACGAACACGACAAATATGCTGTACAACATTGCTGCCATCATTGCCGGATTTCTGCTGCTGATCTGGAGTGCCGATCGGTTCATTTGTGGTGCCGCAGCAACTGCGCGCAATTTGAATGTGTCACCACTGATCATTGGCCTCACCATCGTCGGCTTCGGAACATCCGCACCAGAGATGCTGGTTGCCGTCATAGCGTCAATGGATGCAAGTCCCGGGCTTGCGATCGGCAATGCACTCGGCTCCAATATCGCCAACATTACCCTGGTGCTGGGGATGTCCGCATTGATTATGCCGCTGGATGTGCATTCACGCATTCTCAGAAAAGAACTCCCCATACTGCTGATCGCCATGCTGCTGATGTTGCTGCTAATCCAGGATAACCACCTGGGCCGCACCGATGGCCTGATTCTGATCAGCAGTGTGCTGCTGTTGATGTGGTGGGTGACGTCACAGGCCATGCTTAACCGGACTGAAGACCCGATGTACGAAGAATACAAACAGGAACTACCCAGGCCGATGTCGACAAAGCTCGCCCTGTTCTGGCTGCTGCTCGGCCTGGTATTCCTGGTTGCCAGCTCAAAAATCCTGGTATGGGGTGCGGTTCAGCTTGCTACTGAATTTGGTGTCAGCGATCTGTTCATCGGTCTAACGATAGTTGCCATCGGCACCAGCCTTCCTGAACTTGCGGCCTCTATCGCTGGCGCGTTGAAAAACGAACATGATATTGCCATTGGCAATGTCGTTGGGTCCAACATGTTCAATACACTGGCCGTCATGGGTATTCCCGGTCTAATATACCCGTCAACACTGGACGCCGGCGTGCTGGATCGTGATGTCCCTATTGTGTTCATGCTGACCATAGCACTGGTGATAATGGTTTACGGCTTCAAGGGACATGGTCGTATTAATCGTATAGAAGGCGCAATTCTTCTCACCTGCTTTGCTGGCTACCAGGTATTGCTTTATTTCACAGAGCTATAACAACACTGAGTCTGACTCTAATGGTATTAACGGATTTTAAAAAGCTGGGGCTTGCAGTCATCGAAACCGAACTTGCCTCGGTTAACGCCCTCAAGAGCAGGGTTGATGACAGCTTTGCCGGTGCCTGCGAGCTGATGCTCAAGTGTGAGGGCAGAATTGTGGTCACCGGCATGGGTAAATCCGGTCATATTGCCGGCAAGATTGCGGCTACCCTGGCCAGCACGGGAAGCCCGGCCTTTTTTGTACACCCGGGTGAAGCCAGTCATGGTGACATGGGGATGATTACCTCAAAGGATGTGGTCATCGCGTTGTCGAATTCGGGCAATACAACCGAGATACTCACGATTGTGCCCATCATCAAACGCCTGGGCGTGCCCTTGATCAGCATGACGGGAAATTCCACCTCTCCACTGGCAACCGAGGCCACCATCAATCTCGATGTCGGTGTTGAAAATGAAGCCTGCCCGCTTGGACTGGCGCCAACCTCCAGCACCACAGTTGCACTGGTGATGGGCGATGCGCTGGCGGTAGCCCTGCTGGAAGCACGCGGCTTTACCGAAAAAGATTTTGCACTCTCGCATCCCGGTGGCAGCCTTGGTCGTCGCCTGTTGCTGCACGTGTCTGACATCATGCATACTGGTAACGATATGCCACGTGTTACACCTGAAGCCACGGTTACCGAAGCACTGCTTGAAATGAGCGGCAAAGGCATGGGCATGACTGCAATAATTGACCATGCAGGCATGGTGCTGGGTATTTTTACTGATGGCGATCTGCGCAGAACGCTGGACAAGAACATTGATTTGCAACAAACGCAAATCGAGCAGGTAATGACAAAAGATTGCAAAACCGTTGACGCTCACGATCTTGCGGCCGAAGTACTCAAGCTGATGGACGATTATAAGATCAACGGCGCGCTGGTCACAGATGCCAACAATCGATTGATAGGCGCACTCAACATGCACGACCTGCTCAGGGCCGGTGTAGTATAAGCGTAGTGAAGAGTGAATAACGAATAGTGAACTACGGATGAAGCTTTAGAGCTTGTTGTATATTTACTATTCATCATTAATTATTAATGTTAACTGAATTATCATGCAGGACATACTGGATAAAGCAAAAAAAATCGAGCTCGTCATATTTGATGTCGACGGCGTCATGACAGACGGCAGCCTGTTCATGGGTGATGATGGCCAGGAGTACAAAGCCTTTAACTCACTTGATGGCCATGGCATGCGCATGTTGCAGGAAGGCGGCATAAACGCAGCCATTATCACGGGGCGCAAATCCAACGTCGTTGAGCACCGCATGCAAGACCTCGGTATTACCCGGGTATACCAGGGTTACCGTGATAAAATTCCAGCTTACCAGGCGTTGATGGATGACATCGGTCTTGAAACTGAACAGGTTGCATATGTTGGCGACGACGTTGTAGACCTGCCAATCATGACTCGTGTCGGCTTTGCCATCGCGGTACAGGATGCGCACCCCTATGTGAAAAAGCATGCTCACTGGATTACCCAGAATAAAGGTGGTCAGGGTGCAGTACGCGATGTGTGTGAACTAATACTAGAAGCCAGGGGTCTGCTAACACAGACACTGGAATCATATTTGTATGTGCCGAAGTGAAAAAACAATTCACACTGGTAACTTTGAGTCATCATTGCCATGCTTGGCATATGGAGTGTAATGGAATCACCGGATGAAGTTTCGGTCGTTGTAGAAGATCCGCATTATGTTGATATGTATATAAAAGAGTTCACCCTGACTTCATTGAACAAGAATGGTCAACCCGATTACATACTAACGGCCGATCTCATGGAACATTTTGCAGATACGGGTGAATCCGACATCACCAAACCGGTATTCAACATTAACAAAGACGATAATGCCTGGGTGATCAGCGCCAATCACGGCACAATCGACAATGATAATATCTGGGTCACTCTTAACGATGATGTGGTCATGCTGCAAAAAAACGCTGACAATCCTTTAAAGCTTAGAACCCGTAAAATGCGTTTTAATACAAAAACCCAAATTGCCAACAGCAATCAGCAGATCCATATTACTCAAGGTGCATTATCGCTGAAATCAAATGGGATGATCTTCGATAACATAAACAACAAGCTGGAGTTACTTGCCGGCGTTAACGGAATCTATGTTAAAAATTAAGGCATTAATTGTAATTTTTGTGCTTGGCAATATTGCTATGACAGCCATTGCTGAGCAAAAGCGTATGCTGGTCAAAAACGCGCCAGTCAATATTTATGCTGACAATATGAAATATGATATCAAGAACGGTATCAGTCACTACACTGGCAACGTCCGTGTAACTCAACACAACATGGAATTGACTGGTGACAAGGTGATCGCGATACAACACGAAAAAGAACTGAAGAATATCAAGGTAACAGGCTCACCGGCGATTTATCGCCAGCTATCAGAAGGTGGTGACTACATTAATGCGCGAAGCATCAATATGGAATATCAGGCCGACAACAACAGGCTCATTCTGAGTAACAAGGCGCGCCTGGAACAGGCCGGTTCCGTCATGGAAAGCGAACAGATCATATACGACACCATCAATGAAGTCGTTATAGCCGGTGATGACAACTCAAATAATCGCGTCAACATCACTATCACACCTGAAGATATCAAGAAGCAGTAAGCCATGCCAGAACTGCATGCTGAAAACCTGGTCAAGCGTTACAAGTCACGCACAGTTGTGAGCGGCGCTTCTCTTGGTGTAAAAAGCGGTGAAGTCGTCGGCCTGCTGGGCCCTAATGGTGCCGGCAAGACCACCTGCTTTTATATGATAGTAGGCCTGGTAAAAGCTGACGAAGGCAATATTTGCCTGGATGATAAAGACATCACTCGGCTGCCCTTACATGCACGTGCTCAGCGTGGTGTCGGCTACCTGCCCCAGGAAGCTTCTGTTTTCAGGAAGCTCTCGGTCGAAGACAACATCATGGCCGTTCTGGAAGCCCAAAAGATCAGTCAGCAGGAACGTGAGCAGCAGTTACAGATGTTGCTTGAAGAATTGCAGATCGAGCATATACGGGAAAGCATTGGCATCAGTCTCTCCGGTGGTGAGCGCAGACGTGTAGAAATCGCCCGTGCTCTTGCATCGAAGCCGGCATTCATTCTGCTGGACGAACCTTTCGCCGGGGTTGATCCGATCTCGGTTATCGACATCCAGAAAAGCATAGAACACTTGATTAGCCTCAATATTGGCATTCTAATAACAGATCATAATGTACGTGAAACCCTTGGTATATGCCATCGCGCTTATATACTCAGCGATGGTAGAATAATCGCGGAGGGTCAGCCCGACGAAATTCTCGAGAATGAACAGGTTCGCGAAGTCTATCTAGGCCGTGATTTTCGACTATAAATTAGTTATACAGATCTCTCAACGAAGCGAAAAAGACGCTGGAGGCAAACCCGGAAACTGATCGGAGCAGAATGAGGCCCAATGTTGTTCCCAGGAACGACAGACAAAAGCCTTTACCAACAGGCCGACAGCCCACCTCCAGTACCCACTATGAAACAATCCCTTCAGCTAAAACTCGGTCAGCATCTGACGATGACACCCCAGTTGCAACAGGCAATACGCCTGCTGCAACTGTCAACGATTGACCTCCAGACTGAAATCCAGCAAACCCTGGAAGAAAATCCCATGCTGGAAATGGATGATGAGAACCCTGTATCCGAGCAGGAAAATGAGGACAGAAGTGAAGCTAAGACTACCCAGCAGGATGAACAACTGGACCTGGAAAGAAGCCAGGACCTGCCTGATGAGCTGCCTGTCGACAGCGAATGGGAAGATATCTACGACGTCGCAACCGCAGGTATCAGTAATACAGCACAGGTTTCAAATGATAATGTTAGCGATTATCTTGAAAACCAGAGTATTGAAGGCGACACACTTGCGGATCACCTGCTTTGGCAACTCAGAAACATATCCACCAGTGATACCGACTTTACGATTGGCATCGCACTAATCGACGCAATCAATGATGATGGTTACCTCACCGAGAGTGTAGATGAAATCCATGCCGGCCTGATAGATGAACTGGATATTGACCTCGATGAGGTTGAGGCGGTACTTCACCTGATACAACGCTTTGATCCGCTGGGGATCGGGGCGCGAGACCTCAGAGAATGCCTGTTACTGCAACTTGAGCAATTTGGCAGCAGCACCGAGGGACTCGCCGATGTACGTATGTTGATACGTGATCACCTTGAACAGATCGGTAACCGTGATTATGCACGCCTGCTCAAGTCAACGCGCTTATCTGAAGAGAAACTTCAGCAACTGATTATCTTCATACAGTCGTTGAATCCGAAGCCAGGCTCCATCATTTCCCCGAATCGTGCCGAATACATCATCCCGGACATTTACGTACGCAAAGTCAATGATGGATGGCGTGTAACACTAAACCCCGATTCAGCGCCCAGGTTGAGAATCAACCCACTTTATGCCGGGTATGTCAAAAAGTCAGGTCGTGACAAGGACAGCAGCTATTTAAGAAACAGCATGCAAGAAGCGCGCTGGTTCTTAAAAAGCCTGCAAAGCCGCAGTGATACCCTGCTCCGCGTCGGCAAGGCGATTGTCGATCGTCAGCGACTGTTTCTTGAGTACGGTGATGAGGGTATGAAACCCATGGTATTGCGCGATATCGCTGAAGAACTCGACATGCACGAGTCCACCATCTCCCGCGTTACCACGCAAAAATACATGCATACTCCACGGGGTGTATTAGAGTTCAAGTTCTTTTTTTCCAGCCATGTCAGTACGGCAGATGGCGGCGAATGCTCCGCCACGGCCATCCGCGCCATGGTGAAAAAACTCATTGAAAACGAAAATCCCAGGAAACCAATGAGTGATAATAAAATTTCTGCCTTTCTGGTCAAGGAAGGCATTAATGTTGCTCGCCGAACTGTGGCAAAATACAGGGAAGCGATGTCCATTCCACCCTCAAATGAGAGAAAACGACTTGTTTGAGGCTAATTGCGGAGAGAAAAATGCAAATTAATCTGACTGGTCACCACGTTGATATCACAGATTCATTAAGGAGCTATGTCAATGAAAAGATGGGAAAGTTACAGCGTCATTTCGACAAAGTCAGTAATACTCACGTCATACTGAGTCTTGAAAATGTTACTCATAAAGCTGAAGCAACTGTACACATGAGCGGCAATGATATTTTTGCTGAAGCCAGTGAATCAGACATGTATGCAGCCATTGATTCACTTGTTGACAAGCTTGATCGCCAGGTCAAGAAGCACAAGGAAAAACTAAAGAACCATCTACATCACAAACCGAGCGAAATACCTCAACCCTGATGAAACTAACACAGCTGATAAGCCAGGACTCTGTTGTTTGCAATGCTGATGTAAGCAGCAAAAAAAGAGCCCTTGAATTTCTCGCAGAACTGCTTGCGAAAGAATCTGCCACAGCAGATGCGTTCGATATTTTTCAACACCTGACCGAGCGTGAAAAACTGGGCTCAACAAGCCTGGGGCATGGCGTTGCCATACCACATGCCCGCACCAACAGTAGTGAAAAAGCCATTGGTGCATTTATCAAGCTTGAGAATGGCATTGACTTCGACGCTCCGGACAGCAAGCCCACCGACCTGCTGTTCGCACTGATGGTGCCGGAGCACTATACAGATGAACACCTTGAGGTACTCTCGGGTCTTGCCGGCTGCTTCAGTGATGAAGTGCTGTGTCATAACTTGCGCACAGCAACCACCTCCAAGGAACTTTACGACAGGCTCACAGGCTGGCAGGTTAATAGCCGGGCATCATGACAGAGGTCCTGTCTGCCGAATCCATCATAGTCAATCTGTCCAGCCAGATCGACTTTGACTGGGTAGCAGGCCAGGAAGACCCCGACCTTCCATTACATGAAATCAATGCCAGTCAACATGCAACCTTGGTCGGGCACCTGAACCTGATTCATAAAAACCTTATCCAGGTGATAGGTAAAACCGAATGTGAGTACCTGCAAGGGCTTGAAGAAACCTTTCGCGAGAACATGCTGCATGAAATTTTTACGGGCAGAACGGTGGCAATCATCATGACCGATGGCATCCCTGTACCTGACATGCTGATTGACTACGCCAATAATTATCACATTCCATTATTAAGCTGTAAAACAGATAGTAACGAAGTTGTTGATATTGCGCGCTTCTATCTGCACAACATATTCTCCGATAAAGAGGTCGTGCATGGTGTTTTCATGGAAGTGCTTGGTACTGGTGTGCTTATCACCGGAGAAAGCAGCGTAGGTAAAAGTGAACTTGCACTTGCACTCATCGCCCGCGGTCATCGTCTGGTTGCAGATGACGCACCCGAGTTTACACGCACCGGACCAGATATTCTTGATGGCAAAAGCCCCGGCGTGTTAAAAGACTTCATGGAAGTAAGAGGTATTGGCGTATTAAACATCCGTGATATGTATGGTGATAATGCACTCAAGCTGAACAAGTACCTGAGACTGATTGTCCACCTTAAACGCCTTACCGAAAAAGAGTATGCACAACTGGATCGATTACAGGGCGACAGAAAAATTCGCACCATACTGGGGGTCGACATTCCACAAATACTGATACCGGTAGCGCCCGGCAGAAACATCGAAGTTCTGGTTGAAGCTGCTGTGCGTAATCATATTCTCCGCAGCTCCGGTAACGACGCAACATTAAAGCTCATCGATCTTCAGCAACAAGTTATTAATAACCAGCCATCATAGTTATCAATGAACCTGATAATAATCAGCGGTCTTTCGGGCTCCGGCAAAACTGTAGCACTGCATACACTCGAGGACGAGGACTATTATTGCGTCGACAACCTGCCCCTGGGTTTACTTCCCGAATTCGTTCAGCGCGTAATGAACAGAACAATTCAGCCTTACGAAAACATCGCTGTTGGCATTGACGCACGCAGTGAATCGCATGATTTACGCCGCTTCTCTGAAATCATTAGTCCCTTGCGGAAACTGGACATCAACATACAGATCATCTATCTGCAGGCCGAGCTGGCAACCCTGATAAAACGCTTCAGCGATACCCGCCGACGCCATCCACTAACGCGTAAAGGGCTGCCCTTAGCCGAAGCCATTGAAGTAGAAAGAAACCTGCTGAGTGAAATTGCTGCAGATTCGGACCTTTTTATCGACACCACATACACGAATATTCATCAATTGCGCGAACTGATAAGGGAACAGGTAATCATGCGCAAAATAAACGGCTTGTCCGTGCTTTTCCAGTCATTTGGATTCAAGCATGGCACGCCGCCAGATTCGGACTTTGTGTTTGATGTACGCTGCCTACCCAACCCACACTGGGAAGCCAAACTGCGTCCGCTGACCGGCCTTGACGCCGAAGTCATCGAATTCCTGCAAAGCAGTGATGATGTCGAACAGATGCTTGAAGATATTCGAAGCTTTTTACAACAATGGATACCAAAATTCGAGCAGCAGAACCGCTATTACCTGACTGTATCCATTGGCTGCACAGGCGGACAACACAGATCAGTTTATCTTGCCCAGCAATTATGCGAGGATTTCAGGAACAGCATCGACACTGTTTCAATTCGTCACAGAGAACTTGATTAAGTATAAATAATGAGCGTTGCATTATTACTGGTCACACATGAGAACATTGGCAATGATATGCTGATGATTACCTAGCTCTATCCTGAATGATATAGCCAATAATACAGCCTGCATTGAAATACCCATGGATGCAGATATTGATGATATGAAACTCAAGGTTGGCAACGCATTGACCAAATTGTCGACAGACGAAGGTGTTTTGTTTATAACTGACAGCTATGGCAGCACACCCAGTAACATAGCCAGCGATTTTCTTGACAATAAAAAAAGAATACTGGTAAGCGGACTTAATCTGCCTATGCTTGTACGCATCATGAATTACAGATCTCTGCCACTGGAAGAGCTAAAACAAGTAGCTATTGATGGTGGCAAGCATGGCATCACCTCAAAACCGAATTAACCATGGAAGCCTGTCGCAACGTAGAAATAATTAACAAACTCGGCATGCACGCCCGCGCGGCGGCCAAATTCGTAAAACTCGCAACCAGCTTCAAGAGTGATATCGATATCGAAAAGGACTCGCGACGCGTCAACGCCAAGAGTATCATGGGAGTCATGATGCTTGCAGCCAGCAAAGGTTCGACTGTCACCATACACGCAAAAGGCAGCGATGCGAAAAACAGCATCGATGCACTTGAACAGTTGATAAAGGACCATTTCGATGAGGACGAGTAGATAACTGGATCATACGAGGGTTAGTATTTGAGTATTCTGCTAAATGGTATCGGAGTTTCAGACGGCATTGCCATCGGCAATGCCTATGTATACGTTCGCGCCACTACAGAAGCAACAGAATATAACGTACCCGCCCAATATCATGATAAAGAGATAGAAAGACTACAATATGCTGTTAAGGACGCCAGTGCTCAATTACACGAAATAAAAAACAGGATCGCAGCAGACACACCGGAAGATATTCTGGTGTTCATCGATTCGCACTTGTTGATGCTGGAAGATCCTGCATTCGACGAAGGTTCGGCGGCAATAATCAGGGAATTTTCCTGTAACGCCGAGTGGGCGCTCCAGGTCCAGTGTGATCGCCTGGTACAGGTATTCGATGAAATGGAGGATTCATATCTCAGAACGCGTAAGGATGACGTAATCCATGTCGTACAGAGAATTCAACACTGCCTGGCGGAAAAGCCGGAATCCAAATCGGAACCTGTAAAACTAAAAGGCCGCATTGTCATATCGGACGACCTTACACCAGCCGACACCTTGATGATGCAACACCGAAAAGTGGCCGCATTCGTTACCGAATTTGGCGGCCCTTTGTCACATACCGCTATTCTTGCAAGAAATCTCGGCATCCCCGCCATTGTTGGTGTTCATAATGCACGCCAGCTGATTCATCCAACTGAACAGCTGATTGTTGATGGACACTATGGTGTTGTTATCGGCGAGCCTGATACACGCTCGCTGAAACACTACAGAAAACAGCGGCAAAAAAATATTGCCCGCAAACAAAAGCTGAATGAGTTAATCAATAAACCAGCCGTAACCAGGGATGGCGTTAGCATTCTCTTGCAGGGCAATATCGACCGGCCTGAAGACATTCGAAAACTAAAGCAGTTCGATAATACAGGTGTTGGCTTATACCGCACAGAAATGCTGTTTCTGGAAAACAATCAGTCAGTCGACGAGGAATCTCAATTCAAAACCTACAAACGTGCTCTATTTCGCCTTAAGGGCAAGCCATTAACCATACGAACACTTGATCTTGGTGCAGACAAGGAAATACAGGACTCTATGGGACAGGGTCCGATGGCGCACAATCCGGCCATGGGTTTGCGCGCAATCAGACGATGCCTTAAGGAGCCTGAAGTCTTTATTCAGCAGTTATGCGCAATCATGCGTGTTGCCGCCTATGGCGATGTAAAGATGATGATACCGATGATGACCAGTATCCACGAACTGGAGCAGGTAAAAGCTTTGATCGACCACGCCAGGGAACTGCTGAGTCATCGCAAGGTTCGCTTCAATGAAAAGATAGAAATCGGCGCCATGATAGAAGTCCCGGCAGCCGCATTATCCTCGGAACAATTTGCTAACAAAATGGATTTTCTATCTATAGGTACCAATGATCTCATCCAGTACACACTGGCCATCGACCGTATCGATGATGAGGTCAACTATTTATACAATCCATTGCACCCTGCCGTCCTGCAGCTAATCAAGATCACGATCGATGCGGGCCTGAAAGCCAAAGTGCCCGTCTCCATGTGCGGTGAAATGGCAAGCGATCCGAAATACACCCGCCTTTTGCTAGGCATGGGCCTGGATTACTTCAGCATACAGGCCAATGCCTTGCTGGAAATCAAACAAATCATCAACAACAGTAATGTGAGCAAGCTTCATTCCAAGGTACGAAAGATCATGCGCTGCCATGATCTGAATGAAATCGAATCGCTCGTAGACAAACTGAATCATTAAATTCTTTTCTTTGCTTTTATTCTGAAACATTCAGTGGCGTGCTAGACTCCTGCAGCAAATGCTTTGCTGAACGGATGCACTGACAGCAATCGAATGTTGGTTGAAAATGACAGATATTGATCCAGTCGAGAAAACCGAATCACAACTGAAGGCGCTGTCGGACGCCCTCGAGACGGGCACTATGCAGCATGCTCGCCGCATGCTCAACGAGCTCAATACGGCCGAAATCGCCGACCTGCTTGAATCACTGCCCATCACGGAACGCAACCTGCTATGGGACCTGGTACATCCCGATAAAGAAGGCGATGTCCTGCTTGAGGTCGGCGACGAGGTTCGTGCCACACTGATTCGCGACATGCCGCTAGACGACCTGGTGAATGCGGCCGAGGGCATGGATGTCGATGACCTCGCCGACTTTGTACAGTCATTGCCTGACAAGGTCACCGGCGAAGTTCTTACATCATTAGACACACAACGCAGAAGACGCCTCGAGGCGATACTTTCCTACCCGGAGGACAGCGCCGGTGGTCTGATGAACACCGACACTATCACCGTGCGCTCGGAAGTCACGCTCGAAGTCGTGCTACGTTATCTGCAACGCCTCGGAGAACTGCCAAATAACACCGACAGCCTGATCGTCACCACCCGCGACAACCGTTACCTCGGCGTTTTGCCCCTGACCACATTATTGACATCGGATCCGCAAGCCTATGTAGCTGATGTCATGAGTCGCGACATCGAGGCCATCCCGGCTGAAACCGAAGATGACAGTGTCGCCAGGATTTTCGAAGACTATAACCTGTTGTCCGCACCCGTCGTTGACGAACAGATGAGGCTGCTAGGCCGAATCACCATTGATGATGTTGTCGACGTGATTCGTGATGAGGGCGATCATTCTGTTATGGGCATGGCCGGCCTCAACGAAGAGGAAGACCTGTTTGCACCGGTAATACCGAGTTCACGGCGTCGTGCATTGTGGCTGGGGATCAATTTAATCACGGCGTTCATGGCGTCCTGGGTGGTATCGAATTTTGAAGGCACGCTGGAAAAAGTCGTTGCTATAGCCGTGTTAATGAATATTGTTGCCAGCATGGGCGGCATTGCCGGCACGCAAACACTGACACTGGTTACACGTGGCCTGGCGCTGGGTCAGGTCAGCCGGCAAAACCGTAACTGGTTAATTTCAAAAGAACTCATCGTTGGCCTGTTCAACGGCATCATCTGGGCGCTGGTTGTCGGCGCTATTGCTTATTTGTGGTTTAAACAAGCCAACATTGGAATCGTCATCGCTGCCGCGATGATCATCAACCTGGTGGTCGCCGCTTTTTCCGGTGCTGCAATTCCACTAATCCTCAGAAAGGTCGGTATCGATCCTGCAATTGCGGGTAGTGTCGTGGTAACCACGGTAACCGATATCGTTGGACTGTTTGTGTTCCTCGGGCTGGCAACTGTCTTTTTGCTGTAAAGAACTTTTAACGCAGAAGCGCAAAGACAGCAAAGGTTTTATTGGTCCGCCTGCCGCTACACGGCCCCACGCTAATAAACGCTAATGTTTTATATGTGTTGCATGATTAGCGCATGAAGAGATTATTTATCTCTATGATTTCTTCACCTCTATGGAGAAGAAGTCGATCTGCATAAACAAAAAATTGCTGTTATTGATATGAACTCAGGCAATACTATCTTGGCTCACGAGTTTTATAAATATCATTAGCGTTTATTCGCGTTCATTTGCGGACCTTATTTGCCGCGATACGCAGGCGCAGGGCGTTGAGCTTGATGAAACCTTCAGCATCTTTCTGATTATAAGCACCGGCATCATCTTCAAAAGTCGCTATGTTTTCATCAAACAATGAATCATCGGATCGACGACCAACGACTTCAACATTGCCTTTATAGAGCTTAAGACGAACATCACCGTTGACGCTCACCTGCGAAGCATCGATCATTTGCTGTAGCATTTCACGCTCGGGGCTCCACCAGTAACCGTTATAAACCAGGTTGGCATAACGCGGCATGAGCTCGTCCTTGAGATGCGCAACTTCGCGATCCAACGTTAATGATTCAATTGCACGATGCGCCTTGAGCATGATGGTGCCACCCGGTGTTTCATAACAACCACGTGACTTCATACCAACATAGCGGTTCTCGACAATATCAAGTCGACCAATGCCATTTTCACCTGCAACCTCGTTGAGCCGGGTTAAAACGTCTGCTGCTGTCATCGACTTGCCGTCAATGGCGACGATATCGCCCATCTTGTAGCTGAGCTCGATGTAGGCAGGCCTGTCGGGTGCATTTTCGGGCGACACCGTCCAGCGCCACATGTCTTCTTCAGGCT
>CAWEEC010000101.1:0-9276 GCA_963807785.1 uncultured Gammaproteobacteria bacterium | reverse complement strand
CCTGTACGCGTGTGTTCATTTCGATGAAATAAAATTCGTCATCCTGAAACAGGAATTCAAAGGTGCCGGCACCACGGTATTTCATCTTGATGCAGGCATCAACACAGCGCTGTCCGATTTTCTTGCGCATACGTGGGGTAATGCCGGGTGCGGGTGCTTCTTCCACGACCTTCTGATGACGGCGCTGCATCGAGCAGTCACGTTCACCCAGATGGATGGCATTGCCCTGACCATCAGCCAATACCTGGATCTCTACATGACGTGGTCTCTCCAGATATTTCTCCATGTACACCATGTCGTTGCCGAAGTTGGAGGCGGCTTCCTGCTTGGTCAATTGAATCGAGTTCAATAGCGTGGCTTCTGTATGCACCACGCGCATGCCGCGACCGCCGCCGCCACCGGCAGCCTTGATGATAATCGGGTAGCCTATGTCAGTGGCCAGTTTCATGTTGGTGTTGGCATCATCACCCAGGGGGCCGTCGGAACCCGGCACGCAGGGCACACCGGCTTCCTGCATGGCGCGAATCGCTTCGACCTTGTCGCCCATGGTGCGAATCGATTCCGGCGAGGGACCGATAAATATGAAGCCGCTGTCTTCGACGCGTTCGGCAAAGTCGGCATTTTCTGAAAGAAAGCCATAGCCCGGGTGAATGGCAACGGCGTCAGTCAGTTCTGCGGCACTGATGATCGCCGGTACGTTGAGGTAACTCTGGTCGGACGGTGCCGGGCCAATGCAGACAGATTCATCCGCGAGACGCACATGCTTGAGGTCGCGGTCAGCTACCGAGTGTACCGCCACGGTCTTGATGCCAAGCTCTCGACAGGCGCGTAGTATGCGCAGCGCAATCTCGCCGCGATTTGCAATAACAACTTTACCTAGCATGGTTTTCTTATTCGATAATTATTAGTGGTTGGCCGTATTCAACCGGCTGCGCATTCTCGACCAGTATGGCTTTGATGATACCGGAGGCATCGGCCTCGATCTGGTTGAGGATTTTCATGGCCTCGACGATGCAGATGGTTTCACCTTCAGTCACGCTGTCACCAATATTGACGAATGGCTTGGAGCCGGGTGATGAAGCGCTGTAGAACGTGCCGACCATCGGCGACTTGACGATGTGTCCGCTGGGCAGGCTGTCAGCTTCGCTGCTCTCGGCCGCCGGTGCTGGCGCCGCTGCAGCGGCTGGTTCTGGCGCTGGCGGTGCTGCTGCGTAGCTAACCGCTGCAGGCGCAGGCGCCGTGCTGTAGCGTGATATACGAACCGACTCTTCGCCCTCGTTGATTTCAAGTTCAGCAATGCCGGATTCTTCCAGCAGCTCTATCAGCTTTTTAACCTTGCGTATATCCATCAGGATTAACCTTTAGTAAATGTGAACCCGCGCTCGTTGAGATTACTTTGGTGACTAAGGTCTTGCCGTTGCCAAAGCTGCCCACCAGCGCATGTTCATGGTTTTGATTCGTTGTTAAGACCTTGTTGCCATGGGTCATGTTATTCAGCGTCCTGTTGCGAAAGACGGCTCAAGGCCGCTTGCAATGCGAGTTCATAACCCAGTGCTCCCAGCCCGGAGATCACACCAACGGCGATATCCGAGAAATAGGAATGTTCGCGAAAAGCTTCACGCGCATGCACATTGGATAGATGTATCTCGATGAACGGTATTGCGACTCCACTCAGGGCATCACGCAGCGCTACACTGGTATGTGTGAACGCGGCCGGGTTGATCAGAATAAAGCGTACCTGATCCTTTGCTGCCCGGTGGATGTGCTCGATCAGCTCGACTTCTGCGTTGCTCTGCACGCATTCGAGACTGTAGCCCTGGGTTGCTGCCTGTTGCTGAAGGCGCTGATTGATGTTTTCCAGCGTCTCCAGTCCGTAATGCTCGGGCTCACGCGTACCCAGTAAATTCAGGTTGGGACCATTGATGACGAGCAGATCAGGCATATTTAGTTATTATTAGCTGCCATATGAGTTTATAACGGCGATTGTGCATAAAAGCGCCGTTCATGTCCAGTAGTTGTGGAAATTTGCTGCGAACTTGTAGATAAACTGCAAGTTATACGATTTATTGCGTGTTAAATCTGCAGACCAAGCTGTTCGAGGATGGGAATGAGGCGGTCCTTGCGCAGTTCTCCAGTGATCGTGTGGGTAATTTTACCGTTCTTGTCGATAATTGCGCTGAACGGCAGGCCGCCAATTTTGTTGCCGTACTTCTGTGACAGCTCGATGGCCTCCGTTTCGCCCGCCATCACGGGATAGTTCATCGCCATGTCGCTGGCAAACTGCCTGACATCATCTTCGTTATCGACTGCGACGCCGATGATTTGCAGGCCTTTGTTTTCCAGCGCCTGCTGGACTTCGATGAAATCAGGTATTTCCTCCAGGCAGGGCGGGCACCATGTGGCCCAGAAATTAAGCAGCACCACCTGGCCGTCCCAGTCGCTGATGTTCCTGATGTTGCCATCGATATCCATCATGGCGAATTCCGGGCGCATCTGTCCAACCATGCTATTGCCGCTATCAATGCTATCAATGCCGGCGCCAGTGTTGTTATCGGTTGCAAGATAGCGTTGCAAGGCGAAGCCGGATGCGCCGGCAATCGCAATCGCGACGATAAAAAATAGGCTGTTCTTCATCGAGTACTGCTTGGGTTCTATGTTCTTGAGTTCTATACTTTGGTGTATGTTCTAATTCAAAGCCTGCTGTACATGCGCGCTGAATTTCTCGGCCGGCATAAAACCAACCACGCGAAAGTTTTTACGTTCGCTGCCGTTTTTATCGAAAAACATGATCGATGGCGGGCCGATAATACCGAAATGCTTGTACAGTGCCTTGTCCTGCTCATCGTTGGGAGTGACGTCAGCCTGTAACAGGACGACGTCGCTGAGCGCCTGTTGCACTGTCGGATCGGTAAACGTCAGGGCTTCCATTTCCTTGCAGGAAATGCACCAGTCGGCATAGAAATCGAGCATCACAGCTTTGCCCTGGGTGCCTGCATCTGCCAGTGCCGCATTCAGGCCATCCACGCCCTTGATCTGTTTGAAGGACAGGTGCGAGGCCTGTACGCTGCCGCTACTGCCTGGTACGGCGATGCCCTTGAGCGGGTGGAAAACGTCGCGGCCGCCAGCGGCGAGGCCAATAACCAGCACAATGCCGTAGACCAGCAACAACAGGCCAGTGCCTTTCCATAATTTGCGCCAGCCCGATGTGCGGCCCTGTTCGTCACGCGCTAGCGGATCGATGGCGCCCATGTAAACTGCAGAGACAATCAACAAGGCGGCCCATAATGCCATGGTGAATGCGGCAGGCGCGACCCGTTCCAGCAGCCAGATACCGAGGCCGAGCAGCATGACGCCAAAAACAGCCTTGACTGCATCCATCCAGGCACCGGCTTTAGGCAGTATTTTCCCCGCCGAGGCGCCGATTGCCAGCAAGGGTGTGCCCATGCCCATGCTGAGTGAAAACAGCGCCAGTCCGCCAAGAATGGCGTCGCCGGTCTCGGCGATATAGATCAGTGCGCCGACCAGCGGTGCGGTAACGCAGGGTCCAACAATCAGTGCCGATAAAAAACCCATGATAGCTACACCGGTCAGGGTGCCACCTTTCTGGCTGTTGCTGATCTGTGTGATCTTGCTCTGGATCGAGGCCGGCATCTGCAGTTCGTAGAAACCGAACATCGAGAACGACAGCGCAATAAAAATGGCGACGAAGGCAGTGATTATCCAGGGATTCTGGAACCAGGCCTGGATGTTTTCCCCGGACAGGCCGACCAGGATACCGACCACGGTATAGGTCAGTGCCATTGCCAGCACATACACCAGCGACAGGGTGAAGGTGCTGCGCACCGTCTGGTTTTCGCCCTGGCCGACAATGATACCCATCAGGATCGGGATCATCGGGAATACACACGGGGTCAGCGCCAGTAGCAGGCCGGCACCGAAAAATACCAGTAGTGTTATCCAGGTATCGCCCTGTTTAAGCGTATTGGCGATACGGTCCTGTTCGGAAACGACATCCGCTGCGGTGTCGGTTTGTTGTTGTGCGGCTGCAGTGCCTATAATTTCGGGCAGGCGCACACTGATTTCGCGCGTTTGCGGCGGGTAGCAAATACCGGAGATCTCTGAGCATCCCTGGTACATAACCTTGAAAATTGCCTGTTTGGCCCCACTAGAATTAGCAATCGGCAATGCGACTTCGGCCGAATCGTGATATACGTACAACAGCTTGTTGAATATGGGGTCCTGTTTTTCATCGCCGGGCTGAAGTTGCAGCGGGTAAGTTTCAATGTTTTCATCAGCCGGAATGATGTTCATCTTGTCCTGGTACAGATAATGTCCTTCTGCAATCACCCAGCGTGCGACAAATCGATTAGCTTCGATGTCAGTCGTGAGTTTGAATGCATCATCCACTTCGAGGATGTCATCCTGTCCGCCGAAGCCAAGATCGTCGAGCAGGTTGTCGACTGCCAGTGCGGGGTAAGCCAGGCTAATGCTAAACAGGAAGAAAATAAGTGTATGTAGTCTGTGTTTCAGGTGCTTCATGAATATCTGTATTATGACAAAGTATGGATTAGTTAGACACAACCAGCCGGTACGGTTCAGCCCAGGCTGGCAATTAACGAGCTGAATAATAACAGAGTAAAATCATTATGTTACGAAATTGGCCTATTCTTTTTATCGTTGTTCCACTGGTTGAGTTATACCTGATTATAGAGGTTGGCAGCGTGATTGGTGCGCTATGGACGGTGTTACTGGTGGTTTTGACTGCGGTAATCGGGGTTACCCTGCTCAGAATACAGGGTTTGAGTACCCTCAACCGCGCCCGCCAGAGTATGGAAATGGGTGCCTTGCCTGCGATGGAAATGATGGAGGGCATGATGCTCGCAGTCGGAGGCGCGTTGTTGATCACCCCCGGGTTTATTACCGATACACTGGGTTTTTTATGCCTGATACCGGCTACCCGAAGAGCCATGATTCGATACCTGATGCAACACTCCGCGATCAATGCACAGGGTTTTTATACGCAGCAGACAGGGCATTCCAGCCGCGGCCACAAAGATGGCGGCCAGCACCATGGCAGGACTATCGAGGGTGAATTCCACCGCGACGACTGAATCGAGCGCTTAATTTTTCAACAGACCTTGTATATTCGTCAGCCGTCCCCATTATCTGATGCATTCATGAGCACAGGCGCCGTCGCATAGCGAAATCAGCCTTGACTCTGATAATTTCGTCATTATTATTAGCACTCACTTTGTTAGAGTGCTAATTTTTCAAGAGGATATAAATCTATGAATATACGTCCATTACATGACCGCGTTGTTGTCAAACGTACGGAAGAAGAGCGCACCAGCGCTGGTGGTATCGTGATTCCTGATTCTGCAGCTGAAAAACCACAAAAAGGGGAAATTGTGGCTGTAGGAAACGGCAAGGTTACAGACAGCGGCGAATTACTCGCACTGGATGTGAAAGTGGGAGATCAGGTTCTGTTTGGTAAATACTCCGGAACAGAAATCAAGATCAATGGTGAAGACGTGCTGATCATGAAAGAAGAAGACATTCTGGGTGTTCTTGCAGCGTAACCAATTTAAAGAGAGTTAAGAGGAAAATAATCATGTCAGCTAAAGACGTAAAATTTAGTGATGACGCTCGTAGTCGTATGATCAAGGGCGTTAACACACTGGCCAATGCGGTCAAAGTAACACTGGGACCGAAAGGCCGTAACGTAGTGCTTGAGAAAGCATTCGGTGCGCCGACTGTAACCAAAGACGGTGTTTCAGTTGCCAAGGAAATCGAACTGGAAGACAAGTTCGAAAACATGGGTGCGCAGATGGTGAAGGAGGTTTCTTCACAAACTTCTGATATAGCAGGCGACGGTACAACCACTGCTACCGTGCTGGCTCAGGGCATTGTGCGTGAAGGCATGAAATCTGTTTCTGCCGGTATGAACCCGATGGACCTGAAACGTGGCATCGACAAGGCCGTTATTGCGGCAGTGGCATCATTACAGAGCCAGTCAAAGCCCTGTGACAGCAGTGAAGCAATCGCACAGGTAGCAACTATTTCAGCAAACTCTGACAGCACAGTCGGTAACATTATTGCTGATGCCATGGACAAGGTCGGTAAAGAAGGTGTTATCACCGTCGAAGAAGGTACATCACTGGAAGACGAACTGGATATCGTAGAAGGTATGCAGTTTGATCGCGGTTACCTGTCACCTTACTTTGTCAACAACCAGGACAACATGAGTGCGGAACTCGAAGATCCTTACATACTGTTTTACGACAAAAAGGTATCCAACATTCGCGACCTGCTGCCGGTACTGGAAAACGTGGCCAAGTCCGGAAAACCATTGCTGATCATTGCAGAAGATGTTGAAGGCGAAGCCCTGGCAACGCTGGTTGTAAACAGCATGCGCGGTATCGTCAAGGTTGCAGCGGTTAAGGCACCGGGCTTCGGTGATCGCCGTAAGGCCATGCTGGAAGACCTCGCTGTGCTTACCGGTGGAACCGTTATCTCGGAAGAAGTGGGCCTGTCACTTGAAAAGGCCACGCTGGATGATCTCGGTAACGCCAAGCGTATAACTGTCAGCAAGGAAAACACAACGGTTGTTGATGGCGCAGGCCAGGCTGCTGATATTCAGGCACGTGTATCTCAGATTCGTGTCCAGATCGAAGATGCAACTTCTGACTACGATCGCGAAAAACTGCAGGAACGTGTAGCCAAGCTGGCTGGCGGTGTGGCAGTGATCAAGGTTGGTGCTGCAACTGAAGTTGAAATGAAAGAGAAGAAAGCGCGTGTTGAAGACGCGCTGCACGCTACCCGTGCTGCGGTCGAAGAAGGTATCGTTCCTGGCGGTGGTGTTGCACTGATTCGTGCCTGTGCTGCAATCAAAGGCATTAAAGGTGACAACCACGATCAGGACATCGGTGTTAATATTGCCTTGCGTGCAATGGAAGATCCGTTGCGCCAGATCGTCAGCAATGCCGGTGATGAGGCTTCCGTGGTACTTGCCAAGGTGGCAGAAGGTAAAGGTAACTACGGTTACAACGCGGCCAGCGGTGAGTATGGTGACATGGTACAGATGGGTATTCTCGATCCAACCAAGGTAACCCGCTCAGCACTGCAGAACGCATCATCTGTTGCAGGCCTGCTCATCACCACCGAGTGCATGGTTGCAGAGCTGCCGAAGGATGAAGCTGTTGGTGCACCTGATATGGGTGGCATGGGCGGAATGGGCGGCATGATGTAAGCTGCTCTTTCACCAGCCTGAAAAACAGAAAGCCCCGCTGGAAACAGTGGGGCTTTTGTTTTGCCCTTGAGTTTTCTCTGCCTGTTTCCGGATGAACCGCGCCATGATCGGTATCGGCAGGCGTTTTATCCTCATGTACATAGAATCTTCATGTACACAGAAAAGATAAACCGCCCTTGCCATACCCGGGTATCGATACGGTAAAGTCAACGCGTTCCTGGCAGGCATCCAGCATGGCCCTGGCCTCGTCCGGGACCTTGTCAGGGGCAGGGTATACCGTATCCAGCCGTAGGTGAGGGCTGCTGTTGTTCATGAACAGGCGCGAGCAGATGTTCATGATTTCGTGCAGGTTGCCCAGCATCATTTCGGTGAATTCTCCTGTATTGGCAGCATCCTCGGCACCGCCGATGGGGATCCTGGTCAATGCGCAACCGGCAAAGGCGGCGAAGTGGTGGTCACAGACGCATGCCGTCACCTGCTTGCCTTCATCATTGATGAAGATGGCATAGATGCTGCTTGCGTCATCCGATGTGTCCGGCTTGCCGGAATCCAGTACCAGGTCATTGCCAAACAGCATGGCGAATATCTGGCGGATCTGGGTATCATTCGGTACCGGGTGTATGGTTGCCATTGTATTAGCTCCTGTCTATGTAATGCAGATGCACAGGCTTCATACCGCTCGCAGGCTGTCGTCCGTGTTCAGCGTAGCGCGTTTGCGTATTGCTCATCACTGATCAAGTGCGGGGTATGCAGTTCCTGTATCAATGCATTCAGTTAATTAAAAAAAGGATCCAGTGTTATCTTGAATGATTCAGGCGTAAACGGCTTGGCAATCAAGAATTTTGCGCCGAGTTCATCAGCCTTGCTTTTCATTTCCGGCGTCGATTCGGTGGTGACAAAACCAAACACAGGTGCAATACCTTCATTATTCAATTGCTGCAATAACTCAGGTCCTGTCATGTTCGGCATGTTCCAGTCACACAGCACCATGTCGGGCGTATCTGCCTTGATCATTTCAAGGGCCTCTGCACCATCTGCAGCCTGGGCAATATCATGACCTTCATAACCGGCTTCGCGTAATGTTTTCATTACTATCAGGCGCATAGCCATGCTGTCATCTACCACAATAATATTCATCGTAATGTTCCTCTCGTTAGTTCTTGTTGTTTGTAACAGTCATAAAATCAGTTTGCGGCATTTGATGTGTAATTAGTGCATTTGGAATACTGGCCAACGACATGACCCTGTCTACAGCCCCCAGTTTGACCGCGGCTCCGGGCATTCCCCAGATAATGCTGCTGTGCTCATCCTGGGCAATCGTCAGCGCGCCGGCGCGCTGCATTTCTTGCAGACCCTGGGCACCATCCTTACCCATGCCTGTAAGCAGGACACCAACAGCGTTGGGGCCCGCGGTTTGGCTAACAGATCGAAAAAGTACATCAACAGACGGCTTGTGCCTGTTGACCGGTGGATCATCGCTTAGCTTGCAGTAATAGTGTTTATTTTTACTTTCCACTATCAGGTGCCTGTCTCCCGGTGCGATGTAAACATGCCCCCGCTGTATTTGCTGGCCATCCTCTGCTTCACACACATTCATGGCACAAGCATGGTTCAGATTTTTCGCAAATCGTGCGCTGAAAGCGGCAGGGATATGCTGGGTGATGACCGTGCCGGGCGAGCTGATCGGCATTGTTGCCAACAGCGATTTAATCGCCTCGGTACCACCGGTGGATGCGCCGATAGCGATGATTGAGTCGGTGCTGGCCGCGGCGGCATTGGTTGTATGATTGTCGTGCATTGCAGTGTCAGCAGGTAATGCATCCAGCAGTAGCGCTTCGGACGGCCTGTCCGTATAGGCCCGTACCCTGGCTGTAGCCGCGGCCTTCACCTTGGTGATAATTTCCGCGCTGTACTCCTCGAGGTTGTGGTTCAGGTCTGAAACGGGCTTGCGGACAAAATCAATGGCACCCAGTTCCAGTGCCTGCAGCGCAACATCGGCACCTTTCTCGGTCAGGCAGGAGAGCATC